>NZ_JBWKPE010000001.1:0-811843 GCF_059418085.1 Pseudomonas sp. GW821-FHT09C10
CGGGTGGGGGGGGGGAAGAGGAGAAGAGACAGGGTTGTGACTGGCACTCTGCTATCGGGAGCAAGCCCCCTCCCACAGTTGACCATCTTTCTGTTGGCTGCGGGATCAGGCCCTCAGCGACAACGGCGGCACAAACGACTCCAACTCATCCTCCACCGCCTCGATAATCCGCTCCACGTCGGCAGCATTCATCACAGTGGCGCAGGGGATGCCGGCGATGGCAATCAGCGTCTCGCCGCTGGCCCGGTCGAACAGGCGGGCGACCATACTGCCGGGCGCATCCATGCTGCCCTCGAAGCCCATCGGATGAAAATGCCAGCGCATCAGCTGGCAGGCGTTGGGGAATGTCACTTTGTTCATGTTGCCCACCTTGTTCATTGAGCGCTTCCTTTAGCTCGCGGCAGGGGGCCAGGACCGTCACTGGTCGTGGCGTCGTAGAAGCTAAAAATAGCATTCGTTCGCAAGTACAAGGTGACTTTTTCTGCCCCGTTCGGCGGTTCTCAGCCATTCACTTGATGTGGGTCATCTCTTACTAACGATTAGGCACAATGCCACTAATGCGAAGTTCCAATTGGCCATTGTCGGCAGTGGCAAAATTCGGCAATCTCCGAGGTTTACCCGCCTCAGAGCCTTCCATGCCCGACATCGCGCCAGACGATGATTGCCATAACACCCACGCCACGCGTGAGCTGGTGCTGCGCCACCACCTGTGCTGGCGTCATCGCGATCTTGACGGCGTGATGTCCTACTACCACCCGGACATCCAGTACCACGACTTTTTCCAGAACCGTGTGGTCGGTTACGCCGAACTGCGTGAGTACCTGCAAGCCAGCATGCCCCGGGAAGCCGACGAGGCCATTGAACATACCGACCGCATCCGCGCCGATGGCGACACGGCATTCATCCAGTACCGCATTACCTTGCGCGGCGGTCAGGGGCTGGTGTCATTCCGTACCAGCGAAGCCATCACCGTCCGCGACGGGTTGATCTGGCGCGTCAATGAGTACGCGTCATTGGTGCATGAACAACCCTCCCAGGCCCAGCGCCCCAGCGTCAGCCGCCTGGGCCTGTCACCCCAGCAATTGGGGCATATGGCCAATGACTTGCAGCAGTACTTCGAGCGCAGGCAACCTTATCTGGACCCGGAACTGGATCTGCAGCGCGTCGCCAAGGAATGTGGCTACAGCCGCAATCAGATTTCCTATCTGCTCAACCAGGTGCTGGGGCAAAGTTTCTACCGCTACGTCAACCAGGCTCGGCTCCAGCACCTGCTGGCCGCACTGGATACAGCGCAGCCACCGATCAAGGTCGACGACCTGGCCTTCGCCGCCGGTTTCAATTCGTTGTCGGCGTTCTACAGCGCCTTCCGCCAGCACACTGGCCAGTCGCCCAAGGCCTACGTCAAACAAATTTCCCTGCGTGCACGCGCGCAAGACAGCGAATAACCCGCAGTTCTAGGATCCCCCCATCGAAACGTGGTTGGGGAACTTGGCATGCCGGCATGGCGCACTATCAGTTTATGGATGGACCAACTGGACGACCCGCTGTCGGCGCGGCCGGCCCTTGAGCATGACCTGGACGTCGATGTGGCCATTATCGGCGCCGGTTACACGGGACTGTGGACCGCCTACTACCTGAAACGCCAGGCGCCTGAGCTGAAGATCGCGATTATCGAGGCGCAAACCGCCGGCTTCGGCGCCTCGGGCCGTAATGGCGGCTGGCTGATGGGCAATCTGCTGGGCGAAGACCGCCTGCTGGCCGGCCTTGCGCCTGAACAGCGCCGCGCCTCATTCGACCTGTTGCATGGCATTCCCGATGAAGTGGCCCAGGTCCTGACCCGTGAAGGTATCGACTGTGACTTCCGCAAGGGCGGCGCTCTGTACTGCGCCGCGCGCTATCCCGAACAGGAAGGCAGCCTGCGCGCTTATCTGGACAAACTCTACGCCCAAGGCCTGACCGAAGCCGACTACCGCTGGCTGAGCCCTCGACAGTTGGCTGAACAGATCCGCATCGCCAAGCCCTATGGCGGTATCCATACCTCCCATGTCGCCACGATCAACCCGGCCAAGCTGGTGCGCGGTCTTGCGCGGGTGGTGGAGAGCATGGGCGTGACGATTTATGAAAACAGTCCGGTCACCCACTGGCAGTCCGGTACTGTGCGCACCGCCAAGGCCCGTGTGCGCGCTGCCTGGGTGGTGCCGGCTGTCGAAGGTTACGCGAATACCTTGCCGCCCCTGGGCCGATACCAGTTGCCGGTGCAAAGCCTGATCGTTGCCACCGAACCGCTGCCCGCCGGTACCTGGGATGAAATCGGCCTGAGCCATGGCCAGGCCTTTGGCGAAAGTAGCCGCCAGGTCACCTATGGTCAGCGTACGGTGGATAACCGCCTGGTGTTCGGCGCCCGCGGCGGTTACCAGTTCGCCGGCAAATTGCGCCACAACTTTGATTTGACTGACAGCGAAGTGGCACTGCGCCGCTACCTGTTCGGCGAACTCTTCCCACAGCTGAAAAAGGTGCGAATTACCCATTCCTGGGGCGGCAACCTTGGCATGTCGCGCCGTTTCCGCCCGCACATGCTCTGCGATCACAAGACCGGCATCGCCCTGGCCGGTGGTTACGGCGGGGAGGGCGTCGGTGCCACCAACCTGGGCGGCCGCACCTTGGCCGACCTGATCCTTGGTCGCGACACACCGCTGATCCACCAACCCTGGGTGATCCGCGAGCGTGGCCTGCACGCGCTCAAGGCCTGGGAGCCGGAGCCATGCCGCTGGCTTGGCTACAACGCGATCATTCGCAGTTTTGTCCATGAAGACCAGGTGCTGGCCAACCCCAACACAGCACCTTGGCGCCGCAAGCTGGCGATCGGCATAGCCGGATTCATGGAAGGTTTCATGCATTGAGCCGTTTCACCTACACGAGAAAACGCCATGAGCATCACTCAGTTCAAAGACACCCTGCATGCCCACCTGCCGGACTCATCACCAGTGGCGGTGCCCCTGGGCGAGCCGATCGCCGTGGCCTCGACCTTGAGCGTTGAACGCAGCGACGGCGTCGAGACCGGTATCTGGGAATGCACCCCGGGCCGCTGGCGTCGGCAGATCAAGGCCCAGGAGTTCTGTCACTTTATCCAGGGGCGCTGCACTTTCACCCCTGACAACGGTGAAATCGTTCACATACAAGCCGGTGACGCACTGATGTTGCCGGCCAACAGCACCGGTATCTGGGACATCCAGGAAACCGTGCGCAAAACCTACGTACTGATTTTGTAACGCTTTGATCCTTGATCGCCTGCCATAAAAACAGCCCTAAAATCGCCAGGAAATCGAACCATGAAAGCCATTGCCCTGTTGCCCATGATGTTGGTGGCCTCTATCAGCCAAGCCGCTGAGACGGTGAAGATCTATAACTGGTCCAGCTATATCGCGCCGGACACCACGAAGAATTTCCAGAAACAAACCGGCATCGGTTTCAGCTACGACGTGTATGACAGCAACGAAACCCTCGACGGCAAGCTGATGACGGGTAACTCCGGCTACGACGTGGTGTTTCCGTCCAACCACTTCATGGCACGGCAGATCCAGGGCGGCGCCCTGAAGAAGCTCGACAAGAGCCAGTTGCCCAACTGGAAAAACCTCAACCCCGTGCTGCTCAAGGCCCTGGAAAACAACGACCCGGGTAATGCCCATGGCTTCCCGTACCTGTGGGGCAGTACCGGCATCGGTTACAACATCGACAAGGTCAAGGCGGTGCTGGGGGATAACGCACCGGTCGACTCCTGGGACCTGATCTTCAAGCCCGAGTACATGGAGAAGCTCAGCAAGTGCGGGGTGGCGATCCTCGATAACGGCCCGGAATTGCTGCCCATCGCCCTCAACTACCTGGGGCTGCCGCCCCACAGTAAAAAACCCGAGGACTACAAAAAGGCAGAGGCACTGCTGATGAAAGTGCGCCCCTATGTGGCGTACTTCCACTCCTCGAAATACACCGGCGACCTGGCCAATGGCGACATCTGCGTGGCGGTCGGTTTCTCCGGCGACGTACTGCAAGCCGAAAGTCGCGCCAAGGAGGCCAAGAATGGGGTGAAGATCGGCTATGAGATTCCCAAGGAAGGCGCCGCAATCTGGTTCGACATGGTCGCCATGCCCGCCGATGCCCCCGATGAAAAGGCCGGCTACGCGTTCATGAACTACCTGCTGGAGCCCCAGGTGATGGCGGACATCACCAACTCCGTGCACTACGCCAACGGCAACCGTGCAGCGGATAGCCTGGTAGACCCTGAGATCAAGGCGGACACCAAGATCTACCCCAGCGACGAAATGATGGGCAAGTTATTCGCGCTGGAAGCGATGCCGCTGAACATCGACCGGATTCGCACGCGGGTGTGGAACACCATTCGTATGGGCCGCTGACAGGTCATATCTCGTCGCCTTTTGGGTTCGCTGTTTAGCTGTTTTTTTCTGTAGTGTCCTTGCCTCCTTTCAATAGAACGGGGGCAAGGAATGCTCACTTCGAACAAATCAGGCCGTTTGCGAATCGGTAGAGTGTCACAAGCAGGGGACGTTTACTTGCTGACCGCCGTGGTGAACCGGCGTGAACCAATCTTCGACGATTGGCGGCTCGGGCGCCTGGTTGTGAGGCAGTTTCGAGAAGCCCACAAGGATAGGACTCAACCTTCATACACCTATCTGATGGCGGCCAGTCATCAAACTTTGATGAGTTCTGTACCGAAAAGGGTGAGCCTACACACGCGTACGATATTTACAATTGGCGTCACCCTGTTCTGCTTGTTGGGTGCATTGTCGAAAGCCCGGTTGATGGTGGCGTTGCAAATCGAAGGTTACGACCACGGTTTCCGTGTGGTTGTCGTGCGTCCGGATGATGAGAAGCCGTCGCCCGGGTGCAAGCGCAACTTGCCTGGCAACAGCGACCGCGCCGGCACAAGGTGCCTGCGACGGTCTGTTCGGGAATCTCCCTTAACGGCTGAGAGTTTCCAGGAACTGTGTGTGTTGCAGCACCTGGGAAAACATCGGCAGCGTGAATTGCTCGGCGGCCTGCTGCTGTTCGCTGGTGAAGGTTGCCGTGCAGTCGGACAAGGTGACCACGTTGTAGCCCTTCTCGTAGCCTGAACGCACCGTGCCTTCGACGCAGCAATTGGTCAGAAAACCTGCCACCACCAAGTTCTGGATGCCGTTGTTGCGCAGCACCAGGTCCAGCCCCGTCGTCGCAAAACCATCCAGCCCACGCTTGCCCTCCACCAGGATATCGCCGGCCTCGCGGCCCACAGCCTCGGTGATCTCCGCCCCCCAACTGCCGGTGCGAAAAGCACTGCCATCAGCCACACCCTTCAATATTCCATAGTCGCGCGTGGTCAGCTCCGGGTAACCCTCTGCGAACTGGATCGGCAAATGGATGATCTTCACGCCCAGCTTGCGCGCCTGCTGCACCGTGGTTGCAGTGTTCGCCAGTATATCGCCAATACGCATGACGTCTTTGACCGCATCATGAAACACCCCGCCGGGTGTGGTGAAGTCGTTCTGGAACTCGATCAGGACAAGGGCGGTGCTGTGTGGGTTCATCGTGGACCTCCGATCAGTGGGTAGGTATCTACACAACTTTGAGTGTTACGCCGGACCTGTGGGAGCGGCGGTGCGGTGATTCGATTTGCTTGCGAAGGCGGCCCATCATGCTACTAGGTTTTCTTGGGTGTACATCGCTCTCATGTGGGAGCTGGCTTGCCTGCGTTCGGGCAGCGTGGTTAACGGGGCGCCTAAGATCAAAAGCCAGAGCCAGGGCTTCAGGATTGGTCAGGTCCAATCGTTGTGTAGATACCTATGCCGATGCCGATCAATGGGCCGATCAATGGGTTAAAACACGTGACTACCAGCCACCGGGAAACCATTGCCGGGCGAGCTGCACCGTTACGCGCAAGGTGTGCTGGCTTTGTTCGCACGCAAGCGCCTGTTCTTCAGGCGACGCCGGTTTGCTCCACTTTGGCTGGGTTGCCAAGCGCCGTGCATAGCTAGCTTTAAACGCGGGGCTGGCCTCCCCAGTCAGCCGCATCGCTTTAGCATAGTCCGCCTCGAGATCTTCGGGCAGCGAACCACAGGCCAGTTTGGCTTGCTGATAGCGCACGGCGTACATGAAACCATCGGTGGGGGCTTCCTCGTAGGTGTAGCGGGAGGGTTCTGCGGCCATGGCAGTACCGGTGAGGAATAGGGCGACGAGCAGGGGGCGTCCGTGCATGGGCGGGGAAAGTCTCGTGTGGTTGACGGTGCGTTTGACCTAAACACGAGTTGTATAGCATTGAACAGGTCACTCGTTAACTATACGTGCCCGGCTTAAATTGCAGCGACCAAGGCAATGGGCCATCATTGTTGGCCGCTACGAGCCATTCTTCGTATGCCGTTCGGATTTATAGGGTGTAAGAAATGTTTAGGCGTCTCATGGACTTGAGCAAGCGGTTGCGCAAGGATTTTGCGGCTGTAGCGGTTTCCAAGGAACAGGTTCTGCACTCGACGGAGGTGGACCCTCAGGCAGGCCCCGTCGGGAGTTTGCCCGCGAATGTGCTGGACTACTGGCACAGAGCGCTGATTGCCGATGACTTGGGTGGCCTGCAAGCCACCGATGTCCGCATCCCGGTGACAAATTTCGCGGGGCTGGCCTGGCCCAACTTCAATCTCGGTTTCGGCAAGCGTCGGGCGCTGGCGCTGGGCATTCTCACTGAGCGTGCCGCAGAGGCCCGGCGAAAACAGCAAGCGCAGGCGCTTGAGGCCTCAGAGGACGACGCAGAGGGTGCGCAGGAGGCGGACGAGCCGGATGACGATCCGCGTATTCCCATGGCGCTGGTATTCCATCAAACCACCTCATCAAGCGATGAGGTCCAGGTCACGTGGCCCGACCCGGATAAAAAGCCTGCGCCGGGCGCGAAAAAAAACCGCCTCAAGCCCGACCGGCTGAATATCGCGTTCTGGTTCCCTTTCGACCTGAACGACAAAAACCAAATATGCCTACCACGCGACCCCAACGATTGCCGGCCGCGTGTGGTCCGCCAATGGCTTGAACCGCAGCCATTGATGGCGGCCAACGACCTGCCGCCGGCCATTGGCCACTTTGATTGCTATCGCGACGAGCTCAAGCTATTTTTCGCGACGTTGAGCCAAAGCGCCAATTTGAGCGGTTATGTCGACGCCTGTTTTGCCTTGTTCGCCCACGTTCAAGCGGATGGGGTTGAGACGGGAATGGCGCCGATCACGGGGCAATGGGTTGCGGTGCCGCGACAGCCTGGCTATGCAACACGTGCGCTCGCCAACATCTATGAAGCGATCCCCAATGCGCCGTCCATCGGCGCACTGGAGCAGCTCATAGGCGCCGGACGACACCGTTCGGCTGTCCAGGCAGGCGGCATGGCAGCGCCGCAGGTGACGATCCGGCACGTGGCCATGGTCGATAAGGCCACACACCTCGACAAGCCGGACGTCAATCGCGGCGCAGACCCCTTGAACGAATCGCAGCGTCGCGCATTGCACGCCCTCGGCCGGTTGGGTGAGCAGGTCGGGGTGGTTGCGGTCAGTGGGCCGCCGGGCACCGGGAAGACGGCCATGCTGCGTGCGATGATCGCCAACCAATGGGTGTTGGCGGCTTACGATAACCGCGAACATTGCCCCGTCACGTTTGTGTGCGGGGCGACCAACCAGAGTGTCGAGAATGTGATGGGCACGTTCAATGGTGCCGTAGGCAGGAAGCATGCCCTGGCACGTCGTTGGTTGGACCCTACGGGCAAGCCACTATTGGGTTTCACCGCCAGCGCTCCGTCCAAGGCCAAGGGGAAAACCCATCGCAGCAAGTTCACCACGCTTGAGATCCGGCAAAAGCAGTTGCGCATCTTGGGCGTCGGGTCCTCCAGCCTCAAGCAGTCGTACGAAGACGGTGTTGCGGCAGCCCTTGCTTTGGCGCGGCACTTTGAAGATGCCTTCCGCGAGCTGCCAGAGTTGTTCAATGCGTTGTTTAGCGTTGAGCAGAAACATCAGGTCAGTGATGCCACGCGTTTTATCTATCTCATGCAGAAGAGTGCTTCGACAACGCCTACGGCGTCGACCCTCTGCGAGCACTTGAACACACTGACCCAGGTATTGCGCAGCGGGTTGGCCTCGGCAATCGAGCGCCAGGCTGACATCGACGCGTTGATCGAGCCCGGTGAACTGGCTGCGCGCTTTCCCAGTGAGGCATGGGCATCTTCCTGGGCCATCGACATCCTCGCGGATTTGCGTGTGGCCGCAACCCCCGAGGCGCGCCAGGCGCAGCAGCAGAAATTGCTGGACGTGGTGTGGCGGCCGATTATTTTTCAGTTGGCCGCGCGTTACTGGGAGACGCGTTGGCTGGCCAGTGTGATCGCAACCCCCGAGCCTGGCAGCCGAAAGAACGCACTCAGGCACGCAGCCATGCTGTTTCCGTGCATCGTCGCCACCTTGCATAGCGCCCCACGGCTACTGGGCGAGGGCCGTAGGCCGCTGTTCGCGTTCCTGGATTTGCTGATTGTCGATGAGGCGGGGCAAGCTGCGCCGGAGCTGGGTGTGCCGGTGTTTAGCCTGGCTAAAAAAGCCGTGGTGGTCGGCGATATGAAGCAGCTCTCTCCCGTGTCTTCGGTAACACCCGAGGTCGATGCGCGCCAGGTGCAGGACCGTTGGGCCGATCCGTCGTCTTTGGACGCCTTGCTGGTGCGTGGCGCAGACTCCGCCACGGGTTCAATCATGAAGCTTGCCGCAACCGGGGCATCGTTTGCCGAGGCCATGCCGGACGGACGGCTACGGGACGGTCTGCTCCTGCGGGAACACTATCGTTGTGCAGAGTCGATCATCAATGTGTGTATCGATTTGCTGTACCACGATCACGACCGTGATGCCGAGGGCGGGTTGCTCAGCAAAGAGTTGGAACCCAAAGTGCCCAACCCGCTGGCAGGGCTGTTCGCGGATGCCGAGTTGCCCTTGCTCGAGGGCGAAGCTGAAATGCAGTTGCGCAAACGCATGAAGGCAACGTTCCCGCTACCGCCGCTCGGGTTCTATCAGACCGGTGGCCCGAACGATGAGCCCTGCAAAGGCGACTCATGGTCCAACCCTGGAGAAGCCAAGGCCATCGTGGACTGGCTTAAAGAGCACGGACCGCGCCTGGCGAAGTGGGCCGCCAGGGTCGAAGGCCACCCGGAGCAGCCGATAGGGTTGGAAAAGCTTGTCGCGGTCGTCACGCCATTTCGAGGCCAGGTCGAAGCGATAAAGCGTCGGGTGCGCGAAGAACTCGACCCTGATGACGCTGACCTGAGCGAGCGTTTGACCATCGGCACGGTTCATACCCTTCAAGGGGCGGAGAAACCTGTGGTGTTGTTCAGTGCCGTGAATCGGGACAGCCGCGCCAGCCGTCGAACTGATACCAATCATCGTGAGCGGGTATTTATCGATCGTGACGATGGGCGCCTGCTCAACGTAGCGATCAGTCGTGCGCAGAAAAGCTTCATTATGTTTGGCCATTCCGATCTGTTTTTTTCCCAGCAGGCGATGGACCCGAACAACGATTTGCCTTCGGCTGTGGTAGGACGATGCTTGGCCGGTGTGCGTGAGCCAGAGCACGAGCGGCTCACCTGCGCCCCGCGGGTGCCAGCGTGCAAGCTCGGTCCCGCCACGCTGATGGTTGTCGAATCCTTGCACAAGGCGAAAATCATTCAAGAACTGGTACCTGGCGGTACTCAGGTGTTCGGCTGTGGCGGTCATATTCGTGACCTCCCAGGTCCCGGTGCGATCAGTTGGCGTGATGGGCTCAAACCGCACTGGCAATTGAGCGAGCGCGAGGGCAGTGACCTGGCGGCGTCCCTACGCAATACCGGCAGCCGTTTACTGCAATGCACTGAGCTGGTGTTGGGGACGGACGATGATGCCCAAGGCGAAGCGATCGCCTGGCACATGATACAGGTACTCAAGGAAGCACCGTGGTTCATGCATATCCAGAGGGTGCGTCGGGTAAGGTTTCATGCATTGACCACCCCCGAAATGGCCCGATCATTTGAGGAGGGTCGGTGTGTACAGGTCGAGGGCGCTACCGCCGACGAGCGAGCTGGCAGCGCTTGCCGAGCCTTGAATATGGGCTTGGCATATGGAGCCATTGCCCAGCGGGTGCTGGACAACCTCATCGGCTCGGTCTACATGCGTCACGGTATTGTCGGGGGCGGACGGACCAAGGGGCCCTTGCTCAGGGTACTGGCGGGCCATGGTGACTCCCTGGGGTTACCCGGTAAACGCTTGGGTATCGCGATAAACCTGAAAGTGAACGATACCCTCGTACCGGCTCGCTTGATGGTGCGGCGTGGCAGCGAAGCCTGGCGCGCGTGGGGCAGTGACCGCACAGAGAGCGTTCACACCTTGATCGATCAACTGAGCGACGCGGTGGTTTCACCGAGACCTTGCCTGCTCGAGCATGAGGACTTGCTGCTGGCACCTGCTCAAAGCCTGGGCACTAACCTGGTCCTGCAAGAGGCGTTCAGGCGATTTGGCTGGATGCCGTCGAGCACCATGAGCACGTTGCAAAAACTGTATGAGATGCGCGAGGGGCAGGACGAGCCCGAGTCAGCACCGAACGACAATGGTTGGGCTGCATTGGATGCGCAGGGGCGCCTGTTCCTGACCGAGTCCGGACGGCGCCAGGCAGATAAGGTGCTGAACAACCCTTGGCTGAACACAATCAGCGCCAATGCGTTGTTGACGGCCTTCGACGATGCGCTGACTCACCTGTCCCAATTGCCGGATGCAGGGGAGGCGGACTACCTTGCGTTCGTGCACACCTGGGCGGCACAGTTTGATGATCAGTGCGGCGCGCAGCCGGTTGCGGGCCCCCATGCACCAACGGTCGATGCGCAGGGCGCTGAGGTCGCGCTGTTTTCGCTGCAGCCCGCCGTCGAGCTGAATACGTGGGGCGCGCCTGCCGGTTCGCCTTCACCCGCTGAGGCCGAGCAGCACGACGATGATCCCGCGCCTGGCGCGCAAGCCCACCCGGTTTCGGACGGCGGCCGCAGCGGTGCCCACGGAGCACTGGTGCCTCTGGACATCAGCCTGGAGGCCGACAGCCCCAGGATGGCCGCGCTTACCCCGAGGCAGCGGCAACTTTACGACCTGATGTCCAAACTGATGTTGGCCTCTTCCCTGCGAGATGGACAGTTTCAGACTGTACGCCGGATTTACCCCCTGACGTGGCCGGGTAAACCGGCTGTCCGGCAGGTTGAAATTGGTGTCGAGGTGATAACAGGCAAGCCGGGCAGCTACCCAGGTTGGTTTGCGCTGGACCCCGATGGCCTGCACCAGCACACGCGCAATTGGGCGTCGGCAGAGATGGAGGCAGTGCTCGATGAGCAAAGCCCTCGCTTGCAAGTGATAGTGCAAGACCACGGCATACGCACCCGCTCGCTGCTTGAGCCGACAGTCGATCATTTATTGGCGTGGATGCACGCGCGTGGACACGGTAGGCCCTCGACATTCGGCAAGCACATCGATGATCTGGTACGTGGCAATACGTCGAACACGCGCGCGGAGGGCACTGCCGATGAATAGCAGTTTTGCCGCCATGACACTGATGCGAAACGCCTATGAGGCCGCATTGCGCGACCCTTCGGACGCAGTTGCCCAGGCAGCGTTCGTCGCTGCGCACCAAGCACAACAGCACACGTTCGTTGACTCATTCGACGTCGCGGGCATTACCTACCCGCGTACTGATGGGCACACACTGAGTGAGCGTGAAGCGCGCGAGGTGATTTCCAGAATCCTGTCCAACCCGGCGTACAGCGTATCGGACCTGCGGCCCAGCGTGATTGAAGCGGCCTACCCGCTACAGGCAGACGTGCTGCGTGCGGAAATCGAAGCCACGGTCGCGTTGGCCAATAAAATCAATGGGCTCGACTGGCGCACCGACGCGCTCGATGCCAGCACCAAGCAAGCGATGCGTGAGCTGCTACGCATGCCCACCTTGGCGGGCGGCTACAAAATCATTTCCCAGGTCAAGTCCGCGGCCAACGCCCAGGTGTTGAATATCTACCGTGGCTACGATGCCGATCACTTGATCCCCGACAAGGCACTGCGAGGGTCACTGCACAGGGGGCAGTCTTTCAGCCTTGACCAGAGCTACGCGACGTTTATGCAGGATTCACAGAACAGAGGATCGCAGCATAAATTTGTGACGGACGCCCAGAAACACACGCGCAAACGGCTGCGCGGCGATCCGATACTGCCCGCGAAAAACCCAACGACTGGCGAGTACCTGGAGCATGTGCTTGAGTGGATGACCCATGTCTATACCACCGCGGATCTGGGTGTGGATGTGGCCGTCAGGAACAGTGGCCTTGCCAACTCGGATGAATTCAAACGTTTCAACGTCAAAGGTTTTGCCTTGGCGCAGGCAGGGTTCATGACGTGGAATGAACGCAAAAGTGTCGGCCGCGCAGTCGCCATGGTGCTCCTGATTGAGGCGCGTGAGTTCTACACGGCGGCCGGCTGGCCCATGGACAGGGAGTTGCCTTTGTTCTACGACGTACCTTCTACAGTGACCCAACAACCGGTGCCTGTGACATGAGCGACAACATAAACCCATCAACACCCGCCCATGGCACCCGGCGCTACCAGCTTGCCGACCTGACAATGGCCGCCGGGGTGCCCTGGTTTGCCGTGCACGTGTCGGACGAAAGCGGTCATACATCGTCCTGGATTATCAGGGGGGAACTGGACGGTGAGCATTTACGCCTGCAACCACAGGTTTGGGTGCCAGATGCCATCCAGGCCATCGTCAGTGATAGCGATGGCCAAGTCTGGGCGATCACCAGCGAAGATGAGCTGATCACCAACACCGACCTTGGACAGGTGGCTGGCTGGCGGCAGGTTACGCCCCATCCACAGCTCAACGCGCGCGATGAATGGTACTCCCGCACACTGGGTTATGTGGCCACGGATGGCAAGAACGTCGAGCTTGCTGAATGCCTGTGTTGGGCGAGCGATGGCTTGTTGATCGGTACGTTCAGCCGCCGGTTGTATCGTTGGACATCGGGCGATGTTGCTCGCCTTGAACACGACGATCACGTTGTCGGAACGCTGGGTGGTGTCAACAACATTGTCCAGACGCAAGACGCAATATACGCGCTGGGGTATGCGGGCCTGATCCTGCGTCGGCCGGTGGGCGGGACCTGGCAGCGAGTTGATGGACCATGGCCGACTGAGGCCGGCGCGTTCATCAATATGATTGCCGGTGTCGAAGGTCCGAGAGGGGAATTGTGGGCCATTGCGGCGGGCGGTTCGGTCGTCAGCGTTGCGGGTGACGTGACCCGCACCATTGCGCAAGTACCCGGTGAGCCTCTGGGCATCACCCGGTTCCAGCGCCAGTGGTTCGTGTCGACCCTCGACGGTTGCTACGAACTACCGGGGGATGGTGACACAGTCCTGATCAAACGCGATATTTTGATGGGTAAATCGATTGATGCCGGGAACTGCCTGATTGCCGTCGATGCTGAGCCACAACACGCCGATCACGCGCAAGTCCACCTGTGGTTGCGCACCAGAAACCGCGATGCTTGGCTGCGCCCAATCATTTGCCGGGCCTGATTGAGGCGTTAAGGCGCAAGCTTGCGGGGATACGGGCTTGCTTTCGAGGCGCAAGCCCGTGGTTTCACCTGGTCGGCCAGGCAGGCTCAATTGGTTTGTGGGCCGCGCCCGCGATGTGCGGTGATGCGGTTGTAAATATTGGGTGCAGTGACCGCCATTTCTTTGCTGATCTCCGGGACTGAGTAGCCTTTGTCATAGAGATGTTGCAAGAAAGCGTCTTGGTCACGCCGGGCAAGCTGGCCGTAAAAGCCGCGATTTATTTCTTTCTGGATGCCTGAGAAAAAACCAAACATAGGGACCTCTGTATTCGACTCGCGTCATGTTGATGGTGTGAGGAGAAGGCGTGGCTTGGGCCGCTCCTTCTGTATGCAAGCCCTTTGTAAACCCCGGATTTGGAGTCTGAGTGAGCTAGCCGGTTGCAGGTTATTCACTCTGCTGCTTATCGGCCATCCCAACCTGGGTAGCACCCAGCATGGTGTGATTTATGCGAACAGACGAATACACGGATGACGAAGTCGAGACAAAGGACAGGTGGGACAAACTGTTCTGGATTGAGCTCGCTAAGCGCAAAGAGCGCTTGGTAACCGGGAATGCACACCGGATGCTTGTTCAATTGCATGATCAAATAGCCCAGGCCATCGATACCCCCGGCCAAGTGATGGATGAGCCCATCGAAGGCATAAGGGGGGCTGCGATCCTTTTGGACGCGTTTCAGTGGCAGTACGACCCGGCTGATGAGGCTGATAACGAACACCAGGCTCAGTTGTTGCGGGACACGATGAATCGCTTCGGAAACCAGATTGATGAAGTTTGGTCAAGGTTGCAGTTCACGCGGGGCTTCCGACTTGCCGACCTGGCCGTAGAAAACGAACTTGAGCTGATGTGGGATTGGTGGGTATTCATCAACTCTTCAGCCGGGCGTGAGGAAATGGGTATCACCACCGGAAAGTTCTCATACCATGGCAAGCAGAGCCGAATCGACGAGGACCATGAGCCGCCACGGATGATTGAGGTCGATACGTTCTATAACCGCCCCGGGCAGTCTCCCATCCCTGTTTCCAATCGCAGTGTCAGGAGCTTCACCACTGACGTGGATGAAGTGATCATCAACGGCAAACGGGTCACCGATAGTGTAATTGTGGTGTTTGACTCCGAAACTCCAGCGCCATCCAGAAGGGAAATCGTGAACGCCGCTTATTCCGGCAGGGGAATGATTCGTGCACGGCGTTTAGCGGATGCCCGTGCAAAAGGCGATTACGTCAGACTGCAACGCTTGCTCGACGAACCGTCGCCGGCCACGGATTTTGTCGACTTATTCGAGCCTGTACAGGCGCATAAATTGTTCAAGACACTCACCAGTGTTGCGCCGTTGATTCGAGGGCTATTCGCCTGGGACCTTCACCATGACCAGGGACTCAGCAAAGCGCAGGCCTGCCGGATTACGGCGGAAAGACTACCTGGAATGGGCACTACCCCACGCAGCGTCAACAACGCGCTTATCTCGGTGGGAGAAAAGATCAACGGCTACCAACCCGAGCAATTGCCTTGGATTTTTCAACGCTTTGGCGATTGAGGGTTCCGTCGCAGGAACCCGGTCGGCGTGGGCTTCGTCGTCCCCAGGTTCCAGGTAGATCAACACAAAGGGTACGCCATGGGCCATGACTGCCTCGATTTCGGCTTGCCACTGTGCACCGTAGCCCGGTACGACCACGTTGTTGCGCGCGATGCAGAGTGGAAAGCGGCTGATGTCGTGAACGGTAAAAGTGTGAATATCCAACGGCATGGCTAATCTCGATCCAGGTAATTAAAGGCTTATTCAGCGCGGCGGGTGTTGCAGGGCTTCAGACAGCCAGCCCAATAGCTGCGTGTGTTGCTGACGCAGGAAAAAGTGCCCGCCGTCCACCAGGCGCCAGTCGGAACCGGCTGCTGCGTGCCGTTTCCAGCGTCGCGCGGCTTCCACCGTGACCAGGTGCGGCAATCATCACCATCGGCACCGCCAGGGTCGTATCGGCTGCTACGCAGTAGCCTTCCGACAAGGCACTGTCGTTACGCAGGGTGGGGGTGAGGGTACGCATCATCTGTTCATCAGCGAGGATCTGTTCCGGCGTGCCGCCCAGGTGTCGGACTTCGGCGGCGAAATCCTCCTCTCTGTAGTCCGACACTTTGCGCTGGATCGGCAAACTCGGCGTCGGGCATGCCATCCGGAACAGCAACTGCGCGTGGCGCCCCCGCTGGTCAAGGCCCGCGCAACTTCGAAGGCGACTTTGCATCCCAGGCTGCAACCCAGCAATGCCCAGGGTTTGTCGGTGTAGGGCCGGATCGCGTCGACGAGCTGGCGCACCAGTTGCGTCATGTCCTGAATGCTGGGCTCGGCGATGCGGCTTTCGCGCCCTGGCAATTGCACCTGGCACAGCTTCCAAGGCCCAGGCAGTTGCCATTGACGATACACCGAAGCGCAGCCACCAGCGTAGGGCAGGGCGAACACCTGATAGCCACGAGCGGTGTTCGGCCGCTCCAGCGGGAACCAGCGTTCGCGGTCGGGCGCTTGGCCGGCAAATACCGCATCCAGGCGCTTGGAGCGCTCGACCAGACCGCGCGCCACCGTCGCCTCGACCAAGCCCTGTACCGGGCCTTTGCGCCACTGATAAATGCGGTAGTCAGCGGCACCGTTTTCCAAGGCATCGAACAGCGAAGAGCCCGGAGTCGCCGAAAAACATTTCGACTGGGCTCTAGAACGGTGGTTTTTGCTCAAAAAAGATGGGCTATGCCCCCATTTTTGCCCCCAACGCGCACCGTGTGTGCCTCGTAGCCATACCTACGCGGTTAGCTAAAGCACCGGATGCCTATGCCTCCTCAGAAGCGCTCTCTGCAGGCGCTTCAAGGTCGTCGCTATCTTCATCGAACATGTATCTCTTTGGCACAGGTATGTGGGCATCCTCCGTTATCAATAATATTTCTTATTTACCCTAAACAAATACTGCAATAGCGGAACAAGTCTGATCGTAGGCGCCGTTCAGCCGTACGCGAGCTGCGACGAATTTCCGATCTTTGGGTGTGTTAGGGGAAGCAGCATGGTTGCGGTCGTTGCCGGCAATGGATTAGGTCTGTTCAATGCGTCGCTGAACTCGTTGGGGGGCGTAGGGGGATTTGGCCAGGGTGGTCTGGGCCAGGCAGGTGGCCAGGCAATGGTCAATGCGAGCAACGGTAACCTGGTGCTGCGGTTTACTGACGAGCAGCTGTCGGCAATGGGACAGGACCTGTTTCATACCCGTACGTACAACGCTCAGGGCGCTTTGACGGACGGCGATGCCGATGGTTGGCGCTGGGAAGGCGAGCGCAAGGTGGTGTTGAGTGGCACGCGCAATACCACCGGCAGCAGTGTGGTGCGTACCACTGGCGACGGCCATGAGACACGCTATGCCTGGAACGGTAGCGCCTATAAGTCCAATGAAGGCGATGGCGCTCATGACTCGCTGGCTTGGGATGCAGCCAACGGTCAGTGGGTGTGGAGTGAAGGCTCCACACATATGGTCGAGCGTTACGACGGCGCAACCGGTCGGATTGCATCGATGACTGATCGCTCGGCTGTTATGACAAGCTATAGCTACGACACCAATGGTCGCCTGGCAGCGGTCAAGGACAACGTCTCGGGGCAAGAGCTGGTGTTGATATACAACGCTGCCGGAAAACTTGCGCGTTTGGATACCCGCACCGCGCAAGGCGGCGCGCTCACGCAGCAGGTGTATTACGGCTACGACACGCTGGGTCGATTGACCAGTGTGAGCACCGACTTGACGCCGACCGACAACAGCATTGCGGATGGCAACGTCTACACCAGCACCTACGCTTACGACGCAAACACTTTCCGCATCGCCAGGGTTAGCCAGAGCGATGGCAGCGCGGCGAGCTTTACCTATGTGCTGGTGGACGGTGAGTACCGTGTTCAGACGGTAAACGATGCATCAGGCACCACGACTTTTGCTTACAACACCGGCAGCCGTCGCACCGACGTCACCAATGGCCTCAATCAACAGTGGAGCTACTACTACGACGCTGGGGGCCAACTGATTCAAGTGCAGACGCCGGCCGTCAGTGGCCAGCGGCTGTCGACGTACTATGCCTATGACGTGGATGGCAATGTTATCCGGATAACCGATGGCCTGGGCAACGTGCTGTCGTATCAGTACGACGCCAATGGCAACCGCACCCTGGAGCGCGACAGCTCGGGCACTACCGTTACGCGGACCTATGACACCGCCAACCAGTTGCTCAACGAAATTCGCTACACACTGCCGGCGACCTGGAACAGCAGCTCCGCCACCTGGACCGATCCGCCGGCATCGAGCGCACAGGTGACGCGTTACCTCTACGATGGGAATAATCGTCCGAGCGCCATGATCAGTGCCGATGGCAACGTCACTCGCTATCTCTATAGCGTGTGGGGATTGCTGGTGCGGGAGATCAGTTATGGCGACGCGACCTATGACCTCAGCGCACTGACCCCAACCCAGGCACTTTCCTCCGTCTCGATCAACGCCTGGGTGGCCGCACGCGATACAACGCGCTCGACGCTGGTTGATCTGACGTATGACTACCGTGGCAATCTCAGCCAACGCAAGGCATACGGCACGGTAAATTCATCCGGTGTAGGGGTGATGGATGCGTCAACCGTCATCACTGAGTATGTCCACGACCAAGCCAGCCAATTACTGCAAACCATCGTTACGCGTGGTGCAGGGCGTACCGAGAAGACCACCCTGGTCTCCACGGTGTACGACGGGATGGGACGCCTGATCAGTCAGGTCGATGCCAGCGGCACACGTACTACAACCTATAACAGCGCCAGTCGGACCGTCTCGACAACCAACACCGTCGGGCAAACGCTCACCCAATCCTTCGACGCCGCAGGCCGCCTGATCAGCTTGACGCAAACGGCTGCAGGCGTGGCCACACGCACGACGCAATATGTTTACGACGCTATGGGGCGGCAGACCATGGTGCAAGACATGACGGGCGTGCGCACGTACACCTTTTATGACGAAGCCGGCCGGGTCAGCGCTCAGGTTGATGGCATTGGCGCTGTGGTGGAGTATGTCTACAACGCAGCGGGTCAGCGCGCCGAGGAAAGACGTTATGCCACCTTGGTGTTGACCGGTAGCTGGTACAACGGCACCGCTGTCATCAAAACCCTAGTCAGTGATATTCGCCCGGCCGCAACAGCAGCGGATCGCTCTACCCGCTACACCTATGATGTGCGCGGGCGGCTGAGCACAAGCACCGACGCAGTTGGCACTGTAACTACCAAGACCTACGATGGCCGGGGCCAGTTGGTGAGGGAGCAGACTGGCGACCGTACCATCCGCTATTTCTTCGACGCCAGTGGCCGGCAGGTGGCGCAACTGGACGCCGAAGGCTACCTGAGCGAAAACGTCTTTGATGCGAGCGGTCGCCTACAACAGGTAATCCGTTATGCCACGGCTACGGCGCTGGGCAGTCGCGCGGGTGGCACCCTTGCAGAGTTGCGCCCTGCAACCGGAGACAACCTGCGGGTCTGGTTCTTTTACGACTCGGCAGGCCGCCAGACAGGCAGCGTTGACGAGCAACAGTTCGTCACCGAAGTGGTGTACGACGAAGCAACCCACCAACAGAAAACCATTCGTTATGGCACCGCCTACGCGCCCGAGATCACGGCAGGTACGCGCTTCGCGTCCGTCAAGGCTGGCGTGCAGACGAGTGCGGTCATACACACCACGACGCTCGCCTATGACGCAATGGGCCGCGTCAGTCTGCGTACCGCTACTGATGGCAGCGTAACTGCCTATGAATATGACACCGCCGGCCGTCTGGTGCGTGAGACCGCCGCGCAAGGCACCAATGACGAGCGCAGCACCCGTACGCGTTACGACGCGTTTGGGCAAGCCATCGGCAAGCTGCTTGGGGAAGCGTCTACGCGCGTCATCACAGGGATGACCGATGACCAGGTTGCAGCCATCTACGCTCAGTACGGGCTGACCTATAGCTACGATGCCGCCGGGCGTGCCGCCAGCGTGCGGGATGCGCAGGGCAACCGCAGTGTCTCTTACTACGACGCCACGGGGCGCTTGACCCATGTAGTCAATGCGTTGGGCGAGGTGAGCGAGACGGCGTACAACGCTTTTGGCGAGGCCAGTGAAAAAACCAGCCTGACCGCTCGTTTGAGCACTACCGATACCGCAGCCCTGACGGGTGGCCTGCTAACGCTGCCGGTCAAGACCCTGGTGCAGGCCATTCGTAATGCAGCGTCGGATAACCGTCGTACCTATGGCTACGATACCCGCGGCCTGTTGATCTCCAGCACCGATGCCCTGGGTTTTTTGACCCGCTATGGCTACAGCGGTTTTGGTGAACAGATCTCGGTGACCCGTACCCTGGCGAGCGGCTCAACGGTCACCGACAGTGTTAGTTACAACAAGCGTGGTGAAGCGATTGCCATCAATGAAGATGTCGGCGGCCTGGCTCGTACGACTGCAACGGGTTACGACGCCTTTGGCCGAGTGATCAGCCGTGTTGATGGCCGTGGCCTGACGAGCAATGTCATCTACTCCGGTAGCGGTCGCCGCATTCACCACTTCAACGCGCTGGGCCAGTCAGAGAGCACCGACTACGACGCGTTTGGGCGGATCCTGGTCAGTACCGACGCCCTGGGCAAGACCACCACTTACACCTATAACGACGCCACTCGCTCCATGACCGTGACCACGCCGGACGGCGTCAGTGTCAGCACGGTCAAGAACCGCCATGGCCAAACGCTGACCTTGACCGATGGCGATGGCAAGCTCACGACCTACAACTACGACAAGACGGGTCAGTTGCTGACCACTCTGAATGCGCTGAGCCAGGGCTCTACGAATGCGTATGACAACGCTGGGCGTCTGCTCAGCGTTACCGATGCCTTGGGGCGTTTGACCCGTTACACCTACGACGCCGGTAACCGAGTGGTCAGCCGTACCGCTGCCAATGGTGCAATAACCCGATACACGTTCGACGGCCAGGGCCGCCAAGTCCGCGTCATTGAAGCGCAGGGCCTGCTTGAACAACTCGTTACCGATTACGCCTATGACCGTAATGGCCAGGTGTTGATCGTTACACAGGACCCGGATGGGCTGAAGCTTACGACTACGTACACCTATGACGGTGCTGGCCAACAGGTTCAGGTGGCGCGGGGGACCAGTGCCAGCCCGAACCAGCAGATAGTCCTGTATGCCTTCGACAAACTGGGCCGCCGAACTTCGGAGCGCCTGGATCCCAACGGCATCAACCTGACCACTGCTTACCGCTACAACGGCAATGATCAGGTTACGCGCAAGATCGACCCAGCGGGTGTGAGCACTTGGTACGTCTACGACAACGCAGGTCGTCTTACGGACACCATCGATGCCTTGGGCGGGGTGACCCGCAACACTTATGACGGCAGCGGTCGAATCACCCGCACTACGCGTTTTGCGACGGCTATTGCGCGCAGTGTGGTCAATACCTTTGGTGATGCGCCAGCCAGTGTTTCCCCAAGTGTGAACGGCGCGGCAGATCAGTCCACCCGCTATGTCCATGACGACATGGGTCGAGTGCGCTACAGCATCGATGCAAGAGGTGGTGTGACCGAAACGGTCTATAGCCTCACTGGCAAGATGGCTAAAAGCATTCGCTACAACCAAGTCATCCCGACCGCCACACCCCAAACCCTGGCAGCTACTGCAGCCACGTTGGCCTCGTCAGGCGCACAGCCGGTCACGACCTCGTACATTTACAACGAGATCGGCCAGCTTACGAGTGTGACCGATGCTGCCGACAAGACGGAGTCCTACACCTACGATGCGGTGGGGAACCGCAAAACGCTGACCAACAAAAATGGCGCGGTGTGGCGCTACAACTATGACAACCTGAACCGCCTGGTGGAAGAGATCAGCCCGGCGATCACCGTTGCCAGTATTTCCGCTACGGGCGTCGTCAGTACCCAGGTGCGTGCCCTTGTTACCACCGTCAACTACGATGCCCTCGGCCACGTGCTTTCGCGTACCGAAGGGCGGCTGCGCGGCAACGTCAACGACAGTGCCCTGCTGGATGACTTGAGCCAGTCTCGGACTACTCGCTACGAGTACGACGCGGTGGGGCATCAGGTGAGGATTACATCGCCTGGCTGGTACAACAAATCCGCCGGTGCCTTTCAGCAAAGCGCTGACGCTTCGATCCCAGCCAATACCTTCCAGGTCACTACGGAAGTCACTTACGACGCGTTGGGTAATGCTGTACGCAATCGCATACGCGTCAATAATACCGGGACGGCGGCTAACGATTACGCTGACAGCTACAAGGTCTATGACCTGCTTGGCCGCTTGAGCCACGACATTGATGCCCTGAAGGGCGTGACGGCCTACACCTACGATGCCCAGGGCAACATCCTTACAACCAAGCGCTATGCCAATGCACTGTCCGCTACGGTGCCGGCCGCCGGCTACTACAAGAGTGGGGAAATCACTCCCACCACGTTGGTTGCCAACCCGACGCAAGACCGCACCCTGGTCAGCACCTACGACGCGCTGGGGCGCAAAACTGCCGTACAGCAGGATCCGGTGAGCCTATATACCTTCATAGGCGTTGTTGCCACCTCATCGCTGATCACCGCCGCACCCACCACCGTCTACACCTACAACGCACTTGGCCAACTGGTTCGCGAAACCCAGATTGCCCGAAACAACAGCGGGGCAACGTTGCTTACCGGTGCCAACACCTTTTACTACTACGATCTGGGCGGGAACCGCATCGCTGCAGTGGACGGCTTGGGGCACTACACCGGTATGGAGTACAACGCGCTGGGCAAGCTCAGTCGTCAGGTTGAGTACGCGACCCGATTGGTGAGCTGGAGCGAAGGCATCCTGCCGACACCACCTTCCAGCAACAGCAACGATCGCCGTAACGTGTTTACGTATGACGCCATGGGTCGCCTGAGCAGCGTGACTCAGGAAGGCGTGCGCTACTGGCAACAAAGCATCAATGCCCAATCCAATGGGGTATTGGCTAGCCAGGTTACCGGCAGCTTGGTGATTAGCCAGGCTACCTATGACGGCGTCGGCAACCTGCTGACCCAGAAAGACGCCGGTGGCAATGTCACCACCAAGGCTTACAACGCCGTTGGCCATGTCAGCAAAATCATCGAGCCTGCGCGATCTGCCGCCCAGGCCGGTGCGGTTGATCCATTTTCGACTGCCATGGTTGTCGCTTCGCCAATCACGACCTTTATGGTGAACGCATTCGGCCAAGTCATTAGCGAAACCCGCGAAGCGGGCAAGAGTGCCGGCAACCTCAGCCAATCCGGGCTGACGCAGACCAGCCGGACCCAATACGACGCCGCAGGTTATACGATCAAGAGCATTGACGCCGGTAACTCTGCGATGAACTACAAAGTTGATGTCGCCGGCCGTATTGCCGAAGAAAGCCGTCAGACCAGCGTCGTGCTCAGTGCTTGGACCGTCAATGGCAGCGCCGTGACGCGCAGTCAGACTCTTCGTCGCACTTACGGCTACAACCTGCTGGGTGAGCAGATATCGACGACGGATTGGTTCACCGCTGCCGACAACTCACAAAAAAGCACCGTCAACAGTGTGCTCTACAACCGCTTTGGTGAAGTCGCCAGCCAACTGCTCAACGGTGCGGTAAGAGCCAGCTATAGCTACAACCAGGTCGGCCGTGCAGTCCTGCAGCAAAATGCCCAGGGCCTCACCCAGGTTGACTACGATCTGGGGGGCAACGCTTCGCGCAGCAATCAGATTGGCGACGCTGCCATTACCACGGATGATCGCATCACCTATACACGCTTCGACGTGCTAGGCCGTGCCCTTGAGCAGCACCTGCCAGCCTTCGAAGCTAACATCAATGCGGATACCCTGAATAACGTCACACTCACCCTAACTACCCCGATTATCCAACAGTCCTACGACCGTTGGGGCAACGTACTCAGTCGCACCGATGCCCGGGGCTACGTCACCACCTACAGCTACGATCACAACAACAAACAACTGACCGAAACCTTGCCGGTGACCGATATCCTGCGAGAGAACGGTACTCGCTATCGCGCCAGTCTCATTCACGAAAAACGCTATGACGCGTCAGGTTTGCTGATCCAGGAAGTGGATCTGGTGGGACCTTACGCGGGTGTGGCCACCAGCACTGAGTTGCGCAGCCGTCAGCACATTTACAACGCTGCCGGCGAGTTGATGCGTGATGTCGATGCGTTGGGCTATTCGCGCAACTATCGAATGGATTCGAATGGCAATCGGGTCGCCATCCAGGACGCAACGGGAGTCGTACTGGTCGACACCTATGACGCGCTGGATCGCCAACTCACCCATGGCGTCATCCGAAATGGCGCCGCCGTCACGTTGCTGACCAACCAGTACGACCAGGCAGGGAGGCTGGTGGGCGAGACCACAGGCAGTGTGGCAGTCGAAGAAACGCTGACCAGCAGCGGGCAGGCGAACGCTTCCAGCATCAATACGGGGGGGATCGGCAATACCAAATACACGCTGTTTGATGAGCGCGGAAATATTGTCCGCACACGCAACGAATCCAAATACGAAAGGGGCTATGAATACAACGAATACAATCGCAAGAGCAAGGAAGTTGACGGGTTGAACAATACCCTGACGTGGACATTCAATGAGGTGGATTTTGGCAAGTTGTCGAGTCATAAGGACCTGGGTGGGCGCGTCTTTACTTACGAATACAACAAGTTTGGCCAGGTCGCCAGGGAAGCAGTCGTTGTTCCTGCTGTACCGGGCAAGTCTGTGGGCGGGCTCGGCGCGTTTCGCTCCTATACCTACTATAAGAATGGCCTGGTCAGTGCAATAACAGACAGCTTTAGCGGCATGGATCTGGTGCGCGAGACCACGATCACGGATGTAAAAGCGTCACAGTATTCGTATAATTTGTCAGGCGCTAAAGTGCGTGAAATAAACGTCGCGCAATTTGTGAATACCGAGGCCATCTTGCTGTTCGATGATCCGGAAAATCCATATGGCTCGTTTGAGTATATGGTGCCTGGGAATAATATTGCGTCGTTAAGTGAGACGCGTACCGGGCTGAATGAAACTGGCCAGTTAAAAGAAATAAAATCATTGCCTGGCAATGTGTTGTCGGGTGCGCTGAATGCGCATTCTATTATCTATACCCACTCCGGCGCCGTGTTTGATGGGTTTACGGAAGATCTCAACATTACACCTATCGTTTCAGCCAGGATTATTGGTATTGAACGATGGATGAACTATGACATTTCGGCCCTGGCGGGGCTTGAATCGTTGAAGTATGAATATGACGAATTGGGTAACCGTCGACTTGTTCACATGGACACAACCAATCAATCGCGGGTGCGCACGGTGATTGATAACTGGTACAAGTACGACAGCGAGGGCAGGGTGCTCGTCGCCGAAGGCTATATCGCCAACGGGCAGGTTGTTGCAGGCAAGTCCGGCAGTTCCGGGAAAGGTTATCTGGTGAGTTATGACGCTTCGGGCAGGCGGCAGAGCCTCGAAAAATGGGCTTCAAGCACCGCGACGTCAGAAGTCTACAATCGAAGCAACTATGTCTATAACGATTTGGGGCAGGTGCTCAGCTCCACGGACAGCAAGATAACAAGAGGGCTGGGAGGCGACACCAGCCAACAGGTACAGACGGTCGGGGCGTCCTCGCTGCTGTTTACCAACGCCTATAACGAACGTGGCAACAAGGTAAGCCAAACCAGCTATACGAACGGGGTGGCCAGCGGCGCGTTCGGTTATAGTTATCGCGGCGACAATCAGTTGATTTCCCAGCTTTCCTATAATGTGTCTGGGGGCGTGCAGAAGTTGTCGCAAGCCAGTTACTTTGGCGAGGCGGGAATGATCGATGCCGCCGGAAACCAACGTGCCTACCGTTACGCAGTCTACAAGCCCGATGGCGCATCCTTGAGTTATACCGGGGCTTATTCGAAAACCTACGCGATGTACGAAGGCTATAAGGAAAGCACCATTGTCGCGACGTGGAGTTATGGCGGTAACGCCGGGGTTACTGCGTTGAAATATTCCGATCGGGGCGAGCTTCTACACTACAGGATGAGTGGCGCGAGTAATTCGGTTCGCAAGTTTTCATCCAATCGCGAAGGCCAGGTTATCGCTCGCCGAGAGAACAGCGGTGCGGTCCAAAGTTATGTTTATTTCAACGGCAATGAGGTGGCAACCCTCGGTAATGCCAGCGTGCCGGAAATTACCGATACGTTGCAGCCTATCTCTTCGGAACATCCTGGCCGGGTGCCCGGCAGCTACATCGTAAACGACGGCGACACACTCACACGCATTGCCCAGACCGTCTGGGGTGACGCGAGCATGTGGTACTTGATTGCGGACGCCAACGGCCTGGATGCAGAGCGGCTGTTGGTCGCCGGCGAAAGCATCATTATTCCGAATGTGGTGAGCAGTGATCGCAACAGTGCGACGACCTTTAAACCCTATAACGCCAACGAGGTGATTGGCGATACCACGCCATCGCCAACGCTTCCGCCGCCACCAAAACCGAAAAGCAAAAAGAGCAGCGGCATTGCAAGCATCGTGATGGTGGTCGTTGCCGTCGTGGCGAGCATATTTACCGCAGGTGCGGGATTGGCGCTGCTCGGCGGTGCGAGCATGGCCGCCGCCGGTTCAGCCGGCGTCGCGGCTCTGAGCGTTGGCGGACTGACCGCTGCAGTAGCGGCCTCCACTGCCAGCTTTACGGCGATCACGGGTACGTTGCTGGTGGCGGGTGCTGTCGGTAGCACGCTCAGCCAGGTGGTCGGCAAGAGCATGGGCGCGGTGGATAAATTTTCCTGGGGGAAGGTTGCCGCGGGCGCACTCACGACAGCTGCCACGGGTGGCCTTGGTTACGCAGCTGGTCAGGGGGCTTTTGGTCCAACCCTCGCAAATGGTGTGAACGCGATAGGGCAAACGGGTGCGAGCACCAGTAATCTGGTCGTCGGTTATGCGGCACAAGGTGTGTTTAGTTATGCCAGCAACTATGCGGCTAACAGAGTCGTGGGGTTGGACGCATCATTCAATTGGAAAAGCGTAGCCGCCTCAGCGGTAGGCTCTGTCATCGGGGGGAGTGTTGGCGGCGGCAATGATTTTTCCGATGCTGTTTTCAGGGCTCAAGCGGGCGCTTTATCCTCGGCGGTCATCACCGATAAATGGTTTGGTGGCGATAAACCCAACTATGGGCAAGTAGCCGTTGATGCGTTTGGCAATTCATTCGCCAACTATGTGGCGCACAAAATCGGAGAGTCGGGCGTCAAGGCAATAATGCAAGAAGCGATGAGCGCGGCAAAAATTGACTATACGATAGATGCCAGTGGGAATATTCAAACCGCATCACCGCACACGTTGAATGTTATCAGGGGGCTGGTAGGTTCCGGGGCGACAAGCGAAGAAATAGCGTTGATCCTTAATAGTGGTGTGCGTGGTGCAGCCTTGACCAGGCAGGAAGTTCTTGAGAATGACCAGATGTCATTTCATCTCGAGAATGGCGTCATTATTACTACGGCGGATGTGGGTAAGCCATTACTCGTGGTTGATGGGGTGGGTGAGAGTTCAAGTTCGCTGGTCAATTTTGCGAACAGAGCGTTTCCGCCTATTCATAACGCAGAGTTGGCACTTGGCGAGTTTGCACAACAGCACGAACTTGCAAGTAAGGTCGTCGGGTTTGCTGCCCAGGCGATTATGTATGGCATGGCGGGGCCGGCGAAGGCGACACTTGATATTGTGGTCTCCCATACAATTGGAGAGTACCTGGAGCAAGGCCAGGAACTGGCGCAGCGTTGGTTGAGTGATTTCTACCAGTCAAAAGGACTAAGGCCTGATGCTGCCTCGATTGCAGCGGAAGGTACGTTCTTTTCGGCCAATATGATTATGGGTAAGGTCAAGGACGGTATTGGTGCGGCAAACGCGACCTATATCAAGAGTGTTCAAAGAAAAACATATAGCAATGATAAGGCGCTGCTTCCCACCGAAGGAGACGTGGCGAGTTATGGCGCGCTTATCAATGCAGGGTCGGTGGGGGACAATATTACGCCGCACCATATACCTTCGGCCAAACACATGGCAGAACATGACGTTCCGCGAGATGAGGGCATCGCTATTAATATGGAACAGCCTCACCCAGGCGTCGGCGGGCGGCACAGGGAAACATTTACCTATGGCAACACGGCTGATAGTAATATGACGCCGCGTAAGGCACTGGCCGAGGGCGTATGGGATGCTAGACAAATTTATAAAAAAGACGGACTATATGACGGTTTTATAAGGGATCAGCTGCAGGATCTGATAAAGCAGAACAAGGTCAAATTTCCAGAAATATTCAAGAGGCCGGATTGATGCCGTCGAACTCCTTTGTAAACATAATTGATCGACTGAGCGAGGTGATTTCAAACAGGCCCGCTGATATGGCGAAAGTAGTGGATGAGGGGGTGTTTGAATTAAGCCAACTCGGCGAACCCTCAGCGGCAAAATTCCTTCTTCCGCTTTTAGATGACGGCTGCCCACATCATGAATGCATGTTTTCCATTATCCACGCGGCAGAAGCGGCACCGTTGGATGCGTATGTTGCAGACTTGCTGGCTGTCTATCCCACGATCGTGGCCAGTAATCCCGAGTGGGCATCCATTGTTTTGCTGCGCGTGCTGAATAGTGATGCCGCGCGGGAAATCATTGTGAAAGCGTTGCGCGAGTCAGATAAGCCAACCAAGGACGCTGTGGCCTATATTGCAAGTAAGATAAATGAAAGAAGCCCAGAGTTTATGAGCAAGACAATGGGTGTTCTGCTGGCTGCGCGCACGTAGTTTTTATGGCGGTATGGGGAGGTGAATGACTTGCCAAAATGCCCGGTCTTATCTTCCCGACAGGGCCTCATCAATAATCGTGCGGATCGTTTTCTCCAGTTTTGGTTCGCCCATCATGGTTTGCGTCACCTGTTGCGCGATCTGCTTGAAATCACTGTGCTCAAGAATCCCATCACCAAACTCCCAGCATAAAATTTCCTGAATCGTGACGACCGGTGCGGCATCACGAAAACCTTCCGCATCTGGCTGTAAAGCCTTGATGCGGCCATGCAAGCGTGTTTTCAGCGTCTCCAGGCTCTTGCCGGCATTCTGGCTTTTGCCGGGAGCAGCCTGAGTGAAAGCGCTCGACGTCACCTGTTCCTTGGGTCTAGCCAGGGCGGCCAGGACGCGGGAAAGTCGAGTGGGGTCGATCTTGCTCATTGTCACGGGGTCTCGAGGTTGTCACGGTAAGCGCCAAGGAACACGCCTGGCGGGGCGAGTGTATCGTTTTGGGGGGCAACGGCGGTATCTGCGAGGCTGGACAGTACACGCGTCATGTCCGCTTTCAATGCGGGGTTGGTACAGTCGGCAATGCCGCTTTTCAGCTTCTCGACGGCGTTCCCTGGCTGCTCATTGAGCATATCCAGATAGGCGCTGGCGAACCATTTCAGGCTGAGGTCTTGTGTGCGGTGTTGCAGGTAATCAAAGGCTGTGCGGGCCTGTTCGACCTGTTGCAATTGCAGGTTCAGCAGCCCGAGTTGGAAGCGAGCGATATCCATCTGGGGATCAAGTTCCAGGGCTTGGGTCATGCCGGCGTGCGCACGATCCAGCAGCCCGAGTTCCGCGTGTTCGGCCGCCAGGAAATAACGCGCGGCAGCATTGTCTGGCTGTTGTTCCAGTGCGGTATTGAGGTAGTTCAGGGCGGCGTGGTGATTGCCGTCCTTGCTGGCGTGAATGGCCAGGTGCAGGTATTCGGTTGCGTCCAGCATGGTTGGGGCTCCATAAGGGATGACTTCAATGTTGGCCGGGATTGGGCGGCGTTGTGCCTTGCTGGTGACGTTGCAGCCATTGGTTGACCAGCGTACGGCCAGTGATTTCACTGCCTGGGCGGTTTTTCTCCAGGAGACCATCGATCAGTTGCCTGGCTTCATCTGTTTGGCCGGCCTGCTGCAGAAGGAGTGCCTGTGCGTAGTGGGCCGCCAGACTGTCGGGCTTGAGACGTAGCGCTTTGCGGATGCCGATGCGTGCTCTGTCCGAGTGGCCTTCGAGGATATCCACCACCGCCAGCCCGCCGTGGGTATCTCCAAAGCTGCGGTCCAGGGCGTAGGACTGCTCCAGCGCCGCGCGTGCTTGAGCGTTGTCGTTGCGCAGGATGTAAATCCAGGCCAGCAGGTGCCAAGTGCCGATATGGTGAGGCATGAACTGGACGGCGCTCTTGAGGTGACTTTCAGCCAGGTCGAACTCAAGCTCACCGAATTCCAACAGGCCTAGCCCCGACCAGGCTCGGCCACAGTCCGGATAAGCCTTGAGGGTATGCAGCCACGCCTTGCGAGACGCTGCTACGTTGTGTTGCTCGAATTGCACCGTGGCGCACGCGATCAATGCGTCGCGTTGGTCCGGGTCAATGGCCAGGGTTTCATGAGCAGTGCTGAGCGCCTGGGCAAGATTGTCGTTTTCGTACAACAGGAGTGCCAGCAAGCCGCGAATGTCGACGTTGTGGGGCTCAAGTTGTTGTGCTCGAAGCACCAGGGCTTCGGCCGCTTCGGTTTCTTCCAGTTGATGCAGGGCACGGGCATGCATCAGCAAGGTCGCGACGGGGCAATCGGCGTGCGGGGTCAGATGGGCAAGTAGGGTGTCGGCAGCGCTGAAATCGGCACTGTGGAAATGCCCCAGCGCGGTGTTGAAGACGACGGCAGGATCATTGAGGCCAGCCGCGATTGCCTTGTCTCCAAAGGCGGCGGCTGCCGAGTAGTCGCCCGCCTGTAGCAGCAAGTGAGTGCCGTTGGCGAACACCCTGGCATCCTCGATACCGTGGATCTTTACATGCTCGATCAATTGTTGACCGATAGCCAGGTCACCCAGCGCGATCGCCTTGCCCATAGCGTCGCAAATCAGTGTCAGGTTGCCTGGGTCGTGGTCAAGAAATGTCAGTAGCCTTGCCAGGCGCTGTTGTTCGGCGAGGATGCCGTCGGTGCTCATCAATCAATCCTTCCCTGGGACATGGGTAGCAGTGTGCCGGATTATTGCCTTAGCGCTGGCTCGCTGTCATGGGGAACCGCGCAATTTCCTGGCGAAATAAAAAAATTTCCACCCGCCCTAAACAATCCTCGAAATCGACGCATAAGGACTGACAGAGGGGCTGATTTACCGCGCTCGCGGACAGTCCAATTGTCTTGAACCGCAAGGCCGGTTCAGTTGGGGCGGGGGAGTCAAGGAAATGGTAGCGATCGTTGCTGGCAATGGATTGGGTCTGTTCAACACCTCGCTCAACTCGCTGGGTGGCAGCGGTTCGCCCGGCCAGGGCAACCTCGGCCAGGTTGGCGGCCAAGCGTTGGTCAATATCAGCAATGGCAACCTGGTCCTGCGTTTTACCGATGAGCAATTGTCCGGTCTTGGCCAGGATCTTCTGCATACCCGGACCTACAACACCCGAGGTGATTTCAGCGACGCAGACGCCGATGGCTGGCGCTGGGATGCCGAGCGCAGCCTGACGTTAGTGGGCACCTTGAATACTGCCGGCAGTCAGATGGTCCGCATCACCGGCGATGGTCACAAAGCGGTCTATCGCTGGGACGGAACACGCTATCAGTCCACCGAAGGTGATGGCGCGCATGACACCCTCACGTGGGACGACCTCGCAGGGCAAGTGGTATGGACCGATGGTTCACGACGCACCACTGAACGTTACAACTGGAATGGCCAACTGGTATCCACTACCGATGCCAATGGCACCCAGATCAGCTACAGCTATGACGTCCAGGGGCGTTTGAGCAGCGTCAAAGACAGTTCGGGTCAGGAGCTGGTGCTTAACTATAACGCCGCCGGCAAGCTGGAGCGCCTGGACACGCGGCGTTCGGCAGGTGAGGCACTGACGCGCCAGGTGTATTACACCTATGACGGCCTGGGCCGCCTGACCAGCGTCAGCACTGACCTGAGCCCGCAAGACAACAGCATCGCCGATGGCAAGGTCTACACCACGTCCTATACGTACGTGGAGTCGAGTTTCTACATTGCCAGCGTCACGCAGAGCGATGGCACCACCGTGAATTTCGGCTACGAACAAGTGGGGGCCGATTATCGTGTCAGCATCGTCAGTGACGCGTCTGGAATTACACGTTTTAGCTATGACACAGCCAACCGTCGCACCGATGTGCTCAATGGGCTTGGGCAGCAGTGGAGTTATTACTACGACACTCAGGATCAACTGATCGAGGTACGCACGCCGGCAGTCAACGGCCAGCGTCTGTCCACGCGCTACAGCTACGACGCCGACGGTAATGTGCTCCAGGTCGTCGACGGTCGCGGCAACTCGGTGAGCTATGGCTACGATGCCAATGGTAATCGGGTGCTGGAGCGTGACAGCGCAGGTAACACGATCACACGCAGCTACAACGCCGATAACCAATTGCTCAACGAAGTGCGCTATCGCGTGCCTGCGACCCGCAACGGCACCGGCTGGACCGAACCGCCTGCGAGCAGTGCCCAGGTCACGCGTTACGCCTATGACAGTAACAACCGTCTGCGATTTGCCGTGGATGGTGCTGGCCAGGTGGTGGAGTACCGCTATAACGCCAGCGGCCTGCGTACGCAGGAAGTCAATTACGGTGATGCGCAGTTTGCGGTGTCAGGGCTGGCGCCTGCCGACGTGTTGTCCGAGTCGTCGCTGATCACATGGGCGGCCGCAAGGGACAAAACACGTTCGACGCTGACCGAACTGAGCTATGACTATCGCGGCAACCTGAACCGTCGTGTGGTGTATGCCGCTGTGGCTGCCAATGGCGCGGGCCTGCTGGACAGTGCCGCGAACGTTACCGAGTTTATTTACAGTGAACACGGCCAGTTACTCCAGACCCTGGCTGTGCGTGGAGCTGATAGAAACGCGAAGGCTGCGCTAACCTCCATTGTGTATGACGGCATGGGCCGAGTACTCAGTCAGACTGATGCATCCGGCACACGTACAACGGTCTATAACGGCCTCAATCGTACAGTCACGACGACCAACAGCGCAGGGCTGACCATCAGCCAGTCCTACGACACCTGGGGTCGGTTGATCACACAAAGCGAAACCGCCGCCAACGCCACACCGCGCTCGACGCTGTATGTGTATGACGCGGCTGGCCGGCAAACCATGGTCCAGGACGCCACGGGCGTGCGCTCCTATGTGCTGTATGACGAGGCGGGACGGGTCAGTGCGCAGATCAACGGCTTGGGAGCCGTCACTGAGTTTGTCTACAACGCCTCGGGGCAGCGGATCCAGGAAAAACGCTACGCTACCTTGATCGATACCACTGGCGGGTATGACGGCACAACTGTGTTCGTCACCCAAGTGACGCAGGTTCGGCCCCCGGCTAACGCTGATGATCGAGTCACCTCTTTCACCTACGATTCCGCAGGGCGCCTGAGTACCACCACCACACCGGCGGGGTTGGTGACGACCCTCAGCTACGACGGCCTTGGGCAGTTGGTGCGGCAGCAGGCCGGGGATCGAATCACACGGTTTTTCTACGATGCCAGTGGACATCAGGCCGGGCAGTTGGATGCTGAAGGCTACCTGCGGGAAAATCGTTATGACGCCGCTGGCCGACTGGTCCAGACCCTTCGTTATGCCGCAGTGACCGCCGCCGCCAACCGCGAATCAGGCACACTCGATCAACTGAGGCCAAGTGAAGGTGGCAGCCTGTCGACCTGGTATTTCTATGATGCGGCCGGCAGGCAGGTCGGCAGCCTCGATGAGCAGCAGTTTGTCACTGAGACTGTGTTCGACGAAGCCACCAACACCCAGCAAACCGTTCGATACGCAGCAGCCTATACCGCCGCGGTCAACAGCAATACAGGGTTCGCCACGCTCAAGGCCGCGGTGTCCGGCAGTGCGCGGCAAACCAGTACCACCGCTTTTGACGGCCAGGGGCGAGTGGCCCAGCGTACGGCGACCGACGGTACGGTGACCGCCTATGAATATGACGCGGCAGGACGCCTGGTGCGCGAAACCCGGGCTCAAGGTACACCCGAGGCTCGCAGTGTACTCACCCGTTATGACGCCTTCGGGCAAACCATCGGCAAACTGCTGGGCGAGGCGTCGGGTCGCATTACGGTCGGCATGACCGACGCCCAAGTGGCCGCCGTTTATGCGCAATATGGTCTGACCTATCGTTACGACGCCGCCGGCCGCGTCGCCAGCGCCAGCGATGCATTGGGCAACCGGACACTGTCCTACTACGATGCGGCAGGACGTTTGACCCATGTAATCAACGCCCTGGGTGAAGTCAGCGAAACCCGCTATACCGCCTTCGGTGATGCCAGCGAGCGCGCGACCCTGACAAACCGACTCAGTACGGCCAACACCGCTACGTTGTCGGGCGGTTTGTTGACGGTGCAGGTCAATGCACTGGTTCAGGCGATTCGTGATGCCAACACCGATAACCGCAGCTTCTACGCCTACACCACCTCCGGCACGCTGGCCGGCAGTTCCGATGCGCTGGGCAATACCGTTGGCTACGCCTACAACCTGTTTGGCGAGCAGGTTGGCAGCCTGCGTACCAGCACCAGTGGCACCACGATTCGCGAAAGCCTGGCTTATAACCGGCGTGGTGAACTGATTGGCAAGGAAGAGGACGTCGGCGGTTTATCGCGCACCTCCGGAGTCTCCTATGACGCCTTCGGACGGGTGATCAACAGGATCGATGGGCGAGGGCAGATCAACAGCACCAGCTACCTGGACAATGGTCGCGTGATCGTTGAAAGCAATCCCCTCAGCCAGACCCAGGGCCGTGAATACGACGCCTTTGGCCGTGTCTTGCGCCAGATGGACGCGCGTGGGCTGATCACGACCTATAGCTACAACGACAGCACGCGCACGTTGGTGGTGACCACGCCGGATGGCCTGGCCATGACTACCGTGCGTAATCGTCACGGTGAAACACTGACGATCACCGACAGCAAAGGCCGTACCCAGGCCTTCAGCTATGACAAAAACGGCCAACAGATCGCCAGTACCGATGGTCTGGGTCGTACCAACACAAATACTTACGATGTCGCCGGACATCTGCTGAGCGTGACTGATGCAGTGGGCCGGGTGACGACCTATGGCTACGATGCTGCGAATCGCATGATCAGTCGTACCGACGCTGCCGGGGTTGTGACCCAATATGCGTTTGATGGGCAGGGGCGCAAAGTGCGTATGACCGAGGCGGGTCAACGCGTCACTGACTACGCCTACGACCGCAAGGGTCAATTGCTGACGGTGGTGCAAGACCCGAACGGCCTCAAGCTGACGACCACCTACACCTATGACGGCTTTGGTCGACAGGTCCAGGTGGCACGCGGCACCACCGCCAATCCGAATCAGCAGATCGTTCTGTATGTATTCGATAACCTGGGCCGTCGCACCGCCGAACGACTTGATCCAAACGGGTACAACCTCACTACGCAATATTTCTACAACGCCAATGACCAGGTGACTCGCAAGCTGGATCCGGGTGGCAACAGTACCTGGTACGTCTATGACAATGCCGGGCGCGTGACTGACACAGTGGATGCTCTCGGCGGTGTCACCCGCAGTACCTATGATCCGGATGGTCGCCTGGCCAGCACTACTCGTTTCGCCACCGCGCTGAGTGCCAGCGCGCTGGCCGCCTTGGGCAACTCGCCGGCCAGCGTTGCGGCAGGCGCCAGCGCCAAGGACCAGGTCACCACCTATCTCTACGATCAGATGGGTCGAGTGCGGGTGACCATCGATGCACTGAACCAGGTTACAGAAACACTGTATGACCAACAGGGACGTATCACTGAAAGCCGCCTTTACGACAAGGCAATGCCGGCGGGCACACCGCGCACCTTTGAGGGCGTGACTGCCGCGCTGACTAACCTGGGCGCGCTGACGTACACCACGCGCTCGGTATACGACGCCGCCGGGCAGCTCAGCAGTGTCACCGACGCCGCCGGCAAGACCGAATCCTACACGTACGATGCCGTGGGCAATCGGACCACCTTAACCAACAAAAACGGTTCGGTGTGGAACTACCGCTACGACAACGTGAACCGGCTGGTAGAAGAAATCACCCCCGCGGTTGCTGTGTCGAGCATTGATATCAATGGGGTGGTCAGTACTCGCTCGCTACTGCAAGTCACCCGCATTACCTACGATGCGTTGAGTAACGTCACCAGCCGAACGGCGGGACGCTTGCGCAGCGCATTGGCTGCTGAGCCGGCTGGCGATGACCTGAGCCAGGCAAGGACCACCGGGTATGCCTACGACGCTGTCGGCCATCAAGTGCAGATCACCGCGCCGGGCTGGTACAACAAGGTCACCGGTGCTTATCAGCAAGCCTCGGACGGCACGGCCAATACGCTGCAGGTGACCACGGACGTCACCTACGATGCACTCGGTAATGCCGTGCGAAATCGTGTCCGGATCAACAACACCGGCGCGCCGGTGACTGACTTCGTCGACAGCTACAAGGTCTACGACACCCTCGGCCGACTGACCCATGACATTGATCCGCTCAAGGGCGTGACGGCCTACACCTATGATGCCCAAGGCAATCGCCTGACCACCAAGCGGTATGCCAATGCCTTGACGGCACCCGCGCCGACAGCTGGTTATTACACGGCCAGCGACCTGAACAGCTCAACGCTCATAGCCAATACCTCACAAGACCGAACGCTGATCACCACCTACGACGCATTGGGACGCAAGACAGCAGTGCAACAGGACGCCGTCAGTGTCTACACCTTCACTGGCAACGTTGCCACGTCGACCTTGATCACCGCCTCGCCGACTACGGTTTACAGTTACAACGCCTTAGGCCAATTGGTGCGTGAAACCCTGATCGCGCGAAACGCCAGCGGCGTGACCGTGCAGAGCGGTGCCAGCAATGTGTACTACTACGACCTGGCCGGGCAACGCATCGGCAGCGTCGATGGCCAGGGCAACTACACCCGCATGGAATACAACGTGCTGGGCAAGGTCAGTCGCCAGGTCGAGTACGCCAACGGCCTGAGCGGCTGGGACGAGAGCACTCCGCCGAGCCCTCCGTTGGCCAGTGTCAACGACCGCAGCACGCGCTTTGACTACGACGCTATGGGGCGCTTGAGTCAAGTGACCCAGGAAGGCGTGCGTTACTGGCAACAGATTATAAATAGCCAGTCAGGTGCGGTGTCGGCGGTGGCGGTAGTCGGCAACCAGTTGGTCAGCCAGATGTACTACGACGGCGTGGGCAATGTGCGGGCAGTGGTGGACGCTGCCGGTAACGTCACCTCAACCGAATACAATGCCCTGGGGCAGACCGTGCGGCTGGTCGAACCGGCCCGAGCCACGGCGAAAAACGGCGCAGTGGATCCCTTTGCCGCCGGTTTCGTCTATGCGTCACCCACTACCACCTATGCACTCAATGCCTTCGGCCAAGTAGTGAGCGAAACCGAAAGTGCCGGGGTCGATTCGGCAGGCAATCAACAGGCCGGCGTAACCCGTGTCACACGCTCCCGTTTTGATGCGGCGGGCTACGAAGTTCAAAGCATCGACGCCAGTGGTTCGGCGCAGTCCTACAAGGTCGACGCGGCCGGTCGGCGCGTGGAAGAAAGTCGCCAGATCAACGTGACCTTGAGTGGCTGGACGGTTGGCGGCGCGGCGCTCACTCGCACCCAGACCATCCGCCGCGGTTACACCTACGATGTGATGGGCCAACAACTGTCCACCACCGATTGGTATACGGCCGCCGACAACACCCAGAAAACCACCATCAACTCAGCGGTGTATAACCGTTTCGGCGAAGTGACCAGCCAGTTGTTGAATGGCTACCTGCAAGCTGGTTATGTCTATGACCAGGCCGGGAGGGTTACCCAGCAGCAAAACGCCCAAGGCATTACCCGCGTCGATTACGACCTCAATGCCAAGGCCAGTCGCAGTAACCAGATCGGCGACGCCAACACCGCCGCAGATGATCGTATTACCTACACCCGCTACGACGTTCTTGGTCGAGCACTTGAGCAACATTTGCCTGCGTTCGAAGCCAACATCAACGCCGACACACTGAACAACATCAACCTGACCCTGGCCACGCCGATCATTCGCCAGAGCTACGACCGCTGGGGCAACCTGCTGACCCGCACCGATGCTCGCGGCTACATCACCACCTACACCTACGATCACAACAACAAGCAACTGAGCGAAACCTTGCCGGTCACTGACATCCTGCGGGAAAACGGCACCAGCTACCGTGCCAGCCTGATCCATGAAAAGCGTTATGACGTGCTGGGTCAGTTGATTCAGGAGGTGGATCTGGTGGGGCCTTATGCAGGCATGCCTACCAGCACCGCCTTGCGTACGCGACAGCATGTCTACAACCAAGTGGGTGAGTTGCTGCGCGATATCGATGCGTTGGGGTATTCGCGCAATTACCTGATGGACAGCCACGGCAATCGAGTTGCCACCCAGGATGCGCTGGGGACCGTATTGGTTGACAGCTACGACGCGATGGATCGGCAGTTGACGCACGGGATCGTACGCAATGGCGTTGCGGTGACGTTGTCGACCAATCAGTACGACCAGGCGGGGCGGTTGGTGGGGGAGATCAGTGGCGGTAGTGCGGTAGAGGAGACGTTGGCCAGCGCCAGTGGGTCGGGGGTTATGACTGGGGTGGCGGGGAATGTGCGGTATACGTTGTTTGATGAGCGGGGGAATATTGTTAGAACGCGCAATGAGTCTCGAGTTGAAAACTCATATGAGTTTAGTGAGGGTAATAAAAAAATTAGGGAAGTTGATGGCTTAGCTAATACAAGTGTATGGGGTTATAATGAGGCTGATTATGGGCGGTTAGCAAGTCGTAAAGATTTGGGCGGAAATAATTATACCTATTCGTACAATGCATTTGGCCAGGTTCTAAAAAGTATAATGCCTTGGAGGATAGAGATTAGTCCAGGGGTGTTTCAAGATGTAGATATAACATCTTTGGTTAATTATGTTTATTATTCGAATGGTGCTTTGAAGTCGGTAGAGGATGCAGCGTCGGAATGGGGGCCAGGTGAAATCGACTCGCAGACGTCTACTTATTATTATAATTTGACGGGTGACAAGGTTCGCTCGGTTGATTCGCATAGATACAGAACTACAATCGTGCTGGCAGAAGATATTTTTTCCAGTATGGAGACACGATATCAGATTGACGAGCGGGCCAGACTGAAAGAAACAAAGGCTCCGGCGGGAACCACTACATACGGCGTCTTGAAGTCTTTGGCATACAGTGCACGAATAGACTCACTTAAATACGATTTTGATGAGTATGGGAATCGTCGTCGTACTCTGATGGATGCAACAAATCAAGCTGGGGCGCGGACAGTCATCGAAAACTGGAACAAATTTGATCTTGAAGATAGAGTTCTAGTTGGTGATGGTTACGTATCTGCCGGTTTGATTGTTTCGGGCAAGGTTGGAGATAAAACAAAAGGGTATTCCATCAGTTACGATATGGTCGGTCGTCGCGCGTCTTCAGAGCAGTGGCGGAACACCGCGGGGGCGAACGACGTTTATGTCCGCAATAACTACTCTTACAATGATGCTGGACAAGTTTCAAGTTCGGGAAGCCAGAACATTAATCGTGCTTTGGGTGCTAATGGTTTACAAGAAATAGTATCGGTTGGCTCAGTATCCCTTGATTTTTCGAATAGTTATGATGGGCGCGGCAATCGCATAGGTCAGCTTGGATATAGTGGTGGGCTGATCACGACTGTAAGTAACTATAGTTATCGCGGGGATGGCAAAATAGTTTCTCAGTTAAGTTATAAGATGGCAGGTGGTGCGCAAAAGGTTTCTCAAGCTACTTATTATGGTGAGAGCGGTATGATTGATGCGGTAGGAAACCAAAAATCCTATCGATATGTGGTTTATAATAGCAATGGCACGGGTGTTAGCTATACGGGAGGTTATAGTAAAACTTACTACCTAATGGACTCCTACAAGGAGCGAGAGACTGTAGCGACTTGGAGCTTGGGGGGTAGTCCCGGGACTAGTTCGTTTAATTACACTGCAAGAGGAAGCCTGGATTCTATTTTTAATGGTGTTGGCTATCGTACCTTTTCATCCGATCGCGACGGAAAATTAATCGCAAGGTATGAAGCTGGGTATGAAAGTAACGGGATTGCGCAAAACTATTACTACTATGAGGGTAAGGCGCTTGCTAATGTCGGTACTGCAAGCGTTGCGGAGTTAAGCGATACTTTTGCGCCTATCTCTTCTGAATACCCTGGGCTCAATCCATCGATGTACATCGTTAATCAGGGGGACACACTTGAACTTATAGCCCAAGCAGTCTGGGGCGATTCGGGGATGTGGTATTTAATAGCAGATGCGAATAGCCTTAATCCCAGTAAAACATTGTTGGTTGGCGAAAGCATTAGAATACCAAATGTCGTAAGTGGTACTCGCAATAACTCAACTACTTTTAAGGTGTATAGCGCCGATGATGTAGTCGGTAATACCACCCCTAGTCCGACTTTACCACCGCCACCCAAACCAAAGAAAAAGAAAAGCAGCGGTCTCGCCAGTGTTGTCATGGTGGTAGTTGCTGTGGTGGCTAGCGTTCTAACTGCTGGTGCCGCTGCGCCGCTTGCAGTGGGAGCCACTGCAACCACAGGTGGTTTGGTTGCGACGGGAGCCGCCGTGATGACCGGCACCATCGCCGGTGCGGGATGGGGCACTTTGGGCGTTGCGATGCTCGCTGGCGCAGTGGGCGGCGCCGCCTCTCAACTGGCCGGCCGGGCAATGGGGGTCGTGGATAGTTTTTCCTGGAAACAAGTGGCTGTCGGTGGTCTGACGGCCGGTCTCACCTCAGGGTTTGGCACTTTGGCACAGACCGGGGCGCTGGGCTCATGGGCGGGCACTGCTGCAGAAGCCATGAAAAGCGGAGGTACTTACGGCACCGGCTACGCGGCACTGGGGACATTCAACTATGCCAACAGCCAGATCGCCAGCCGGGTGGTGGGGCTGGATAACGCGTTCAGTTGGCGCAATGTTGCGGCATCTGCAGTTGGAGCTACCGTCGCCGGGTATGTAGGTGGGAATGGCCCTGGTTTAGTGAGTTCAACGGTGCGTGGGCAGATCAGTGCTTATGCTTCTGCGGTTTTGAAAGATAAATGGTTTGGAGGTGCTCGACCTGATTTCGGGCAGGTTGCGGCCGATGCGTTCGGCAACACGTTGGGTGACTTTATGGTGAGTCAGTTACGTGTTGAAGATGCATCTAAGCAAAATTTAGTCGCTTCGCTTGCCACTAATCAATGGCAAAAAATGCTGGATAGTGGGGAGTTGCCTGATACGTTAACAACGGCGGAAGTTCGTTTTCTAGCGCGTGAAACTGAAAAAAATCAGGGTGTGCTACCCGTAGAGTTGCGGCGGGCTTTGTTTAAAGAGCCGGAGCCGCTGTTTTCCGCTGGCGTGTATGAAGATACCGATCTAATGAGTACCTTTCCGACTCATTTCGAGACGGGTAGCTCACTGCTTGATATGACTTATGGTTTGAACTCTATGATCCATAATGGTGTGGCACTTGGAGTTAATACAGTATGGGCTGGAGCGAACGCTATCCCAATTGCGTGGGCCGCAGTGGGGGATCGTACTTTTGATCAGGCGAGTCAGGACGTGATGGTGTCTATGCTGTCGTTGCCCGGAGGCACACTTACTGGGAGATTACTTGCGCCTTCGACCATGCTGTCTAACAAGATTGATCTAACACTTGCCCGTGTAATGCAGTCGGATGCATTCAGCGTTAATATCGGTACCGCATCTCGGACCTCGACGTTACAAGACGTTATTTTGATTAGTGATGACGTGCCTGTCATTGAAACTACATTGACGAACGCTGCTAAACCTTGGAAGACATTCGCAGATAACATTTACTTTACTGATAAGGTGGAATGGACCGCTACTAGGCCAAAAGGTACTGGCCAAACCTATACAGTCATTCAAAGAAATGATGTCGATTGGGGGATTATTCGCAGTGATGGGCCTAAAGACTTCATAGGAAGATCGAATGCAGAGGCGGCTGCAAAAGGTTTGTCTCCACAGTTGCGTGATGGTAGTTTTGCTACGTTACATCATATGGGGCAGGATTCACGCGGTGCCTTGGCTGAGGCGAGTACTCGTTACCACGGAGTAGGGACACCTGGTCAAAATGCCCTGCATAGTCAGTATGGGAAAAATATTCCAAACCCAAACTTTCCAATTGATAGACGGGCCTTTTCAGTCGATACTAGAGAATATTGGCAGTGGCGCGTAAAGAATCAGTGAGGTTGGTATGTCAAGTCTAGAGAAGGTAAAGAATCGATTTGAGTCGTTGAATGGTATTCGCGCAGTGGATCCGGATTTTATTGAAAATCTGGAACACGAGTTGAAAATATCACTTCCCACTAGCTTCAAATTGGTGGGGGAGTTTTTTGACGGAAGTGGCATTTACGTTTTACCGCTGCACCAGATCGGTTGGGAGTCTCCGACTAATGTTCTTAGTGAAACGAAACGCTTGAGAAACAGTGGGCAACTTTTACCAAACTATCTTGTGTTGGGCGAACCTGCTGAAGGCTTAATCGTGATGGACTGCAACTCCCAATTGGGTCAGGTGCTCTGGTGTGATGCAATTGATGTTAATCGCCTAGGTAGAGACGCATTGATGACAGCGCCTGAGGTGTGGGGCTCCTACTTGGATTTTGTTGAGTATTTGTTATCGGAGGAAGAGTCTGATCGACTGTAAGTTTACAGTCGTTGCCCAAAGGATTTAATGCGTTGAAAGGGGCTTCGGTTAAGTGGGAGACTTATGGGAAGGATAATCTGTATGGTGAATATATCGAAGGTCTTAAAAATACCCAGCGGGAAATGGAGCGGCTAATTCAGAATCAAATTCGTGTCTATCAATCAGCTAATAGATTGGGTGTAAAGTGATGCTGGATAAATTAGATTATGACTTCATTTGCTCGTCCAGCGACGACCTGGATGTTTCGGTTGCGGAGCGTTTAAAGCCGGAAATCAGGGAGGCTTTAGGGGCTCCCGTCAGCAATTTTTTTCCAGGTTTTGTATCTGCATTTCCCTTGACGGCGAAGGCAATGGAGGAAAACTGGCCATCTCCCGTTGCGGCATTTATTAAAGGGTCCAGGCTTGTTCTTTCCTTTCTAGTTTGCGAAAAGAAAGAAGGTAATCTTTTCTTTAATCTGACTTATGTAAACGAACCTACGTCGGGTCAGTTATATGATTCTGAGCATGCCATGCTCCCTTTGAAGTGGTGCGAGCTATATCGCCTATTTAATTCGTTCGTGATAACAGAGTCTTCAACTAAGCCGTCAGGATGGATAAATTCGTTGTTTGATTTTTCTGGACGTATGACTCTTGAGGAATATCGTATTCATGTGGGCGGTAAAAAGTCAGCCATGAGAGCGCTGGAAGAAAAAATAGGGTCAAAACAGTTAAGGTGCTGGTTACTAACTGAGAGTGGAGATGCCTTGTTTCTCGATGAGGCACGCTGTGATCATAAGGTGTACCACATCAAGAATGGTGAGTTTGATGATTGCCATTTGTTGAAGCAGGCTGACGGGGTGCTTGACAAGTATTTGGCTGGTTACGTATCTAAAGATGGCGTGGTGGGCTTCAATTTTAGATCTGGAGAGGTTGTGAGTATTGGTAGGAATTGAACATGTCGTCTATAGAAAGCATTCGATTTTACGCAAAACAAGTCAGTACTTTTGAAGAGGGATTTTTATACGCCAAAAACCATGAAAATTATCATTTGCTTTCACTTAACAGTCGTCAGATTTTTTTGAGTCAGCTAATGCAGGCGTTGATTACATGGCGGAGTGGAGAAAATCCTCGATCATTCATTGAGCAGGGTGTGGAGCGAGGCTTGGAAAGTGTGAAGGCTCTGCTTGAGCTAGATCCTGAAGCTAACTTAAAAAATGCGTTTCCTATCGAAAAGTTACAGATTCTTGCATTTCTTATTGATAGAGAAATAGAAGTGGAAAAAGATTGTAAGTCGATTGAACCTCCAGATCGGAAGTTGGACTGTATCTTGGCGGCGATTTTGGCGGGGGAGTCGATTAGCTCTTTCAATGATGCCGTTGCTGTTGAGTTAATCAGGTTGTCAAAAGTGAAAAGATCTGCGCTCGCTGCAAAAACCTACCAACTCTACTTTGATATTTTGAAGTGTGAAGGTGTGGGTGAGGTTGACACGGCGGACGATCTTTATCGCCAGCGGGCAGTGGACGCGTTTTATGTCAATGGCTATGAATCGGAAGGCGGTGGGTTAGATAATGGGCTCGTTGTTGATTATAGACTGGGGGCTATTCTTAAATATCTCGATTACTCCGGATCCAGCGTTCATCTTTGGCGATGGTAGTGGGGTTTGGCCTTGGTTGTTTGGCGTTTTTCGAACGGCTTCATGTGGCTTAAATGGATGTGAATATGAGTGCTGAGCTTGATGTCGTTCTGCATGAAAAAATAAAAGAATATTGCCGTTCCGGTGACATGCTGGCTGAGCAAGGAAACCATGAGGAGGCAATAGCCGAGTACAACCGCGCCTGGCGATCAGTTCCCGAACCTAAAAATAGTTGGGAAGCCTCTACCTGGATTCTGGCCGCAATAGCAGATGCGTGTTTTCTATCTGGTTACAAATCTTCTGCGCGTGATGCATTGCAGTATGCAATGACTTGTCCTGGTGGCATCGGTAATCCATTTTTGCACTTGCGACTTGGGCAGGTTTATCTCGATGAGGGACAAGAGGACAGTGCGGCAGACGAGCTGATGCGAGCTTATATGGGGGCGGGGCAAGAGATTTTTGCGAATGAGAGTTCACACTATCTGAGTTTCCTAAAAGCACGGGCCAAATTGTGACGTAGAGCAACGCTTTTGACTATTGACGATAGCTATGGTGCGTTCTTCAGGCCTTGGGTAGATGGCATGAGCGTCTGTCTTAGCTACAAAGCCAAGCATTTTCTCTGTCGATTGGAGATGGCATGGTGCCAAGGCATACCGCTTTTGGATGGTTTTTTGCGTGCCGCTCTATTCAAAAGAAACGTTAAAAAACTCTTTTTATTTTTCCTCCGTCCCCTCTTGTTTCACGACTTCGGGAATGGCTATGATCAGCCAGCAAAATAATGGCTACTAGCCATGGAACTCTGGGTGGCATGTGATGTCTCCGGATCAAAATGCGTTACCTGGGGACATGGATGACACAGGATTTCATGCTGTACGCGCTCAAGGAAGCGCTGCTCACTGCAGCCCTGGTTGCCGCCCCTTTGCTATTGGCGATCCTGATCGTCGGCCTGTTGGTCAGTATTCTTCAGGTGGCCACGCAGATCCAGGAAATGACCCTCACGTTCATCCCTAAACTGATCATCACCGTCGTGATGCTGTTGGTTTTGGGGGGGTGGATGCTGACGATCCTCAAGCAGTTTGCGCTGAGTGCACTCACTCAGGCTGCTGGCTTCTAGTCGTGTTGACGCCCTACATGGCCAATCTGCTCCTCATCTCCATGAGGCTGGCGCCGCTTCTCGTTGTCGCCCCTATTGTATTTTTCTCGCGATTGCCCATGACCGTTCGGGTGTTGCTGGCGCTGGTCTTATCGGCCGTCCTGGCCAGTTCTTTGAATGTGACTGGCATGCCTGCATTGAGCCTATCGTCGGTACTCGGCGAGTTGATGCTGGGGGCGTTGATGGCCTTCGGGTTTCACGCCGCCCATGCCGGCCTGGACATGGCAGGTAAGCTCATCGACACCCAGATCGGCCTGAATGCCGCCGGGGTGTTCGACCCGGGCACTTCCAATATGACCGGCCTAATCGCCGAAGTGCTGGTGTGGACCCTGGGCATCCTGTTCGTGACGTTGAACCTGCATCACGACTTGCTGCGCGTCTTCAGTCTGCTACTGGTAGTGGTACCTCCCGGCAGCGTTTCTCTGATGAATTTCTCCGGGCCGGTCATGGGCATTCTGACCCAGCAATTTCTGTTGGCGTTCATGATCGTTGTGCCCGTTATCCTTGGACTGTGGTTGATCGACACTGCCTTTGCGCTGCTCTCTCGCTCGATGCCGCAGGCCAATGTCTATTTCCTGTCGTTGCCGATCAAACTCGGCGTCGGCGTATTTATCCTGATCCTGACACTGCCGATCATTGTTCAGCGCGTGCCGCTGTTGATCGAAAACGCGTTGCGCTTCGCGCTGTCCCCGGCAGGTGCACCATGAGCGATCAACAGGACAAGAGTGAAGAGGCTACCCCCTACAAACTCGAAGAGGCTCGTAAGAAAGGTCAGGTGCCGCGTAGCCCGGACCTATTGTCGTTCGCCATGATCCTGACGTTCCTGATGGTGTTCTCGGCCATCGCTGCGCCGCTTGCCAGTGTGATCGCTGCCCACAGCCATTGGTGGTTAGCCAATGCAGGACAACTGGGGACCAGCTTTGGCTATCTGGGCGAGCAGGGAGCCTACAGTGTGAGGCAGGTGGTGTATGCCTTTGTGCCACTGATCGGTGCCTTGGTATTGGTGGCCGTATTGACCAATCTGATGTTCAGCGGGCCGGTGTTTTCGGCCTTTGTGATCAAGCCCGACTTCAAGCGGCTTAACCCCATCCAGGGGCTCAAGCGCATTTTCTCGCGGCGTATGTTTGTCGAGCTGCTCAAGGTACTGGTCAAGGGCGGGCTGTTTGCGCTGGTGCTGTATTACCTATTCCAAAGTCTATTACCGCGTCTGTTGGGCATGGCGACAGTCTCTCCGATGGAACTGCCCCTGGCCGGCAAGCAATTACTGATGCAATTGGGCTTTACCGTGTTGTCGATCATGGCCGCCGCTGCGCTGTTTGATGTGTGGTATTCGCGCCGCGAGTTTGGCCGGCAAATGCGCATGAGCAAGCGCGAGACCAAGGATGAACACAAACGCCGCGAAGGTGATCCCGAGGTTCGCTCCAAGCGCAAAGGCATCCAGCAGGACCTGCTGAAAAAAGCGTCCTCGCTGGGGCAGGTCAAAGATGCCGATGTCATCATCACCAACCCGACCCACTACGCCGTGGCCCTGCAATACCGTCCGGCAACGATGCTTGCGCCCAGGGTCCTGGCTATCGGGCGTGGCTTTCATGCCTTGCGTATCTGCCAGATGGCACGCAAGCACCAGGTGCCGATCCTGCGCCGTCCGCCGCTGGCGCGCACCTTGCACGCACTGGCGCGGGTCGATTCAGCGATTCCGGATATCACACAGAGCGATGTGGCACGCGTCTATCGCTGGGTGATTGCTCTGCCGGGCAACAAGGTGCTGAGCCCATGAAGCCATTCTGGACACGCGCACTCTCGGAAAGCAGCGACCTGCTGTTAGCCGTCGCCATAATCGGCATTTTGCTGGTGCTGTTCACACCGATTCCTACCTGGTTGCTCGACCTGTTGCTGCTGACCAACTTCGCTGTCGCATTGTTGGTGTTGCTGGTGACCTTCGACATCGACAAGCCCTTGAGCTTCTCGACATTTCCTTCGCTGCTACTGATGACCACCTTGTTTCGCCTGGCACTGAACATCTCTGCGACGCGGCTGATTCTCGCGGACGGTGATGCTGGGCAGGTCATTGCCGCGATCGGCACCCATGTGGTCGGTGGCAATTACGTGATCGGCTTCGTGGTGTTCCTGATTCTGGTGGTGGTGCAATACGTGGTGGTCACCAGTGGCGCACAACGGGTCGCGGAGGTGGCCGCGCGCTTTACCCTTGACTCGCTGCCAGGCAAACAGATGAGCATCGATGCCGACCTGAACATGGGCATCATCGACCAGGATGAGGCCAAGCGGCGCCGCAGTCAGTTGGAGCGCGAATCGAACTTCTACGGTGCAATGGATGGCGCTTCCAAGTTCGTCAAAGGCGATGCGATTGCCGGGATTGTCATCATTGCGATCAACATCATCGGCGGCCTGTCGGTGGGCATTTTGCAGAAGGGACAGAGCTGGGGCGATGCACTGCACCACTACACTCTGTTGACGGTCGGTGACGGTATCGTCACGCAGATTCCGTCGCTGATCATTGCGGTGGCCGCCGGCATCATCATTACCCGTGCCGCTACCGACGCACGCCTGGGGCCGGAACTGGGTCGACAGGTCTCGGCCTACCCCAAGACACTGGTGGTGGTGGCGATCGTCACGTTGTTGCTGGCGATGATGCCGGGCCTGCCGTTGGTGCCGTTGCTGATGCTCTTTCTGGCGTTTGCCGTGGCGGCTGGCTATTCATTCCGCCAGTTGCAGCGCAAGGCCAAGGGCGAGTCGGCGTCAGAGGAGACGCAGACCCAGGCAGATACAGCCTCGGATGATATCTACGCGCTGATGAGCAGCGATGCCTTTGAACTGCGCCTGAGCAATGACTTGGCGGCACAGGTTTTGGCGGCCACCAGTACACTCAGCTTGCGTATCGACAATCTTCGCAAACAGTTCGCCCGGGATTACGGTTTTGCCCTGCCGCAACTGAGTGTGCACGCAGAGAAGAAACTGCTGCCAGGCACCTATCAGGTCTGCGTCCAGGGCGCGGTAGTGGCCAACGGCGAGTTGGAGTTCGACAAGTTGCTGGCCATCAACCCAGGTGGTGCGGCGGCGACGCTGGAAGGGCGCGAAACCAAGGAGCCTACGTATGGCCTCAAGGCCCTTTGGATAGACCAAGCGTTACGCAACCAGGCGCGAATGAGCGGCTATACGCTGGTTGAGCCGGACACCGTGCTGTTGACCCACCTCTCCGAACTTGCCCGACGCTACGCTCCCGATTTTCTTACTCGCGCGGAGACCGAGCGCCTGGTGGAAAGCAAGCGTGCCGCGCTGGGTAGCCTGGTAGATGAGCTGATCCCCCAAGTCCTCAGTTATTCCGATATTCAGCGCGTCTTGCAATTGCTCCTGCGTGAACAAGTACCGGTGCGCAACCTGGAGACCATCCTTGAGGTGCTGGTGGATGCCGGGAGGACTAACAAGAGTGCGGAAGACCTGGCAGAGCGTGTACGTGAACGGCTGGGTGCTGCGCTGTATGAGCGCCTGGTGGACAAAAACGGTGATCTCAACGTGTTGACCATCGCCCCTCAACTGGAAGGCTACATGCTTGCCGCATCCCGACCGCGTGAGGGCCAGCAAAGCCCATTGCTGCCAGCTCAGGAATTGGAACGGTTCGTGACCACAGTGGCTCGTGAAGCCGAGCGTCAGCTGGGTGATAACAAGCAGCCAGTATTGTTGTGTGCCGCGCCACTAAGGCGGGTATTGCGCGCATTCATGTCGCGGGCGGTGCCGCATATGGCTGTGCTGTCGGTCAACGAAGTCGGCCAGCATGCTCGCGTGACATCCGCCGGAATGATTGATTTGCCTGGGTTCCCCAGCCTGGAGTCGGCATGAGCGACATGATCATGCAACTGGCCGGGGTGATCCAGCGGGATATCGATACCTTGAAGGAGGTATCGCAGAACGTCGCCAATGCCAACACCACCGGCTACAAGGCCGGGCGTGCATTCAGCGTTCAGGCTTTGGGCGCACCCGCCTCGGGCGTCACAGCCGGGCTCGATGGGCTGGAAACCCAGACCTCAATCAATACCGATGGCGGTGCTCTGCAATACACGGGGCGGGTGACCGATCTGGCGTTGTCTGGTGATGCCTGGTTTGCCGTGAATACCCCCAACGGTGCGGCATTGACCCGTGATGGCCGTTTTAAAGTCGACAATCAGGGTTTCCTGGTGAGTAACGCAGGGCATCCGGTGCTCGGTCAGGGTGGGCCTATTCAGGTGGCTGGCGGTGTGCTGAAGGTGAGCAGCCGAGGTGAAGTGAGCGTGGACGATACGCCGGTGGGGCAACTCAATCTGGTGCGTATCGAACATGCCAGCGATTTAGTCTCCCGCGGCGCAGGGCTCTACTCGGCAGACGTAGCCTGGACGCCAGCCACGCAGTACGTGGTGCATCAAGGCCTTTTAGAACGCTCCAACGCTGCCATGGGCACCGACATGGTGAAAATGATGGAAGTATCGCGACACGTCGAAACCCTGCAGCGCGCCTTGTCGGCCTACGACGGTTTGCTGAACAGCGGGATCAATCAATTGGGCAAGGACTGACCAGGGAGTGCGGGTGTGATTGATGCATTGAGTATTGCCAGTTCCGGCTTATCCGCGAATCAGGCCTGGATCGACAGTATTTCCAATAACGTGGCCAACATGCAGACGATTGGCTACAAGCGTAGCCAGGTCAATTTCCATGACATGGTGCGCGACGTCGGCACGCGGGATGACGGCGGCGGCATGACTGAAAATCTGCTGTCCGGTGCAGGCATCCAGGCGTCGGAGCCCACTCAGGTGTTCAGTCCGGGCGCAGTGCGCCAGACCGGTAACGAGTTGGATCTGGCCATCCAGGGCGATGGTTTTTTTGAAGTCGAATTGCCAACGGGGGAATTGGCCTATAGCCGTGCCGGTCGCTTTCATTTGAACACCGACGGACAGTTGGCGATGAACACCGGCCAGGTCCTGACAGCGGACCTTCGAGTGCCGCCTGATGCGCGCAATCTGGTGATCAAACAGGACGGGGCGGTGCAGGCGACCGTTGTCGAGACGGGAGAGGTGATCACCGTCGGCCAAGTGCAGTTGGCGAAGTTTGCCAGTGCCGAGGGGCTGAAAAAGCTCAGCGATGGCCTGTACCGACCCTCTCAAGTCAGCGGTGAAGCGATCTACGCCGAACCCGGCCGGGATGGCCAAGGTGTGCTGTTGCAGGGGTATGTCGAGATGTCCAACGTCAACCTGATTGATGAGATGAGCAGCCTGGTACTGGCGCAACGTGCCTACCAAATGAACGCGCGCTTGCTTCAAGCCGGCGATCAGATACTTGAAACCATCAATAACCTGCGTCGCTGATGAGTATGAAGATTTTCCGCGTCGCTATCGTCGTCGGTTGCCTTTGGGTTGCCCAGGCAAACGCGCTCGAGTGTGCATCAGGGCAAACGCCCAGCCAGATGGCACAGTACATCACTGAGCGCGTGCGCCCGGCATTCGCCAACGAGCAACTGGATATCCAACTGACGCCCATCGGTGACTTGCCGGTTATGGCATCGCCACGGGTGCGGTTGTTGTCGACGCACCTGCGCAGCCGCGTTGCGGTTGAACTTAAAGGCACGGTATGCGGGCAGACGCATGCCAGCCAAGTGACAGTTTGGTTCAAGGTCCAGGCGTGGGGTCAGGCCTGGGTTTATGGCCGCAATGGGCGCACGGATCAGGCGCTGAGCGATACCCAGCCACGCCGTGAGCGGCTGGACGTGGTTGCCGCGCAAGTATCCCCCGACGATTTGGCCAGCAACCTGGAGGGGGCGTGGTTGGGGCAAATGGTCAACGCCGGCATGCCGATTCTCAATCGGCACTTGAAAGCCGAACCGCTGGTGCTACGTGATGCCACCGTCACTGTCGTGGTCTATGGCCCAGGCCTGATGCTGCGCACCGAGGGCAAGGCGATGCGCCCCGGCGTGCTGGGTGAGCCTATCCCCGTGTTGGTCAACGGTGCGCAGGCGAGTCTGTTGGCCGTGGTGGCCGGCAAAGGGGAAGTCCATGTTCAACGCTAAGGCGTTTTGGCTGGTTGTGCTGCTACCGATTTGCGCCAGCGCGCAAAGCCTGATCAATCCCGATGGCTATCGCTCTCTCACTGGCGACCGCCGTGGCTACCACGTGGGGGACACCCTGACGATTCTGGTGGTGGAATCGACCTCGGCGCAAAGCGCCGCCGGGACAGGGGCCGATAGCAGTACCGATATTTCTGCGCGCCTGGGATGGGACAACAACAACCATCAAGGCCGCCTGGGCCTGCAAGGCGACTCCAGCGGCAAAGGTCAGACCAATCGTAGCGGGCAGATCCGCACTAATGTGTCGGTGCGAATCATTGACCAACTGCCCGAAGGCTTGCTGCGGGTCAGCGGTGAGCAATTGGTGACCGTCAATGATGAGAAGCAGCAGGTGCGTATCAGTGGTTTGGTGCGCCCCGATGATATTGCCTACAACAACACCGTGTTGTCCTACCGGCTGGCCGATGCACAAATCGACATTGTCGGCGATGGGGTGATCACCGATGCGCAGAAGCAAAGCATCGTTTTCCGAACCCTCAAGTGGCTGCGAATCCTATGAAACAGCTGACGATGGGATTATTGGGCCTGTTGCTCAGCCTTTGGGGGGCGGCGGGGTGGGCCGATGTACGGATCAAGGAACTGACACGCATCCAGGGCGTGCGTGATTACGCAATTATCGGCTACGGCCTGGTGGTGGGCCTGGCCGGTACGGGGGATACCGACCGCAACCGTGCCACGCGCCAGTCGCTGGTCAATACCCTGAAAAATTTCAATGTGAACGTGGCGGACTCGGATCTCAATGCGCGCAACACGGCGGCGGTGATGGTCACCGGCAACCTGCGCTCATTCAGCGAGACGGGTGACAAGGTGGATGTCGAGGTTTCCTCCCTGGGCGATGCGCGTAGCTTGTTGGGTGGCACCTTGCTGATGACGCCGTTGTATGGGCCCGATGAAAAACTCTACGCCCTGGCTCAGGGCCCCATGTCGGTGGGGGGGTATGTCTTTGAAGCCAACCAGAACTCGGTGCAGAAAAATCACCCCACGGTAGGCCGCATTCCACGAGGTGCCAGCGTTGAACGCTCGGTCTTTACCGAAAATGATGCCGTTGCGCGCAACTTGGTACTGGTACTCAACGAGCCTGACTACACCACTGCGCAGCGTATTGCCGACGCATTGACACGTGAGCTGGGATTGCCCGGCGTGCGAGTCGTGCATGCGGCGAAGGTTGAAGTTCCGCTGAGCAGTGCGGCTGGTTTGCCCCGATTGATTTCCCGCATCGAGAACGTATCCGTGGCGCCTGACTATGCCGCCCGCGTTGTGGTCAACGAGCGCACGGGAACGGTCGTGGCGGGTGCGCATGTGCGCTTGGGTGAGGTGAGCATTTCCCAGGGCTCACTCAGTGTGGTGATCAGCACCAAGTATCAGGTGTCCCAGCCGTCCTGGATTGGTCGTACCGGTCCGAGTGTGGGCACGGTCGTGGTGCCGGACACCGAGCTGAATGTGACCGAGGAGCAACATGGTCCGGTCAAGCTGGCAGAAGGCGCGACGGTTGGCGATCTGGTGCAGGCACTTAATAAGGTGCGTCTGAGTACCCGTGAAGTGATCACCGTGTTGCAGGCTATTAAACAAGCCGGCGCCTTGCACGCCGAACTGATTGTTCAATAAGGAGCGCTGATGTCTGCGGATATGAGTCTAGCGGTAGAGACCGTACGTTTCGCCATGAGCCTGGAGCATCTGCGGGCCAAGGTCGCGGCGCACAATATCGCCATGGCCAGCGTTCCCGGCGGCCAGGCCATGCGGGTAAACAGCCATGAGCCGCTGGCGGCCTTGCGGGGCGCCCAGGGTGACGCCCAATTATTCGCGCAGTCACTGCGAGCGATGCAGGACAGCGAGCTGGCGCCTTACCTGCAGCACTACACACCGATCACGCCGCTTTCTCCTGACGCCGAGGTAGCCGAGTTGTCGGCTGCGAGCGGTCGCTATCAAGCGTTGGCCGATGGCGTTTCTCGCCAGTTCGGCTTGATGCAATTGGCGATCAAGGGAGGGCGCTGAGCATGCCGTTGGACAATATCAGCGAAGTGATTCGCGGCAGCATGGCCTATGAACGCACCCGGGTTGAGGTCGCCAGCTACAACCTGGCGATTGCCAATGTCGCACTCAGCCCAGGGCAGGATTCGCCCTTGTTGCGGGTAGCTCCGCCCGTCAGTTTTGCCAGTCAGGTGGGGTTGCATGCTCCTCGGGTTCAGGCCTATCAGGGTAATGAAACCCGTGTCGTACAGGACCCCGGCCACCCCATGGCCGACCATAACGGCATGGTGCACTACCCCAACATCGAAGCCGCCCGAGAGATGGCCACCCTGGTCTCGGCGACCCGCGCTTACGAGGCGAATATCCGCTCCTACAACAGCTTGCGAGCCATGACGCTCAAAGCTTTCGAAATCGGGAAATGACATGAGCGCAGCAATTACCCCCATCGGACTGACCTCAGCGCTGTCGTCGGCAAACGGGATGGCCTTTGAGACGAATAACGTCAGTGGTGCTGACTTTCTTGGCCAGTTGAAATCGGGCGCCGTACAACTGAACGAGCAGACCGACCAGGCAACAGCCTTGCTGTCGTCGTATGCCGTGGGTGAAAACGTTGCGCCCCATGACTTGGTCATGGCGATGGAGCAGGCAAAGCTGTCGCTTCAATTGGCGGTCGAGGTACGTAATCGTCTGGTAGATGCCTACCAGGAATTGGCGCGGTTGCAAATTTAACCCATGGAAGATAAACCCGTGTCGAAGCTTTTTACCGGTCGTTCCAGCGTATTCCTCGGTGGCGTGGTGCTGATCATCGCGCTGTTGGCGTTATCCATCTGGTGGGTATTTCGGCCCAGCTATGTGGCGCTGTACAAGGACGCCAGCGAAGCCTCGCAAGCCGAAATCCTGGCGATTCTCAGCCAGCGTCAGGTGCCGTATCGCATCAACACCAAGGAAGGTGTGATCGAAGTTGCAACAGAAGAGGCAGCCACTGCGCGCATGTACCTTGCGCAAGCGGGAATACCGAGTCGTAGCAGCACGGGTTTCGAGCTGTTCGACAAGGCCGACTACGGCATGTCGGAGTTCAGCCAGAAGATTAACTATCAACGGGCGATGGAAGGTGAATTGGCGCGCTCAATCATGAGCATGTCCGAAGTTGAATACGCCCGAGTTCACCTGACGTTCAAGAAAACCAGCCTTTACCAGCAAGCCGAAGAGCCGCCCAAGGCCTCGGTGATTGTCCGACCGCGGTTGCAAGGCGCCTTGAATCCTCAGCGCGTACGCGGCATTCAACAAGTAGTGGCCTCTGCCGTGGAGGGCATGTCCCTGGAACGCGTCGCCGTGCTGAATGAAGACGGTCTGGTTTTGAGTAGTTCAGACGGGGCAGCAGGGGCGCCCGAGCATCAGCAATTGACGGCCCAGGTTGAACAGGCCCTGAAGCAAAAGGCCGAGCAGTTGCTGTTGCGCCCATTGGGTAGCAATGGCGCCGACGTCTCCGTGCGGGTGCAGATGAACTTTGACCGGGTCAAATCCATCAGCGAACAACCCCTTGCCGACAAACGCTCCATTCGCCGAGAAAAAACCACGGCGTCCACCGATAACTCGACAGGCGAAAGCAATTCAAAACGCTCGCAAAATAACCGTGAAGTGGACTACGAGGTGGGTAAAGAGCGCGCCGAAACTGAACATGCCACGGGGAAGATCGAGCGGATCACAGTAGGCATCGTACTCAGCACGCCGTCAGCGAATGCTCAACTCAAGGAAATCCAGGGCTTGCTGGAAGCGGCCTTGGGCCTTGATCCCGCGCGGGGCGACCGTCTGGTGATCGCGTATATCCCACCCATGCCCGCCACGACTGCCGCGAAGCCCGTCGCCACCAATATCGCCACCTCACCGGTGGTGTCCTCTGGCGATCCGCAGGCACCACCAGCCGTTGCGGTGCCATGGATGCGTTGGGGGATTGCAGCACTGGCTGCTGCGCTGTCGATCATTCTGTTGATGCTATGGACGGCAACCCGCAAGCGTGAGTCCCGCATCGCCAATAGCCTGCCCCGCCTGTCTTCCATGGAGCGTGAACAATTGCTGGGCGACTTGCGTCGCTGGCTGCTGGAGGGCCGCTGAACCATGGAGTTTTCGCCACTGCGCAAGGCTGCGATCCGCCTGGCCTGCCTGCACGCTGATGATCGTCAATGGATCCTGGCCAATTTAGCCGTTGATGAACGCCGAAAAATAGACGCGTTGTTGAGCGAAATCAACGAATTGGGGCTGGCCAGCGAACCGTCGGTGATGGCTGGGTTGATCAATGAACTGGCGGCACAGCCTCAGGTCCAGGCAAGTGCTCATAGCCATGTTATCCACGAACGGTTGCTCAAGGCCGGCCACCCATTCTGGGCCGGCTTGGTCTTGCAGTTGGAAACGCCCGTACAACGGCGTGAAGCGTTGAGCTCATTGGCCAACAGTGCGTCGATAAGGCGTTGGGACACGGCTTTCGCAAAGCACACAATGCCGCCTGCACTGGTCAGCAGCCTGCAAGAGTATCTGGCGCGCTCAGGAGGCCAGGATGAGCGCTAAGGTGCCGGGTCCGCAAACCGTGCTGCGTCAGCCAGGGCTGGGGGCCGGTGGGCGGCGCCTGCCGGTTATGGGGCCGCCGGGTAGCGTCGATCCTGTTGTCACTCCGTCCCCGGCACTGGAGGTCCTGCGCGCGACGTTTGCGCAGGAACTGGCCGATTTGCACCAGCAATCCCACGCCGCAGGCCTGGCTCAGGCTCGCACTGAATTTGCCAAACAGGCAGCCACGGAGCTGGCTCAACAGCAGCAGGCCTGGCTGAAGAAAGAAGCGGCGTTGCGCGAAGCGTTGGAGTCTCAACGATTGCAACTGGTCGAGCTGGCCAGCCAGTTGGAGAAACAAGGCTCGCAGATGATTGCCTCGATGACACCGGCGGTTGGCCGGTTGGCGTTGGCAGTGGTCGTGCGGTTGCTGGGGCAGCATGCTCCCGGTCGGTCGTTGGTGGCCGATATGGCCCGGCAGGCGATTGAAGAGTATCAATTGCAGGCACCGCTGCGCATCCGCATCGCCGCTTTGGATTTCGCCACGCTACAGGCCTGCATGCAGGACGATCCGTTACTGGCGTTGTTTCAGCCGGACGCGGCAGCGACACCGGGCAGTTGCCTGATCGACCATGGCATTGGCCAACTCGACGCTGGTTTGGACACACAGCTTGCGGCCCTTAAAGCGCTATTAGCTCCCGATAAAAGGGGGGATGCCAATGTGGCAGGTGTATGAAGATCAGCGGATAGCAGAGCTGGCACGGACGAAGCTGTGTCGGCGCCTGGGACGTTTGATTTCAATCCAGGGCCTGATACTGCAGGCGACCGGGCTGGATGTGAAGTTGGGCGAATTAGTGGACATTGTGCCGGCGGCCGGGGGCGACGCGCTCGTTGCCGAAGTGGTCGGTTTACGCCGTGAGTGCGTATTGCTCATGCCTTATGGTCCGGTAGACGGGTTGTGCCTGGCCAGTGAGGTGATTGCCCGTGGTGAGGCTTATCGGGTGCCAGTGGGGCAGGGACTATTGGGCCGTGTGCTGGACGCCACTTGCCAGCCTTTGGATGATAAACCTGTGCCATCGGGTCTGGTGCTGATGCCGCGTTTTGTTGCCCCCATCAATCCGTTGCATCGCTCACCTATCAGCCAGGTGCTGGTCACTGGAGTGAAGGCGGTTGACGTATTTATGCCATTGGGGCGTGGGCAGCGCGTGGGGATTTTTGCGGGCAGCGGCGTGGGCAAAAGCACACTGCTGGGGATGATGAGTCAGTACGCGGAAGCTGATGTGATTGTCATCGCCCTGATTGGTGAGCGCGGCCGGGAAGTCGGCGATTTCATTCGTGAAAGCCTGGGCCCCGAGGGCTTGAAAAGGGCCGTAGTCATCGCCGCTGCGGCTGAGCAACCTGCGGTGCTGCGGCGCCAGGCGGCCTACACGGCGACCACCATCGCTGAGTGGTTTCGTGCCCAGGGTCAGCATGTGCTGTTGATCATGGATTCGATCACCCGTTTTGCCCTGGCGCAGCGTGAAATTGGTTTGTCCACCGGGGAGCCAATGGGCAGCCGGGGCTACACCCCTTCGGTGTTTGCGCTCCTGCCACCGCTAATGGAGCGTGCCGGCGGCCTCAATGGTCAAGGCTCGATCACCGGCGTTTATACCGTCCTGGTGGAAGGTGACGATATGAATGAGCCGGTAGCGGACCATATGCGCGCCATTCTCGACGGGCACATCGTCCTGAGCCGGAGCATCGCCGCGCGGGGCCATTGGCCTGCGATCGATGTGTTGCACAGTGTCAGCCGCCTCGCCAATGCGCTGCGCAGCGACGAGCAAAAAGCCCAGGTCGATTATCTTCGTGCGGGGATGGGGGCTTACCAGAGCAGCGCGGACCTGATTGAGTTGGGAGCCTATGAGAAGGGCACCAGCCCATTGCTGGATAGCATGATCATGCTTAAGCCACAGTTCGATGAACTGCTCAAACAGCGCTCGAACGAACATGTACTGACGGCTGACGCCTGGAAGACCGTGCGGCGCTTGTCGCAACAACTGACCGCAGGAGCCGCCCATGCAGGATGAACAGCGCAAGCTCAGGCAACTGGCGGCCGCGGCCCGCTTGCGAGCATTGCAACGGGAAAAAGCTGCATTGAGTCACGCTGCCTGTTTACGCGGTGTGCGCACCGCCGAACGCCTGCTGGAGGAAGAGCACCAGCGGTATGCGCAACTCCAATCGTCGTTTGAGCAGCAAGGTCGCGTAGGCGTGGCGTTGGACCCGGCGCAATACGAGCAGCGCCTACTGGCCCAATCGCAGAGTTTTGCTGCGTTGAAGTCTCGGGTACGGGCCTTGGGCGAGGTACAGGACGAGGAAAGCGCATGCAGGACGCTGTTGGGGCGCCGCACGCTTGAGGTGCAGGTGACGCAAAAGGCCTTCAACACGGTATTGCATGACCTGCAGTGCTACCTGAGGGATCAGGAATCCATCGATATCTTTGACGCGCAGCAGGCGCGAGGGGCGGGTCATGGGGCTTAACGTCGGGGTATCGCTGTGGGTTACGCCGCCGGACGCGCAGGCGCCAGCGCTCAGTAACAACAAGCCCCAAGGGCCTACATTTGCGCAGAGAGCGGGGGTTGAGCCGTTGCTGGCAAAGGCGGATCAATTGTTGCCGCCAACCGATGATCATCTGGCCCAGGAGGCTGGTTTGCTCAATATTCAGCGCCTGCTTCAGTCGAGTTTGAAAACACCCGAGAGGGGCGTGTTGGAGCTCTATAGCCTCGGGCTTCGTGCTGGAAAACATCTTTCGTATGTGCCGCAATTATTTGAGCAGACGACACATGTTGAACGCGGGGTTGCTGCGGCTGATAACGAACGTGCGTTCTATCAAGCCGGAGGCGGCCTCCCGCTTCAAAGGCCATTACCCTCAGTTGAAGATCACAGCGCCCTTGAGCAGAAAACCGTACACCTTGCCAGCGATAACTTGGCGGATGCCGGCCATGAAGTGCCCGGTGCGGGTCCGGCCCTGGCCTACTTGATAAGAAAGTGGCCAGAACGTCATGTACAGGTTTTGCCAAGGGGTAAAGGCATCGAAGTGATCATTCGCGACTACCACCTGGGCCCGGAGGAGCAGCGGGCCCTGGTGCAAGACCTGACACGTCAGGCTGTACGCCCTGAAAGCATCTGGATCAATGGCCAGCCAGCGTGGCAGGCCCCGTCTCTCTCACGTCATTCAACAGGCGACTCCCATGGCCATTGAAGCGATCGGCAACGAACTGAGTACCACCACCTCGGAGCTGGCGCAAAGCCGCTTGGGCCAGGAGGACTTTATCAAGTTGTTCCTCACCGAGTTGACGTTCCAGGACCCTCTGGAACCCATCAACAACCGTGAATTTTTGGCCCAGATGGCGCAGTTCGCCAACCTTGAGCAGACCCGCGTCACCAATGAAAACACCAATAACTTGGTGTCGATGAGCGCGACGTCGCAGTCTCTCGGGCTCCTGGGGCGTCAGGTGGAGATCAATATGACCACGGGAGGTAGCGTGATCGGTTCGGTATCAGCCATTGCGTTTTCCTCGACTGGACCAGTGCTCTCTATCAAAAAAGCCGACGGCTCCGTGCTTACGGACGTGCGTCTCTCGCAAATCAAACTGGTCAGGCAGGGGGCGTGATGCTGCAAGCTTTCTATAACGGAATGAGTGGCCTGTTTTCCTTTTCCAAGGGCTTGGACAACGTTTCCAATAACGTTTCCAATATGAACACCCCTGGGTACCGCGGTAGCGACACGTTTTACCGCAGCGTCAACGGCCAGAATGGACAAAGCTTTGGCGCCGGCATCGCCGGTACCGAGGTGCGGATCAAGCCCGGCGAAAACCGTCAGACCGGCAACAACACCAACGTTGCCGTCAACGGTTCAGGTTACTTCGTGCTGCGCGATGTACGCGGTGAGCTGTCTTACACACGGGCCGGGCAGTTCCAGGTGGACCAGGACGGGTATCTGGTGGACACCGTGACCCAATTGAAAGTGGCAGGTATCGACTCTGCGGGCAACTTGCGCGACATCAATATCAAGGGCCAGCGGACGTTGCCACCTAAGGCCACCACCCGCATCGAGATGATAGGTGCCTTGGCGCGTAGCGGCCCTACGGATTCCACCCACCAGATCAACTCAATCCAGGTGTTTGACGCGACGGGCGCCAGCCACACGTTGAGTGTCAAGTTTGAGCCGCAAACCACACCGCCCAACAGCTGGAAAGTCAGTGTTTCAGATGCCAGCGGCGCATTGCTGCAAAGCGGCACCATTGCCTTTGGTCCTGACGGCAGTCCCGTGGCAGGCTCCAATACGCTGAACTTCACCCTGACCGCCAACGGCGCCGCCCAGAGCATTCAGTTGGATTTCGGTACGCCAGGCAGTTTCAACCTGGCCTCACAGGTGGCCAGTGGTCCGAGCCACACCTTGGGCGCTCGTGTGGTCGACGGCAGTGCGATTGCGGGGTTGAGCAGTTACGCCTTCGATGAGAAAGGCGTTCTGCAATTTACCTATGCCAACGGCGAAAAACGCACCGGTAGCCAGTTGGCCCTGGCCGATTTTGCTGACGAGACAGCGCTGATTGCTGGCGCGAATTCGCAGTACAGGACGCCCTCGACCCTGCGTGCCGAATTTGGCAGGGCAGGTGAGGCTCAGTTCGGCCGTATCCAAGGCGGTTACCTTGAGTTGTCCAATGTCGACCTGGCGCAGGAGTTCGGCGACATCCTCATCATCCAGCGCGGTTATCAGGCCAGCTCCCGGGTTATGACGGTCTCCAACGAAATGCTGGAGCAACTCTACAACGGCACTCGGGGTGGGTAATCGATGAGAGCGTTGGGGTTTATTGGCAAGAGCCGCTGGAGCGCAGCCACAGAAAAACTGCCACCGGCGGTGGAAGCCTGGCGTGAGCAATGGTGCTTCAGCCAGATGGGAAAACCTTGGCAGATTGAGTGCCTGGAGCGTGTTGATACCGCTGACCAGGAGCGCGCGTACCCTCTGACGTGGCTAAAGGCCGGTAGTGCAGGTGCTGCGGTGTATGTGGCGGGCGACTGGACGGCACTGGTGTTTGGCGCATTCGCCCAGGAGTTGCCTGCAGACGAAACCTCGGACTATTTGCTTCAGGGCGCCCAGCGAGCACTGGTCAATGGTGTCTTGGCGTCAATCGGCCAGGCGCCAGCCGCAGAATTGCTGGCGGCACCGCCAAGAGCACTCGGCAAACCGATGAGTACCGACATTCTACTGCGCGTCAGCGTTGAGTCTTTTCGGGTCTATGTCGTGCTGGACGCTGCGTTGTTGAACAACGCGCTGGGACCACACGCGGTCAAGCCGCCGCTGTTCCCGCGTGAAAATGCCCTGGGCAAGGCCAAGGTCAAGCTGTCGCTGCAATTGCCACTCGCCAGCCTGTCCATTGGCGAGATGAACGACCTGCACCCGGGGGACACCTTGCGCGCTCAGGCACTGCTTTCCCAAACCTTGAAATTGCGGGTCGGCACGAGTGTAGTCGCGTCGGGATACCTCGCCCGGCAGCAGGACAATCTCGCCGTACAACTGATTTCCGGTCAATCGCCAAAGGAGTTTTAGCGTGACAGCTACAGTCGATTCAATCGAGTTGGAAGAGGCAAAAAACGTCGCCAATGAAAGCATGCCGGCGCTGATCAAGCGGGACATGAACCTGATCAAACATGTGGTCGTGGAACTGGTGGTTGAGCTAGGCAACGCGTCGATGAGTGTCGACGAACTGTTTGCGCTCAAGAGCGGGGACATCGTCAAGCTCTTGCAGCAAGTCCACGAACCCGCGTCGCTGTGCCTGGATGGCAAGGCCGTGGCGCGTGGCAACCTGGTTGCCGTCGACGACAACTTTGGCATTCAGTTGACGGAAATACTGTGACCACGGACATTACTTCCCAGCCCATGGGCTTACCGCTTCGCCAGGACGACCCGGTATCGTTTGTACTCATGATCAAGGTGCTATTGGTCACGGCTTTATTGCTGGCCATTGTGTACTTGGTCATGCGTTGGTACGCCAAGCGTCAGGCAACTGGTAGTGCAAGTGCGCCGACTACGGAGTTGAACTGTACTCGAGCACTGAGGCTATCGACCAAAACCAAGGTCTATCTCTTGCGTGCGGAGGGGACCCAGGTATTGGTCACGGAATCATCCAACGGTGCGACGGTGACTGTGCTCAGCCAATCTGCCTCTGCGCCCGCTCCGGATCTTCAATCGTGATGATCCGAGGCCTTGCGCTTTTGCTCCTGGGGTTACTGCCTCTGACGGCATTGGCCACCGACGACTTTTCTGAGTGGGGCAGCCTGCACATCAATCAGATCCAGTCGCCCGTCAGCATTGTGGTGCTGCTGACAGCACTGTCGTTTGTGCCCTTTATGGTGATCGCCCTCACCACCTTCACCCGAAATATTGTGGTGCTGTCACTGACGCGCCAGGCGCTTGGCTTGCAGCAAACGCCACCGAATATCGTGTTGATCGTGCTGTCGATGTTTCTGACCTTGTTTGCCATGGCGCCTACCCTGGAAAAAACCTACGACATTGGTGTCCGCCCGTTTCTTGCCAGCAAGGTCGGTTTAGAGGGGGCCGCCCAGCAAGGCTGGGTGCCGATTCGCGACTTTATGGTTCGTCAGACTCATGAGTCTGATCTGCGGCTGATCTACGAGCTTGCCAAGGCGCCGCTACCCTCAAGCCCGGACGGCCTCTCTCCAGTCAAATTGGTGCCAGCCTTCATGCTGAGCGAGTTGAAGGTCGCCTTCCAGATTGGCTTCATGATTTTCCTTCCATTTTTGATCATTGACCTGGTGGTGGCCTCAATCTTGATGTCCCTGGGGATGATCATGGTGCCGCCCATCACCATTTCACTGCCGTTGAAAATCATGTTGTTCTTGCTCATTGATGGTTGGGGATTGATCGCCCAGACATTGATGCGTGGTTTGGGTTAGCCAGAGTCGACCCACTCCATGGAACCGGAAAAAGATGCTGACAAAACCGATGAGCTTTCGCTCTGGCAGGCTTGGCTGAGCGAAAAATCCAGCGATGCCCGCAGTCATCTGTTTTTCTTTTACGGGCAGTGGTTGCGCATGATTACGCGCTTGCTTTACGTGCGTTATCCCCACCCACTCGCCGAGTGGCACGACTACGTGAATCTGGCGTCTATCGGCTTGCTGCAAGCCATCGACCGATTTAATCCGGCGTTGAACACCCGTTTTCAGGCTTATGCCGAACCCTATGTGAAAGGCAACGTACTCAAAGGCTTGGCGTGTTACGTACGCGATAGCCGAAAAATGTACCAGGACCGTCTTGTGAGCCTGTCTGGCAGCGAGGACGAAGGCGCGAGCGATCTGGAGCACGTTGCCAACGTCGCGATAGGATTAGCGTTTGGACTGTTCTTGGAGTCAGGCATCATTGATCATGAGCCTGAGGCCAGTAACCCTTTGAATGTGTATGAAGTGGAGCAAAACCATGACCACCTTAATGAGTGTGTGAAACAGCTGCCGCCCAACGAGCAGCGGTTGATCGTCGCTCATTACTATCAACATTTGAGCTTCACGGAGATCAGTGAGTTGATGGGCCTTTCGAAAGGGCGGATTTCACAGTTGCATGCTCAAGCGTTGAAGCGTGTGCGGCAAAGTCATGAGCATTTCATGGGCGGGGTGCGGTGGTGAACATCAATGTGGCGCTGGCCTTAAGAGGATCCTTAGCCAGCGCGCTGCAGATCGTCAGGCGGTAGGTCTGACCCGGAAGGCAAGGAACAGCGGGCCGCACGGGAATGTACTGATTTCCAGCTCATCCAGCGGGTTAAGCGTGCGTGTACGGTTCCCAGCGTTGCTGTAGATCGTGTGGCTGCTCGATGCTGAGATGTTGATCTTGCCGGCGGCCGCTTGAATGAGAGTGGCCTTGAATCCTTCAGTCACATCGTCACTTACCGTAAGTGTGACGTCAGTGTTGCTGATAACCAGAATCGACTTACCTGAATCCGCCATGGTCAGGGCTCTGCTGCCAGTGATCGAAACATTCGTGTGCACGTGGCCGCCGGCGTGGTAACTGACCATCCTGGGGTCGGCAAAGACACGGGCGAAGGCGCCGACATAATTGACACTGGTGCGCATGTCATCGAATTGCTCAACAACATAGGTGCCGATGCTACCGGAGACCTCTGCGCTAGGGTCTAGAACCCATTTGCGTCCGACCATCTGCCCGATCTGGGTGTTGTCGCGTACACCTGCACGCATCTCTTCAAGAAACAATGCGCTGATCTGGCCGCCACCTTTGCCCTGGGCATAGGTTAACCGTGCTATTGAGTGGCAGTCTCCCGTAGGGTTGCCTTGGGAGGTATCGACCCGGTAGTCGAGAAAGTCTGCCGAGACGATGGTGGTCGTAGTATTGGCGTTAGGCGCCCAAGTGAAATCCAAGACCCGGCCGGTTTTGACCTGCTCCAGGGAGGTGGTGCTCTGCGAGGTAGTGGTAGAGCCTGACTGCTTCAAATCATCGTTCATAATACTCATCCTTAAGTAAGGTTCGTGCGTGAGTGCGGGTCGAAATGTGCCGAGGCGTATGACCGCCGTCCTACAGCCATTTGTCCTGCCGCGTAGTGGTGCTTCCTTTGATCCGGATCGAATACACCGTCAGCGGTCACTATGGGTAACCTTGTATATATATACAGTAATTTAGATTCTGTCGTCACTCGCCTTTTCGACGAGTTGCAGAGGATTCTGATTTGATGTTCGGTCGGCAGAACGCCGGGGACACAGTAGCGATAAGCACCTTTTAGGACGGGTCAAACCAACAACCTCCGTTCGGGGCAGGTCGTGATCATCGTACGAATTTCACATACACCCATTCAGGATCGTGTTCATCAAGGTTCGCGATCTGCCCGCTTGATACAAAACCCGCCTTTGTAATGAATGCCTGTGAAGCGATGTTCCCCGCATTAGTCGACACAAACAGCAGTCGACACAAACAGCTAGGGCGTTTTGCACGCCGCTTCGGCCGCTGCAAGCAAACGTAGCGCGACGCCTTTTCGCTGATGGGGAAACCACTTCCAGCGCAACATGAACCTCGTTACGAGCCATCCCCCAAAAAACATTTTGACAGGGCTCTAGGACAATATTTTCAGCTCAAAAAATCTAAAATATGCCCCCAGATTTGCCCCCGCTCGCACCGGGTGTGCGAGCGATCGCGAATGGCGATTTCTGACACGGACCTCGGTGGCCGTGGCTGGTATTCAGTGCGCCTCCGTATACTGGATGAGCAACCCGTATCTGGCAAACCCTTGCTTGTTCGGAAGAGGGCATGGGTAATGAGTCGATACCTTTAAGCGGTGTTGTCGGGTGTGTTTTTCAGCACCTATCCTTCGCAGTTCATGGCCAGTTAACCCTTTGGGCTAGCTCGGTGATCAGTCATTAGGCAAGTGAGACTGCACTTCCATGGCGTCATGAAGGAGTCTGACGACCTCGATCACGTCGTCGTTTGCCACACGATAGAACACGATATGGCGTGGGCTTTTAACCGTTCCATGGGTTTGTTTGGCCTGCTGGCGTGAGTAGATGAGGTGATAGCTGCGAAGGCCCGGTGCAAGCTCATCGCGGTCGTGGCTGCCAATGCGATAAGGCGTGTCGGCAAGCGCTTGCAGCGCCGCGAGGATCAGTGCCTGGTAGCGCTGGCGTGCTTGACCGCCGAACTGTGTCTGGGAGAGCCTGAGGATGTCAACAATGTCGGCGCGCGCTGCGTTGGTAATCCGATACTGCGGCATACTCAGTGTTTTTCTCTTGTGGGGATGGTGGCCTCCAGGCTCAAGCCCTCGAGAAAGTGCTCCAGATCCCCTTCGTTCAACTGAGTAAAGCGCCCGTGCTCGAGATCCATGATGCCGATTGAGGTCGCTTGACGCAGTGCCTCAATTTTGGCGGTGTCTTCGGCGACGCGCTGCTCCAATAAACGCAAACCTTCTCGCATCACTTCGCTGGCATTCTGATAACGGCCGGACTGCACTAGGTCATGGATAACCTGTTCCTGGTGAGGGGTGAGCACAACGTTTCGCGTCGCCATAACTAGCTCCAGTTCCATGCAAACAGGTACTTTTGATTGTTGGCATATTATGCCATTTTCGTTCAGGGGAATAGTTTGGGGCCGACATTCGGCGATCAGGTGATGGCTGACTCGGCGCTAATCAGCAAGATTCAAAGTGATCCACCCATTAATAAAACAACCTGTAGATTGATTTGAAGATTGATATGCCTGACTGTGCGTGGGAGGAGGCGTTCGATGTGTGCTTCTTGATCCGCCCTGAAATCGATCGGCATGTTCGATGCCCATCAATATTTGCGTTTAGAGGCATCAAGAGAGGTTCCAATGCCCTACGAGTTAGAAAATCGCCTGGTGATTGGCGTCGCTTCCAGCGCTGTGTTTGATTTGTTGGCATCGGACGCAGTGTTTCAGAGTCAGGGGGAGGAGGAATACCGCAAGTTTCAGCAAGAAAATCTTCACGTACCGCTTCCTAAGGGGATAGCGTTCCCCTTCATCAAGCGCTTACTGTCAGTGAATGACCTTAGCGTCGATCCTACGGATCCGCTCGTCGAGGTAATACTGCTTTCGCGCAATGATCCCGACACTGGGCTGCGCGTGCTGAAGACTATCGAGCACTATGGCCTTGGGATGACAAGGGCGATTTTCATGCAGGGAAAATCCCCTTATGAATACATACCAGCACTGAATATCGCTTTATTTTTGTCGGGTGACAAAAAAGACGTGGAAGCGGCAATCAAGGCCGGGTACCCGGCTGGCCAGGTGCTCGATTCAAAATTTGAAGACGACGAAGCTGATAAAACCCTACGTATCGCATTCGACTTTGACGGCGTACTCGCCGGCGATGAGTCCGAAACAATCATGCAGGCCTCTGGATTGTCTGAGTTCCATGCGCACGAAGTGAAAAACGTTATGCAGCCCCATAACCCGGGGCCGCTGAAGGAGTTCATGGTGCGGATATCCAAAATCCAGTCGGTCGAGGAGAAGCACAAAAAGCTCAATCCTAAATACGAAAACCGCATACGCGTCTCGATCGTCACAGCCCGCAATGCTCCGTCTCATGAGCGTGCGATGAATACACTCAAGAGTTGGGGGTGTCATGGCCAATGACGCATTCTTCCTGGGTGGCATAGAGAAAGGCAAAATTTTAGGCGTATTGAAACCACACATCTTCTTCGATGACCAATCAGGGCACCTTAAATCGACTAGCGCCGTTGCTCCATCCGTGCACATTCCTTTCGGCATCACCAACCATGTCGCTACTGTGGATGCGCTAGAGCCTGAAGCGGATCAGGTCCAGCAGGTGGTGTAACACGGTGGCTTGAGCGCGTAGTACTACAGGAACTCGTATCGGTTCTGTACTGCGTACCCGTTCCAGCCTTGACGACGACGTTGACTCGTCGATTTGCGACCAGTCACCAACGTGCTCGATAGCGAATCCATTTCCCGAACGATGAACCCCAAGGTGGATAGGGTACAACGTGAGTATCGATTCGGTAATTTCCGCCCGGTCTGGTCTGATCGGAGCGGTACCCTTGACAGGTTGGTGGATGAGGGGCCCCGGGGCATCCAGTGCCTTACTATGCCCAAACGGACATAGCGTTTCTTCCATCCATGGCCAAATTCTTTCCAGCACTCGATCATGCGGAATTCCGCAGCAAAGGCGAATTTACGCTTTTTCAGGAACTAGCGGCACTTGACGATGGGGTTGTCGTCATCCACTCGCTACCTTGGCTACGCGGCCGGACAAAGCGGGTGTACTCGCAGGATCTGCAGGACTACCTACGAGGTTCCTTAGATAGGAGGCACCTTGAGCTCCAAACGTTTGGCTCGTGCATCTGTCAGGCTGACAACAGGATAATTGCCGAAAGCCGTGAGTCCTTGCTTGCCATTGGATTTGGTATATCGAAAGCGCCATCCCTTTCGGCCGTTAGGCTGGATTAGCAGAAAAAGGCCATCACCATCGAACAGACCGTATGGGCAATCTTTAGGCTTGGCCGTACGGCAAGCAGCGTCACTGAGGGGGAGCAGTGGTACGTGGCATAAGTACACAACCCATTATCGAACTGGCTTGTATCTCTAAAGCTATACCTAAAAAGCCTGGAACTCGACAGAAACCGCCGGAACGCCATAAACGAAAAAACCCGCCAAGTGGCGGGTTTTAAAGGGTTCCATGGACTTTACTGGCTGTCAGTGGAACTAGAGATGGTGCCGAACCCGGAATCGAATGACGGCATAATATATTGAAAGTATTCAAGTATTTTCTTGGTTCGCGGAAGTTTTATCCCTAAAAATATCCTATTAGGAGTGAAGGCTTCTGGGGCGGTGACGGCCCCAGACCCGCGTTAGAGATCGTAGCTAAAGCTAGCCATTATCGAGCGATCATCCTGCCGGTTGCCAAAGGTACTCATCGCATTCAAGTTCATGCCCCATCCTGAAGGAAGATGGATGTCGACTTGCGCGCTCAGGCGCCCGAATGGTCTTTCGTCCGTCCCGTTGACGGGGGTTTTGATGTTGAAATTGGGCGCGTTGCGTTGAAAGCTTTCAAGCGTTCGATCACTGTCGGTCAGGACTTGCTCTGTGGTCAGGCGCAGCAGTGACTCTACGGATGCCCCGTGGCTATTGATGCGTTTTCCTATCTGCCCACCCAGGCTGGCATTCAGTTGTTCGTATTGCTGGCCGCGCACACCCATTTGCAGTAATGAATCGCCTTGCTCGGAGTAGCCACTGATTCTGCTACGCCAGTAATCCAGGCCGATCACCGGGGCCAACTCAACCGACTCAAAGTGAAACCACCGGCCTGCACGTACTGTGGCACTCAAGACATTGGCATTGGGTGAGGCAGACAGGCTGTCGAACACGCCGGCCCGTGAGATATCGAACTGGCCTGCGCCATAGGCCACCCCCATATTGATAAATGTTCCTCGTGCGGCAAAGCTCGCGAGGACCGCGGCCTGGCCCATTTGCAATGCGGTGTTGCTGCCACCTCTGGTTGCTTGTCTCGATTCGATATCTGAGTAGTTAAGAGCTGCTCCGAGCGTCCATTCACTTGAGAGTCGGTAGTCGACTCCGATACTGATGGTGTCGCTCTTCAAGGTGTTTTTTCCGCGATCGAGCCCAGGCCCCGGTATCTGCGAATGATCGGCCCCATGGGCTGTGCCACCGTTGATAAACACCGTCCATGACGAAGCTTGATCGCGCTCCTGAAGATCGATACCCCGCAGGTCATATCGACTGATCAGCGGCTGAAGAAAATTGGCGCCTGCTGAACCGACCATGGTCGATTGCACGCTGAGCGTGTTTCGAGCATTGATGATATTGGCGATATAACTCGCAATAAGTCTTTCAAAGCGGTCGGTGTAATGAATGCTGTCCTTCATTAAGTAAGTGTTTTGTTGTGCAAGTGTCAACGTGTCGCATTGGTTTGCCTCGCAGTTATCCAGGCTGGTGACATGAGTGAAACCATATTTCACGGGATCGCTGACCGTATTTCTCAATAAGGTCAGTACATCGAAATAGTAGATGTTCACGTTGGAAATATTAAGCGCCAGCAGTTTCTGGTTGAAGTTTTTGCCAGCATTTGAAAGCGCTTCAAGGCCCGGATCTACCGCGGACGAAGGGCCTGCCAATAACGAGACGTCATCAGAACCAATCAGCACAAAGTTATGTGCGCCCAGTGCCTGAAGTGTGCGGATGCCTGTTTCTATATTGTTGACGTAGGTATCCAGTGCCGCGAGGGATGCGTCATCGAAAATGTCGTTGGTGCCAATCCAGATACCAACCAGGTCATTTTCGCCGAGGAATTTTTTTCCACTGACCACGTCACTGCGGAACTTTTCAATTTGGGTTAGAAAACCGGTCGGTGCTCCCACCAAGGCGTCATCAAAACCGCTATATCCACTTTTTGCGCCGCCGATTGCATAGCCATTGGTGTCGCTGAATGAAAGTCCGGACAGACCGGGTAATACTTCGGCCCATGTGCTGCCATTGGTGAATTTCCCATCTGCGCCCGGGTAGCGACCCGGGGCGTTACCGATGGCTGCGCCAAATTCACGCACTGAAATACCATTGTCGGTGAGGCTGTCGCCAAAGGAGTAGAAAGAATTGGCCTGGGCGGAGTAAGACGATAGCGACAAGGCGCCAGCGATCAGGATACTGCGGACTCGCGTGTCTGTGATATTCACTGTCTCTTCCTGTTTTTATTGTTTTGGCAGCGATTCCGTAAATACGGAAAAGTGTATTGGTGATGTAGCCATACGTTCTGGATCGAGAGGATTATGCGCAGGGTAGGGTGAGGTACAAATGCCAGAATTTAAAAAATCACTTGTGTATTTTCTAAACTAATCTACGGATAGTTGTACGTTTGTGTATTTGCAACTTGTTTATGGCCGTTATCAGGAAGTCCTGCAGAAATTTATGTTGCTGGCGTTGATCTATCGCTGAGCCTGCCAGCCAGGTCGGGGCAAATTGCAGTAGGTTCGCGATAAGCCTGGCGATGAGTTCGGCTTCAGGATCAAATATTTGAGCAGGTGTGCCCAAGGTCCTATAAAGATCGCCTTTGTAGTCTTCACGCAGGGTTTGCAAACGCTGCTGTTGCTCTTCGGTCAAGCACCCAATGTCCCGTTCCGCCAGGCGGAAGTGCCAGGGCATCTCTGCATGCAGGCGAAGGTGTACCTGAATTAACAGGTTGAGTTTTTCCGGCTTTTTCACCGCTAAGCGCCTGACGCTGGCGACGGCGGCAAGCAACTCCTCATATAACTCTTCAATCAGGTCGAACAACAAGTCCTGCTTACTGGGGTAATGGTGGTAAAGCGCGCCGGGTGACAGGCCCAGGGAGGAGGCAAGTTCACGCATGCCAACCTGACTGAAGCCTTTGCTGGCCAGCAGTTCCAGCACCTGGGGCCGGTACTGGCCGAAATGCGACCGTCGTTCAGAAACAGGCATCGTCGGGCCTCTCGATAGCTCAAAAAAAGGGAGCGTGACGCGATTGCGCCACGCTCCCGTTAGAAGTTTTCAGTGCTGTGCGGCTTTCTCAGCTCCCCAGCCGGTTTCGGCGCGTACGCTTTGCTGCTCGTATGCATCACGTTCGCTCGTAGTGCTCGGGCTGCGATCCAGGCAGGAAACGCTCCACGCGACGGCGAAGGCCAACGGCATCGAGAACAGGGCGGGGTAGTCGTACGGGAACAAGGCCTCGGGGTGATGCAGTACTTTGACCCATACCCCCGGCGACAGCAGCACCAGCGCCAGTGAGCTGACCAAACCGCTCAGCCCGCCCCATAGAGCGCCACGGCTGGTCAGGCCTTTCCAGTACATAGCCAGCAGCAGAATGGGAAAATTCGACGAGGCCGCAATACCAAATGCCAGCGCCACCAGGAACGCCACGTTCTGACCCTTGAATAGAATCCCCAGCGCAACTGCCAGCACACCCAGGATCACGGTGGCCCAACGGCTGACGCGCATTTCCTTGCCACTGTCGGCTTTGCCCTTGCACAACACGTTGGCGTAGAGGTCATGGGATATCGCGGACGCGCCGGCAAGCGCCAGGCCCGACACCACGGCCAGGATCGTCGCGAAGGCAACGGCGGCGAGGAAGCCGAACATCAGGTCACCGCCCAAGGCTTGTGCCAGGTGCATGATTGCCATGTTCACACCACCCAGCAGGGGGCCGCCAATCACGCCTTGGTCGAAGTAGCTGGGATCGGTACCGACGATGCTGATGGCGGCGGTGCCGAGGATGCACACCAGGATAAAAAACAGACCGATCAAACCATAGGCCACCAGCACCGATTTGCGCGCCGCCTTTGCATCCGGCACGGTGAAAAAGCGCATCATGATATGCGGCAAACCGGCGATGCCGAACACCAGCCCCAAGGACAGGGAAATCATCGACACCGGGTCCGTGGCGATCTTCAATGGTCCGAGAATCAGCTGGCCGCTCTGGTGGGTCGCGACGGCGCTGTCAATCATGCGCTCCATGCTGAAACCAAAGTGCTGGAAGGCCAGCCCTGTCAGCAGGATGCCGCCACTGAGCAGCAGCACGGCCTTGATGATCTGCACCCAGGTGGTCGCCACCATGCCGCCGAACGTGACGTACACCACCATCAGCACACCGACGCAGACCACCGCGACTTCGTAGTCAAGGCCGAACAGCAAGTTGATCAATTGTCCGGCGCCGACCATCTGCACAATCAAGTAGAAACACACGATGACGAACGAACTGAACGCCGAAAACAAGCGAGTGGTCACCGGGTCGAGGCGGTAGGCGATGATGTCGGCCAGGGTGTAGCGCCCCAGGTTGCGTAGACGCTCGGCCATCAGGAACATGATCAAGGGCCAGCCAAGAATCGCACTGACCGAGTAGATCATGCCGTCGAACCCGGTTGAAAACACCATGCTCGATACGCCCAGCAACACGGCGGCGGACATGTAGTCCCCGGCAATCGCAAAGCCATTTTGCACACCACTGATGCCGCCTCCGGCCGTATAGAAGTCCGCTGCTGAGCGCGTGCGGCCAGCCGCCCAGTAGGTGATGCCGACGGTGGTGACAACGAAGGCCAGGAAAATCGCAATGGCGGTCATATTGGGTTGGCGCGCCACAGTTTGGCTGGCTTGTGCCAGGGTTGCAAAGCTGATCAGGCATAGCACCCCAGTGGCCAACAATAGGCGAGGAGCCCTCATGGTTGCACCTCCAACAGCAGCGCCTGGTTCAGCTTGTCGAATACGTGGTTGGCGCGAAATACGTACAGCCCGGTCAATAGCCAGGAGCCGACAATCAGGATGAGTGCCGACCAGATCCCCAGCGTGATGCCACCGCCCACAGGCACATGCAGCAGGACGTGGGGGAACCAGGACACCGCTGCGACAAACAGCGAATAGAGCCCTAACACAATGGCGCTGAGGGTGAAGGTCAGGCGAGCGCGGCGCCGGACCAGTTCGCGATAACGCGGGCTGCTGCGCAACGCCTGGTAGGCAGGGTGCAATGACATGTTGAGCTCCTTGATACCTTGATTGTTATTGGCTGGAGTTTTTTGTTATGGGGTTGCCATGCTTGCGCACAGCGGGTGCTGCATTACGGTCCGCAGCGTTTTCACCCCGCGCGAAGTGCGTGGTGAATCTGCCTTGCAGGGGTAACGTGGACGTTATGTCCGGTATAGGTGGCGCTAGCTTATCCAGTGCTCCACTGGCGATTAAATAACCCGATCCGCCGATTAACTTGCATAACCCGCCAGTCCTGCGCGGCGCCTGTACCTCAGGTTTTTCGCGGGCTGCACCAGCGCGTGGGGGAGAGACCGAAGGCCTTCTTGAAGTGTCGGGTCATATGGCTCTGGTCGAAGAAGCCGGCTTCGACCGACGCATCCGACAATCCTTGCCCGGCCTGGACCAGCGCCTTGACCCGGTCGAGGCGCCGTAGCGTCAGGTAGCGATGGGGGCTGGTGCCGAAAAACTCCCGGAAGTCACTCGATAGGCTCCAGCGGTCGCGCCCGGCGCAGTGGGCGAGGTCGTCGAGGGTAATCGCCTGGTCGAGGTTGTCGTCTATGTATTCGCGTGCGATGGCGGCAGCCGCAAAGTGATGGGACGCGCTGACAACGCCGCTGTTGGCGACGCTGGCGAGGGTGATAACGAACGTGTAAAGCGCGTCATCCTCGGCCATGGAGTCCAGGTCGGCATCCAGTGTATTGAGCAGTGCGTCGGCGGCCATCGCCAGTTGCTGATCCTGCGTGATACAGGCGCCGAAAAAGGGCAGGGCGCTGCCCTTGATGATGTCTTGAACCAGAGACGGCGGCACATACACGCCACGATAGTGGAAGCCGGCGTCGGAGCCGGCGCAACCATCATGGGATTCATCCGGATGGATGATCATGGTTTCGCCGGGCAGGCACAGTTTGCATTCACCCCGATAGTGAAAGCGGTGTACGCCCGACAGGGTGCGCCCGATGGCATAGGTATCGTGTCGGTGCGGATCAAACGCGTGCGAACCGAAGTAGGCTTCAAAACGCTCCACTTTTGAGGTTGGCGTTGCGTGTTTGACCCAGTCTTGTTTCGGTTGTTCGTTCTGCATGTTGGCGCACCGAGGCGATACCGCTGTTGTCTGGCAGAGCATAAGCAGAGGCATCGCCGTTTGGCTTGGACGTTTGTGGGTTTAACCTGGCCGGCGGTTTTTGCGGGGCAAAAGCAGACTGGTGGGTTATACCCGCTCAAGAATGGCGGCAATCCCTTGCCCACCGCCGATGCACATGGTGACCAGGGCATAGCGTCCGCCACTGCGTTGCAACTCGTGGATCGCCTTGATCGCAATCACTGCGCCGGTCGCGCCCACCGGGTGCCCGAGGGAGATGCCCGAACCATTTATATTGACCTTGTCCGGGTCAAACTCCAGTTGCTGCGCCACGGCACAGGCCTGTGCGGCAAAGGCTTCATTCGACTCGATTACATCAATGTCCTGGATGTTCAAACCGGCGCGCTTCAGGGCCAGGCGGGTCGCCGGCACCGGGCCAAGGCCCATGTAATCCGGGTCAACGCCGGCATGGGCATACGCGACCAGGCGTGCGAGAGGCGGCAGGTTGTGTTGCTGGATCGCGACAGCGTCTGCCAGCACCACCGCGGCTGCGCCATCGTTGAGACTTGATGCGTTGCCGGCGGTGACCGTTCCGTCTTTCTGAAAGACTGGTTGCATCCGACACAGCTGTTCGAGGTCGATGTTGACGCGCACGTTTTCATCTGTGTCGAAGAGCGTCGTCTGGCGCTTAATTTGCACGTCGACCGGAACGATCTGCGCCTCGAAGCGGCCTTCGCTGATGGCGCGAGCAGCGCGCTCCTGGCTTTGCAGGGCCAGGCGGTCCTGCATGTCGCGGGTGATGCCGTAGCGCTTGGCGATATTTTCGGCGGTCACGCCCATGTGAGTTCGCTTCCACGGGTCATGCAGGATGCCATTCATGTAGTCCACGGCCTGGCTATCACCCAGACGGCTGCCCCAGCGGAGGTTGGGCAGCAGGTACGGTCCACGGCTCATGGACTCCGCACCACCGGCAACGGCCAGGGCAAAATCCCCCAGTAAGATACCTTGTGCGGCACTCACTATCGCTTGCAGCCCGGAACCACATAGGCGGTTGACGTTGAAGGCTGGGGTTTCCTGGGGCATCCCGGCACCGATGGCCGCGACTCTGGAGAGATAGGCATCACGTGGCTCGGTGGGCACTACATTGCCCATGACAACATGGCCGATAGGCTCGCCATCGATCCCGGCATGGGCCAAGGCGCCTTTGACGGCGACGGTAGCTAGGTCAACCAGGGGCACATCTTTCAGGCTGCCGCCAAAACTGCCGATGGCGGTGCGCGCGGTGCCAACGAAAAACACATCTTTGTGGGCCATGGAAGGCTCCCGTTTTGAGAGGTAAAAGTTGAAGGAGGTTCGTCGCAGCTAGGGCCGCGGTGGCCAGGTCATCTGTGTTTGAACACGGGCGCACGTTTTTCGACGAAGGCGGCCATGCCTTCCTTCTGGTCGGCGGTGGCAAAGATCGAATGGAACACGCGGCGCTCGAAGCGCACGCCCTCACTGAGGCTCGACTCGAAAGCACGGTTGACACTTTCCTTGACCAGCATGGCCGCCGGCAGGGATTTTTCGGCGATGGCGCTAGCGGCCCTGAGTGTTTCCTCCAACAGCTTGTCGACTGGGAAAACGCGCGCCACCAAGCCTGCCCGCTCGGCCTCTTCGGCGCCCATGTGGCGTCCGGACAGGCACATTTCCATTGCCTTGGCTTTGCCGATGGCGCGGGTCAGACGCTGTGTACCGCCAATACCCGGCAACACACCCAAGGTTATTTCCGGTAACCCGAAGCGCGCATTGTCGGCCGCATAGATGAAATCGCACATCACGGCAAGCTCGCAGCCGCCGCCCAGGGCATAGCCGGCCACGGCAGCGATCAGCGGCTTGCGGCGGCTGGCGATGCGGTCGGCGGCCGAGAAGAAATCATCGAGAAACACCTGAGGGTAGGTGAACTCGGCCATTTCCTTGATATCGGCGCCGGCGGCAAAGGCCTTGATGGAGCCTGTGATGACCATACAGCCGACCGCCGGGTCGTTCTCCAGTTGATCCAGGGCCAGGTTAAGCTCGGTGATCACCTGGGTGTTAATGGCATTGAGTGATTGGGGGCGGTTCAACGTGATCAGACCGACGCGCTCATGGACTTCCAGCAGCAGGGTTTCAAACGGCATGGCTCAGACTCCGAAAGGTTTGCATTAACGGCCAGGCGATGGCTGCATTTTTCAAGCGGCCATTCGAGCAAGGTTGCGTTGGGTATGGGCTTTGGCCTAGCTTAGCCAGTGCGCCTGGGCCCTTGAAATAACCCGATCCGCCGAATAGTTTGCATATCACGCCATATCAGCCGTCAGCATAGGAGCGCAGCAGGTGGACCATCCCGTGGATAACACCTTGCCCATGACTTTCGTTCAAGGCTTGCTGCAAGGGGCGTTGAACATCTGCAGCGAGGCAGATATCCGTGGATTCGTCGGTGCTGCGGGCATTGCCGGACATTTGCTTGAGGCACCGGGTGCGCGGGTGACTTACGACCAGTTTGTGCGTTTGTATCAGCAGGTCGCGCTGGGTACCGATGATGAAGTGATGGGGCAGTTTTCCAGGCGCATGCGCAGCGGCACGCTCAAGTACTTGTGTGCGAGCCTGCTGGATGCTCGTTCACTGAGTAATGCGATGTACCGCTTTACGCGATTCTGGAATTTATTGCTGGACGACTATTGTTTTGGCTACTACGAGCGCGACGGCCAGATGGTGATCTCGCTGGAGGCCCGTGATCCCGCCGCCAACGCCCAGCGCTGGGGGCACGAACTGATGATGAAACTCGTGCACGGCGTGGCCTCCTGGTTGGTAGGCCAGGAAATTCCGCTGCACAGCGTGGCGTTCTCCTTCGCTACGCCGGTGTATGCATCGGAATACATGCATATGTTTCCTGGCCCTGTCCGTTTCGAGCAGCCGTGCACGGCGTTGTCGTTCGATGCCGCGTGGGGCGCAATGCAGTTTCGCCGCAGCAAGGCCGAGTTACTGCCGTTCCTGCGCGAAGCGCCGCGCTACTGGCTGTTCACCACGTTGAAGGAGCGCCTGGTGGCACAACAGGTGCGGCAATACCTGTTGGCCCATCTCAAACAGGCTGACACCATCCAGGGCGCGGCCTCGGCGCTGTTGCTGTCGACCCGCACGCTGACGCGTCGGCTCAAGGAGGAAGGAACCAGTTACCAGATGGTCAAGGATGCGTTGCGCCGGGACATCGCCGTACAACAACTGATTCATACCGACCTCTCCATCATGCAGATTGCCTTGGGCTTGGGGTTTGATTCCACGGCGGTGTTTCACCGTGCCTTTCGTGGTTGGACCGGTAGCACACCCGGTGCATATCGGCGTCCAGGCGCAGACCTACAAACGTACAATCCAATTCCGGCGCCAGCCGATAAAGTCAGCTCCACATGACGGCTGACCCAGGCCGTCATCGCGACGGAGCAAGGTTATGACCCCTTTTCTGAGTTTGATCATTCGCCCTCATCGCAAGCGCAGCGACGGTGTTTACCTGCTGCTGGCGCTCCTGACGGGAGGCTTCTTTGGCGGCGTCATGGGGCTCAAGATTTCACTCGCGGCAGGGCTGGCGATTGGGGTGTTCTCCACGCTGGTGCTCTACACGATGTGGCGCTCGCCGGACTAGCCAGCCCTCATACCGCTTAGCCCCAAGACAGACGTAATACGCGCGGTCGTCTCCATGCAGCCGCGTGAGGGCAAGTCGCGCCTGCTCGTCACTAAAAACAATAAATACCCCAACCAAGGGGTGGAGTTGAATGATGACCCTGAAGACCGTCCAGCTCGACGATAAATACACGCTTACCCAAGGGCGTATTTTCATCACCGGCACCCAGGCCCTGGTTCGATTGTCCATGACCCAGCGTCAACGTGATCAGCAAGCGGGCCATCACACGGCTGGCTACATCTCCGGCTATCGGGGCTCGCCCCTGGGCGGCCTGGATGATCAGTTGGGCAAGGCGAAAAAACACCTTGAGCAGCACCACACCTTGTTTGTCCCAGGCATCAACGAAGATCTGGCGGCCACCACCATCTGGGGGGCGCAGCAGGCGCACCTGAGCGGTGAGGGCAAGTATGACGGTGTGTTCGGCATGTGGTACGGCAAGGGGCCCGGCGTTGACCGCACCGGTGATGCGTTCCGGCATGCGAACCTCGCGGGCACCGCGCAGTTGGGCGGGGTGCTGGTGCTGATGGGCGATGACCATACCTGCGAATCGTCCAGTACCTGTCACCAGAGCGAATTTGCCATGGTCGACGCCATGATTCCGGTACTCAGCCCGTCCGGCGTCCAGGAAATCCTCGACTTCGGCCTGATCGGTTGGGCGTTGTCTCGCTATAGCGGCTGCTGGGTCGGCATCAAATGCGTCAAGGACACCGTGGAGGCCACGGCGACCATTGACGTCGACATCAACCGCGTGAAAATCCAAATCCCCCAGGATTTTGCCCTGCCGCCCGACGGCCTCAATATCCGCCAGCCCGATACCCCACACGCACAGGAAGCGCGGCTGCACCGCTACAAGCTGAATGCGGTGCGCGCCTTTGCCCGTGACAACGCGCTGGACCGCGTAGTCATTGATGCCCCTGGCGCTACGCTTGGCGTGATCACCCACGGCAAGAGCTACCTGGATGTACTGCAAGCACTTGACGACCTGAACCTCAGCGAACAGGCCGCCGCTGTCATGGGCTTGCGCATTTACAAGGTCGGGATGGTCTGGCCTCTGGAACCCAAAGGCGCGCTACGTTTTGCCGAGGGCCTGAACAAAATCCTGGTGGTGGAGGAGAAGCGCAGCCTGCTCGAATTCCAGCTCAAGGAGCAGTTCTACGGCCGCGCCGGCGCCCCGGTCATTGTCGGCAAACTGGATGAGGCGGGCCAGACGCTGTTCCAGTCGGAAATGGCCCTTGACTCCAACCAGATCGCTATCGCCCTGGGCGAACGCCTGCTCGAACTGGGTAGCAACTCCAGCCTGCGTCTGCGCATTGAAGAGCTGCGTGCCTACCAAGTGGTCAAGGGCGACACCGAGTTGCTGGCACGCAGTTATTACTTCTGCAGCGGCTGCCCGCACAGCTCGTCCACGGTGCTGCCGGAAGGCAGCAAAGGCTACGCCGGTATTGGCTGCCACTGGATGGCGCAGTCCATGGACCGCTCCACCTTGGGCTACACCCACATGGGCGGCGAAGGCATGGTGTGGGTCGGCGAGGCGCCGTTTTCCAAGCGCAAGCACATGTTCCAGAACATCGGCGATGGCACCTATTTCCACTCCGGGTATCTGGGCATACGCGCCGCCGTTTCCGCCGGCACCAACATCACCTTCAAGATTCTGTTCAACGACGCCGTGGCCATGACCGGCGGGCAGAAACACGATGGCGCATTGACCGTGCCGGCCATCGCTCATCAAGTCAGTGCCGAAGGGGTCAAGCGCATCGTGGTGGTCAGCGATGAGCCCCACAAATACCCGCTGGAGACCGCCTGGCCCGCCGGCGTGACCTTCCATCACCGTGACGAACTCGACAACGTCCAGCGCGAGATCCGCGAGGTGCAAGGCACGTCGGTGCTGATCTACGACCAGACCTGCGCAGCGGAAAAGCGTCGGCGCCGCAAGCGCGGTACTTTCCCCGACCCGGCCAAACGCATCGTGATCAACGACCTGGTGTGTGAAGGCTGTGGTGACTGTGGCGTGAAGTCCAACTGCGTGTCAGTGCAGCCGGTGGAAACCGAGTTTGGTCGCAAGCGTGCGATTGATCAGTCTTCCTGCAATAAAGACTATTCCTGCGTCAACGGCTTCTGCCCAAGCTTTGTCACCGTTGTTGGCGGCAGCCTGAGCAAGCCGGAGGCGGCCGTGCAGGGGCAGGCGGTACCGTTGCTGCCGGAACCGATGCGGCCGAGTATCGATGATCGGGTCTACAGCATTTTAGTCGCGGGCATGGGCGGCACTGGGGTCGTCACCATTGGCGCCATTTTGGGCATGGCTGCGCACCTTGAAGGGCGCGGCTGTGGCTTGCTCGATATGGCGGGCCTGGCCCAGAAGGGGGGATCGGTGTGGAGCCATCTGCGCTTCGGCCCCGACCCGCAGTCAATCAAGACCATCCGTATCGCCGCCGGTGGCGCCGACCTGGTGCTGGGCTGCGACCTGATTGTGGCGGGCAACACCAAGACCCTCGCGGCAACGCGCCATGGCAGCACCTACGTCTTGGCCAACACCCAGGAAACCATGCCGGGTGCCTTTACTCGCAATGCCGATATGCAATACCCCACCCAAGCGCTGCGGCGCAATATCGTCGAGGCAGTGGGCCAGGATCATGCCGAGTTCGTAGATTGCGGTCGCATCGCCACAGCGCTGTTGGGCGATAGCATCGCCGCCAACATGTTCATGCTCGGGTTTGCTTACCAGCGCGGGCTGATTCCTATCTCTGCGACTTCAATCGAATCGGCCATCGAACTCAATGGCGCGGCCAAAAAGATGAACACAGAAGCCTTCCGTTGGGGGCGCCAGGCAGCGGTCAACCCACAAGCCGTCGAGCAATTGCTGGAGTCCAAGGCTGCCGGCCAGGGTGTGCGTATTTCACCGGAGCCCGTCAAGACACTGGATGAGGTGATCGCTGTCCGTCAGCAGTTCCTTACCGAGTATCAGAACAGTGCCTACGCCCAACGCTACAGCGCCTTGATCGAACAGGTACGTAACGCAGAACAACGGCTCGGCACTGGACGTAGCGAACTGGCCCAGGCCGTTGCCAAGTACTACTTCAAATTGCTGGCGATCAAGGATGAGTACGAAGTCGCACGCCTGCATGTAGAAAGCGGTTTCCTTGACCGCATCTCCCAGCAGTTTGAAGGCGACTACAAACTGGTGTTCAACCTGGCCCCACCGCTGTTTGCCAAACGCGCGCCTGATACCGGACTGCCGAAGAAAAGCGAATTTGGCCCCTGGATCGTGCCGGTGTTCCGCCTGCTCGCCAAGCTGCGTGGGCTACGGGGGACTGCGCTGGATGTGTTCGGCTACTCCGTCGAGCGCCGTCAGGAGCGCGCACTGATCCAACGCTACGAGGCGGTGATTGCTGAGGTATTGCCGCTGCTGGAGGACGGTGGCGCGCATTACGACACGCTGCTGGAGCTGGTTTCGCTACCCGAGCAGATCCGCGGTTATGGGCACGTTCGCGCCAAAGCCATGGCGTTGGCCAGGCAGCGCGAAAGCGTTTTGCTGGATGTGTTGCGCGGTCGTGTGATCGCGCTGAAAAAAGTGGCTTGAGTCACCCAGGTCGCACCGATTATCAATGGAGGATAAAACCATGAACTCACTGATCAAACCGCCCGTTATCGCCGCCCGTATGGACGATGTCGCGCCGTTTCATGTGATTGATATCCTGACCCGCGCCAAGCGGCTGGAGGCGGAAGGGCGCGACATTGTGCACATGGAGGTCGGCGAGCCCGACTTCCCGACCCCACCCGCCATCATTGCTGCCGGCCAAGCGGCCCTGGCCAACGGCAAGACCACCTACACCCCAGCGCTGGGGATTCCCGAGCTGCGGCAGGCGATCGCCGATTACTACTTGCGGCGCTATGGCGTCACGGTGCCGGCGGCACGCATCGTGGTGACGGCGGGCGCTTCGGGTGGGCTGTTACTCGCACTGGCCTGCCTGGCCGAACCGGGCAAGGAATGGTTGCTGACCGATCCTGGATACCCGTGCAACCGCAATTTCGTGCGCATCTTTGAGGGCGTGCCTACCTCGATTCCGGTGGGCGAAGCGCATAACTTCCAGCCCACCCTGGCTGACCTTGAAGCCCATTGGAATGATTCGACCGCCGGCGCGCTGTTTGCCTCACCGGCCAACCCTACGGGCACCATGCTCAGCCTCGAACAGGTCCGTACGTTCGCAGAGTTTATCCGCGCCAAGGGCGGACATTTTATTCTCGATGAGATCTACCAGGGCCTCACCTACGACCAGGAGTCCACCACCGCACTGCAGTGCTGCGAGGGCGTCTGGATCGTGCAAAGCTTCTCCAAATACTTCCAGATGACCGGCTGGCGCCTGGGCTGGCTGGTGGTACCCGAAGGCTATACACGGCACATCGAAAAGCTCGCGCAAAACCTGTTCCTGTCGCCATCGGCACCGGCCCAGTACGCGGCGCTGGCAGCCTTTAAACCCGAAACCCTCGACTTGCTGGAGACGCGTCGCATGGAGTTCCAGCGCCGTCGCGACTTCCTTTCTGCCGAGTTGGCAAGGTTGGGCTTTCGTGTGGTGGCCAAGCCGGAAGGCGCGTTTTACATCTATGCCGACTGTTCAGCATTCACCACCGACAGCTTTGCATTCGCCATGACGCTGCTCGAAGAGGCTGGGGTGGCAACGGGGCCAGGTTTGGATTTTGGGATCAATCAACCGGAGCGCTATATCCGCTTCTCCTACACGACCAGTATTGAAAGGCTCAAAGAAGCGGTTAGTCGTATGGAGCAGTTTCTGCAGGTGCGCCATGCTCTGGGAAAAGCCAACGGGAAGGGGCAATCCCAAAACTGCGCGTGAAGTGCCGGGACATATGGCTCTGGTCGAAGAAGCCCGCATCGACCGCGGCTTTGGACAAGGTCTGCCCGGCTTGTACCAATAGTTTTACGCGGCTTAGCCGGCGTGCGGTGATGTAGCGATGGGGGCTGGTACCGTAGAACACCCGAAAATCCTTTGACAGGCTCCAGCGGTCGCGCCCCGCGCACTCTGCGAGCTCGTCAAGGGTGATTGGGCGGTCCAGGTTGTCATGAATATAGTCCCGCGCCCTGCGTGCGGCCTCGAAATGATGGGCCGTGGGTGTGCGGGGTTGGCCGGTAACGGCCGCGAGGGTGGTCACGAAGGATAGCAGTGCATCTTCTTCAGACATGGGATCGAGGTCTTGCGCGTGCAAGAGTTCGAATACCGTCGTCGTCAGACGTGGGTCCTGGGATACCGCGGTTTTCAGGAACGGCAACGGTTTGCCCTGGAGGATTTGTTGTACCAGCGCGGGCGGCAAGTACAGGCCCTGATAGCGAAAGCCTGCGTCGGTACCGGCGCGGCCATCATGCTGTTCGTCGGGGTGCACTACCATCACTTCACCAGGGGCGCAAACTTTGGCCTCACCTCGGTAATTGAAGCGGTGCGCGCCGTGCAGCGTGATGCCGATCGCGTAGGTATCGTGCTGGTGCGTGTTGAACGCATGGGTGCCAAAAAACGCTTCGAGTCTCTCTATGGGGGAGGTCTGCGGCGCGTGTCTGACCCAGTCTTTTGTCTGCATCGGGAGCGGCTACTCAGTGATTTCCCGCAGAGTACGTCTGCACTGGGGGCCGTGGCTTGCACGTTTGTGGTTGGACTATCGTTGTCGATTGCCGCCCGTTGTCGCAAACCGACTGCGATAAGCGGCTGGCGTCGATCCCACTTGCTGGCGAAACAATCGCGTAAAGGAACTGGCGTTCTGATAACCGACTTGATTGGCAATCTCCTCGATGCTCAGATCGCCGCTCTCGAGCAGGGTCATGGAGATCTCAATACGCAGATTTTGCAGGTAGGCGAGGGGCGTTGTCCCCAGCACGCTGTTGAAGTGACGGATCAGCGTACGCACGCTGACTGACAGCGCAGAAGCAAGCTCAGGCAGGCTTATGTCCTCGGCAAAGTGCTTGAGCAGCCAGTGCTGTGCCTTGGCGACCATGGTGTCGCTGTGCACGGTTTCCATCTGCAGGGGCAGATAAGGCAGTTGAGTGGTCTGGCTGGTGTCGATAAGCATCGTTTTGGCGGTCAGGGTCGCGGTATTCGCGCCACAGAAATGCTCAACCATCCTGACCCCTTGCAGCAGATACGAGGCATTGGCGCCGGCACACCACAGGCGGTCTTCCTCAGTCACCATCGAGCGCAATTGCAGGTTCACCGTGGGGTGGCGCTCGCGAAACAGCCGCTCCAGCCACCAGGTGGTAGTGGCCTGGCGGCCCTGCAATAAGCCTGTTTCGGCAAGCAGGAAGGTACCCGTGCAATTAGCGGCCAGCACCGCGCCCTCGCGCCATTGCGCCTTGAGCCACTCTAACTGCGGAGCGGCGGATTCGAGCATCTGTTCGAAAGCGTCATGCCCGGCGTAGTACAGCCCCGGAATAAAGATCATATCGACCTTCTCTTGCGGCAGTGGGGTGGCAATGTTCAACGCCAATCCATTGCATGCCGTGACGGGCTTACCCTTGTTCGACACGAACTGCCAGGAAAAAGGCCGGGCAATGGCTTTACCGGTCTTATGTTGCTGGCGACTGAGGTGCGCATTGGTGACATGGAACACGTCGGCGATGCCGGCGAGGCTGGAGGCATAACAGCCATCGAGAGCAAGAATGGCGACGCGTACCGGGGTGATTTTCATAATGGCAAATTACGCATAAAAATAGTCATTAATGCCAATTTAGCACCGCGATCCGCTTCCGTACAGTGAGCTCATCAGCCATTGACCGGAGCTTTCATGAACGTACTGATTGTCCACGCGCACAACGAACCGCAGTCATTCAACACGGCCATGTTCAACCTCGCTGTGGAGGTGTTGAGCGGGCAGGGGCATGAGGTGGACGTGTCTGATTTATACGCGATGAACTTCAACCCTGTCGCCAGCGCCAGCGACTTTGGCCAGCGCGCCAACAGCGAGCACCTGGTCTACGCCCTGGAGCAGCGCAACGGTTACACCACTGGCACCCTCGCGCCGGACATCCTCGCTGAACTGGAGAAGATCAAGCGCGCCGACCTGATCATCTTCAACTTCCCGATCTACTGGTTCAGCATGCCGGCGATCATGAAGGGCTGGTTCGACCGCGTGTTCATCTCGGGGTACTGCTATGGCGGTGCACGCATTTATGACCGCGGCGGCTTGAAGGATAAAAAAGCCATGCTCGCGTTCTCCCTGGGCGGGCAGGACCATATGTTTGGTCCGGGCGCTGTGCACGGTGAGCTGGAAATCCTGTTGCAGCCCATCCAGCGCGGTGTGCTGGGCTATGTCGGTCTTACGGTGCTGCCGCCATTTGTGGCCTTCCATGTGCCCTATATCAGCCAGGCGGCGCGTGAGGACTACCTGGCGAAGTATCGCGAGCATCTGTTGACCCTGGATCAGCGTGCCGCGCTCGAGTTTCCGTCGCTTGACGACTACGACGAAATCCTGCGCCCAAAACCTTCGACGGCTCACGCGTGAAGGTCTGCGAGGTCGATATGACAGCTGCTTTAAACACAGATGCAGGCGTTCAAGTCGAACGCCAAGGGCTCATTGGTTTCATCACGTTGAATCGTCCTGAGACGGGCAACAGTGTGGATCTGGGCATGGGGCTGGCGCTGAGAGATGCGGTGCGCTCGTTGGTAGTGAACCCGCCAAGCGTTGTGGTGCTGCGCAGCAGTGGCGCGCACTTCATGGTGGGGGGCGATGTGCGCCGCTTCGAGGCTTTGTTGAATGTCTCCAACGCGGCGTGCGCCGATGATTTGGAAACCCTGATCAGTGCCGTCAACGAAGCGGTAACCGGGCTGACGCAATTGCCCTGTCCGGTGCTGGCTTTGATCAACGGCGCGGCCGCTGGCTTTGGCCTGTCGCTGGCCTTGGCATGCGACATTCTGGTCGCGGCCGACGATGCAAGCTTCCTGATGGCGTACAGCGCAATTGGCGCAACGCCAGACGGCGGTGCTACCTGGCATCTGCCACGGCAGGTTGGGTTGCATCGGGCCATGGCCATCGCGTTGTTGAACCCGAAACTGAGCGCCGCGGACGCGAAGGCCGCGGGCCTGGTGACTGAAGTGGTGCCTCGCGATGAACTACACACCGCTGGCCTGGCCATCGCCCAGCGTTTGGCCGACGGCCCCGCGGCGGCGCATGGGGGGATCAAACGCTTGCTGCGTAGCGGCCTGGACGCAACCCTGGAAACGGCCTTGGCAGCCGAAAAAGCCACGTTCGTGGCGGTTTCCGCCAGCGCCGACTTTGCAGAGGGCGTCGCCGCGTTCTGCCAGCGACGCAAAACTCAATTTGGTGCTTCTCGTTAATTCTCCAAGAGGTCTTTCATGAACATCGAAAGTTCGGTTTTTTTCATCACGGGTGGTGCTTCAGGGTTAGGCGCTGCCACAGCCAAATGGTTGGTCGAGGCCGGTGCCCAGGTAGTGTTGGCTGATCTCAATACAGCGGCAGGTGAAGCGCTGGCGAATGAACTCGGAACGGCCGCGTTGTTTGTGCATGCGGATACGGTCGACGAACACTCCATGCAGGTCGCTATTGATAAATCGTTGAGCCGTTTCGGTCGGGTGGATGGACTGATCTGCTGCGCCGGCGTTGCGCCTGGGCAGAAGGTGCAGAGTAAAGTGGGGCCGCATGACTTGGAGACCTTTGCACGGGCAATCACGATCAATCTGGTGGGTACGTTTAACGCCATCCGATTGACCGTCGCCGCCATGAGCAACAATGTGCCCAATGGCGATGGCGAGCGCGGGGTGATCATCACGACCGCTTCCGTGGCCGCCTTTGATGGGCAAATCGGTCAGGCGGCCTATGCGGCATCCAAGGCTGGCGTGGTTGGCATGACACTGCCGATTGCCCGCGAGCTGGCACGTGTCGGCATTCGAGTCGTGACCATCGCCCCCGGCATCTTTGAGACGCCGATGCTGCTGGGTCTACCGCCAGCAGTACAGGAGTCCCTAGGCAAAACGGTGCCGTTCCCGTCACGTCTTGGACGCGGTAGCGAGTACGCGCAACTGGTAGCGTCGATCGTGCAGAACCCCATGCTCAACGGCGAGGTGATTCGCCTCGATGGTGCACTGCGCATGGCCGCCCAATAAGGAGTAACGCAAGTTACAGCTTAATGTGAACAGGAAGTTTGAATAAGTTTGGTGACGTTGGGAGTCATTCCAGCGGCACTAAAGTGTGCGTCACAGTCGAAAATAATAAAAAACAGCAATAACAATAAAAATAGCGAAAGGTAGACTAACCATGCATTTCAACTTCGGTACAGTTATGCCCGTACTCTGCGCAGTCGCGGCCCTGGGTATTGTCGGATCGGCTCACGCAGACTTTCTGGGGGACAGTAAATCCACTTTGGAACTGCGTAACTTCTATATGAATCGCGACTTCCGACAGGGCGGCTCGGCGCAAAATAAAGCAGAGGAATGGGCGCAAGGATTTATGTTGCGCTTAGAGTCCGGCTACAGCGAGGGCCCGGTAGGTTTCGGTATTGATGCCATCGGGATGCTGGGGCTGAAACTGGACTCCAGCCCTGATCGGGTTGGCACTGGCCTGCTCAAGACCAATGCGGTCGGGCCAAAGCGTGCCAAGGATGAATATGGCGAGTCTGGCTTTACTGCCAAGGTACGTATCTCCAAGAGCACCTTGAAGCTCGGCACAGTCCAGCCGGTGTTGCCGCCTCTGATGCGCAATGACTCACGCCTTATGCCGCAGACCTTTCGCGGGGCCTGGTTGGCCAGTAACGAGATCGAGGGTTTAAACCTTGACCTGGGCCGTCTTGATCGGGTCAATCAGCGCGACTCCTCGGACAATGAAGTGATGACGGTCTTCAATGGCGGCAAGCGCAATATAGTGCTGGGAAGTGCCAAAACCAGTGATGAATTTCTGTTTGGCGGAGGTCGTTATCAATGGACCCCGATACTGTTCACCAGTTATTACTACGGTGGTCTTGATGGCATCTACAAACAACACTTGATCAATCTGGTGCACCAATTGCCGTTGGGGGGTGGGCAAAGCCTTAAGTCCGATATCCGATTTGCACACTCGGGTGCCGATGGCGGAAGTAACGTGGACAACGATGCTCTGGGCGCCTTGTTTACCTACAAAATGCTTGGCCACAGCTTCAGCGCCGGCTACCAGCACCTCAGCGGTCGCACCGGTTTCGCCTACGTCAATGGCGCGGACGATGCTTTGCTCAACCAGGTACAGATCAACGACTTTGGCAACCGCGATGAGCATTCATGGCAGGTGCGCTACGACTATGACTTCGCCGCGTTGGGCATTCCCGGGTTGACCCTGATGACCCGCTATCTCTCGGGTGACAACGTGGACCGCGGGGCGGGGCTGAGCGAAGGCAGAACCTGGGAGCGCAACACGGATCTGGGGTATGTCATTCAGAGCGGACCACTGAAAAACCTGGCGTTGAAGCTGCGTAACGCCACCACCCGCAGCAACTTCCTGAGTGATCTGGATGAGAACCGCCTGATCGTCAGCTACAGCTTGCCACTCTGGTAGGCCCGAAATAATCGCAGCCTGGCGCACACCCGCAGGGAATTACTGGCTTGGCAAGATTGGCATAAAAAACGTCAGTTTTGCCAATGTGCCAGCGCTGTCGACTCTCGTACTGTGCATACAGGCACAGCAGTACTTCAATGTTGAGACAGACACGATGAACACAATAAAAAGAAGTTATTCGCGTGGCGCGGTTCATATTCCGTTGATAGAGAAAACCCTGGGAGATTTCTTTGACGACGTGGTCGCGCGATTTCCCGATAATGAGGCGCTTGTATCGTGTCATCAGAATATCCGGCTTAGCTATTCTCAACTTCAAGCTGAAGTAAACCAACTGGCGAGTGCCCTGATTGCGTTGTCACTGGCGCCGGGCGATCGTGTGGCCATCTGGGCAAACAACAGCGCCGAATGGTTGATAACCCAACTGGCGACGGCCAAGGTCGGGATCATCCTGGTCAACTTCAATCCAGCCTACAAAACCATGGAACTTGAGTACGCGTTGAACAAGGCGGGCTGCAAGGCATTGATCACCCTGTCGGCATTCAAGACCACCGATTACCTGCAAGTGATCAGAACGATTGCCCCGGAAATCAACACCTGCGCGCCTGGGCAGCTCAGTGCTGCGAGGCTGCCCGCGTTGCATACGGTGATCCACCTGGGCGAGGAGCAAGTGCCCGGTTTTATGCGCTTTCGCGATCTGATGAGCCTGGGGGATGCCTTGGACGAGCGCGTCCCGCGTGTCGCGGCGACGCTGAAGAACACTGATGCGATCAACATCCAGTTCACCAGCGGCACCACGGGCTCGCCTAAGGGCGCAGCGCTGACCCATCGCGGCATTCTGAATAATGGATTTTTCCTCGGCGAGGGCATGAGCCTCACGGCCACTGACCGTCTGTGCATTCCCGTGCCGTTGTTTCACTGCTTTGGGATGGTGGTTGGCAACCTGGCGGCATTGAGCCATGCCAGCACCATTGTCTACCCAAACGATACGTTTGACCCGGTGCGCACCCTTGAGGCAGTACAGAATGAGCGCTGCACCGCCCTGCACGGTGTGCCAACGATGTTCATCACCGAACTCGACCACCCCCGCTTTCACGAATTCGACCTGTCCACCTTGCGCACCGGCATCATGGCCGGCACGGCGTGCCCGATTGAGGTAATGCGCCGGGTTCAGCGCGACATGCATATGCGCGATGTCACTATTGCCTACGGCATGACCGAGACCAGCCCCGCCAGCTATCAAAGCACGTGTGAGACACCGCTGGAAAAACGTGTGTCGACCATCGGCAAAGTGCATCCCCATCTGGAAGCCAAGGTGGTCCACCCTGAGTCAGGAGATACTGTTCCGACCGGTGTAGTGGGGGAGTTGTGTATTCGCGGTTATTCGCTGATGCAAGGCTACTGGAATGACCCGGAAAAGACCGTTCAAACCATCGACAGCGACGGCTGGATCCACAGCGGCGACCTGGCCACGATGGATGCCGAGGGCTACGTCAGCATCACGGGGCGTATCAAGGATATGGTGATACGCGGCGGCGAAAATATTTCCCCGCGCGAAATCGAGGAGTTCCTGTATCAACACCCGGCCATTCAGGATGCGCAGGTGATCGGTGTGCCGGATGAGAAGTACGGCGAGGAGCTGTGTGTCTGGGTCATCGTGCGCCCAGGCCAGGTGATCAACGAAGACGAAATACGCGAGTTCTGCAGCAGCCAGATCGCTCGTTACAAAATCCCACGCTACATACGCTTCGTAGACGGCTTTCCGATGACGCTCTCCGGCAAGGTACAGAAGTTCAGGATGCGCGAAATCATGGAAGAAGAGCTTGCGTTGGCTGTGTGCTAGAGCGTTGCTGACATTCAATGATGCGCCAATTCAGAGGCGCCACCGATAAGGAGTGAAACATGGCATGGCAGATTGAAGTGATGGAGGGGTGTGCGGTTGTGCGCATGAATACTAACAAGGTCAATGTGCAGAACGACACCTTCTTCAAGGACCTGCATGATGCCTTCGATCGGCTCGAAACCGAGTTCAGCGAGTTGCCGGTGATTCTAACCGGGCAGGGCAATGCCTTTTCAGCCGGTATCGACTTCAAGTACAGCTTTGATGTATTTGGCAGCCAGAACAAAGAGCGAATCCGCCAGTGGTACGCCGAATACCGCGCGACCAACCTGCGTATTTTCCAGTACCCGCGCCCCACGGTGGCAGCGATCAACGGGCATGCCATTGCCGGCGGTCTGATCACGGCTCTGGATTGCGACTTCCGTATCGCTGCGCGCAAAGAGGCCAAGTTCGGCCTCAACGAAGTGCCTATCGGTATTCCGATGCCCGCCGCGTATGTGGAAATCATCAAGTACGCGTTGGGTGATCAGGTCGGCGCGCTGACCACCCTCAAGGGTGAGCTCTATTCGCTGGAGCAGGCCGAGAAGCTCGGGTTCTTCCATGAGGTGGTGGAGGAATCGCAACTGCTGGCCACCGCGATTGCCTATGCGCGCTGCATTACCCCCGATTGCAACGTGGCGTATGCCATGTCCAAGAAGGCCTTGCAGGATTCGGTCATGCAGCAGATTGACCTGCGTACCACGCTGCTCGACCAGGAACTGCCCACCGGCATGAGTGATGAGGGTAATCGCCGGGCCCAGGATAAACGCCGCCGGGAAATCATGGGTGAATAGGAGTTAAAACGCCGTGGAAATAATCGACGCCTGGATGCAGTTTCCCAACAAGCGCTTTTTGCAGGACTCGATGTTTGAGTCATTGCGGCGCTGGCCAACAGCATGGAAGGCTTTAGCCGAAAATACCCCTGACATCACCTCGGCCGAGGCGCTTGAGACCTTCCGAAAGGACGGAGTATCCAAGGTCTTTGCCAGTGCCTGGTGGGGGCCGGCTGGGCCGATGATCACTAACGAAGAAGTGGCGGCTGCGGTCTCGGCGCAACCGGAGCGGGTCATTGGCGTAGCGTCAGTGGACCTGAGCCGGCCGATGGATGCGGTAAGGGAGTTGCGTCGTTGCGTCAGGCAATATGGCTTCAAGGCCTTGCGCGTGTTGCCCTGGCTATGGGGGCTGCCGCCTGATGACCGCCGATACTATCCGCTATACGCCGAGTGCATCGAGCTGGATATCACCTTCTGTTTGCAAGTGGGCCATGCAGGCCCGATGCGCCCGTCTGAGCCCGGGCGCCCGATGCCTTATCTGGATAACGTAGCGCACGAGTTTCCTGAGCTACGCATCGTCGGTGGACATATCGGCTTTCCGTGGGTGGCCGAAATGATTTCCCTGATGATGAAGCACCCGAATGTCTACGTGGATACATCGGCCTACAAGGCGTCGCGGTTTCCTGACGAGCTGGTGGCGTATATGCGTGGGGCGGGAAAGGGGAAGGTGTTGTTTGGCACAAACTACCCGATGCTGACGCCGGCGGATTGTCTGGATGGACTCGCAGCCTTGGGTCTGGACGATAATGTCCGGCGTCTGTTCCTGGCGGAGAATGCGCGCCAGGCGTTCAAACTGAGTCGTTGAAACGCCTGGGTTCCGAGGGTCAGAACGTATGTTCAGGCCCCGGGAACTCGCCGGCCTGCACCTCTCGCACAAAATCACTGGCGGCGGTATGGAGCACAGACCTGAGGTCCGCATATTGTTTGACGAAGCGCGGCAGCCGGCCATTGCGCAGCCCCGTCATGTCCTGCCAGACCAGCACCTGTGCATCGCACTGGTTACCTGCGCCAATGCCAACGGTCGGAATCGATACCGCTTCAGTGATCTCACGGCCTACCTCACCCGGCACCATCTCGACCAATAACGCAAAGGCGCCGGCTGCCTCGAAGGCCTTGGCGCTATGGATCAGACGTTGTGCGTCTTCCCCGCGCCCCTGCACCCGATAACCACCCAGTTGATGCTCCATCTGAGGCGTGAAACCAATGTGCGCCATGACCGGAATACCGCAGGTCGTCAGCTTCTCGACCTGAGGCAGCATTTCAATGCCGCCCTCCAGTTTGACCGCATGGGCACCGGCCTCTTTCATAAAGCGCACGGCAGTGTGAAAGCATTGTTCCACCGAGGCCTGATAGGAGCCGAAAGGCAGGTCGGCAATTACCAGCGCTCGTTTCGTTGAACGACTGACTGCGTGCACCAGCGGGATCAGTTCGTCCACAGTGACCGAGAGCGTAGATTCGTTGCCATAGACATTGTTGGAGGCCGAATCACCTACCAATAGTACCGGGATGCCGGCCTCCTCGAAGATGGCTGCACTGTACATGTCGTAGGCGGTGAGCATCGCCCACTTCCGGCCCTCCATCTTCATCTGCTTCAAGTGCGGAATACGGATACGAGAAGCCGGTTGGGCATTGCCATAGGGTGCAGGCTGATCAGTCATTCTTGTCGCCTCACTGAAATAGGGGTTAACCCAGTAATTGCTCGATGAACAATACGATTGCGATAAGGATCATGGCTGCACCGGAAAAACGACTGACACGCCGTGCCGCAGCAGGCCGTGCCCGCAGCACTGTCTGGGATCCATAGCCGACCAACAGATAAATCACTGCGCAGCTCAGCGTATGAACGAGTCCCAGCGCAATCATCTGCATAGGTACCGGCCAGGTCGCCGTGCCATCGGTGAATTGCGGCAGGAGGGCCAGGAACAGCAGGAATACCTTGGGGTTCAAACCACTCACACACAGCCCCTTGATCGCCCAGCGTTGCCACGAGTCGGACACCTGGACCTGATCAGCGTGGGGCGTGGAAGGGTGAGCAATCATATTGACGCCCAGCCACAGCAGGTAGCCCGCGCCGGCGACAGTCAGCACTGACAAGGCCAGTGGATGCCTGGCAACCAGTGTGCCGACACCGCCAGCAACGATCAGGGTGGCGATGATATGCCCGGACAGCAACCCACCGATGGCAGGCAGGACCACGCGGCCTTTCAGCCCTGCCGAAATCGCATAAGCCCAGTCCGCACCAGGTGTGATCACGAACAGAATAGATACGGCCCAGAAGGCAACGAAGATACTCAAGGTCATGCCGCTGCCCCCCTTCGTTGGTGACTCATACATCTTTGCATCGTGGCGCCTCGCGCAATAATGAACGCCAGGAAGAATAATGAAATATTGTTAGAATGTGCTTTCAAATACAGTCATCAAAGCGCTTTGAATTGGGAGAATCTTCCGGATGGATGAGATTGATCGCAAGATTATTTCAGAGCTGCAAAAAAACGGTCGCCTATCGGTAACGGAATTGGCTGAGCGCGTGGGCCTCAGCCTTTCACCGTGCCATCGTCGCGTGCGGGCGCTGGAAGAGTCCGGGGTATTAATGGGCTATCGTGCGCAACTGGACCCCGGCGCCCTTGGCCTCAACTTTTCTGCCATGGTGTTTGCGACCCTGCGTGAGGGTGACAAGGCCGCCGTTCATGCGTTCGAGGCTGCGCTGATGCAGATTCCTCAGGTCATCGATGCCCAACGATTGTTCGGCGAGCCGGATTACCTGCTTCACGTCATTACCCAGGACCTGCCGGCCTTTCAGCGGCTCTACGATGAGAGTCTGTCAGCCTTGCCCAATGTGCAACGGTTGACCTCGACGCTCGTCATGAAGCGAGTTATCCAGGACCGGCCGCTGCCCGTGTGACGGTTGCGTCGACGCTGTAACTGCGTCGCCGGCCAACTCATCGGCGTCTGCCTGTTCCGCGCAGGACAGCTCGGAGGCGTTATGCCCGATGCGTTTGAGCAGGAGCAGCATGCACACCAGCGACACCAGGGCATAGGAAGCCGAAGCGATGGCCACCCCAATGATGCTGCCGGTGGAGTTGAGCAGCCCTTGGGCAAGGACGGGGGTGGCACCACCTACCAACAGTGAACAGAGCTGGTAGGCGATCGACAAACCGCTGTAGCGCACTTTTGTGGGAAAGGCACGCGCGAGAATGCCACCGACGGCGCCGTAGAACATCGAGTGCGGAATGGTCGCCAGGCACATGCCCACTACCGCAATCCAATAGATCTTTGTTTCGACGGCAAAGAACATCGCCGGCATCAGAATCAGTTCGGGAATCACCATGAACGCAACCGCTTTGCGCATATCAATCTTCGACACGAGAATGGCGCCAAAGGGCTGGGCGATGAACTGAACGATCAGAGAAATAACGATTACGCTGAGAAAAGTGCTTTGTGCATAGCCCAGTTCCTTGGTGGCCCAAGACAGCGCAAAGGTGCTTTTAAAGTAAGTCACATGGATGATCGGCAGCACGCCGGCGCCCAGCAGCACGATCTGCCAGTGATTGCGCAGCACCTCCAGGATTGGCAGTTTGACCGTCTTCTTTTGCGCCATAAGACGCTTCATGTCGTCGGACTCTTCGAGCTTGAGACGGATGACCATGCCTACGATGACCAGCGCCGCCGATAGCAGGAATGGGATCCGCCAGCCCCACAGCATGAAGTCTGTCACCGGCAGGGCGCTCAAACCGAAAAACACCAGCGTGGCCAGCAGGTTGCCGGCAGGCGAACCTTGCTGGGCGAAGGCGGCGTACAGGATGCCTTTACCTTTTGGCGCGTTTTCACTGGCGATGAGGATGGCGCCACCCCATTCGCCGCCGACGGCGACCCCCTGAATTACCCGCAGTACCACCAGCGCGATCGGCGCCCAGATGCCGATTTGCAGGTAGGTCGGAAGTAAACCGATGCAGGTGGTAGCTATGCCCATCATCACCAGGGTGATCACCAGTGTGGTTTTGCGGCCAATCTTGTCACCCAGGTGACCGAAAATAATGCCGCCTACCGGGCGCGCGATGAATCCGGCCCAGAGCGTCAGGAATGAGAGGAGGGTGGCAGTGCCTGGGTTGAGGTCTGAGGGAAAGAACACTTTGCCGAAGACCAGTGCAGCCGCGATGCCGTACGCGTAGAAGTCATACCACTCGATTGTCGTGCCGATAAACGAGGCAACACCTGCCTTGCGAGCTCTTTTGTGAGCGGCAATATCCTGGGCGGTATTCATAGTGAGATCCTGTTGTTTTTATTGGAAACAACCCTTCTTCACTGCGCGAAGGGTTATGAGCGGATCGGCCCGCCAAGGCACACGCAAGGCCGATAGCTAAGAGCCTATACAGCCAACAGTGATAAAAATAATGATTAAAAATTATTGCGTGATACGGGATTTCGTATCGTTGAGGTCATTGGTAGATGGGAGCGTAGGCTGCAACGTTTTGAACCGCTCCAGAAAACTTTGCGCGGCGGCGGACGGCGTTGCGGCCAAGCGGATGGCGTGAATTTCGGAAAGTGCGCCGTCCCCATTGATCGCGCAATAGCGCACGCCTTCGCGCAGGGTCTTGGCCAGGGTTTGTGGTACAAGCGCCACGCCCATTCCGTAAGCCACCATGGTTACCACCGTCTGCCAGAGGCGTGTTTCGTGGCGGATGCGCGGGCTGAAACCTGCGTCGACACAGCGTGCGATGATCAGGTCGTGGTAGTGCGGCGACACCGTGCGCGGGAACAGAATGAAATCTTCATCTGCCAGCGCCTGCAGGTCGATGCTGTCGCGGTCAGAGAGCCGATGTGACGTTGGCAGGCAGCAGACAAAGGGTTCGCGCAACAGCCGTTCGCACTCGATGCTGTCGGGGAATTTGCTCCAGTGCACAAACCCAATATCGATTTGCCCGCGTTGCAACGCCTGGGCCTGTTCCGCGCTGTTCATCTCCATTAGCACGATCTCCGTATCGGGGTGGTCCTGTTCGAAGGTTTTTACCGCCTCGGGCAAACCGCGGTACAACACAGAATTGACGAACCCCACACTCAAGCGACCGGCAAACCCTTGGGCGGAGCGCAGGGTCAGGCGCTTGGCCTGCTCGGCACGCAATAACAGGTAGCGCGCTTCATTGAGCAGGACCTGGCCCGCATTGGTCAGGCTCACCGACTTGTTATTGCGGTTCAGCAACTGGATATCCAACTGACCTTCGAGCTTCTTGATGTCAAAACTCAGGGCCGGTTGGGAGATGAACAGCCGTGTGGCAGCGCGTCCAAAGTGAAGCTCTTCGGCCACCGCAACAAAATAACGCAGCTGTTTGAGATCCATGGCACGCCCTCGGCTTATGATAATTTTTTATTATCGTAGTTGATTTATTTTGTATTAGATACTTATCGATGCTGACCCTACTCTGAGTCCACAAGAACCAGGAGAGTCACCATGAATGCCGTGTCCAAAGCGCTCCACGACCCCTTGAATATTCCTGATAGTCGTGGCCTCAACCTGTTCGAATGTGACGCCGGCCTTGCCGCGCTGCTCAAGGTTTACCTGCCCTCCGATCTCTATCAACACTGGTTGCCGACCTGGCAACAGCTGGGGGCTCGCGCCGGTAACGAGCTGGATGTACTGGCTCTGTCGGCCGACAAGAATCCGCCCAAGTTGTTGCCGCGCACCCGCCGTGGTGAAGACATCCAGAGCATCCAGAAGCACCCGGATTTTGTCGAGCTGGAGCGCGTAGCGTATGCCGAGCTGGGCCTGGCAGCCATGAGTCACCGCGATGACGGGACGCTGCCACTGGTCAAATATGCCCTCACGTTTCTGTTTGTGCAGGCCGAGTTCGGCCTGTGCTGCCCCGTGAGCATGACCGACTCCCTGACGCGTACCTTGCGAAAATTCGGCGCGCCGGAACTGGTGGCGCGCTACCTGCCGTCCCTGGTCTCTCAGGACTTTGACACGCTGTTCCAGGGTGCCATGTTCATGACCGAGCAGGCTGCCGGTTCGGATGTGTCGCGCACTCAAACCCGCGCCACGCTTAAGGACGGCGAATGGCTGTTGAGCGGCGAAAAGTGGTTTTGCTCCAACCCGGATGCCGACCTGGCAATGGTCCTGGCGCGCCCGGATGACGCCCCGGACGGGATGTCCGGTGTGAGCCTGTTTTTATTGCCAAAGCTGCGTGCGGACGGTTCGCGCAACGCCTACCGGATTCAGCGTCTGAAAGACAAACTCGGTACACGCTCGATGGCCAGCGGTGAAATCACCCTGGAAGGCGCCACGGCCTACCTGATCGGTGAAGTGGGGCGCGGTTTTCAGCAGATGGCCGACATGGTCAATATGTCACGCCTGTCCAATGGCGTGCGCGCCGCCGGCCTGATGCGGCGCGGCGTGAACGAGGCCTTGTATATCGCTCGGCACCGTCGCGCGTTTGGCAAGCATTTGATCGAGATGCCATTGATGCAACGGCAATTGCTGAAAATGATGCTGCCTACCGAGCAGGCGCGCTCGATGTTTATGCAGATTGCCACGTTGCTGCCCAAGGCGGATGCGGGCGATGAAGCGGCGCGCAAGTGTGTACGTATCCTCACGCCACTGATCAAATTCCGCGCCTGCCGCGATGCCCGCCGTGTGACGGGTGACGCCATGGAAGTCCGTGGCGGGATTGGTTATATCGAAGAGTGGAGTGATGCGCGGCTGGTGCGTGATGCTCACCTGGGCTCCATCTGGGAAGGCACGAGTAATATCGTGGCCCTGGATATCGGCCGTGCCGTCATCCGTGAACAAGCGCTCGAACCGCTGCAGCAGCACCTGTCGACACAGCTGGCTGATGCTGGCTTGCCCTCGCAGAGCCATCGTCTGTTTGCAAGCCTGTTGGATCGCACGGTGGCGCGTATGTCGACCGTAGCCAGCGAGCGACGTGACGACCAAGTGCGCCAGGCCGGTAGTGCCCTGTATCACATCGCCACGGCGATTTTCATGGCGTGGGAAGCCAGCCAACAACCGGATAACAGTCGCCGTTTGGCCCTGGCCCATTTGCTGTTGCAACACAAGCTGCTGCCCCGCGACCCGCTCAACCCTGAACCCTCGATCAACGCGCAATTGCTGTCACGCCTGGCCGACGAAAGTCCGCTTTCTCACGCCGAGGCCATGCAGCTGCTGCCGGTTTGAATCCTTTTTCCATTGATCGCAGGTGCACTGATGAACCATTCCAAAGGGGCCCTCGACGGCCTGAAAGTGATCGACCTCAGCCGTGTGCTGGGCGGCCCTTACTGCTCTCAGGCGCTCGCCGACCATGGCGCCGAGGTCATCAAGCTGGAACCGTTGAGCGGCGACGAAACGCGCGGGTGGGGGCCACCCTTTGAAGGTGCCGACGCCTCGTACTACCGTGGCGTCAACCGCAACAAGCAGGGGATCGCCGTGGACCTTTCCCGGCCCGAAGGGATTGAATTGCTGATGGGCCTGCTTGAAGGCGCCGATGTGCTGATCGAAAACTTCAAACCTGGCACCCTGAAACGCTGGGGTATCGATTACAGCGAAGTGTTGAGCCAGCGTTTCCCCAGCTTGATCCACTGTGCCATCTCCGGATTTGGCGGCGATGGTCCGCTCGGCGGCCTCCCAGGCTACGACGCCGTGATCCAGGCCATGGCCGGCCTTATGAGCGTCAATGGCGAAGCCGACAGCGGCGCGTTGCGCATCGGCCTTCCGATTGTCGACATGGTGACGGGGCTCAATGCACTGGCTGGCGTACTGTTGGCACTTAATGAGCGTCATTGCAGCGGCCTCGGGCAATCCCTCGACATCACCCTGTACGACTGCGGTGTGTCGCTGTTGCACCCCCATGTGCCCAACTACCTTGCCGCCGGTAAAACGCCGCGCCGCACCGGCAATGCCCACCCCAACATTGCGCCCTATGACAGTTATGCCACGGGTACCGAACCGATTTTCCTGGCGGTGGGCAATGATCGCCAGTTTGCCAAGTTATGTGAGCAGTTGGGCGCGGGCGAAATGTTTGAAGACCCTCGATTCGTCAATAACGGCGCTCGCTCGGTCAACCGCGAGGCGCTCAAGCTTGCACTGGAACAGCATATGGCTGCCCATGATGGGGCGGCGCTGGCCCAACAGTTAATCAGCGTGGGCGTGCCGTGCGGGGCCATTGCATCCATCAATACCGTAGTGGCCCACCCACACACGCAGCATCGCGGCCTATTGGTGGACATCGGCGACTACCGTGGCATCGGCTCGCCGGTGAAGCTCTCGCGTACCCCGGCGACCTATCGCAGCCCGCCACCGACCTTGGGACAAGACACGCGCAAAGTGCTTGAGAACCTCGGGTTGGACGCTCAGCAGATTGAGCGCCTCTATGCCGCCGGCATCGTTCGTGGTTAACGCCTGCCCACTTACCTGGCCACGGAGCCCCTATGAGCCACGCATCTGATTGTCCCGAACCCTTGGTTCTGCACGAACAGCCCGCACCGGGCGTTGCACTGTTGCGCCTCAATCGCCCCAAGGCTCGCAATGCGTTGAATATGGCATTGCGCGAAGAGCTGGCAGCACAGTTTCGACGTCTCGACGCATGTCCTGATACACGCGCCATCATCCTTACTGGCAGCCCTACGGTGTTCGCCGCCGGTGCGGACCTGAGTGAAATGGTCGACGCCACTGCGCTTGAGCTGTATGCCCGACATGCCGAGCGGCATTGGCAGGCGATTTCTGGATGTCGCAAACCGGTAATTGCCGTCGTAAACGGCTTCGCTCTCGGCGGCGGCTGCGAGCTGGCGATGCACTGCGATGTGATTATCGCAGGGGAATCGGCCCGTTTCGGCCAGCCCGAAGTCAAGGTCGGGATCATGCCCGGCGCGGGCGGCACCCAACGCTTGTTGCGTGCGGTAGGCAAATTCCAGGCGTTGCGCCTGCTGTTCACGGGCGCCCAGTTCACCGCCGGCGAAGGCCTGCGCATGGGTATGGTCAGCGAAGTAGTACCCGACGCGCAGACCCTCACCGCAGCCCTGGCAATGGCGGTGGCCATCGCGGCTATGCCGCCCATCGCCGTCGCGCAGATCAAAGAAGTGGTGCTTGCCGGCATGGATCTGCCGCTGGAGCAGGCTCTGACCCTGGAGCGTAAATCCTTTCAACTGCTGTTCGGCTCCTACGACCAGAAAGAAGGCATGCAGGCGTTTTTGCAAAAGCGCACACCGGAGTACCTCGGCCTATGAACGCATTACCCATTCAGCGAATCGGTGTGGTCGGTGTCGGTGCCATGGGGCAGGGCATTGCCCAGGTCATGGCGCTGGCCGGCTTGAACATCTCACTGTTCGATGTGCGCCCGGGGGCGGCGCGCGCCGCGCAAAGCGCATTGGTGACGACGCTGGCCACGTTGCAGAGCAAGGGCCGTATCAGCCAGCAGAAGGCGTGTGATGCGCTGGCGTTGGTGCAGGTGGTTGATCGCCTGGAAGCGCTGGATGACTGTGAGCTAGTGATCGAAGCGATTGTCGAAGATCTTGAGGTCAAACAGCAGCTGTTCCGGCAACTGGACGAACTGCTCGATGAAACCACACTGTTGGCGAGCAACACGTCGTCGTTGTCCATTACCGCGATTGCCTCAGTCTGCAGGCATCCAGGGCGGGTGGCCGGCCTGCACTTTTTCAACCCGGTGCCGCGGATGCGCCTGGTCGAAGTGATCGGGGGCATCGCTACACAGCCCGACGCGCTTGAGCGGCTACGCGCGTTGGTCCGCAAGGTCGGCCATTACTCGGCGGATTCCAAGGACTCCCCGGGGTTTATCGTCAACCATGCCGGTCGTGCCTACGGTACCGAAGCGTTGCGCATGCTCAGCGAAGGGATCGCCACACCGGCGCTGATCGACGCGCTGCTTCGGGACGGCGCGGGTTTTCCAATGGGGCCGTTCGAGTTGCTGGACCTGGTGGGGCTGGACGTCAGCGTACCAGTGATGGAATCGGTGTATCACCAGTTCTATGAGGAACCGCGCTACCGACCCCATCCATTGCTGCGCTTGATGCAGGCCGGCGGGCACCTGGGACGAAAGACTGGCCAGGGCTTTTATCGATACGACGGCAACAGCGCCAGCCCCTCGGCGCTCCAGCCCGTACCGACGTGCGCGCAACTGCCCGCCGTGTGGGTGGCTGCGGACGATGATCTGGGCAAGACCCGTGTGCTGGCACTGCTTGGGCAATTGGGCGCACACGTCGAGACAGGCGCGAGCCCATCGCCCGACGCCTTGTGCCTGCTGGCGCCCTTGGGTGACGACACCAGCGAATCGGCTTTGCGCCATGGTGTCGACCCCTCCCGCAGCGTAGCGATCGATACCGTGCTGGAGCTGGGTGCGCTGCGCTGCCTGATGGTCAACCCGGCAACCCGCGTCGATATGCAGGAGGCCGCCCATGCGCTGTTCAGTCGCGACGGTGGCCACGTGGTGATGCTGCGCGACAGCTGCGGTTTTGTGCTGCAGCGCACGCTGGCAGCAATCGTCAACCTGGGTTGCGACATCGCTCAACAGGGCACCGCCAGCGTCGAGGATATCGACATGGCGGTGCGCTTAGGCCTCGGCTACCCCCACGGGCCGCTGGCGTGGGGGGACACTCTGGGCGCGGGGCGACTGCTGCTGATTCTGGAGCGTATGCATACCCTCACCGGCGACCCGCGTTACCGCCCCAGTAACTGGCTACGCCGCCGGGCACGCCTGGGAATCGCCCTGTGCAGCGCCGAAAACTCAATGCCGGCAGCCGCCGAGCCACTTTGATTGAGCGAGAAATTTGCCATGCTTGATGCCTATATCTACAGCGGTTTGCGCACCCCCTTTGGCCGTCACGGCGGCAGCCTGTCGGGCATGCGGCCGGATGACCTGGTCGGCAACCTGCTGGCGCACCTGATGCAGACCTCAGGTCTGCCGGAACATGCCGTGGAGGATGTGATCCTCGGCTGCACCAACCAGGCCGGCGAGGACAGCCGTAACGTGGCGCGCAACGCATTGCTCAGCGCCGGGCTGCCGTGCTCCGTTCCAGGCCAGACTGTCAACCGCTTGTGTGCCAGCGGATTGTCCGCAGTCATCGATGCGGCGCGGGCGATCACCTGCGGTGAGGGGACGCTGTACCTGGCCGGAGGCGTCGAAAGCATGTCGCGGGCGCCGCTGGTGATCTCCAAGGCCGAGGGTCCATACAGCCGCACCCAGGAGTTGGCGGACAGCACCATCGGCGCACGTTTTTCCAATCCGAAACTGGTTCAGCGGTATGGCAACGACAGCATGCCGCAGACCGGTGACAACGTCGCCCTGATGTATGGCATAACCCGCTATGAGGCCGATCACTTTGCTGCCGCGTCGCAGGGACGTTATGCCCACGCGTTGAAGTCGGGCTGGCTGTCCGATGAGATCCTGCCGGTGGAGGTGCCCACTGGGCGCAAGGGGCAAACCCAGCTGATCAGCGTTGACGAACATCCACGGCCACAGTCCGATTTTGCTGCGTTGTCGCGGCTCAACCCGCTGTTCCCCGGCGGCGTCGTGACTGCCGGCAACGCGTCGGGCATCAACGATGGCGCCGCAGTCTTGCTGTTGGGTAATCGAGCCATCGGCCAGGCCCACGATGTTGCGCCCATGGCCCGAATCCTGTCTTCGGCAGTGGTAGGCGTAGAGCCGCGCATCATGGGCATCGGCCCATACCAGGCGATTAACGTGGCGTTGCAGCGCGCCGGTATCAGCCTGGCACAGGTGGATCTGATCGAGATCAACGAGGCATTTGCGCCGCAGGTGTTGTCCTGCCTCAAGGCGCTGGAACTTAGCTTTGACGACAGCCGCGTCAATCCTTTGGGCGGCGCGATTGCTATCGGGCATCCATTAGGGGCCTCAGGCGCCCGGTTGGTGCTCAGTGCCTGTCGCACTTTGCAGCGTAACCAGCAGCGCTACGCCGTGGTCAGCCTGTGTGTGGGGGTTGGACAGGGCGTCGCGATGGTGATCGAGCGCGTTTGACCCTTGCATGACGGGGTATTAAAGGGCGGCCCCCAGGCCGTTCCTCGATAAATGTCATCCATAACAACAATAATCTCACTGGACATACTTCCCATGAAAATATCCCTGGCCCTCACGGGCTTGAGCGCCGGCGCTTGCCTGCTGTTCTTCGGTCAGCCCGCGTCGGCGGACTTTGTCGGCGACAGCAAAGCCACGCTGGGCCTGCGCAATTACTATTTCAACAACGATTACCGCGACCGGGCAGGGCCAGCCAGTCAGAGTAAAACTGCGGAGTGGGCCCAAGGTTTCATGCTCAATTACACCTCGGGGTTTACCAATGGCCCTCTAGGATTTGGCCTCGACGCCATGGGCTTGCTCGGCGTGACGCTGGACAGCGGGCAAGGGCGGCATCGCGGCAGTTCGATGATTCCATCCGCAGGAGACCACGCCACTGACGAATGGAGCCGCCTTGGCTTGACCGCCAAGATGCGCCTGAGCCAAACCGAACTGCGCTACGGCACGCTGATGCCCAAGCTGCCGATCCTGCAAGCCAATGACGGCCGCCTACTGCCGCAGACCTTTGAAGGCGCCCAGATCTCCAGCACAGAAATCGACAACCTCAGCCTGACGGCGGGTCGTTTGGAACATGCAACCGGGCGCGGCTCCACAGACAGCACCGGACTGGCCGTCGCCGGTGGTACACGCCAGAGCACTGCCTTCGTATTTGCCGGCGGCGATTTCAAGGTCAACAAAGACCTGACGCTGCAGTACTACGTGGCCAACCTTGAGGACTATTACACGCAGCAGTTTTACGGCCTGCAGCACGTGCTGGGATTGGGTGAAGGGCAGTCGTTGAAGACCGACCTGCGCTACTTCGACACCGATTCCAGTGGTGCCAATGGCCGCGCGGCAGGGCGTAGTGCCGGTTATCGCACCAGTGGCTACAGCGACGATGCCTCGGGTGAGATCGATAACCGTACCTGGAGCGCCATTTTCACCTACAGCCTCGGCGGCCACGCATTGACGGGCGGTTACCAAAGCATTTCGGACGCCAGCAACTTTGTCCAACTCAACCAAACATCGCTGCCGGACAAAGGTGCTACCGGCACATCCCTCTACCTGTTCACCGATCGCATGATCACCAGCTTCAACCGCGCCGGTGAACAGACCTGGTTTGCCCAATATGCCTACGACTTTGCCGCCGCCGCTCTCCCTGGCCTGCGCGCCTCGGTGGTCTACCTCAAGGGCGACAACATCAAGACCACCACCGGCCGCGATCAACAGGAATGGGAACGCGACCTGGCACTCGACTACGTGATCCAGGACGGCACCTTCAAGGGCCTTGGGTTCGCCATGCGCTCGGGGGTGTTGCACTCCGAGGCGGATGCCAATCAGGACCAGACCCGCATGACGGTGAGCTACACCGTCGCGCTGTTCTGAGGTGTTGATTCAGTAATTTCCATCGGGTGCACGACGATGTCGTCGTGCGCCTTTCTACTCGGCAAAAAAGAGGATGTAGCAATGAATGCCTTCGCCCCGCTCGACGTTGCGGTCATGCAGCCACCAGCAACCTTCCAGGGCTTTTCAATCAAGCCTTCGGCCCAGTCTCCACGCCTGCTTGAATTAACGTTTGCGCAATCGACGGTCAGTGCGTTTTTGAGCGCTGTGGCTCAACTGCCGGTGCAGGCGCTGGAGTACAAGTCTTTCCTGCGATTCCAGTTTGGCCAGATCCTTGATGAGCTCTGCGGCGGTACCCTGCGCCCAGTGCTGGTGAACACGGTGATGGACCGAGCAACCGGGGGACTGCTGATCGTCCCCCAAGGCCTGGATAACGTGTCCCAGGCCGACGACATGGTCAAATTTTCCACCGCCGTGGCGCATTTGCTCGGGCGCTCTAACTTCGATGCCATGAGTGGTCAGTTCTATGCGCGGTTCGTGGTGGAAAACGTCGATACCTCAGACAGCTATTTGCGTGCTCCGCACCGTGTGATGGAGTTGCACAACGACGGTACCTTCGTGAATCAGATCACCGACTACGTGCTGATGATGAAGATCGACGAACAGAACATGGAAGGCGGTAACTCGCTGATCCTGCACCTGGATGACTGGGCGGATCTGGACACGTTCTACAAGCATCCCCTGGCGCGTCGTCCCCTGCGCTGGACGGCGCCGCCGAGCAAGAACGTCAAGGAGGATGTGTTCCATGCCATCTTCGACACCGATGAAGTCGGCCGGCCGACCATGCGTTATATCGACCAATTCGTGCAGCCTGAAAATTTCGAAGAGGGCACCTGGTTATACGCGCTCGGCGAGTCACTGGAAAACAGCGATGCCAAGCTGTCCGTGCCGGTCGCTGTGGGTTCATTCCTGCTGATCAACAACCTGTTCTGGCTGCACGGCCGCGATCGCTTCACTGCGCACCCGGGCCTGCGTCGTGAGTTGATGCGGCAACGTGGTTACATCAGCTATCCCAAGCTGGCGCATCAGCACGGGCAAAGCGCCAACTGACACGGCGCGGGGGCGCAGACGCCCCCGTTTGCCCATGACGGATGTAAGAGAGGGAATACAGGTGTACGACTTTGTGATCATCGGTGGCGGCATCATCGGCATGTCCACCGCCATGCAGTTGGCGGGCGAATACCCGGATGCGCAGATTCTGCTGCTGGAAAAGGAATCGGGCGCGGCCCGTCATCAGACCGGGCATAACAGCGGTGTGATTCACGCCGGGGTTTACTACACCCCTGGCAGCCTCAAGGCGAAGTTCTGCCTGGAGGGCAACCGGGCGACCAAAGCGTTCTGTGATGAGCACGGCATTCGCTACGACACCTGCGGCAAGCTGCTGGTGGCCACCAATGACGTCGAGATGCAGCGAATGCAGGCGCTGTGGGACCGCACGGCGGCCAACGGGCTGGAGCGTGAATGGCTGACTGCAGATGCGCTGCGTGAAAGGGAGCCGAACATTATCGGCCTTGGCGGCATTTATGTGCCCTCAAGCGGTATTGTCAATTACGCCGAAGTCACCCGGCAAATGGCTAACGAGTTCACCCGCCAGGGCGGTGTTATCCGTTACAACAGCGAGGTCATCGCGCTCGATGAGCGCGAGAATGAGGTGGTGATCACGACCACTACCGGGGTTTATCAGGGTCGATTTCTGATTTCCTGTTCCGGGCTGATGGCTGATCGTGTGGTGCGGATGCTCGGCCTGGAGCCTGAGTTCCAGATTTGCCCGTTCCGGGGCGAGTACTACTTGCTACCCCATGAGCATAATCAAATCGTGAATCACTTGATCTACCCCATTCCCGATCCTGCCATGCCGTTTCTGGGCGTGCACCTGACCCGCATGATCGATGGCACGGTGACGGTCGGCCCCAATGCCGTACTGGCGCTGAAAAGGGAAGGCTACAAGAAAACCGATTTCTCACTGGTGGACATGTTCGAGATCTTCACATCTCCTGGGGTGTTGAAAGTGCTCAAGGCTAACTTCAAGCCTGGGTTGATCGAGATGAGAAACTCGATCTTCAAGCGCGGCTATCTCAAGCAGGTGCAAAAATATTGCCCTTCTATCAAGCAGGATGAGTTAAAACCCTATCCCGCAGGTGTCCGCGCCCAGGCCGTCTCCAACAGCGGCAAGTTGATCGACGACTTCCTTTTCGTGAACACAAGGCTCAGTGTGAACGTGTGTAACGCGCCGTCGCCGGCAGCTACATCGGCGATTCCTATCGGTGAGTGTATCGTCAGCAAGGTCAAGGTGCAACGCGGCGCTTGAAGGCATTCAGCCGAGTGCCTGGCAAGTGTCCACCAACAGTCCGCGCAGCCATGTGTGAGCGGGGTCATGGTGAGTGCGCTCATGCCACGCCACAGTCTTGCCGAAACCTGGAATGTCCAACGGCGGTTCACGCATGAGCAGCCCATCGGCATGCAATGCCAAACGGCGGGGCACCACGGCGATCAGGTTGCTGGCACGCAAGATCTCCGGCAGCACCAGGAAGCTGGTCACCGAGACGGTCACGCGCCGTGACCTGCCGATGCGGGCGAGCGCGTGATCGGTCACCCCTTCAAAAGCGCCACCGGCGGGGGAGACCAGCGCATGATCCAGCGCACAGAAGCGCTCCAGGGTCAGCGCCTCATGCCGCGACTCAGGGTGATCGTCGCGCATCACGCATACATAACGCTCATCGAACAACGCTGCAGAATGCAGGCCTGGCGGGGTGCTTTCCGGTGTCACGAGGGCCAGGTCGATATCGCCACGGTCCAGTTGGCTAGGCAGTTGCTGAGGGTCGACGGGTTGCACGGCGATACGAATATTCGGCGCTTGCACACGCAATGCGCTGAGGAAAGGCACCACCACGGCCCGTAACGCGTAGTCGGTGGACGCCAGTGAAAGCGTCATCGTTGCCGTGTGCGGTTCAAACGCATGGGGTTGCAGCATCTGCCCAATAGCACTGAGCATCTGCTTGATCGGCCCGGCCAATTGTTCAGCCCGAAGCGTCGGCACCATGCCGCGTTGCGCACGCACGAACAACGGGTCGTTAAAGCTTTCGCGCAAGCGTGTGAGCATGCCGCTGACGGCGGGCTGGGTCAGTGACAATCGCGCGGCGGCACGGGTGACGCTGCGCTCATCCAACAAGGCATCGAGGGCCTTGAGCAGGTTGAGGTCGAGGTGCCTGATATCAGGATTCATGATGCTCTGCATAAAAGATGACGATTGGTTTTATTTCACGCTAGCACCGACCATGGCACCAGTCCATTACCACTGAGTGCTGAGCATGAAAGAGATCATCTGGCCGCAAGGCTACCTGCCGGGCTTCACCGAGAATTTTGTCTCCAATGAAATCATCGTCGCAGGCCTCACCGCCGCCGATATCTGGCCGTTGTTGAGCCACGCGTCGCAATGGCCGAGCTATTACGCCAACTCGGCGAATGTGCGCTTGCATGACGGCCCGGGTCCTGAGCTACAAGACGGGATGCGCTTCTACTTTGAGACCTTCGGATTCCCGGTCGAGGCGCAGTGCAATGAATTCGTCCCGCCGGCTGATGGCCAACCAGGGCGGATTGCCTGGCACGGTTGGGCGGGCGAGGGCGATACTCGCCTGGATGTGCACCATGCGTGGCTGATAGAGGACCTGTCGCTGGAGCGCGTGCGCATTCTCACCCAAGAAACCCAGAAGGGTAAGCCGGCAGTAGAACTGGCCCTGGCTCGGCCAAACCCAATGATCAATGGCCATCAGGACTGGTTGGATGGATTGGTCAGGGCTGCACGTGAGGCGAGCCAATAAGCGCGGATTGCAATAACCACTGCCGGAGCTGCTCGACGGGTGTACGCAAGGGCGCGCTAGCACTGTGAACCAGGTAGTAGCCCTTGCTGACGGACAGGGTTGCTTCGAACACCTGCTCGAGTTGCCCGTGCTCCACGGCCTCTTCGACCAGCCAGGGGCTGGTCAGCACCACCCCCTGACCACGCCGCGCCGCATCGATGGCGAGTTCAGGCTGGTCGAAACGCAGGCCGGTTGCCATTTTTGCATCGGCCATGCCGAGCTGTGCGAGCCACGCGGGCCAATGCGCATGCGACGTAGTGTAGAGCGGCGTCGTGCGCGTGAGGTCGGCGAGCGAGCGTAATTGCAGGCGCTTGCGATACAGCGGGCTGCAATACACACGGACCTCATCCGCCAGCAACAACTCGGCCACCAACCCTCGAACCTGCCCATCGCAATGGCGTACGGCAAGGTCAAATCCATCGTGGCTGACGTCAACCAGATCGGTGCTCGCACTCAGGTGCAGTTTGAGTTGAGTGTGCTGGCGAGTGAGTGTCGGCATACGCCGAGCGAACCATGAGTTGGCAAAGGCGGGAGGCAGGCTGAGACGCACTTCCTGGGCGTGTCGATGACGCAGCGCAAGGCTGGCGTTCTCCAACGTCTGAAGTGCAGGTTGGACCTGTTGCCAGTAGGCCAACGCTTCCTGAGTAGGAGTCAGCTTGCGCACGGTGCGAGTGAACAACGACACGCCCAGCCAACCCTCAAGCTTACGGATCTGCTGCGTCACGGCTCCCGGCGTAACAAACATCTGCTCGGCGGCCAGGACGGCACTGCCGGTGCGCATTACTGCGTCGAAGCAGGCGAGGGACTTGAGGGGGATATCAGGTTTCATGGCGCAGTTTTTCTCTTTCATGAGGCGATAAACGATGATTTGTCATACCCCAGGTCAGGCATAAGAATCAAAGGCGTCATTGGCCCTGAGGAAATGCAGATGAATGTCCTGATTGTATATGCCCATCCGGAACCTCGGTCTTTCAATGGTGCACTGAAAGACCTGGCGAGTGAAACCCTGACGGCCCAGGGGCATAAGGTTCAAGTGAGTGATTTGTACGCGCTGGAATGGAAGGCGCCCCTGGATGGCGCGGATATCACCACGCCGCGTGTAAACGCAGAGTTTCTGAACCTCCCCGCTGAACAGGAACACATGTTCTCTCAAGGCCGACCGACCTTTGATGTGGAACAGGAGCAGGCCAAGGTGCTTTGGTGTGATCTGTTGATTTTCCAGTTTCCGATCTGGTGGTTCTCAATGCCAGCCGTGCTGAAAGGCTGGGTTGACCGCACCATGACCCGTGGCTTTGCATACGCGGCCGGTGAGAAATACGACAACGGCAAGTTCAAAGGCCGCAAAGCCATGGTCTGCGTCACCACCGGCACCGCCGAAAGCCTGTATCAGCCGGATGGGATCGACGGCTGTATGACCCACCTTCTCTGGCCGATCCACAACGGGATATTCCGCTACCTGGGGTTTGACGTGCTGCCACCCTACGTTGCCTGGATGCCGGGAAATGTGTCTGAACAAGAACGCAAAGCCTACCTGGATGGATACGATCAGGCGTTGCGTTCGATCGATAAGGCCAAGCCGCTGTTCTTCCATCCGCGCGAAGATTATGGCGACGATCAGCGCCTCAAGCCTGGGGTATTGGCTCAGTCGGGATTTCAGTGGAATCCACGGGCGGGGCAAAGCCACGAGCAGGCGGCTGACGACTTCACCTGATCGTCAAGGCGCATTTATGGAGATTTTTAGATTTGATTGGGCTTTGCTCTGGGTGTTTTGGCCAAAAAACATTTTGACTAGGCTCTATCACAGTAGTTTAGCTTGAAAAAATCCCAATATGCCCCCAATTTTGCCCCCACTCACATGCCGTACATGAGCGATCACGAATGGCGATTCCTGACGAAATCCAGTATGGCTCTGGGTGACTTTCAGTGTGCGTCCATCCACTCTAAGGGGAATCGCGGTGAGGAGCTCATCATACTTGGCCAATGTCTAGTGCTCCTCGAGAACGCAACTCGGTCATTGAACCTCCACTGCCTGCATGGCGTGCTAGGGGGCAAGTGCTTGAATACTCGGACCAGACCATACTTTTCTCAAGAATCCAATCACTTAGCTGTGGTTGGATTTTTTGTTTAGTCGCTTACTGTGAAATCATATTTTGTCGCCACTTTTTGCCCCGCTGATATTTTCCGCACCATACATCTATCGGTGTGAGAGTTTTCCTAGCCAGTCATTCTTGGTCTGCGAGGTGGTTGATGACAGCCTGGACCCGCGCTGCGCTGGCAGGCTCGGACGAGAAAGCCGGTCGGTCGCACCAGTAGCCCAGCTGATGCAATTTGCCTACTAGGAGATGAAATAGCGCGAAGGCGCCATCCGCAGGGCGCTGTAGGTGTTCCTCTAGCAGTGCTCCGCCCCAAGCTCGATTGTGCCGCTCCTAATAAGTCTTGGCGTCGGTTTACGCTGAGGATGAGACATAGCATTATGATGCCATTCGACAGCAGGAGTATTAGTATGGCAGCTTGGATGGCGAGGTTAAGGAATAGGCCATTTCAATGGTTTGAGTCTTTCGTTAAACCAGGAGATGATCTTGGTGTCAAAGGACTATATCGGATTTTTATTTTCGCATTATTAGTTGTTTTGGCGATTTTTTTAATCGATGTGGTATTGACCCTCTCCACAAATAAGGAGAGCGAACCAAGTCACGGGGTCTTTGGTGATTTTTTTGGCGGAGTGGCCAACCCTTTTTTGACGTTCCTTACATTTATGGGCTTGCTTCTGACAATAGTTGTTCAGAAAGTGGAACTAAGAGACTCAAGGGAGGAAATGAAGCGCTCCGCTGATGCTTTGAGTGAGCAGGTAGTGGCCTTCAGGAAGCAGAGCTTTGAGGTGACTTTTTTGAAAATGCTCGAGATTCACTCCGCGCTTACCCAGTCGATAGATCTGTTGTTAGTAAAAGCCAACAAGACCGTCACCGGGACAGACTGTATGGCTCGCTTCCATTTGAGGCTAAAAACAAAATACCGTAGTAAATTTAAAGGCAATGGAATGTCTTTTGATGGCATGACACTGCAAGGTATGGAGGAACTAAAATCTATGTATGTTGAGTATTGGGAGCCTACTAGAAAAAATTTACATAGCTGGCATGAAAGCCTTTCAGTAATTCTGGGATATATAGAGTCGGAGTCCAGTTCAAATGAACCCTACCTGTCGATGGTATCTGCTCAGCTATCGGAATATGAAAAAATATTAGTTTTTTATCATGTTGCTCTTCACGATCAAGCTCGTTTGAAAAGGCTGGTTTTAGAGTTGGGTTTTTTGAGAAACTTACCCGCTGATCTTCTCCTTCATAAAAGTCATATGCAGTTGTTGCCGACCACGAGTTTTTTGTAGGACGGCCGCAAGCGAGCGGGGTTGGTCTCTCGGAAAGCTAGGGTGCATCATTAGCCTGCAAGGTGTCTAAAAAATGGGCGTGATTTAGACCTCTCAAGCAAGGTGTGTACATTCGGCTGCCACATACTCTGAATGTGCTACGAAACCGATGCGCAGTGATGACTCTGTCATTGCTATCACGCGGGCCTTTGCCCTCATCTTCGAGGTCTCTATGATCCACCCGACGCTGGGTCATCAACATGGCTATGTTGCTAATCGGTCCGTGCTCCTGGAAACAGTCGCGAGCTGCTTTGGATTCGTGGGAGCCCGTTTAGCTCAACTGCGGGCCACGTTGCAGAGCAAGCGTCAGCCAGCCGTCAACCTGAAGATCGATGGCTCGCAACGGCGCGTCGATCTGAAGGTGGATAATATCGACATAGCCTTCCTCATGGGCAAACTGCATTGGTTCATCGACCACTGACAGCAAGGTTCAGAAACTCTACAATTCTCATCTTGGCCCTCACTGTATTCAGGGGTTAAGGCGTAAGCCCTGCATTGGTTTAGATCGAGCATTTCGTAGCGCTCACTTGCTGAAACCCAAAGAATTCAAAACCGAAAGGACTCTTCATGACTGCAGGTAGCAGAAGCCAATCCACCTCCACGGAACTGACTGGTGGGGCAGGATTCAACTACGAAGACCAAGTAGTGGCCTACTACCTCGTGGCGCTACTGCTCGAAGGACATGCGGCGGGATGCACCGGGGTGGTCAGGTCCGTTGCGGTACAGCAGGCGGCCGATCATCCGATGGATGATCTTATCGTGGAGATGAAGGACGAAGCCGGTCAGCGAGTGCTCGGCCTGCAAGTAAAACGTTCGCTGCGGCTCACTGCGGCGGCTAGCAATTCAGATTTTCTCAGCACTATGACTGCCGCAGCCGCTACCCGACGCCTGTCGACTTTCCAGGTCGGCCGCGATGCCTATGGCTTTGTGACCGAGCATGTTGCGGTGGCGAGTTACCGTTCGATCAACCGGTTGATTGACTGGGCCCGCGCAGATGTCTGTGGAAAAGATTTTGCTAGGCGCTTCGAGGTCGGGGGAACTGCGGCCGCTTCAGAGCGTTCTTTGCGGACAGAACTGCAGCCGTTGACTGAAACACAGACAAAGAACGAAGAAAAGGACTTCTATCAACACCTTGTAGCGCTGCGTATTGACGGGCTCGGTGAGGGCGGCATTTATCGTGGCGCCGTAATCACCCAGTTGAAAGGGGTGATCGCTAGCGATCAGGAAGGGCTTGCAGAGTTGTTGTTCAATCGGTTGTGCCAGATCGCAAGCGATGGGGCTGGGCAGGCTAGAAAATGGACGCGAACGACACTTGTGCAGCAGTTGCGGGGCGCAGTGCCACTCCGGTGCGCTCCCAGCTATGTCGCGGACCTTGACCTGATTCAACGGTATTCTACGGACGGCATGGCTGACATCCTGGAGGATGTTGGCAGTTACCACGTCGAGCGACCCAGTGTTGCCAAGGAAGTTGCTGCACATCTAGAGAAGTTTCGGCTGGTAAATCTAACGGGCTTGCCTGGTTGCGGGAAATCGGTGGTTTTAAAGCAGTTTGTTAAGACTGCCTCCGCGAAGGGACCATGCCTATTCATCAAGTCTGACCGATTGTTCGGAAATAGCTGGTCAGCATTCTCCGCAACCTTGGGCATAAGGCATGCCGCAGAAGAAATCCTTGCTGAAATCGGGAGCACGGGTACACCGATCCTGTTTATCGACGGCATTGATCGCGTCCCTTTGGATCGTAAGGGCATCATCATTGATCTGCTGAGGGTCATTGAAACCCATGAGACCCTCAGCAATTGGAGAGTCTTAGCAACATCTCGGGACCAAGGGTTAGAACCGTACCGAGCATGGTTTCCAAGCAGTTTTTATCACGATGACGGGATTGGCGATGTCTTTGTAGAACCCTTTTCGGATGCGGAAGCCGGTAGGCTGGCGGACCAGATTCCAGCACTCCGTTCGCTGCTAAGTAACTCATCTGCGGTGAAGGAAATTGCACGGCGGCCTTTTTTCGCCGCAGTACTAGCGAGAAACAGCGCAACAATTCAAGGCTCAGCGCTGCAGACAGAAATTGATCTGATCGCAGCTTGGTGGTCCCGTGCAGGCTACGATGCATCACCCGATTCCGCTTACGTAAGGCGACGCGCCATTATCGATCTTGCGGAGAAAGGTGTAGGAGAGTTGGGTAAAAGTGTTCGACTTCGCAGTTTAGAGCCTAGTACCGTGTCCCAGCTAGCCTCTCTCAAGGCTGACCTCATTGTTCGCGACCATGATGATGGAGCGGCCGTCTCTTTTACCCACGATATTTTCTTTGAGTGGGCGTTTTATCAATTGTTAATCGATCTTGGCCCTGATTGGCACGGCGCGATCGGTGAAGCCGGCGAGCCCCCCTTACTCGGTCGAGTGGTGGGGTTACTCGCCCAGCGGAGCCTGGGTGTTCCGGGACAATGGACGCAAGGATATCGTTTGCTGGAGAGCAGGCCACTGAGGCCGCAATGGCGAAGAGTCTGGTTGACCGCGCCCCCTTTCACCGCAGCCTTCATTGCAGAAGGCACACAAGCAGAATTCACTTCTGCCATGCAGAAGGTCGATTTCCAACTCTTAGAAAAGCTTTTAGTGTGGTTTCAGGCGGAGCACACTATTCCCAACCCCGTGGTATTAGAACGTGCTGGAGGTGTTGAGGACGGGGAGGACTCCATACGTATTGCGCACCTTCTGGGTTGGCCTTCGGATGTCAGAAGCTGGGGCCGGCTCATAGATTGGTTGTTATCAGTTGCCGATACATTGCCCGGTCGCCTGATTCCATGTGTGGTGGATGTTTTTGAAGTATGGCTGAACATGTGGGCCAACCACGGCAACAAGCGCACCCGCGGTATTGTGGCTCAGAGTAGCAATTGGCTGCTGCATCTTGAAAACGCGAACCGTGCTGATTCAAATCACCGGAAATGGGTCGATCTTGGCCATGACGCCATCAATCAGCTCGCCGTTTCTCTTCGCCGCGCTATCCTACGAAGTGCAGCTGCATTCCCTCATGCAGCCGTTGAGCTTTACACGCGCGCAGCGGATACCGAGCACTTACGAGATGATGCATACAGTACGCTAATGGCATACACACACGTTATGGCGTCCGTTAATCCAGAGGCCGTCGTTAGATTAGCCAAAGCAGAGTTGCTGGACGAGTTGCCTGGTGACCGCTTTGCACGCGAGGAGGAGGAAAGTCGAAGGAGCGCCGAGCGCAGGAAAGCCATACGCGCAATTCCTGAAGAAGAACGATCTCCTAAGCAACAGCAACTGCTGGGCCATATGTTTCACTCCTTGGGCCAACAGCTTCCGAAGATCGATGAGTCAGGCATCAGAAAATACCACCGCTACTACTCTGATCCCTCAGCTCTGCACGAGCCGTTTGCCAGCCTATTTGCCCACGCCCCTGATCAAGCTCTCGGGCTCATAAACGATATGTCCAACCACGCAGTGACGGGTTGGCGGCAGGTTCATGCACTCCGGGATGACCTGAAGACTCCCGTGCCAGTCATACTGGAATTTCCTTGGGGCGTGCAGGCTTTTTGGGGCGATTGGCCAGTCTACAGCTGGTCTCAGGGCCAATTAGGCGCCGCCCCGCTCGAATGTGCATACTTGGCGCTTAGCTATTGGGCATTCCAACAACTTGAACATGGCCGGCCGACAGACGAAATCATCCGGCTGATCGTAGAAAACTCAGATGGTATCGCTGCTCTTGGATTGGCCCTGGTTATTGCACTTGAATCGCTTCATGTGTCCGAAACCACGTTGGTATTGGTAGGCTGCCAAAGGCTCTGGCAGCATGACCTAAAAAGGGTGGTCCAAACGCCTACCTTGGACATCGACATTTTTGGACTCGGCCTGGAATCAAGGTTGATGGGGGACAAAGCCCAAGCCCAAGCTTTTTTGAAAGCACGGAATAGTCGGAAACGTAATGTGCGGCAACTCGCAGCAGCTTTTGCGATGACGGGTAATGATCAGTTACGTGATCGTTTTCGGGTTGCCCTCGCCGCATTCCCAACCGCGCTCCCTTTCGAATTTGAAGAAGACGCTAATGATGCTCTCACCACCAAGCGCTTGATGGAGTTAGCAGTGCTGTGGGCTGGACAAGGTGATAGCGATAACTACCGAGCAGTTCCAACACAATCTGGCCTTACCGAAATTTTGTATGAGTCACCAGTGCCACTGGATACAGAGCAACAGATAAGACTGGAGGAGACGACGGCGTTTCTTCACGCATCGAGCGTACTTGATTGGGCAACCCGATCACTCGAGCAAAATGCGTTACAGCCTCGCTTAAATCTGGAGCTCGCGATTGCATTTGCCAAACAATATGACACCGATGAGATGTTTGAGGTGCGTTACGACGTAGGTGATCATGCGGTGCAGAGTGCGATTTCCTGCATTGCCGCATGCGTCATACGGCTTGGCTCAGAGGAGAGCGGGGAGCTTGAGTGGGCTTGGGAGGTCATGGGGCGCGTCTGGAATATGCGGGAGCGCCCTCTCAATGGCTCGCAGGTTTCATGGCATCCGTTTAACCACCTAATTGTGGCGTTGGTGCATAAAAGGCAAATCGATAGCCTGGATGTCGATGCCGTTACAGCGTTAATTGATCTGACTTCTCATCCGCTGGAGGGTGTTTCGGCTCTGGCTTTTTCAGGATTGTTCCAAGATCCTGACCTGGCAGTAACTTGGGTGTCTGCCCAGTTAGCCATGCGGATGGCCGTTCGTTGGCGCTCGTCCTGGACACCCAAAGATGGCCACGACCATTCCAGAGACCGCATCAATCGTGATCAGTCTCTGCTGCTCGCCCATGAAGCGCTTTCTGAGGCACATCCTACTCAGTTCCCAAGTATGCCAAAGCCCTGGGAGCAGTTATCAAAGGGTATGGGTAAGGAGGGCGATCAGGTCCTGCGTGATCCTGACCCATTCTTTGACTGGCAATTTGCCGCGGGAATCTTTAAGTACTTCCCCGTTGAACGGTGGTGCTCTTCAGATGTGTATGGGGATTTTTGGCAGTTGGCGCTTGGTGACCTCGCAGCATGGACGGCTTCGAGGCTGGTTCCACCCATGCCTGAAGGAGGGAAAGAACATCACCCGGAGGAGTACGACTGGCATACCTCACTCGGTCATTTGTTTGCTCGCTCAGCACCACTAGTCGAAGAGCGATGGTTCATCGATTCCTGCTTAAGGCCGTTCTTAGTGCCAGAGCGGAATGCACTTCAAATGCTAAGCCGTATCGCTCAGTCCTTGACGATCCGCCATATTGTAGGTGCTCCCGTCATTCCCTCGAGCACTTTGCCGTTGTTAGACATGTGTACTGAAAGGCTGATCAGCGATCGGGCGTTTTCAAAACGAAATGATGGTTCTGTCCACGATAATGCGTTGTCACGACTCATCGATGCGTTGCTGTTTGTAGCGACAGAGGATAAGCCAGGTGCGAATCGATTCGCGAACGGCAACTGGTCAGAAATCGAGGCAGTAATGCCATTGATTACTAAAATCATGTCCTCCATCGGTTGGTCGTCGTATGTTATGGGTAAGTTTTTGAGCCTTTGTGAACGAGCTGCAGATGTCTATCCTTTGGATGCGTTCATCCATCAGGTGTCAGCTGCACTTGAATCCCTTGAGCGGGCCCACGGAAGCTGGACGGGCTCTACACTACCAGCACGTATTGCTGCTGTTGTACAACGCCTCGCCGACAGGTACTTCCCTCTCGATCAGGGCCAGTCGCTTGGCTTGCTGCGTATACTCGACGCGTTGATCGATCTAGGTGACCGTCGCAGTTGTGCCTTAGAGCAAAGTGAAGCGTTCAGAGCTGTACGCAAAAATTGCTGACTGTGTGTCGCCAACAAAATGAAGGTTCCGCCCGTGTCCGATCAGTTCAAGTTCGCTTGCTCCCAGAGTAAATCTAGTGAGTTACCTAAGCTCATTCGATTTCGCTTTACTCTAGGACGGTCCAAACGAGCCTCAGCCGCAGGGTTGGTTGTTGCTTCACTGCTGTGCCGCGAGGCCTCGTGCGAGGTTGATCCCTAAGCTATTGCGTTCATTCTCCCGGACGGCCTCCTGGGGGTGGCGACGCAACATCACCGGCTGCCGAATAATCACCTGCAATCCGGGCAATCGCCCGGCGAACAGCAACGTTACACCCGTGATGTCCAGGGGGCATTGATTGTGGTGGATCGATAAATCTGATATCACGGTGCGACCACGTCGAACAAGGAAGATGACGTATGCATTTGCGTCGCATCACTATCAAGCGTTTTAGGAAGCAGCAATTTCAGGCGGTGACCGCGGTTGGTCTAGAGAGCAGCACATTTCCCAAAGGAAATGAGAAAACAGACGTTAAGTGGCTAGAAAACGCCGGCCGCCAATTTTACGTAAGGTTGGCTTGCGCTAAAAGGCAGGCCCACTCCCTGTATGTCTGGCGTAGTTCGCAATTCACTTCTGCTATTGGTCTGGCCACTGGTTGCCCCGCTTATGCTTGAGTTGAAGATGTATCCGGCCAAAAACGGCGATGCCTTTTTAATCAATGCTAACGGTCAGTACATTCTGATTGATGGAGGTTATGCCAGCACCTACACGTCTTGTATTTCCCCCGACTTGGTCATGCTAGCGGAGCGGGGAGAGCGTCTTAGTCTGGTGGTTTGCAGTCACATCGACGCAGATCACATCGGTGGGTTGTTGGCCTTCTTCGACGATAACGGTTATCCCGGTTCTCGTAGGATCGAGGTTGACGCTGTCTGGCACAATAGTCTGCGTTCGGTGCCGTACACGTCTGATGGACCAGACCTAAGCGATCATGCTGGCGTTCTACAGGCCTTTAAACGCCGCGGTTTTCCTGTGCCGCCGGCGCTTTCCCCTAATCCTATCGGGGCGAGCCAAGGAAGCTCCTTGGCTAAGCTTCTCAGATCCAACGGCTACCATTGGAATCATAGTGATGGCTCTCGCTCGATCGATAACCGTTGTGCTCCTTACACCTTGGGCAACCAGGTACAACTGGAAGTACTGGGGCCTACCCTTGAGCGATTGGAAGCCCTAAGTAAACTGTGGTTACAAGAGATGCGTCGGTTGGGCTACCGGGGTAAGTCTTTGAGCAACGATTTAGTAGACGACGCTTACGAGATGTGGTGCAGCCATGCAGCGCAACAATCGCGCGTACCCAGTGTTCGCCCCATTGCTGCTCGGCGCGATCGAACCCTCGCCGATGCCTACACACCGGATACGGCAAGAGCCAATGGCAGCTCCATTGTGTTGGTGCTTTCTGCTGGCTCGGCTTGTGTGCTCCTATTGGGCGACGCTTGGGCCGAAGAAGTTGTCGAGGCATTGAAACGACACTACCCGGGCGCTCAGGGCTTGATGTTCAGTGCGATTAAAGTCGCTCACCACGGGAGCCTCTGTAATACCAGTCCGGAACTCCTCGCGTTGATCGATGCGCCTTGCTACCTCGTTTCCTCCAACGGAAGCAGGCACAGTCATCCAGACTACGAAGTCTTGGCAGCGATCGTAGATCGACCTGCGACTTTTGAGCGCAAGCTCTATTTCAATTATGAAACCGCATCCGTGCAACGGCTGCGGAGTCACTCATCACAATCCGGGGCGCGCTTCAGTGTTCACGTCGTCAAGGATGAATGGATTCAATTAGGAGACGTCAACAGTGGCGGATGAAGTGGTAAAACAAGCAACTTGCCGTGTCAGCAATGCCCACGAAGAAGGCACCGGCTGGCTTATCACCCCCTCACTCGTATTAACGGCCTTTCACTGCGTGGAGGCGGCTGTAGCTTCAGGCGCAGACATCATCGTTCAGTTTGGCTCCGGCGACGCATCGTTGCAGCATACCGTGACGGTTCAGGCTCAAGATGCAGACCTGGATATCTGCCTTCTCCGTCTACCTATCGAGCATCCATTTGAACCACTAGTAATCAGCACCCGGCGGCTCAGGGGCGGTGAAAAATGGTCCGCATTCGGCTATGCCGTGCACAAGCTTAACTTGGGCCACTTACTCAACGGCGGGATCCAGCAAGCATTAGACGAACTCGTTCATGGGGTCGATCTAGATCTATCAGTCAGCCCGGACACCCACCTGACAGATTATGGTGGTCTCTCTGGCGCGGCGTTGATGGTCGAAGGGGAGTGCCGCGGAATGTTACGCGTAAGCGTCAACACTGCGCTCGCGGCAATCAGCTTCCACCAGCTATCTCCTTTCCTCGAAGCCAATGGTGTACTGGCAGACGTTGCCTCAGTTGAGGCACAACGTATGCCTTTTGGTACTCGACCCGAATTCGACCGATTGCTTGAAGAACGCTTGGCCACACTCGAGAACGGTTACTTGGTCATGGAGGGGGCCCATGGTATCGGCAAGTCAACCTATTGCCGGCAATTTGAACCTGTTAGTAAGTCGCTCGAAGTGTTGGGGATATACGCGCTATCTGAGCGGGGGCGCGGGATCACTCCGGCGCATCAGGCCCAGCCGGAAGTATTTTTTGATTGGATCAATTCACTGTGGTCGAGTGCGGTGAGCGGAAAACCGGCGCGTTTGCAGGAGCTCTCTTATCCAGAGCTGATCCGAACCAGCCATAAACGAATCCAGTATCTGGCACACCGCCAAGCGGCAGTGGGCAAGGTCGGTGTCATTTTTATCGACGGTCTGAACGAAGCCGCTAGCGTCGGCACGGACGCTCTTCAACGACTCGTCGCGCTAATACCACCAACGTTACCGACTGGGTTGGTGATTGTCATAACCGTCGCCGGTTTGGATGTACATGCAGCGAGCATGGGCGGCTTGTTACAGGGTGCTGCTCGTTTGACCTTACCCGCACTGGGGCAAGACAGTCAACAAGAGCTGTGTACAGAGTTACTCGACCCGACCGTAGCAACTTCAAAGCTAGTTAGCCTGTTGTGTGACCGGGCAAAAGGGCATCCGCTGTACCTGCGCTACCTTACTGATATGGTGAACGACGGAGCAAGCGAAGCCGATATTATCCAGATGCCGGCATTCAGCGGCACCATTGAAGACTACTATGAAACCTTGTGGGGACATTTGCTGACCGACCAGGATGCGGTGAATTTGCTGGGGCTTGTGGCGCGCCTACGCTGGGGACTCCCCACCAAGGACCTGGTCGCGATGCTGGAACCAGCCGAGAGCATGGTATATGTCCCCACGCTCGCGAGAATCCGTCATCTGTTTTCTGAAGCGGGAAATACCGAGATTTACCACGCTTCGTTTTCAGAGTTCATCAAGCATAAAACCTCTACGTTGGGGGAGCGTCTACAAGAACGGCTGGCCGAGTTTTGCTATTTGGTCCAGAGCGGAGACTATGGTCAGCTGAATCGGGTTTACCACGGGTTGTTGGGCGGCACAGCGGGGCAAAAACAGGCAATCCAGCACTGCCAACAAACCTGGGTGGACACCTCGGTCACGCTCGGTGCCGAACCGGACGTACTCTTGGGAGACATTGAGGCTACGCTTACCGCAGCGACTCAGATCGGTGCGGCCCAAGATACGATTCGCTTGCTGCTGTTGTCGCAACGCCTGACCTTTCGCTACAACACCCTTTTTACCCAAGCCGCTGAACAAGTGGCCTTGGCCTTGTGCGCGCTCGGGCATACCGACCAGGCGCTGCGCCATCTGATTCGCAATGGTCGTCTTGTTGCTCCTCCCCTCGGTACTTGTGCAGTCGTTCATGCTTTGATTCGGATGGGCAGTACAGGGCAAGCCATGCAGCTGATTGACGCAATGCATCAATCATTGGATTCGGTTTTTGAAAATTTTCAAGCGACAGGCAGCATTGAAACGGATGTGTTTCTCCAGACCGTAATGCTGCGCCTGCATGGATTGGCATTGGAAAGCGCCGCTGGTGGCGAACCACCCGTAAACCCTATCTTAGCAGCGGCGATACGACAGGTCCGCGCTGTCCCTGAGGCTTTCGGTGAGATCGACTTGGGCGAGGTTATCGCCAATCTGGGTGGCAGTTTCTACGGGGCAAAGTTATGCCTGGAAGGACTGTATACCCCGATTGCGCGATTACCTTTGACAGCTATTCCGCCTGAGGCAGTGGTCTCGACACTGCTCGGCGTGCTCAATCATGCCAGAATCAATTCGCATCTGTATGGCATACCCTTGTCTGCAAGCATGGTTGGACCATTGCTCAGTGATCTGGACGAGGCTAGTCAACGGCTCGACCAACCTACCGAATTATCTTTAAGTACAGTCAATACTTTGATTGAGAGCGGGGCATCACCGCAGCTCATTCGCAAGTGTGGGGGGCCCACTCTCACCAAAGCCCAGCCATTGATGTTGTATTCGTCCAATCGGGCACGACCGGACCTTACGGGATTCCTAGAATCGTACGAGCTGTGGCGGGCAGCGGACTTTCTCAATGAAAGCTATCAGGAACCGGCGATTGGCTCAGAGGTTGGGGCCGACTGGGAGGCGTGGTTACGCTCGCTGGTGGCTTCCGTCGCCTGGGCGGATGGCACCGCCCGCCGAGCAAAAGCCATTAATGACGCGCAAGTACTGGGTCAGGTGTGGTCGTACTTATCGGACCGCGTTCTGCCGAACATGACGCGTCCTTTGAGTGAGCGCATGCACTGGCAGCACGCCTATGCCATACCGGAATCCATTTTCCCTGCGCTGTTCCAGCGATTGGCAAAACTGCTGGTGGAGTGCCTGCCACAATTCGTCGGCCAGTTGTTAACGGTACTCAAGCACGGTTTTGCCGAGCAACTGGGCCTATACAACGAAGGGTTTCGGCAAACATTGGCCATGGTGGCGGATCAGTTCATGACTATGGAGCTGCAACCGACTATCGCCGATGCGCTGTTTGACTTGCTAATCCGGTGGCGTGATTTCGTCCAGACAAACGTCGAGAACCGCTACGAGCTCATTCCTGAATTACTGCGTATTGTCCCATTACTAAAGCGACTGAACGCGGAGGAAGAGGCGGTCAAGACTTATCAGACGGTGTTGCGCTTCTCCATGGGGCCCAGTTGGTATAAGGAGGACCAGCTTTCGCTCATGTCCAGCACGCTGGCAGCGCTGCCAGCGGCTACATCGATACCGACCGCCTCACTGCAGCAAATTGCTGCGTATCTTGAACGGGCAAGCGGGGAGATGACATTCCAGCGCTATGTGCGGGCAGATAAGGGCAACTTCATAGCTCAACTATGCCGACGAGCCCTGTACAGCCAGGCTGTTGATTACTTCAAGCACCAAACATGTGGAACGTCGCCCCAACTTTATGAACAAGCGGCAGCAGGGGGCTTGGATCGGGTGGCGCCGTTGACCGGCATGCATTTCCCGGGCGGTGCGCTTGAAGAGCAGGCCGCATTACTCTCGCTGTTATGGGAAACGCCCGATAGTCTAGATTGGCGGTTGTACTGGGCTTTGTTGGAGGTCTTTCAAGGTGGTGATGACCGTCATCTTGACGATTGGGGGATGCACTATGCCCGGTTAATTAGCGCCATGGTTGTCGGCTCTGATGACCTAAAGTGGGCGGAGGGGCGCGTCCGAACTATCTCGCAGAATATGAATGCCGAACGATCGCTCCGTCTGCTACGAGCCTTGGTTGCCGCCTTACCGACGACACATACAGCTATTTTTGAGCCTGTGCTTGCGATTATTGAGACGAGCGCAGGACCTGAACTCTTTGAGCAGTTCACAGACAGCTCCAGTCGTGCCGCCGCCACTACTCAGCCCACATCGGCTGAACCTGAGTCGGAGTCAAAGGCAGAATCTATTGGCGACACCTCGGTGGAGGAGTCGCTTTACCAGCCCGGGCTTTTTGGAAAGTTCTCGTTTGATGAGCAGGCGCGCGTCGAGTTGCAAACCGCGCTTACGCTCAAGCGTAGGGGTAACACTACCGCGGCAGTCAAAGCAGCGGTTCGCGTATTGCAGACACTGCAGGATGGCGGCTGGTCCGTCTGGACGAGCAACCACACCGGATCAGCCGCAGAAAAAATAATACAAGACGCGGTTCCAGAGGCTGACGCCTTAGCCAGACTGTATGGTCCCCTGGCGCTAGAAGAGCGCCATGTTCGACGTTGGCTGATTGCGTCGCACATGATCGATAAGGTGGCCAGCAAGCTGAGCGCGGATCAACAATGCACGCTACTCCACCATGCTATCGAGCATGTCGGCCACATGGTCGGAGAAAACGCGACGCAGGAATTTGAGTATCTGGAAGGCGCAACCACGAGTGTAGAGGTAGCGTTATTCGATTTTTTCTTGTGGACGCTCGATCATCCATCTTGGGAGCGGCGGGATAGCGCGGCAGCTATGTTGCTTTGGTTAGTGAGCACGGGAGAGACCTATTTTGTTCCCGTTATACGGCTGGCGTTTTCGATGGATTCACACAATCGGGCCGATCTCGCGGCAGCAGTCTTGGACGTATTGTCCCGCCGCAATCCTGTGGCCTTGTGGGAGCGCCTTGCTCCGCATCTCGATCTAGCTATGCTGCTCGTCGAATGTCGACACGTATCGCGGCTGGCCATTCTTTCCCGCATCGTTGATCGTGCCGCAGAGCTAGATAGCACCACCGCGCAGGCCGCACAGACCACTCTAAATACCGTCCTAGACCAGCAAGCCACTGAGCCGTCTGACGATCCGATCGCTCCGCCGAGCCACTTCCCACAGGGGCTGCGTTCGCAGTGGGCTACATTGGCAAGGCTAGGTCTGATTACGGCAAGCACGCGGAACAAAACTGAAGAGGTGCTGGCGCAACTCTGCTCGCCGCTGTCGACGGAGGTCACACATCTCTTGGAGCAGCGTGTTGCAGAAAACTTCAGAGAGCCGGATCAAATCCCGACGGGCCGCTGGGCGAACAAAGTCCGTTATGCGTTCAATCTCGGCCTTTACCAATCCATGTCCCGCGAGCAGTTGCACGTCATCGAAGAACTGTTACGGTGCCATAACCCTAACCATTGTGCAGCACCTCCGAATGGTCATCAGTTTCTCTCTGACCTTATTGCATCGCTCAAGATGCGCTCGCCAAAGGACTTTCGGCCATTCAGTCAGGGTTTAGTTTTTCTCGACGTGCAATGTGTGATCGAATTGAATGGGAAAATTGTCACCGTTGAGCTGCTGGCCCATCTCCGCTCACCCGATCCTCGGCAGTCACCTTTCGTATCGCTTGAGGGGTTCAAGGCCAACCAGGATGCGCCACAGGCGCCTGACGGGCAGATGGCAATTTGCGTTCGCGCTCGGCCTACAGCGGCCTATTTTGCGTCGCGCACGCCTTCCGTACCGACGCGCAAATTTCTTCAGTTGATCGGTGTCAGTGAGTCAGCCACCGTTCGCTATCACTGGCGTGATGGCAGTACGGTCGCGGCGAACGGGGGCAGTCGTCGCTGTGAGGCGGCCATGCTTGCCATTCATGAAGGTGCTTTGACACTTCCGCCTGGGTGGAATATCGGCTGGGAGCTTCGGCTGAATGGAAAAGTCTGGGCAGTAATGAAGTCTTGAGAGAAAGGAGATTTAAATTATGGCTACTTTTGATACGCCAGAAACCCGGGCTGATTTTGAGGAACGGATGGGAGTCCTAGTAGAAATGTGCCGAACCGGCCGTATGCGCTTTGTCGAAGGAGTAGGGGGGTATGACAGCATCTCTCGGGTCAGATATCTGCCCAATGGCAGGGTCGATTTCCTCAGTATTGACGAGTCTGCTCGCTTGCAAGCGAATATGGCTCATCAAATGCCAACGTTCGCCCCCTCATTTGATTCCGATGAAGATTGAACCCACCATTCAATTCATACGAGATGATCATAACGGCTTGCCATAAAAGGATTACATCAAATAGCCCCGCCGTGCAGCTCGCCGACGTGATGATCGGCGCGGCTATCGAGATGGCTCAGAGGATTACTGGCCGTATCAGCAATGGGCCTGAGCCGGAAGCAGTGCTGAGGTTGTATGCCGATGATCAGCTTATCCATATGCTGCCCTCGTTAGACATTGAAGACCAGATCGCATTTCGCGAGGGAACTCAGGCGTCAGCCCTGATTGATTGCTATGCCAAACATTTTTCCAGCTAGCGAACCAATGGGGCAAAATTTGTCCGAATACGTATTGAATGAGCATTCGCCTTGGATCCTGATCAGTCGGCAATGAGACGTGTGTATTGACCTTCCGTGAGAGCCTATAAAATCTAAGGTCTGGACTGCCCCCAGCATCGTAGACGTCTCCAGCCTATGCGTGGACTGCCCCCGGCATCCTACCTCGGCTTCATCCGGGCTGAGCCGCCCGATGAGTCCCGCGCAAACCTGGTTGCCAAAGACTTTTGTGCGCTCTACAACATTCCAGATGAAAACCGGCAGGTAGTTGCTTCAATTGTCGTGAAGGCGATATCTGACAGGACGCACCTCTGGTTGCGTTATGTGGAGTGAAGCTAGGTGGGGAACGCTTACTGCATCAGCTTCATAACCGCGATCAGCACACCAACGGCGGCCGATAGCATGACACCCATGCGAATCGTAAGTCGCGCTTCGAGTTTCGAGAGCTCACCATGAAAACTCGCAAGCTCCGTTTTTACATTGGCAATATCAGCCTTTGTCGCGAGATAGGTATTCAAGTCAGACTCCATCGCATCAATGACCGCATTGATCTTTTGCTCGGGAACGTTGATTGAGGCTAACGCCTGGTATAGGCAATTTCGAGCTTCATAAGGCTTCCAACATAGCAAAGGCCGATTCCATACGGGAAGATGTGAGCGGTGCTGTGAGATGGACGGCTTTCCGAGTCCACCCTGGCGATAGTGTGATTGTGTCGGGAGAGCGATGTGAGGATCTACTGTCCGAACGGATAGGTGTGGGATCTGTAGTCCGCTATCGGCAAAGCGGATAGCCACTCCTTTTGGGAATGGCCATCCGGGGCTGATTTTTCATTTGGCAGATGGGGCTTCGCGCTCCAACACCATGTTGACCAGCAATTGTGCATCCTCAATCAGTTGAATAACCCCAAAGGCTTTCTGACGCTGCGCGTCATCGAGTTTGGCGATGTAGTCATAAGCCAGTGCGGTAGCTGATTGAAGAAACTCGCTGGCATGCACCAAGGCTTTTTCGTTGGTGATGTCTGGGCGTACGTTGAAAAGGCCCTGAGATGCATCTGCGTGGTTATCGTGATCATTCATACGCAAACCTCCCTTTGCGGGGGATACTTGAACAGCTACGGATTGATAGCTGACCAACTGAACGCGCTGACGGAAAGTTCCGATATGTGTAACGACATATTGATTAGACGTAGTGGGCGGTGCCCTGGCGTGAAAGGGGGATAAGTCATCTCCATATCCTCGGACAGTGATAAAACTGTCACCCGCCGTTCTGACACGGTATGGGTGGCAGACCGTGCGGGGGTCAGAAAACCGGCGTCCGAGGGAACCGGCCAGGTCGAAACCTGCCCCGCACGGCCCGCCATAGCAATGCAGCGGCCAGATGCATGTGCATCAAGGCTGCTTGATAGAAGGGCGTTACCGCGCCTCAGACGTTCGGGGTTCTGACACCCGGTCACAGCTCAGCTGTGACATGAAAAGCCTACCGTGCTGAAAAGCGTCTATCAAGACGGTTTGAGAATAACTGGCCACACTACATTCTTATCCGCTCGTTACGTGAATTTACTCGCCAACATTGCCGCCAATCAGCAGATCTATTCCGTGTGTTCGTTCGTCATCAGACGAAGATAGGGGTTATCAAACGACACCTGCGCCGAGACCGACTCCGGCCGTAGCAACAGATACCCATGCAGGCGTTTGCCTGGACGAGGCCCGCAGACTTCGCAGGTCCACAGATTGAGGTCGTTCGGACGTTTGCGGTGTTGCTTCAGTTGTTCAAACTGCTTCTGCAGCCATGACCAGTCACGCGGGTTTTTGCTGTGCGCATTGTTGGCGATTTCCGGGTGTTCCTGCAGATAGCGGTGAAAGATACCGGGGCTGACCAGGAACAGTGTGCCGTCAACGGTGTGCAACAGGGCTTTGCTGTCGTTCATGGCGAGGCGCTGCTCGCGTATTCCATCGCGCAGCCACTGCATGAATGGCAGGGCTGGGGCGTCTTCTGGCGGTTGAGTGGCTTCGTCAGACGCTGGTAACGGCGCTGCGCCCTTGGGTAGGTCAGGGACATCGTTTGGTTCATTTGAGTCGTTGTGCGCTGCCGTCTCCACCTGAACCCGACCGGCAAAGGCTGCTGGGCGTTGGTCCGGTTCCCAGATCAACGCGGGGGACAGTTTGAGCAGCGTAAACGTCTGCGTCCAGCCGCTGTCGCTTTGCACGGTGGCGCGCCAGATGGCTTTGCCGTCCGGGTTATCCAGCACCAGGCTGTGTTCCTGCAGGATGTTGAACAGAGTGGTATTGCGCTCGGGAATGCCGCTGATGCCTTGGGACAGCAGGTGAGCGCGCAGCTTGTCTGAAACGGTTTTGCTCACCAGCCAGAGTGCATCGTCGGTGAGCCAGCCGTCGGAGGCTTCGGGTTGGTTGAGCTTGATCACGTCGTGCAGCAGGTAACGCAGGCCGTAAATCAGCTTGCGTTGCAGGGCGTGACGGGGTGCGGCCAGTGCCTGCACCGGATCGCCACCGAGGGCGCGGGCGACGGAGGCTTGGTCGGCGCGGATTACTAGTTCGCCCAAGATGCCGGCGTGTTCGTAATGCCCGGCCAAGGCGTGCAGCAAGGCGGCCCACAGTTCCGGGAAGCCGCTGAGCCAGTCCAGCGGTTCGCGGCCAAGCACGGAGCTGGCCAGCAGCCCGGCTGCGGCGCCATGCAGGCGGTACTGCCGGTCCGGGTTATGGCGGAAGCGGTAGGGCTGTCGCAGCGGGCCGTGCCATGGATTCCAACGATGACCGGCCTGGTCTTCCACCACCAGGTCGGTGATCAACTTGCCGATGTCGTGCAGCAGGGCGGCATAGGCGATGCCGGCAGTCCAGGCTTCGGCATGTTGGGTTTGGATCTCGGGTGGCGAACCCAGCGGCAACAGGTGTGACTGGCGCAGCTTCAGGGCGCAGACGACGATTTCCAGGCCGTGGTCCAACAACCCGCCAGGATGGGCGTGGTGATGGCTTTGTGAGGCGGGGAAGTGCTGGACCAGTTCGGCATAGCGTTCCAGTGGGGCGCGGTACAACACGGCGAATTGTGCTGGGGAGACGGCGGTGCGTTGCCAGATTTGCTCCATCAGTGTTCGGCGATGGGGCGCGGCCAACAATGCCGCTGCCGACTGCGGATACAGCCAGCCGCTGGGCAGTTCGATGTCAGCAGAAGTGGACGATTCAGTTGCCCCTTTTCGGGGGCGTAACCATCGAAACATGGCAACACTCCGAAGTGTGCACGGCGGGATTGCCTTTTGCCTTTTCTGGATAGAGCCTTTGCCATTGATGAACCCTTCCGTTGCGTCCCTTGCGCCCGCCGTTTCAAGCCATTTTTGCTGACGGGCGGCACGCACATCCCAGGAACGCTGTGGTATCCATTGTTACTCGTCCGTCCTCGAACTGGAGTGCTGAAAAGCCCATTGTCGTAGAGGTGAATGCCATGAGCGGTCATTCAACAAACAGTAAAGCCGAGCGTGTCGGGCGCTGGCTGGGTAGAGCCTATAGAAGCCTGCTGCGACAGGAACAGCGGTTGCGCTTGTGGCTGGTTGGGCTTGGGATTCCCGCACCGGGTGCCAGGGTCTTCGCCTGGTGCCTGCGCTTTAGCGTGATTGTCTTGCTGCTGAGCTTTTCCATCGTGCTAACGGTGATTTTCTGCGGCCTATGGCTAATCGGTCGAGGTGTTGCTCGAAGCGACCTGTCTTGGGACAAGGATCATCCGACTTGGCGATATGGTCTTTCCGGTTTCGGTCTTTATGACAAGTACGATACGCGAATCGACCCTCACGACAGTGGGGATTCATGAGCGTAAACTCACTTCACTGCTCTCATGGCTGTGTCGCTGCCTTTAGACCCTGCCTCCTTAGCACCGCTGACCCCGCCAGCGAGTCCTTCAACAATGTTGCCTGCTCGCAGTCCAGTCCAAGTTAATGCCGCGACCCAGAAGGTGGGCAGTACCAAGAACATCATCGCCATGACGAAATTCAGCAACATATCCCCAAACGAATTGTTCAACCCAAACAGCACATTGAAGTTGCTGTGCGGCGAGCCGCTGCCGTAGAGCGCGTCGAGAATGGTGCTGTCGATCCAGCGTGCCAACTGAAACCAGAAATCCACGAAGAACAGCGCAAACTGCACGCAACTGGCGGTCACCAAGGTCTTCAGATCATAGGTGCCGATCACCAGCACCAACGGTAGACAGATCACCAAGGCCATCTTCAGGAATGACAACACCATCGGTAGCGCCTGGCGCACCACATCCATTGCTGGGAAGAAGCCCAGCGAGCCCACGGTCAGGCCCAGGTCGGCGGTGGCGCGGGTGACGAGGTTGGGGATGCTCTTTTCAACCTGTCCGCCATAGTCGTTGTACACCTGGCCCTGGTTCATCACCTGCTGCCGAGGCGCGGCTACTGCTCTGATCACCGCGTCATCGACTTGCACGCGGGGGATAAAACTGGCCCAGCGTGACAGGCGCGTCAGCAGGTCCGCATCTACTTGCTGCAACAGGCGCAAGCGTAGGCCGCTGTCGCCATCTGTCCACCATTGCCGGCAACCCGGATAGCCGCCACCGTCCGGTACCTGTGCCAGTCCCGCATCGCGGTTGACGTCATATGGCCAGGCACTGCGCGGGGTGTTGGAGCGGTAGCGGTCGTAGAAACCGGGGGTGTCGAGGAAGTAGCGTGAGCCGATCCAGCCCACATCGTTCATCTGTTCGTCGCTCAGTTGCGGGCGGTCCATGAACAGCCGCGCACGGGCGCGGGCGTAGCAGTCGCGAGTGAAGTCGGCGACTTCCTGGGCCAGCAGCGGATCATCGATCCGCGCGCTGTCGATGGCCATGCGCATCTGCCGCAGGTCCGCGCCACAGGGGATCGAAGCTACTGCCGCGCCGGTCACCGCTTTGGACAGTGAGTGCATAAAAAACCACCACACTGGCACCTCGGCGCTCTGGTTGTTGAGGGTGGTAAAGGCACTTTCCCAACCAGTTTCCGTGGGCGCGACGACGCGCACCTGGCATTGCTGCGAGCGGCTTTCATCGAACTTCAGGGTGCTCAGGTCCACTGGGATAAACGGAATGGCCGCGAACAGAATCACCACGATGGCTACCCACACCCGGTTCTCGATACGCATCGCCGAAAGCACACCCTTGTTGCCTTCATCGGCCCCTTCGGCGCGGGCGCGCAGCCATTCCTGCAGGATGATCGCGAGAAACGGCAGCGCATATACACCGCTGGCCACCAACACCTGCCATAGGCCGTTGTTGACGATCCAGCCCACCAAAGTTAGGTAATACTCCAGGTAGTCGGTGGTGGTCAGGGTCATGTGGCCTCCGGTCCCGAAAGGGCATTGCTGACTTCCAGCAGTACCAGTGCGGCCACGCCCGCCCATTCGGCACGGCGCAGACGCGCGGCGGCGTCTGGCTCGCGTTGCAGCAGGCGAGTGCGCATCCAGTGCCAGCCGTAGATCAGCGCCGCGTACAGGCCCAGGCGCCAGAACAACAAGCCCAGTGTGTGATTGCGCAACCAGTTGCTCCAGGCCTGCACATCGCCCAGCAGGCGGATGGCGAGCACATTGATCAGGAGGGTCGCGACGACCAGGCCCAAGGCCCACGCCGCACCACGACCCAGCGGGCGCAGGTACTTGACGTCTGGCCAGCGCATCTCAGCGGCCTCCCTCGGTGGGCTGTTCGATCTGCTCGATACGGTTGCGTTGCGGATCGCCCTGATACACGCCGCGCGAACCTTCGATGCGCAGTTGATTGCGCCGCAGTATCTCGCTTGCTGCATTGGCCGCCAGGGTGCGACGCAGCTCCAGTTCGGTCTTCAGGTTCTGGATTTCCAGGGTCAGCATGTCGCTCTCCTGGGCCACTGCCTGTTGCGCCAGGTCGTTGGCTGCCACATTCGGCTCCTGGCGCCCGGTCAGCAGCGTGCGCTGCAACAGCAGGGCTTTTTCCAGCACGCTGGACAACGCCACTTCGGAGGCCAGGCGCTTGCCCAGCAGATCCTGGTCCGGTTCCTCGCGCAGCGCCTCGACCAGTCCGCGCGTCACCGGCAATGCATTGCTGCCGGCGGCATCCAGATTGGCCGGGGTGGTCGGCACGCGCTTGCTGACCAGATCCAACAACGACTTGAGCTTGGCGTCGTACTCTTCCTGAATCAGCGGGGTCAGCCCGGTGCCCGGCGTGCTGTCGGTCTTGCTGCAATCGTCGCAGGTGCGCTGTACTTGTTCGCCCAACACGCGGTTGGCCCAGTCGGCCGCGGCCTGGGGTGACGGCCAGCTCTGGCAGCTCAAGCGGCCGCCGCAACTGGCGCTGGGAATCGAGGAGGTGTCGGTGGCGCTGCGGCCGTTGAGCAGGTTGTAGCCGGCGCGGGTCACATCACCGACCACCTTGATCGGCGCCTGTCCGCTGCCACCGGCTTGCTCGCCGCCGACCCAAGGCACGCCACGGTTGCCGCGCTTGGCCTCGGTCTGTTCAATCGCAGCCACGGCATCGGTCTTGCTGGTGGTTTCTTTCAGCGCCATGCCTTCGGCCAATTGCTCCCAGCCAGACTGGTTGCCAGCGATATCGGCCATGCGGTTGGCAATCGCACGGCACGTGGTCTTGGAACGGTCAAAATCCAGCCGCGCCTGCAAAATTCCGTTGGTCAGCAGGTTGTAGAGGCCGGGATTGGCACGCTGGATGATCAGGGCGGGCAGGGACGCGACGGCGCTGGTGGCGTTCTGGATCACGCTGCTCATGATCGACTGGAAACCGTTGGTGATGCCGTTCAACTGATTCTGCAACGTGGTCTCCAGGCTCATGTCACCGCAGATCATATTGCTGCTCCAGCCCACGCCGACGCCGAGGCTGCGCATATTCGCCCCTGGGCCCATCGGCACGGCGCGGCCGCCACCGATGCTGTACAGCACGTCGTCGCCGATCACACTGCCGCTGGCGCCGAAGTTGGGATCGTCCGCGTAGGCCGGGTAGCACAGCAGCCCGAAGATCAGCAGGGCGGCGGGGTAGTGGGTCTTCATTGTTTAACTCCCTGTGTCGGTGCTGCCGAGAAAAAATTGGCCCTCGCGCTTGCAGCAGCTATACGGGCGCCACAAACTCCAGGCATACGCGCCGTCCTCGGCCTGCGGCAACGCCTCGCTATTGGGGAACACCGCGCAGTTCATCGACAGGTCCGGTTGCAGCCGCTGCCACTTGCCGCTGTCGGCATCGTTCTCACGCAGTGCGCCGGCCGGCCAATAACCCGGTTGCGCCCGGGCCAGCAAGGACTGATACAGATGTGGCTGACCGCTGCGGGTGACAACATCGCCTGCGCGCTGGGCGACCACGGCCGCCGCCTTGTAGTCGTCGGCCTGCAGCAGGAAGCCGCCGCGCGGATACACGCTGCCCCACAGATCCCCGGTGACACCCACCTCACGCTGACCGGGTGTCAATGCCTCTGGATAGACCATCTCGGGAACGTTGTAGCGCCAGGCGGGGACGTCGAAACTGCTCAGCAGATACGGCCTATACGCGGTGCCTGCCCCAGTGCAGCTGTAGCCGAACTGGCTGGCGAAGCGATTGAACAACAGCGTGCCCGGATGGCCGATCACGTCCGCATTCTTGAACTTGAGTAGTGCGTTTTCGTTGGACTGATTGGTGGTGCTGTCGCCGCCGCCTTGAGCCGAAGGATTGGCCGGGCTCATCAACGCGACTTCGCGCCAGGGGTTCGCGCCGGTGTCGGCATAGCTCGACACCACCGCGTCCGGCACGTAGTGACGCACTTTCACCGAGGTTTTGACCTTGCAGCCGTAGGGTGTGCAGCGCAGCCAGTAGCACACGCCGACAATGCGGTAGGCCAGGCAGTCCGGGGACAGACTGGAGCTGATCAGGGTGGCGCTATCGATGGCGGTGGCGCTGCCGGCGGTGGCCAGCAGGGCGAGGCTCAACGAGCCGTGCCGCAAGCGTTGACGTGGGTCCATCAGGCAACTACCGGTTGAATGATCAGAAGGTAGTTGAGCGCCGGCTACCGGCGATGTCGCGAGGAAAAGCGGGGCGGCTTACACCCCTACTATGTTGGCAGTTCATAGATTCGATAATGTGGATAGCCCGGCGCGCGGCGCCCTGCATCGGATGTCGGGCTTACTCGTGGGGGTTAAACGGTTACAGCAGGATACGAGGGTTCATGAACGTTGAGCAGTTGAACACGCGGCCCTTGGCGGCGTTGATCTTATGTATCAGCAGAACGTTTGGGTGTGGCGCAACATGATGACTGTGGGCCTACCAGGCAGATAGTTTGATACGGCGGTTTCAAGTCACGGAGTCGGCTATTCGATTTTTTGATGTGTTCTGAAAATCACGTAGGAATTTTTTACGATCGCGCAGAGGCAACAATAAGGCCGCTGCGAAAGTACCGCAGCGGCCATTGGCGCTCGCGTAATGCAATCATGCCGCTGGGAATTGCTTCTCAAGGGTCTGATCGACCAGCATCTTTGCCATTTCTACGAGCTGCAGTATGCCCAGCGCCTTGTCGCGTTGGGCACCTACCAACTCGAAGGCACCGTAATAGCCCATGCTGACTGCGGAGGCCAGTAGTTCACTGGCATTGGTCAAGGCATCTTCCGGGCTAATTCCAGGGCGTACATTGAATATATTGGACGACGCGCTCTTCATGGGGAGGTCGTTGTTCATGACAAAACCTCCGCTGGCGCAGAACCTCGAAACCATCGTGCGAGGTTGCTTCGGGACAGTTTGGATCTGATAGCGATGTTTACCGGGCGGCGCCCTGGCGTAAAAGGGGGATAGGCCATTCTCCTTATCTCCAACGTGTGGTTAAGGAACTACCACCCGCCGTTGCGACACGGAAAAGGTGGCAGACCGTACGAGGGTCGCAAACCGGCACACGAAGGCAAACCGGCCAGGCCGAAGCCTGCCCCGCACGGCCTGCCATAGAAGGACAGTCGCCGGCTTGAAAAAGCGTCGACCACTGTCATATGGCGCTGAACCGCGCCTTCGTGCGATTGCAGGTTGCGACACCCGGCCACAACAGCGTTGTGACGCGGTTAGCCTATTCCCGAGTCATCGTAAGTCAACACTAGGTATTGAATGGCAGAGGCGTGTGCTATCAAGAATTTAGATCATTGGCCAACCAGCGTGGGTAAATCTTCCGGCCAGCTCTGAGCCTCATGCAACACGCGCAAGATCCGCACACGCTCATCATGGATTCTGTAGGCGACGATGTAAGGCGTGCGATTGATCACCAGCTCGCGTGTGCCGAGACAACGGCCACGGCGACCGCTCTCAGGAAACTGAGCCAGTCGCTGGGTCTGTTCGGCAATTCGGCTATCTACCTCAATGGCGGCACGCGGGTTGTCCTGCTCAATGAAATCGAAGATCGCATCGCGATCCTTAAGAGCCCAAGGCGACCACTCCAACTTCACGCCTCACCACCTTCCGACAGCTTGCGCTGGGCTTTGGCACGGCGCTTGGCGAAGTGAGCCTCGACGTCCTCGGCGGCAATCGCTGGGCGAGGGTCGTCCAGTGCCTCCTGCACTTTGGCGCGGAACCAGGCGTCATAAGTGCCGGGGTCTGTGGCAAACCCAAAGGGCAGGGCGCCTTCATTGGCGACGCGGGTGAGCAGGATACGCACGGCGTCGGAGACCGTCAGCCCGAGGTTGCGCAGGACCGCCGTGGCACGGTCTTTCACGTCCGGGTCGATGCGGATCTGGATCAGGGCATTGCTGGCCATGGCTGAGGTTCCTGGGGTGGGCTTGGGTAGAATGTAATTCAACTGAATGACAATTTCCATGCCGTTCAGCCCATTTCCGGCAGATCGATGACCAGCGGTTCGATCCCTCGGATGCCATCCAGTTGGGCTGCGACCCGGAACGCTGCTGCCAGCTCATCAATGCCATGAGCCTGCATCAACTGGTGACGCTGGTGCTTTTCCTCCGGCTCGGTCATCGCCATCGCCAAGTACAGGCTGGGTGGCACCGCACGAAACAGCACCTCCATGGATTTGGACAGGATGACCCCCTCCGAGAACTTGCCCGCCTCCTTGCGCGCACTGCGCATCAGAGCTTTCTGAGCCGGGGTCAGTGCACGAAAACGCGCGATCTTCTCCACCTCATCCGGCGGCATGCTCAGGCAGATCCACCACTCGATCATGTTCAACATTGGTTCGGCAGCCTTGGGCAGGTCGTCGAGGTTTTGCGTGGCCAGCCAGAACCAGGCGCCGAGCTTGCGCCACATCTTGGTGATCTTCACCACATAGGGCGCCAGCAACGGGTTCTTGGTGATGATGTGACCCTCGTCGGTGACATTGACGATCGGGCGGCCGAGCATCTGGTCGCGTTCGGCCAGGTTGTTCACCGCGTTGATCAGCGAGATATAGGCGATCGACAACTGCGCGTTGTAGCCCTCACGGGCGTAGGTGGCTAGGTCGACCAGGGTGACATCGGCTTCGGGCCAGGGTGTGCCGTCGCGATTGAACAGCTCGCCGTCGCTGCCCTGGCAGAATAGGTCCATGGCATCGGCCATTTCCAGCAGGCGCACGCGGCGAGATTCGGGTAAGGCAAGATCCTGACCCATGGCGCGCAGGGCGTTGCGCACGTCTTCGGTCAGCACCGTGCGTTGCTGGCTGGCGCAGTGATGGGCCGCATCCAGAATGCTTTGCCTAATTAGGCTGCGGTCGGCGCGGGTCAGGCGCTGTTCTTCCTTGTCCTCGCCGCCGGTGATCATCAACCGCGCGGTAATTTCCAGTTCGCCCAACACATCGCGCTCGTCTTCCTGCTCGGAACCGTCCTCATCCAGGGCATCGGCATCCAGCGTCTTGACCTGGCTGGGGTTGTCCACGAGCCTGCGAGCATCGGCGAACGGCGCCAGGCTGACCCCGGCACCGGGGGCCAGTTTAAGCCGATGCACGCTCAGGCCCAGACGCTGGGCGAAGTCGGCGAACAGACCAAAGCTGTTGCCGGCTTCGACGATAAACAGCCGCGGCCGGTAGATCGCCATGATCTGGTTGAGCAGATTGTTCAAGGTCGCCGACTTGCCCGAGCCGGTCGGGCCAAACAGGAACAGGTGCGCGTTCATCTGCCGATCCAATCGGTTCAGCGGGTCGAAGGTGATCAGCCCGCCGCCCCGGTTGAATAAGGTGATGCCGGGGTGGCCGGTGCCTTCGCTGCGGCCCCAGACCGGCGCCAGGTTGGCGGCATGCTGGGCGAACACCAGTTGCGTGTACCACTGCCGCTTGTCCTGCTCCGGATCGAATACGCACGGCAGCCAGCGCAGGTAGCTGTTGAGCGGTGCTACCTCATCCTCTTCGCGCACCGGTTGCAGTCCGGCATTGAGCAGGGCGTTGGCCAGTTGCAGGCCGCGTGCGTCCAGCTCCGGCAGGTCACGGCTGCGCAGGTAGAACGCCAGCGACCCCCGATAGAGCTTGTGCGAGCGACCAATCAAACTGCGCGCCTGTTCGACATCTTCGCGGGTCTGTTGCGAATCCAGGGTGTCACCCACGGATTTATGGCTCAGGTGATTGAGCTGGGCTTCCAGGCGATCCTGCGGGGTGATGAGCAGGGTCAGGCACAGCACGGTGTCTTCCGGCAATTGATCGAATACCGCGTTGAGCGCATCGCCGCCTTTGGCAGTCTCGCCGGTGAGATGGCCGATGCCGGGCGGACTGCGCAGCCGGTCCAGGGTAACGACGCGGTGCGGTTGTTCATCGAACCACCACACGCCGTGCTCGGTATCCGAGCGCGGTTGGCGAAAGAACAGGCGTTGGGCGAAGTCGCTGCCGCAGGCCAGTTCCAGTTCATCGGCATCCGGGGTAGGGGGCAGCTCAGCCAGTCGATAGAAACGCCGCCGCGCCTCGGCGTCTGTGCCCAGCCAGTTGGGGGCGGGGTTGAACCAGCGCAGCAACCAGGCATGGATCGCGGCGGCCTCCAGGCGGCGGGCGTGCACACCGGCATTGGCGAGGCCACCGAGCAGGCGCTCACAGATGGCCGTCAATGCCGCTTCCGGCGGCAGGCCACGTCGTGACGGGGGGCCTGCCGTGCGCCGGTACACCACCAGCCGCGTGCGGCGGCGTTGACCGCGCCAGGGCAGGTGGCTGACGGTTGTGTCCTCGAACAGCCCGCCGGGTTTGGCCACGGCCTGCAGATGTTGCTGCATGGAACGCCAATAGAACGCGCTGAACGCGGTGCCTTGCGCCCGTGGTTGCATATAAGCCCGCAGCCCGGTGAGATACTCGTCCCAATCGGTCTCGTCCTGGGCGTAGAGCTGCACCACCCACGGCTGCTGGTCCAGTTCATCGAAACTGTCCTGCAAGGCGTTTTCCAGCGCGTCGCGCACGCTGCACAACCACTCGGCCTCGCGGCCCTCGGTGCCGATAGCGCTTAGTTCAAAGAACGCCGCGACCGATTGACCGTCATCCAGCAGCAGGCTCTGCGAGTCGGGCAAATATTCGACCCAGGGCAGCAGATCGACAAAGGACGGCGGCGAGGCATACAGCTGCTGTTCGTCGGCGCGGGTCGCAGGACGGCGAGTGGGGTCACGTCTCGGTGCGGGGATGCCCAAGCCGCGCAGCCGAGCCAGATAGCGTTGCCAGGCATTCCCCGGACGACGCTGTACGCGTTTCATCAGTAGTCCTCGACCCGCTCGCCGGGCAGGGCGTAGTGCACCCGCTGATACAGCGAGAACACCGTGCTGTAGCCTGGTACCGGGACCGACTCTGTGCCGGCCAAATGCGGGAACATATACATCACCAGGTCCGGGTTGGGCAGGCGCTGGAACTGGCGGTAGATCTCGTTTTGCGCGGTGCGGGTGTAGCCGCTCTGATCGACCATCGGCACCGGCGGCTGCAACGGTCGGCGCAGCGTTTGGCGGGCGTCCAGCAGGCGGCGCATCGAAGAACCACCGTCGGTCTGTTGGTTCCAGATATCCAGCATTGTGGAATCGCCGTGGGGTAGTACCTTCTCCGGGTTGGTGGCGCAGCCGCCCAGCAGCACCAAGGCGGAAAATAGCGTGGATTTAATCCAGTTCAACGACATGGCCGCTCTCTCCTCGATTGTGATCGACCCGGCGCCCGCTGGGGTTGTAATCGACCGTGATCGCCCGCTCGATATGTACCGCAACTTTGGCGCCAGGTTGCACGTATACCGCCGCGAAAGCCTGCCCGTAGAGCTTGTTGACCCACTGCGCCATCTCCTGCACCCCACCGGCCAGAATCCGTCCCAAAGCCTCGTTGGTGGTGATGCCCACCGTGCCCAGCGGATTGCCGGGGCTGGTGTAGGTCATGCTGTTATTGCCTTGAATCAGCGAGGCGGCGCCCGCTCCGGCGGCAGTGATCAGCGCCTGTGAGCCCAGGTACTGCTGGGCGTTGCTGCGGCGCTCACCGGCAACGCAGGGGATGCCGTAGGGATCGCTGATCCAGCCCAACCCCTGGCGGGTGTCGCTACTCTGCTCATCGTTGTCATTTTCGCGTTTGGCGCCTTTCGACGGCACCGTGCGCACCGTACCGTCACGGAACACAAAGGTCAGTGAGCGAATTTGCCCACGCACACACGACAGCGTCCAATCCCCTGAAGCCGTGCCGCTGACCACAGCGCCGGCCACTTCCGGCAGGTCGATGCCGTTGGCGGTGAGGTTGTCCGGGCCGATCAGCACTTTGAACGGGTAGGGATCGTTAACCGTACCTTCCACTGGCACGCGGCCGATCAACGCAGTCATCGCCACTGAGCCCATCAACGTGGCATTGGCCGGTACGGTATACATCGGTTGCAGTGCGGTTTTTTCACGCAACGCCTTGCTTGCGTTGTCGAGCCGGGCAGAGGTGTCTTCCAGTGGTTTTTGGGCGGGGCCGAATGAGGTGGGAAAGGTCAGTGGTTTGGAGGGCTTGTTTGCTGGGGCGCGGCCATCCTCGGGTTCGATCCAGATCAGTTGATCACGCATCAGACCTTGGTTATCGCTGTCCTCCAGACCCAGACCAACCGGCAGGTCGGTATTGCCCAGCGATTCCAGACGCTGCTGCAGCTCCTCGATCAGGCCACGGGTCTGACGTTGCGTTTCGGCCAACTGCTCGCGCCCGTCCTGCATGGCGCTCTGGAGGCGCAGCTCAATGGCGCCTTCGCGCTGACGCAGCCGTTCGTTCTCGGCCTTCTCCTGTTGATTGCTTTTCAGCGCACCCTGCAGCTCGCCGCGCAGCTGTTTGACCTGGGCAACCAGCGTGGCCACCGTATCGCGCGGGGTGTCGCCTTCGATGCCCAGTGCCTGCATTTCATCGCGGCTCAGCGGCTCGACGCGATTGCCTTCGCCGGCGTCATCCCGCGATGACCCGGCCCATTTCACCCCGACGTAGAGCAGCAGCAAAATCAGCGGCAGCATCAGCCACTTGAGCAGTCCGTTACTTTTCATCGTCGCGGCTCCGGGGCAGGTTCAGCGCCGCATCCACCGGGCTGAGACTTGGCAACAGCGACCCGGCCAAACCGTGGCTGCGGGTGACCAGATACACCACGCTGGTGTCAGTGGCGTCGCCTTTGGGGCCAAGGTCGAGATGCTGGAAGGTGGCGCTGACGAAATCCCCTTGCAGGCGGCGCGGATCCAGCTCAATCCAGCGCGGCGAGGTGTTGCGCAGTCGCACCGCAGTGACCCACAAGTCCTCCAATCGCCAGGCCGCCAGTGCGCGATAGGCCAGCGGCAGCTCCGGCATCAAGGTGTCCAGCACCAAGTCATCGCGCAGGGGCACCGTGGTCACGCCGGGCACCGGTTCGAGCGTGCGCAACGGTGCATACAGGCTTTGTGCGGCATAGCGGGTCAGCGCCACGGGCAGCGGCGTTGGCGGGGCAGGGCGTGCAACGGTAGCCTCCACCTCGTCGCGGGGTGTCGACCGTTCGGCCTCAACAATGCGCACCGCCTCCAGCGGCGGCTCACCGGTTCTGGCCGGCTCGGCGACGATGTCCAGCAGGATCAACGTGCCATCGTCGGCGTCCTGCAGTTGCAGGCGGCTGGGCGCGATAGCTTCGTTCGCCAGCAGGTACAGCGCGCCGCCGGCGCTTTGCACGCGCAGTTTGCCTTGCAGTGACGCCGGTAGGCCGACGCGCACATTGCGCTCGATAAACACCACGCGTTCCTGACCGACCTGCAACGGCACCGCCAACGGCAAACGCTCCCAGCGCAGGATTTCCACCGCAGTGGCCAGCGGGCTGACCAGCAAAAACAGGGCACTGCACAGCAATCGTTTCATGGTGTGGACTCCTCACCGTTGTCATCTGGGGTGCGGCCAATGCGTTGCGGTGCTTGGCTGTAGCAGTCCAGCGCCAGACCGAAGGGGTTGCGCTCCGGGTCGATGTCCAGCCGCACCACCTTCAGCGAATAGCGCACCAACGCTCGCTTGACCTGTTCGGCGCCGTAATACTCATCGGCGCTCAAGTCCAGGGTGACGATCCAGTCGTCATCGGAAAGGGCCTTGACCCGCGTCATCGGGTTGTCGCCGTAGCCGCGGCCGGGAATCTCATAGACCCCACGCACCCGCTGGCGCAGCTCGCCGCTGTCGCGCCGGCGCCCGGCTTCGTCGAGCAGAAACACCCGGCAGGCCGGGGTCAGGTAAGAGGACAGCGCGCGGATATTGCGTGGGTAGTCGTCTTCGCCATTGGTGGGCCAACGGTGGAGCTGCTGGAAGATGTAGAAGGCAAAGCTGTACACCGTGCCGGGCGGCACTTCCCACCACTTGCGCACACTGCCCGAGCGCAGATCTGGCGGAATGTGGATCGTCAGATCACGCGGCGCATTCCACCAACCGACCGCCAGTAATGCCGCCAGCCCCAGCAACGCCAACCCGCCCAGGCGCAGGGTGCGCACATGGGCCTGCAGGTGCGTGACCTCATTCTTGAACCGGCTCATGCTTGGCTCCGGCGTGTGCGCCAGGCGCCCGAGCGCAGAATCAAACCTTCACCGCCGACGTAGCGGGCCAGCAGCGGATAGCGCTGACACAGCCTCCATTGCAACTGCCGATACAACCAGGCATCCGGCCGGCCGCGCTTCTGACGGCGCAGCAAGCCACCGCCGAAAAACACCCCGCACACCACCGCGATCAGCATCAACGTGGGCACCATCGCCACGCTGCGGCTCAGCCAGGCCAACGGCAACCCGGCGAGCGCCCCCAGCGCGGCGCTGATCCCGGTGCAGGCCCATAGCTCATCGGCCGTCAGTCCGCGCACCACCACCGGTTGGCGGTTCAGGCGATGGGGTAAAAAGGTCAGGGTCTGATCGGATCGCGATGTGCTCAGCATGGAGGCCTTCTCCCTACAAGATCCCGGTGGCCTGGGTCAGCAACCAGATGCCGACCACCAGCAACAGCGCACCCACCGCCACGGTCAGCCCGAACTGGCCCCAGGTCTTGCGCCCGGCGTGGATCTCCGAATAGGTGGTGTAGGCGTGGTAGCAGACGCCAATGAACATCGAGGCGATCACCAGCAACGCCACCAGCAGCACGATGTCGTAACCGTAGTTCTGCATCGTTGAGATAATGCCGTCACCTGTCCCGCGCGAGGGCTCTTCCAGGCTGGGCAGCGCACCCCGCGCCCGAGCCGGTGATAACAGCATCGCCGCCGACCAGCCGCCGGACGCCACGGCCAGCGCAACGGGAAAGGCCTGATGGCAACGCTTCATGGCAACCTCGTTCATGACAGCAGGAAATAGGTCAACACCACATACATCGCGGCAAAACGCACCGCGACTCCGAGCAACTGACGCTGGGTCAGCTTGTGCTCGACCCAACCGACATAAGCCGTGCGCAACGCCCATATGCCCCACACCAGCAACACCGCGAACACCACCGCAATCAACAGTGATGCACTGGCGCCCGGCGTGAACCCGCCGTGGGCCAGGAAGGCGATGCTTTGCTCGTTACTCAGGCTCATGGTTGGCCTCGGTCTCACGGCGGTAGTCGCCGGACAACGGCAGCGGATCGCGCGGCTGAGCGCGCTGCGGGCTCAGGTGGTCACGGATGCCCTGGCGCATGCGCTGCACGTCATCGCGGAAACGGGTGTAGTCGAAGTGGTAGCGGGAGGTGTCGTTGCGGGGGAGGCGGGCGCTGGCTTCGGCCTGGCGTTCGATCAGGTCGAGTTGGCGGAGCAGGACGGCCAGGCGAGCAGGCTCCTGGGTTGTGCCTGAAGCAAGAACGAGGGGGGGGACCAGTAGCAGGGAAAGGGTAAGGACTCCCATTTGCCGACTACTTGGATGGATCTTGCGCATGTGCCGAGACTCCGGGGCTGGGAGGGCAGATGCTGCTGTGTCATTCTGCCCAGCACAGCTGAAAATGGGCGAGAGCTTCAGGCCGTATTCCGGCACGGGTCTGCGATAGGCACGTGGGATCGGGCCGTAGCGTTCGAGTTGTATCGTTATGATGTCATCGGTTTGAATGAAAACACTGGGGCTGGCATGTGCGGGAGATGCTCTCCCGGTCAGGTCGGAAAGGGAAATACTGAGGAATGGAGTGCCTATGTATCTTGCAGTACTGAATATCACGAACTTTCGAAAGCTGAAGAGCGCAACGCTGTCTTTTCAGGCGGGTTTGAACGTTCTAGTGGGAGCAAACAATGTAGGCAAGACTGCGGTAGTGGACGCATTACGCGCATTGTTGGCGGGTCATGAGGAACCTTACCCTCGTTTCAGCGTAGAAGATCGCCATCACTCCAAAGCAGGAGTGGCGGAGGGGGACATCGTTTTCCACTACGTTTTTCGTGGGCTGGATGAGGATGACGAAGCTGACTTCTTGGCAGCCCTCCAGCCGGGTCTGCAAGACAAGCTGGAAGCCCACATCTGGATTCGGTACTCCGACCCTGACAAAGCTGGACGTTTCAGGGTGAAGCGGTGGTGCGGAGAGCATGAGGAAGTCGGCTTGACGGCGGATATGATGGAAAATCTGCGAGGCGTCTACTTGCAACCCCTGCGAGATGCTTCGCAAAGCCTCAGACCCAGCCGTCATAGTCAGTTGTCCCGCCTATTGCATCTGTTGGCAGACGATGCGGGCCGGGCGGGCATCGATAAAGAGCTCAAACGCCTGGATGATGAGCTCAAGAAGCACCCGCCGATCATCAGCACTCAAACTGCGATCTCGACCAGGCACGACACCATGCTGGGAAAGCAGTTGGCTCAAGTACTTGAGGTGGGTCTGAGCGTCAGCGATTTTCAGCGTTTGTCTTCGCGGCTCTCACTGTCAGTTGACTCGTTCGAGATCGAGCAGAACGGGCTGGGATTCAACAACCTCATCTTCATGGCCGTCGTGCTCAGCGAACTGACCAAAAATCCGGAAGCCACCTATCGGGGGCTGGTCGTGGAAGAGCCCGAGGCGCACCTGCACCCCCAACTTCAGGCTGTCCTGCTTCGTTACTTGGAGAGCATTCAATCTATGGCCGGCGAGAAGCCGGTGCAGCTGTTTGTCACCAGTCACTCGCCAAATTTTGCCAGCATTGCCGATCTGGATTGTCTGACCTGCTTAGTCGAGACCGATGAAGGTATCGAAACGTTTTTCCCAAGGACGATCACATTTGGTAAGGGTAAGCGGGAAAAGTTGGAACGCTATCTGGATGTCACACGAGCCGAGCTATTCTTCGCCCGACGCGTGATGTTTGTGGAGGGGGCTGCGGAGCTGATGTTGGTCGATATCTTGGCGGCTAAGGCCGGGTTCAACCTGAGAGAGCATGGTGTGAGCCTAATCAGCGTGGAGGGGCTGAACTTTGACTCGTTCCTGCCATTGTTCGGTGAGAAGGCATTGAAGCTGCCCACCGTGTTGCTCACCGATGCTGACCCGACCAGTGTGGTGGTGGAAGGCGAAGAACCACTTGCTCTCTATCCGGGAGCCGATGATGTGGTGATTGTCTCGGACAACACGGCGAAGATGAAGGCGCTGCAGGATCGCTATGTCCAAGTGCGACATGGTGTGAAAACGTTGGAGTACGACTTGGCGCTGCATGCCGACAACCGAACGGCAATGCTTGCCGCGCTTGCCGAGATGCACCCGAAAATCGCAGTGACTGTTAAAGCTGCTGTTGATGCGGCCGCTGACGATGCCACCAAGGCGCGAGCCCTTTTTTCGGGGATGTTCGAGCGTGCACAGAACAATGTGCAGAAAGGTCGTTTTGCGCAGGAGCTTGCCCAAATCCTGAAGGATGGTGCGGCGTGCGTGGTGCCCAGCTACATCCTGCAGGCTGTAGAGCATGTATGCCAAGTTCCGGAGGGCAGATGAAGAAGCTGTCATTGGAACAACGGGCAATTGTCGACGCTCCTTTGACGCCCATGGCTGTCATCGCGTGCGCGGGAAGTGGCAAGACTGGTACCGCCGTACATCGGGTAATCGAAATGCGCCGGCAGCTCGGCGAGCAGCGTGGCCGAGTGGCATTGCTTTCTTTCTCCAATGTTGCCGTGGAGACGTTCAGGAAGGCCTACCAGCAGTTGGCTCAAACACTGCCAACGAGTGTCGGTCGCAATCGTGTGGATATCGATACGTTGGATGGATTCATCACCGGTCACCTCTTGCGTCCGCATGCCTACCGAACAATGGGGTCAGTGCAGTCGGCGTATCTGGTCACTGGCAATGAGCCGTTCTTGAACGGATTTACCTACTGGACGGGTGAATATCCTTTGCCTGTCACGAAGATCAAAGTGGGGTTTAACGAAGGGGCTGCGTTCTTCTACTACGACGTACACGGTACCGCTCAACTGCTCGATACGGCCATCGTAGTTAAGTTAGTGAATCGCTTAGGACGAGCCGGGGCTTACACCCATGACCTCGGGCGTTATTGGGCCTATAGGATCTTGCGAGAGCAGCCCGCCATCCGCAAGGCACTGGCGCTCCGCTATCCCCATATCTTGGTTGACGAGTCCCAAGACATCGGTACCGCACATCAGACGGTGTTGGAGCTGTTGGTTGACGCCGGTGTGCAGGTGTCCTTGATCGGTGATCCAAATCAGGGAATATACGAATTTGCTGGCGCTGACGGGACTTTTTTGAAGAAGTACCATGCGCGTGAGGGAGTTGCCACCTATGCACTGACTCGTAATTACCGATCGTTGCCGCCCATCCTGAATTTGGCCAATCGGTTGTCAGGTCGAGACGATTCGGCGCATCGGGAGCCGGATGATGCTATCGGTGGCGCCTACTTTATCGGCTATACCAGGGCGGAGCTTCCATTGCTTGTCGACACATTTCACGCCGAAGTGCTCAAGTTGCGATTTCGTCCCCAGGATTGCGCCATCCTGTGTCGCGGGCGTTCACAAGCCGAAGCACTTGCTGGCATGGAGCCCCCGGCGGGCCGAGGTGTGATCAAGGTGTTTTCATCGGCCGCTGTTGACCGCGACAAACACCGGAATTTTCGGGCAGCGTTCAAGCGCGTTGCCAGTGGCATTGTAACGTTGTTGGAAAATCCATCGGACGGCCTGTTGTCAAAACTACTTCAACCTTCGCAGTACCCGGAGATGAAGGGGCTACATCGGCTCTTGTGGGCATTCACACGCAATGCCGACACCGGGCTGCCGTCGTCTGATCTGGTCGCCACGACACATTGGCACCCGTTACTGGTCGAACGAGTCAAAGCTCTGTTGGTCAAGCTGCAGCTGGAATTTGGTTTTGCTGCTGTCGACAATATCGGCCGGAAGCTGGCCAAGACGGGGTTGCCTGATGCGCCACTGGTGAGGCTTGACCATTTGGCTGCCGAGCTAGGCGTACGGATCCGTGTCGATACCGTTCACCAGGTCAAGGGCGAGAGCATTGACGCAGTGCTATACGTGGCGACCAAGGAACATGCAACGGCAATGTTGAATGGTGTTGAAACTGAGCTTGGCCGCATTGGTTATGTTGCGCTGACGCGAGCCAAGAATTTGGCTTGGGTTGGAGTGCCTGCCTCTGCATTGCGCGAGCTGCGGCCTGCGCTGTTAGCGGCGGGTTTTCGGGAGGTCGGCGTTGTAGATCCGCTTTGAGCGCCTCAAATATTGCTCGAGTGGCGAGAGGCCGCTTCTACTGCAGCCTTGCGCGTTTGGCGGTGATTGCTCAAAGGTGCTTCTTAAAACTCCCCACTGTCACATCCGCCGCCACCCCCAACATCCCCGCTGCCGGCAGCAGAATCCATAGTGGATGCACACTCACCGGCAAGGCCAGATACGTCACCCACGGCAACACCGCTAGCGGCAGGAGCGTAGCCCGCGCCCGATGGTACAGAAACCCCGATTCCCGCCCCGCACAGAACCGCCGCAGATCCCGCCGCACCAGCCCATCCACCAACCCGGTGAAGGTTGCCAGGGCAAACAACGGCAGGGTCATGGCCAGTACCAGTAGGCGCAGTACAAAAGTCACCGTGGTGTAGAACGCCGCCAGTACATACCGCTCCAGATAAACCAAGGCCTGAGCCAGGCTGGCGTTGAACCCCCTCGCGCTATCAGCGGCTTTCGCCTGGTCGTTCATGCGCTTGAGCCAGTCCAGCAGTCCGCTGTCGAACAGCAGAATCTGATGTAGCCAGACCACCAGTCGAGAGGCGCTGCGGCCCGGCTCCTGCACTACCACGCTGCGGGTGAACTGGGCCGAAAGCTGTTGCAGCTCGAAGTTCATCATCCCTTGTGCATGCCGCCAACCTTGCTCCGGCCAGAACAGGTGCATACCGATCAGCTCAATCACCAGGCACAGCAGCAACGAGCCCAACAACACTCCGATAAATCGTAGCGGCAGGGTGATAAGGCCGATGACCAGCCCATGCTGCCGCGCCTGCTGTTGTTGGGCGACGCTGGCCGGGTCACGCATGGCCGCAGGCTTGCGCGTGCCAGGCCGGTTCGTCGTTGTTGTACTGGCAACGCATCTGTTCGGCCAGGGCGCGTAGGTCGTCGGGCAGGCCGGTGTTGGGTTCGTGGATCGGCAGTGGCATGCGCAACTTCCACAGGGTGCCGCCTTCGAGCAGGGCAAAGGCTTGGCCCTTGGGCAGGGCGACGATATGCGCCGGCTCCAGCAGCGGCACGCTGGTGGTGGTGATGCGGTCCATGCTGCTGGAGGTGAAGGCGGTGCGGCCGTGGGGATCGGAGCTGTCGGTGGCGCCGCTGAGCGGTGAGACGCTGGCGACATCGACCTTGGGCAGTTGCTGGGTCAGCAGTTCGGCCGTGGCGGTCTCGCGCACGCGCAGCATGATCAGGTTGTTGAAGTTGCCCACCACCTGGGCGGCCTTGGCGCGGTTGCCCAGGCGCGCTTCGATGTCGCTGAGGGTCTGGGTGTAGGCGGTGACTTGTACACCGGCGCCACCGGCTTTGTTGACCATGGGGATGAACTCGTCGCCCATCAGTTCGCTGAATTCATCGGCGTGGACGTTGATCGGGGCCGTCGGCTGGTTTGCGGTGCCGGGCAGGCCGTCGTCCAGGCCGAATTTGTACAGATGGCCGGCCACGGAGACTAGGTCGGCGAACATCGAGTTGCCGACGGCGGCGGCAACTTCGCTGTCGGACAGCGCGTCCAGGCCGACATAGACCACCGCGCGTTGGCGCACCACCTGCATCCAGTCGAAGATCGGCCGTGGGTCATTCAGGTCCGCGTAGTCGGGGGCCAGCAGTTGGGCGATGCGGCCACTGGTCAATTTTTCCAACAGTGGCAGCAGCGAGGCGACAATCTTGTCGAAGAAGGTGCGCTCGTAACGCACGGCGCTGCGCAGGCCTTCGAGCACCGGGTCGAACAGCGGCGCCTGGGTCAGGTACTGCTCGATCGCCACCACCCGGCGGTCGCGACCGAGCATATGGCGTGGAGTATTGCGCTCGTTGATGCCGCCTTCGATTTGCACGATGGCTTCCCAGGCTTTGGGCGCGCGCTTGGCGAACAGGTGTTGGGCGTATTCGATGAACAGGGTGTCGATGTTGACCACATGGCGCTGGATCAGCAGGTAGTCGGGGCGGTGGCCGAGTTCGACCAGGGCACGGGCGATGATGTTGACGAAGCGCCAGGCGAATTCGCGGAACGCGGCGCTGTTGCCTTCATTGGAGAGTTGCCCTGCGATGCGGCTGGCCACCTCGGTGATGCGACCAAAACGGCCGACGGCGTTGTAGCGCGCGGAACTGTCGGGCCAACCCAGATGGAACAGGTAGAAGGCATCCAGCCGGCCGCTGCGCAGGCATTCCAGGTACACACGCTTGAGCAGGTCGGCATCACCCTTGGGGTCGAACACGATGCAGGTCTCGCCACGGCGGATGTCCTGGGCGATCAGTTGTTCAGCCAGACGGGTCTTGCCGACGCGGGTTGTGCCGAGCACCAGGGTGTGGCCGACCCGCTCGCGCAGCGGCAGGCTGACTTCGACCTCATGAGGTTCGACACCGTGCAGGCGGGCCAGGCCGCCCACTGCGGGCAAGGGACGCACTGGATTCAGTGGATGGTCCCAACGCGTGACGCGCGCCAGTTGCGGCAAGGGCTGGGGGGCAAATTCCAGGCGCTCTTCCAGGCGGCGCGCATAGCGCAGCCGCCAAGGGGGCTCGACGTAGTGCCGGAACTCCGGGCGGTAGGTTTGCAGCAGGCGGTGGGTATGGTGCGGTTCCCAACGAAAGCCGCGGCCGAGAAACAGCCGCTCCTGGCTGACCGGGATTTGGCTGTCGCGCAGGGCGTAGCGGGGCAGGCGCCGGATGTTGCGGCGGTAGCGCAGGATTACCCAGGCCTGTTGGAGACGAATCGCGCCGAACACGATAAACCCCAATGCCGCCCCCAACCCCAGTGGCGGACTGAGCGCCACTGCCCAAGGGGCGGCCAGGCAGAGCAGCGCACTGCCGGCGCAGATCGCCAGGGTGTACAGCTCCACCGCCGGGCGCAGCAGCACTTCGACGGTCTGGGCCATGTCATTGCTCGATGGCCGTGGCGGTGATCAGCACCGGGTAGCCGCTCAGTCCCAGCCGCTGGGCCAGGTCATCGCCGGGTACTGGGGTCAAGCTCAGGCCGGGGGCACGTTCGCGCAGGGCCTGCAGTGCTTTGGCTGACTCAACATTGACCACCAGCCCGGCGGCGCCGAGGCGTTGCAGGTCGGGCAGGCGTTGTTGCAGCCAGACGTGGGAGCGCGGGTCGTCACCGATGAGAAAGAGCGCGGTGATGCCGGGTAGGCTGATCGCTCGCGGCTCTACAGGGCCAGGGCGCAGTGAAGGCGAACGGATCGGCAGCAGTGCGGCTTCGTCGTACGGTGCCGTCGGTGCGTCGTCGGCCTCTGCACCCAGCACAAGGCTGGGCACCAACAAAACCAGTGATAGGGCGAAATGTTTCATGGCGTTCTCCGGGATGACTCGGCGACCTCCAGCCTTGCCAGGTGCTGGCCCACTTGCTGTCGATAGCGAACGGCCGGTGCGCCGCCGGCGGGGCGGTGATAGCGCCCGGCGGCCATCAACCAGCTTTGGTCGGGGTTGTATTGCTCGCGCAGAATGGTCGCGGCCAGGCGCAGGTTGCGGTACGGCTCCAGCAACTCGCAGGGTTGGCGCACACGGTGGCGTTGATAACCGGCATTGAGTTGCCCCAGGCCTACATCCACCCGTGTCGCGGGGGTGAGCTGCAAGACCTGGCGTAGATCAGCGCAGGCCTCGCGGCGGGTGCCGTAACGGCGGGGTTGGCCGGCGACATTCAGCGTCCAGGGCCAGGGTACAGTCCGCCCACGCAGGTTGCGTCCGCTTTCTTGCAGGGCCACTGCGTAGAGCAGATTCGGCGGCACCCGGGCCTGTGCGGCTGCCAGTTGATAGGCTGGCGGTGGCAGCTCCCGCGCGGTGAGTGCGGATGGATCAAGCAGTGTCGGGACCAGTAGCAGTGCCGTGCAGTGGCCGATCATTGACGTTGCCATTGCCCGCCCACCTCGCGCACCAGCGCCGGCAGCTCACCGGCCACGCCCAAGCTGGCCCAGCGCCCGGCGTCGTGATTAAGGGTGACCCGGCGTTCGCGCACGCTGCGCGGGTCCAGTGCCATGCGCTGGGCCCATTGCCGTAGGCGGGCATCGTCGTTGTCGCTGCCGACCATGTACAGGTCGAACTCGTGGCCGGCGGTTTGCAGCTTCTTGACCTGCAGGTTGCAGGCCATGCAGTTGTCCTCGATAAACAGCGCCAGACGGCCATTGCCTTGCAAGCGCGCCGGGCTGCTGTTGGCGGCGGTCAGGGTGACCACTTGCAGGGTTGGGTACAGCCGTTTCCAGGCCTGGTCATAGGCACGTTGATAGGCCAGTTCCTTGGTGACACGGGCCGACTCGACCAGTACCTGTAGTTCGGCAAAGCGTCGGCGTTCTTCGTCATTACGGGACTCGATACCCAGTGCAGTCAGGGGATCAAGGTTGGGTGAGTACACACCTAGTGGGCCTTGTTGCAACTGCCGGTAGCGTGCCCAGTCCTCGGCAAGTAGGCCCCAATCTTCGGCCCGTTGTTCGTAGCTGCGGGTTTCGCGGCTGTCACGTTGCTGGCTGAGGCGGGTGTCACTGGTGGCTTCACCGCCAGCCAATGCCGAGGCCAGGCCGATCAGCAGGGCCGCCAGTACCGCGACGGCCAGTGCGGGCTGGGTACGGGAAAGCAGTTGCGAGGCCATGGCTTACTCCTGGGGCAGCGGCAGGCGCTACATCTGTTGGCCACTCCGGAACAGCGCGCTGCGTGGTTCCAGGGCCTCCAACTGCCAGCGGCCTGCGGCATCGCCGAGCTGGAGCAGGCGAACGGTGGCCAAGCCAGTGGTGCCGTTGGGTTGGATTGCCAGGAAGGGTTCGCCGCCACGCAACTCCATGCCCAGTAACTGGAAAGTCGGGGCCGTGGAAACAGCGCGTGGCTTGGCAGCGCGAGCGCGTGGTTTGGTTACGACAGGTTTGGCGGTGTTGATCTGTTGAACCAAGGCGTCGAGACGGCTTTGCAGGGCGGTCAGGTCGGTAGTGCTGGCGAGATCCTGCTGACGCTGGCCGAGGGTGTCCCATTGCTGCTGCCAGTGGTCGCGCGCCTGCTGGAAATCGCTTTCGGTCACAGCAGCGGGTGTTGCTTCGACGGAGGCCCGGAACGCTTCCAGTTCAAGTGCGCGGGTTTGCAGTTCGGCAATCTGCGCATCAGGTGCGTCCTGGCGGCGTTGTGCATCCAGGCGGGTCAGGGAGAGTGCCAGCGCGACCAAGCCGACGCTGATCAGTGTCAACCATACGACCACTGCCACGCGGATCAGGCGCGAACTATTGCGGGGCGTTGAAATCATGGCTGAGCCTAGCCATTGGATTGGGTGGTGATAAAGCAGACCTGTCGTGCGCGTTCATCTATCGACAGGCGCCAGGCATCACCGGCCAGCAGTTGCAGGGTCTGGTTCAACGGCAGCGGGCCAAGCCGTAAATGTGCCGCCGGCAAGGGTAGATCCCACAAGGTCGCCAGTACCGGGCCCCCCTCACACAGCTGGTAGCCCGAGCGGCGCAGCACATAGCGTATGGCATCGCCGACGGTGGTGGCGTGGGTCGCTGGAATGCGTAGGTCGATGATTTGCCGCAGCAGGTTCTGCTGCCCGGCGTCGGGGCGCAGTTCGACCAGGGTGTAGCGGCCTTGGCGCAGGAACTCGCGTGCATCCTCGTCGGTTGGTACCGGCATCGGTGTGATGGAAAGTGCTGTTTCCTCTGTGGTTGAGGCACATGCACCGACCAGCATCGCGGCCAAAGCGGCAATGATCGGGCGATAGCAATTTGGACGTATCAGCATGATGGGCTCCATGACAGTTATGGCGCAGCGTCGTGCCTTGATATGCCCGCTGCCATCTGGAATGGGCAAGGTGCGGTATCCCGATAGTGCATGGCGGCCGGTCGCCGATGAAAAGATGCAGCGTCAAGATATCCATTGCAGGAGAGCAGATATGAGTTGCGAAGGACCGATCAACGATGCAAATGCACGCGGCATCGACGTGTCGCGCTGGCAGGGCGATATCGATTGGGTGCGTGTGGCCGGCGCGGGCGTTACCCATGCGATAGCAAAGATGACGGAGGGCGGCGACTACACCGATCCCAAATTCGTCGAGAATTTCCAAGGCATGAAGGCGAACGGCCTGAAGGCCGGGGTGTACCACTATTTCCGTGCGTTGAGCAGCACGCCGTGCGAGCAACTGGCCAATATCCAGGGCTGCCTCTCGGAGGTGGGGTTCAAGGTCGGGCAGGACATCCTGGCCATCGATGTCGAGACCCATCGCAACGAAGAGGCCACCCCGGATCAGATGGCTGATGCCTTGTTCCAACTGGTGACGCTGGTCAGGGTGTCGCTGCTGGAGGGGGCGTATCCGCATATTTATGCCTCGCCCAGTATCTGGAGCAACAGCGTGGCCTGGCGCAAGTATGACTTCAGCGAATGCCCGCTGTGGATTGCCCATTGGGACGTCGCCGAGCCCACTGTGCCGGAAACCTGGAGCAAACACGGCAAAAGCTGGCAGTGGTGGCAGCACAGCAGCAAGGGCCAGGTCGAGGGTATCCAGGGCGCGGTGGATCTGGATTGGGTCAAGCCTTGAAGGCAAACAGCACAACGGCCCCGATTGGGGCCGTTGCTTTTCAGGCTCAATACTCGTCAGGCAGCAGCATCGTCGTCACCGACCGATCCCACTCGGTGATGATCCACAATGTCAGCTCCGGCGCGACGTGATAGACCGAGAGCAGGCGGTTGCCAAGCTCCAGCGCGGACTGATTTTCCTCCCAGTCTTCAGGACAGATATCGCCCCAGTCACCGTTGAGGTGGCGCAGCAGGTAGGGCAGGGGCTGGAAGGAACTGCTTTCGATCAGGGCTTGAACCCCGGCCGTAGCGACGATCATGCCCGGCGAAAAGCGCGGGGCGTTAGCGTATGCGGTTTCCATGATGGAATCCTCCATAACGTACGACAAGGCCACGGCAAACCGTGACGCCGTCGGATGGATGAAAGGAACACGGGTTCTAAATGGACTCGGCAGTCGCCGGTGCATCCGCAGGACGGGGTACTTCGGCTTCTTCGGACTCAACCTTGGGTCGTGCCTGATAGACCAGCTTTCCATCGACCTTGACCCAACTGACAAACAGCAACCGCGCCTTCAAGCTGACGCCGGTTTTGCCGGCTTTTTCGCCACGGTTGTAGCGAAATAGATCGGTCCACAGATCGCCGAGACGAAAGCCCATCAGGACTTTTTGGCCCCGGTTGACGGCGTTGGCGTAGCGGTTGACCAATTGCTGCGCTTCAGCGCCGCAGACAATGACGTCGAAGTAGCGGTACTCAGGTGCCTGTGTGGGCCCATTGAGCGCGGCGATGGTGCAGGCCAGGAATGACTTGCCGCGGCTGGGTGTGACCTCGCGAATTCGGTTGAGGTAACCGAGGCCCTGGGTGTGCAGATCGAAGTAGGTCGTCTCTTCAGAGACGCAAGACGATTGAGACATGACAGTCTCCTTCAATTCAAAGTGGAGATGAACATGGGAGACGTCCCGTCGGAACGTGGTCCCACGGGTTGATTACCAGTGTTGGACTGGTGATGTGCGTGACGCGGATCAGCGCCTGAGCGCCGTGGCCTTGAAGACCGAGACCACCTGGGCATGTTGCCGAACGGGTCGGCGGAACATGCTTTCAGCGTGATCCTGTTGCTTGCCTGCGGCATGCATGAATACGCCGCGCACGGACACCCGAATTCGCGGCTGCAGGTATGAGGAAGCCCCGCGAACGGGGCTTCTGAGTGGTGGGATCATTGCAAGTCTTCGTAGGTGGGCAATCCCGCCAGGCACGCAGCATTTGGGTCGAATATCAGTACCCGAACATCGGCCTGTGCCGCCAAATGCAGCACCTCGACCAGTTCTCTGGGCACGCCTTTGCAGAGTTGTTCCTGGCGCAACTGTTCCGCTGTGATGCTTCCGACCTTACTTAGATGCGCATCGGTCCAGGGTGTGGCAATCAGTTTGAAACCGATAGCAGCGCTGGCTGGTAGCGCAAAAGACTCAAACAGCAGGCCATTAAAAGACGTCAACATTTTCAGCGTGCTCCAGGCCGCTTCCGGCAAGTGGGCACTGCTGACCTCCCAGCAACGGCTGTAGTGGCCGGTCTCAAACGTCAGTTGCTGAACTCTCTGTTGGGCATGGGCCTGGGAATAGAGATCGCCCACCAGGAGGGGCGGTGATTGATCGTAGGCAAATACTCCGTAGATCACCTGCACCACGATTCCTGGATTTGGGTGGTTGTCGTCATCGACCGTCGACGCAGCGTTTGAGGTAATGATCAGCGCATGGGTGTCATTGAACAGACAAGGCCGACGTTCGAGTTGCTCGTCATCCAGGTGCTGCTGGGAAGGATGGGGTGGCAGGTAGCACAGCGGCGCCTTGGCATCGTAAAGGATGGCCAACAGGCGCTGGATGCGCAGTTCGTTAAAACCGCGGACGAATGGGTTGAACGAATGATTGTCGATAGGCATGGCTACTCTCCTATAAGCAAATGAGGAGGGACACCACCCCCGACGGGAGGTGTCCCGTCGGGTGCCTGAGTTGCTGGATTACCAGCCGTTGTAGTGGATGATCAGGTTGGCGATGAGGTAGCGTCGCCGGGAGTCCAGCAGACCAAAGTCAGCCAGTCCGTGGACGCCAACCCGTTGCAACAGGCGTCCCCCGGTTTCATCGTTGTAAAAACTGACCAGCGCAGCAAGGAACACCTGCTCACCATGACTCATGGCGCCGATGGCCGTTTCAATCAGTGGGACATCGGGGCACAGATCCCATTTACTGAGGGCCAGGTTGATGTCGTTGTGATGCTCAATACCGAAGTAACGTGGGCCTGCGAGCCGGACGGCGTGTTGCCAGGTTTGGAAGAACTGCTGGGTTGCAGGGGGCTCGGGGTGATCAGCGATCATCTGGTCCGAGACCTCGGGTTTTGTGGGCGGTAGGTTCATGGGGGAATCTCCAGACAATGACGGCCTGGGTCGGCCGTGGGAAGGACGATGGCCTGTGACATGCAACAGGCTGTTGGACCAACGCAGCGGGTACTGCGCCGTAGCCTTGAAGATCTGGACTACCTGGGCGGGTGCCGAACGAGTCGGCAGCGCTGGGCGTTAGCCTGGAGAGGATGGTGGGTGGCGGGGCAGCGTCAATCGGCAACGGGCGCAGCCCGCTATAGGCGGGTGTTGATTATCTGGCTCAAACGTAAGAACTGTGTGAGATAGCCCATGCAGTGCTGCACTGCATGAGCCGAATCTGATTACTGTGTACGTAATCGCATGAAGGAGTCGTCGCCAATAACCCGGGTGGCGGAGTCCTGTGTTTTGACTAATTCAACAGAGTGTTCGCAGTCCTTGAGGTTGTGATAACTCTCGGAGCTGACGGCGATGATCTTTGAGTTTTTAGCGATAAATCGCCAACGCCATTCGTTTTTGACGTCTTTGTATACGTAAAAGTGGGCAGCCTCTGCCATATGCGTCTCCTCGGATGTCGATACTTATGTAGCGGGCGCTGAACGCTATCAATCATGCCGGGAGAGCGTCTATAAACATAGAGATTCGAGTTACTTCGCAATGTGTCGAAGATCGCAAATTACGTTCGACCTAACGGACGTAGGCGTGTTGATTGTGAGATGGTGTTTGACTTTATATCGTTAATGTTGATGAAGGAGTCGTAAATGGATTTTCAGGTATGGCAGGCTGTAGTTGTGCCGCTCGCTATCGCGTTGTTGACGCTGTTCGTTACGTGGCGGCACAACACGGCTAGCATCTCTCATCAACGAACGCAGCGTTTACGTGACTTGGTGCATTCTGGTTCGTGGCGCACTGTGCACCCAATGGTACTGGTGATGGATGTGCGTGAAGCGTTCAGCCAACGGATCAATCTTGACCCACGCGCCTTGCGCCTTGCCCTGGATTACCAGGACCATGCTTTTGCCGCACTGAGGTACTACTTGGTCGCTCGGATTTTTGTAAATATTTCTGAAGATGGCCGTCGTTTTCAGCGAATGGCACACGGTAATAGCGAAAAAACTTACGGTCATTGGCCCATCTACATCGCTCTATCTGGCTTAGTTCCGTACATCGCGCTCATGATTACTTTTTTCTACCTTGCGGACCAAGGGCGGTTTGAGGCTGTGTTCGCGATACTTGGTGCAGTTTTAGGTTTGCTGTTCACGACATGGCTTGCGTTTGGTATGAACACAGCTAATCGACTGTTCAAACTGCGGCCTATCCAAATTCAGCATGAAGGTACGGCTCCGCACAAACCAGACGTCAGCGTTGATGGTCAGGAAAAGGGGAGCGTGATTTCTGACGCTGAAAATATACCGGCTGTTTAGTTCGCGTACGCAGGTCCGTCTGAAACGCTTTGAGGCTCTCGTAATACAAGGCCGAGCGGAGAGCGCAGTAGGCGGTCAAGAGATAAACTCACCACTCGGTGACGGGCTTGCGGCTCGGCTATAAGAAAGACTAAAAACAGTGTCTTTGCTTATCAGCATGCTCTCGACGAATGACGTCATGATGGGTATGTACAAGGCTGTTGGCGCAAGCTCTCTGGTTAAAAAGATGTAACGATTCAGTCTCGCTCGGAGGTCGTTTTTTCTAACGGTTCTACAGGCGTTTGAAGCGTAATTTTGGCAATCCGATACGGCAGAATTGCTACCCGCCGCGCTTCGACCTTGAAGGTGACGCGCAGATTCTCCTCCCGATCCTCCCACTCCTCGCGCACAGTGCGGCCATCGACCAGTACGCGCATGCCTTTCTGATACAGCGCTTGCCATTGTTCCGCTTCGGAATGCCACAGCTCCACGGGCGCCCAAAAACCACCGCGATCCTCGTAACCATCCTTAAGTAACACCGGGTTGTCGAAGTAAACGTTAAGCCGCAGCAATCGCCGCGGTTCGGCATTGTCCCGTGGGAACTCACGGTATTCCGGTGCAGTACCGATATTCCCCTCGCCGACAAAGTAGGTGCTCATACGACCTCCTTACTGATGGATTGCAGGCGCTGTTCATAGGTGCGCTCGGCCACGGCCAATTTGTCGGTCGTCGTGCTTGCTAGGTACAGCAGGGCGTGAATCAGGCTGATCTGTGCGTTGAGCAACACCCGTTGCCGCTCCAGTCGATACAGCGTTGGCACTAGCGCATCCGGTGTACTCGGCGCCAGTAGCAGGGCCTGCCATTGCGCCACGCCCATGGCGGTCCGGTCGACGCGGCGCCAACGCAGAAACCTGGTACCTGCGTCGGTACTCTGGCTGCTCAATTGCACCGGCAGCAAATGCAGTGGCGAGACGCGGGCACGCGCTACTTTCTGTGGCAGAGTCTGATGGATCAGCTCTTCGCGCAGTGCGATGCAGCTATCGACCAGCGTGGTCAATTCCCCCTTACCTTTAAAAGCCCTTAAAAGGCCCTTTAGGGAGGTGGACTGTTCCAGCAGGATGGTGACCTCGTCTGCAATCGGTGTGGGCATGGTCAAGAGTCCTCGGGCAGTCCATGGGTGTTGTTGCTGGTTGGATCAGCACTGTTGAGAGTGGTTGGCTCACTCTGTCGAATGGCAGGCGCATGTCTGGCACGCAGGCTGCCATCTAGGATGTCCTGCGGCAGTTCACCGAACTGTTCGCGAGCCCGTTGCGCTTTGGCATTGTTGGCCGCGAAGTCATCGCGACAGGCACCACTGGTACGATAGGTCTGGATCAGGCTGAACAGGCTGCGCAAGCAGTGGGCACCTTCGTCCAGCCAGTATTCGAGGGTGGGTGGGTCGATCAGGGCAGTGTGCTGAGCCAGCAGTGCGCGACGGGCCAGTTCGTCGTAGTCAGCCAGCAGGTAGAGCGCCAGAAACCCCAATGGGGCGTTGAAAGTGACAGGCAGTTGGACCGGTTCCACGTTCAGGTTGTCACCCAAGCTGAAGGCAGCTGGGGCTTGTGCCATGGCGGCGTTGAGTTGTCCGTGGAGGTTGAGCAGGGCAGTGCGGGTGCTGTCGAGCTTGGCTTCAAAACGCAGTAACAGGGCGTCGGCGTAGGGATCGTCGCGTGCGGCGTCACGGTAGACGCGGTTGACCAGGGTGACGAAATCATTCAGGCCGCGGATGCGTGGTGCGTCAGCGGACGGCAGTCGGCCGTTCCACAGACGGATCGCATGAAGTGTATGCAAGGTCAGGCGCATTTGGCTGCGCAGGCTGCCGAGCGGGGCGTCTTCGATCGTGGCCATGGGCAAAGTTCAAGGGCAAGTTGAGGTTTCAGGCTGACGGGTTGGTTAGGTACTGTCTGTGCACAATGGGTAGGTGGCGTATCCCGGTTTGTTGGCGACCCGCTGTGGATTTATGTCAGTGACATAAGTCGGTTAGGTGCGATCAGCGGATCTTGAGTAGTTTGCGCAGTTGCGCCAGATGCTGGTGTGCGAGGGCGCGTTGCGCTTCCTGCTGCTCGGGTGTCGCGGTTGTTGGCGCTGCCGGTTGGAACGATTGTGCTGCCCACGGATGAAAGTCCCCGCGCAGGGCTTTTTGCAGAATGCCGAACAGGTAATTGGCCGGGCGTTGCACGTCGCCGGTTTCGCAACGTACCTGCCATTCGTTCAGCACCGCCTGACGCAGGTCGGGTGCTATTCGCTGCAAGGTGGCCAACGCTGCGCTTTGTTCCTCCGCGCGCAGTTGAGCGAAACCGGTCGGCAGGTGGGGCGCATTCGATTTTCGCGCGCGCGGTATACAAAAGCTTTTACTAATACTTAATACAGTACTAGGGCCCTGCTTCGGATTCCGAAGGCTGGCGGATTTACTGGGCTGGCGACCTACTTCGGAAGCCGAAGCAGGTGGGTTGATTTCGGAATCCGAAGTAGGGCGGCCTTCGGATTCCGAAGTAGGTGCAGCGCTAAAGTCTGTGATGATGGGGCATGGTGAAACCGTAATGCCGGTGGTGTTTTCCAGCCACTCAGCGAGCCGTTTCAGGTGTTCGGGCAGTGGCTGAGTGGTGAGCAGAGGATCTTCGGCCAGTGCCTGGAGGGCGTCATAGGCAACGCGCTGGACGGCCTTGCTGGCATGGGTCAGTGATTGGCTGAGCAATTCCAGATACTCGCCATCCAGGCGTAGGGCTTCATTGGGGGTCAGTGGCGCTTGGTGCAGTACATAAAGATTGCCTTGCCAGCGCCCATTGCCTTCGGGGCGTCGACGTCGCGCCAGGCTCAGCCAGCGACATAAACGCAGCACGGTGAGTGCACGTGCGACGGTTTCGGTGGACGCCTGCAGGGCGCAGGGAGAGGTTGCCAGATAGGGACGCAGATGCTCGTAAGTAGGCATGGAGGTTATGCCGTCCCCGTTGAGCAGCAGGCGAATGACTTGCCAGGCATTGCGCTCCAGTGGAGAAAGGCGCCGATCCAGCAACAGAGCGCGGGGCACACTGTCGTGCAGTTGGCCACTGTAGACAAAATCATCACAGGGCAGCGAAGGATGCACCATCGCTTAGACCAATCGCTGTTTGATCCAGTCCTGAATCATTGCCCAGACCACCGACAAGGGGAGTGCCATGTCTTCGGCGACGTCCAGGGCCAGTTCAAGCATTTTCGGTTCATCGTTCACATCGATCTGGCGTGCATCCAACTGCGGCTTCCAGCGCTTCCACAGCTCGGTGTCCTGCGCCTCGTCCAATGCTGGGTGTCGTCCGCGGCGCTTGGGCAGACCCAGTACGTCACGGCGCATGGCAACCTCCTGGTGAGTCAGGCCGTGATACAAGCTCATCATCTCGGTGCTGGCGCCGGCGCGCAGCAGACGGTCGATGGTGTTGACTTCTTCCTTCACCGCGTTGGCCTGGCTGAGAACCCTTTGTACCATCGCGGTGTTGACCTTCACCGTGCACCAGCAAACGGGCGCATTAGCCAGTACGCTGAGCAGCTCGGGGCGTTTGAGTGCGCCCAGTTGTTGCTCGGTAAAGCCCATCGCCAAGCCGCGGCGCAGTTGACCGTTGCGCAAGTCATGCAGGATCTGGGTAATCACGGCCTGGTTTAACGGTTGAGGTGTGTTCATTGTGATTCACCGCTGTGAGGGAGTTGGCGAGCCAGTTTGATCAGGCGGATTAGCCGGGAAAATTCAGGGTCGTCCAGTTCCGGCTCACTGTGTGCGGTGCCGCAAAGCAGTGGCCCTAGGCGGGTGTTTGGCGATTGCCCAGTCAGTGACAGCAGCAGCGCTATCAACGCTTTCTGAGGTGCTGGGAGTTCGTGTTCATTGGTGCAGAAACAGAGAAAACCCAGGTATTCAGGCTGTAGGCGTACCTCTGTAGGCTGATCAACTAGGCTTCGCGCTAGTTCGGCAATGCGTGTGCGCAGTTGCTCGGCGGTAGATGGTTTGGCGTGGTCGGGCGGTGCGGTAAGCGGCCCTGATGCTGGACCGCGCTCTGCTAGCGGGAGTGGGACTTCCGGCTCCAGCAATTGGCCCAACACTTCACGGCGTATTTCTGACTCGCCAATATCCAGAGCCAATTCACCGTAGTCCAGCGTCAGTTGTTGAGCCAGATCACCGAGCAGTTCGTCGCGTACGCGCGGTATCGAAAATTGCTTTGTCTCGGCGTCACAGCGCGCCAGGCTCTGCTGAAACAGTGCGCTGAAGTCTGCTTCAGCATCGGGCACATGACGTTGCCAGGTCCGTTGCGCGGCTTTGCGCAGGCTCAGCAACTTTCGGATCTGAGGGCGCCCCAGCCCACTGTAAAGCGCCTCGGGAATGGCCGGCAGTAGGAAGGTCAGGGTATCGCCCATGCGGCTGATCGTGGGCTGATCCACTGGGTAGCCGTCTTCACTTAAGCGCTCAGCCAATTCGCGTTGATTCAAAGGCTTTCCATACTCTTGCTCGTACAACTGACGCGCCTGCTCGACCGCCTGGCTGCGCTCAATATAGGTGAGGCCGCTGCGCAGATCGTTCTCGGCCAGGTGGCCAGTTAGGGCAAGAATCTCGCCGCGTGCGGTCCAGGGACGAAATAGGCACAAAAAACGGTGGAAACGTTCGTCGCCGGTTTCCTGCCAAAGCTCGTTCAGGATCGCCAGGCGAGTGTTGCCGCCGTTGCGGATGATGAAGTGTTCTTCGCCGGGACGGCGGGTGATATTCGGTGGCTGATCCAGGCCGCGCTGGCGGATTGAGGCCTTGATTGCCTGATGCTGAGGGTTCAGCGCGCGGCGTGGGTTCAATTGATACGGGCGTAATTGTTCCAGGTTCACCTGCATTGGGGTATCCACCAGCGGAGCACAAGTATTCTGCTCGCGGCGGTTGAACGATGCGGCGAGCAGATGGGCGGCCACATCACTGGTGGGTGATTTAGCCATTATCGGGCTCATCGCCGTTTGAGCGCTGCAGCACTCGGGTATCGTTGGCACGAGGGCCGGTCTGAATCGGCGTGAAACCCGGTTTGCGCAAAGTCAGCTGCACGTCAGGACTGATCTCGACCCGCCAGCCTTCTTGCAGCGCCAGAACAATCAGGCGCCGCAATCGTCTCGGTACACGACTATCGATCATGTTGGCGCGCTCCGCTCCCGTTGACCTTGGCAAAGCGCTCTGTCCAGTCCGGGAAGAGTTCGCAGGCCAATGCGCGCATGGTCTCCAGCCCCGCAGGGGCGACTCGTCGGGAGGGCTTGCGGCGTTCAAATCGATGGACTGGTAATTGATGGGTGGCGGCACAAGGGTAGGCAGTGATCGCTGGGATGGTAGTACACAGCACATGAACTCCACGGACGCAGCCAAATACCTGGCGCAGTGCCTGCTGGATTTGCCGCGCATCGGTGGAGACAGGATGCACGCGGTTGATCAACAGATGCAGGGGCGGTGGTTGAATACCCAAATTGCGATAGAGGGGGATATCTTGAAGTAACTGCAGCGTACCCCGGCGAAATTCACGCGCGGCCAGAATCTCCGGAGTGACCGGTGACACCACCAAGTCTGAGGCAATTACGGCCATCTCCAGCAGCACACTACGTGTGCCTGGTGTGTCGATCAAAAGCAGGTCGTAGTGATGCTGAAACATGGGCAACAGATTGCGCAGGCGCAATCGGCTATCGGGCGTTTGCAGCAGTAGGGGGCCCAAATGGCCTTGATCATCGTTGGAGGCAATCAGATCCAGGTTGGGGATGGTGGTGTGCGAAACCAGTTGCTCAAGGTCACGCTCATTAAACGCCAACAACTCGTAGCTGCCGGCGGATGCCAGTTTATTTAACTCGAAGTAGCTGGACAGCGTGGGCTGTACATCCAAATCCAGCAGCAGCACGCGCAACCCGGCATCGGCGACAAAGCCGCCTACGTTTGCCGCCGTGGTGGTTTTACCGACGCCGCCCTTGGTCTCTATCAGGGATACAACTCGCATAGTCGTCTCCCTTCAGCCGCGCTCGGCACGGCGTTCAGCGATCCATTGTTCGATTTCCAGCGAATCCCAGCCCACTGCCCGTGTGCCGAGCGAAATGCTTTTGGGAAAACGCCCAGCGCGCATCAATGCATACAGATGAGCGCGCTTAAGGCCGGTTTTGTGCTCGACTTCCACCCGACGTAATACACGGTGCTCGGTGTGGAGGTCTATGGAGGCGTTCTCAGTCATGGTGATCACTCCCGAAGGCTTAATTGGGGTGATCGGTATTCAATAGCCCATCTCTGTCGACGGCTACCGCAACTGCTGGGAATACGACCGCAGTTGCGGTGCGATGTAGGGGCTTAAGTGCTCAGGCTGCGGCGAGCAGCGGCGAAGTGCTTTTGCATCGTACGCTCGGTGATCCCAACCCGTCCGCCATGGTAGGAAATGACCGTTTGAATGATTGCCGCGTCGCTGTCGAACTGGCTGTATCGCTGGCCACCGGGCGATATGCCGCGCAGGGCTGTAAGTAGGCCACCGATAATGTTTAACAATGCTGAGCGACCGCGATCACTGAGGTCTTCATCGGTTGGCAACAAGCGCTGGAATTCCGCCAGGTCGCGTTTTAGCAGGGTGTTACGCTCTCGTAATTGCGAAGCTTTCTGTGCACACATATCAAGCTGCACTTTCAGCGCAGCATGGTTGGCTGACATCTCCTGCAACGCCGCCCAGCTAAGACCGCGGCGTTCAGCTGGGCCGTATAGAAAGTTAGGTTTTTCTTCCGGGTAGTCGCGTTGCATCCAGGCTTTCAGATGCGGCTCACAGATGCTCAGGTCTGGATCATCAAGCAGAGTTATGTCCTGGCAGATGACGCCGTTTTTTCCGAAGGGTAGATCGCCATTGCAAAGGGCGCAGTAAATACGCTCACTGTTCAAATACAGTTTCGGCCAGCGTGGAAAATCGTCCTGCATCGGGCGTAGACGCTTGCCTAGTTGGTCCAGGATTGAGGTTTCAAAGTGATGCAGATTACTCCAGCGGATCGCTGCCTCAATCGGGTGGTAGTAGGCTTTTATCAACGAAGTAGGTAGCTGTCGCATGATCGATATCTCGCATGAGTGGTGAAGTCATCAATGGGTTCCTTGGTTGGGCGGCTATCGGGGTGATAGGAATGCGATGGCATATACCGGTAGCCGTCGCTGACATGATCCAATGAAATAGAGTCGATTCGGGGGAGCAATTGCAATCAACTTGAAAGTGGTTTGACACTTACATTCAAGTTTTCCCCATGCGCGATGGCTGGAGTACTGAGTTTACATGCCTGCCATTAGGGTTTGCGGGTAAAATGCTACTGATACTAATAGTTACATTTTTGTCTATGTTTTTTGGACGCTGCGCAGGAATAGAGGGCGCTTAGCAGGAGAGGCTCAGGTTTGGGTAGTTGATCAGGTGTTGAATTAGGCGAGATGACCTGCAGCGCTGCCGCCCAGTTTGTTGTGGGCTAACTCCTACCAGTCATCTAGCATATATACATCGATGTTTAAGTTTGGGTGTAGGCAATCAAATTTTATGGCCGCTGGGGTGGCGTTTACCTTGCTGGCGATCCAGTAAATAACTTGGTTTTTGACTAGGGCGCCATGGCATTTTGAGTTGTGGCTTCTTGGTAGCGACAGGAGGTGTCTCTCGAAACGCCCATGATTTACAGGCCTAGGAAACGTTGCCGAGTTCCTCGGCCAGGTTCAACAAGCCCAGCTTGTTTTTAACAATCGGTTGATTTGCAACGCTCATGCGGGGCTACTCCTCTTGGATTGGCGATGGCTTGCACAACCATCAAACTCGGTAGCCCCGCTCTGTTTAAAGAAGGATGTAAGATCAGGTCGAGAAATTTATACCTGAAGTTCGGTTCTGAACCCCTAGTTTATCTATATAGCAGTCGATTCTCGGGACCGGTTGGCGAAATCATGAGGGGTAACCCCCTCGTCCCGGTTTGCCTCTAAATACTCACTCCACCAATTCATGATTAGCCTACGCTCTTCAATAAATTCAGCCTTATGAATGTAAGCCGCCCGCACATTGTTTCGCTCTTTATGGCTCATTTGCCGCTCAATCGCAGTGACTGACCACATCCCAGACTCGACCAACGCACTGCAAGCCATTGTGCGGAACCCATGCCCGCAAATTTCGGATTGCGTGTCGTAACCCATTGTTCGAAGTGCTTTGTTGACGGTATTTTCTGATAAGGGCTTACGGGGGTTGGCGTTGCCAGCGAACACCAGGTCGTACCCACCCGTAATAACCTGGATTCGTTTGAGTAGTGCAATTGCTTGGGAGGATAACGGTACTAAATGGATGTCGCCCTCCATTTTTGTACCCCGAGTTGAAAAGCTGACGCCTTCAAGGGCAGGCCTCGTATCGGGGATTTCCCAGACAGCCCCCTTGAGATCGAACTCGCTCCAACGGGCAAAGCGCAGTTCGCTGGAGCGAACGAATAGATGCAGTGAGAGCATAACGGCCAGGCGAGTGAGTGTGCGGCCTTTATAGCTGTCGATGCGCTCCAACAGTTCGGGTAAACGTGACAAAGGCAGTGCAGGGCGATGAGTCACGCGTCGCGGTTTGATCGAGCCTTCGAGATCGTACGCGGGGTTAACGCTAATCAGGCGGCTGCGCTTGGCTTCTCGCATAATATTCAGCAGGTAGTTTTTTACCCTCAACGCAACGTCAATTGATCCCTTTTGCTTGATTGTTTCCAAAGGTTGGAGGAGATCGTGGGTGTCCAGCTCAACGATCGGCTGCGCCCCGATATGTGGAAAGACGTAGGTTTGAAGCCGGCGTAAAACGTTTTTTGAATGGCCTGGGGTCCACCTGGGCGACATATCTCGATGCCAATTCAGTGCAACATCTTCAAAGGTTCGGCTTTTCACCTCAGCTTCTTTTTTGACGCTGCGCTTATTTTCAATGGGGTCGATACCTTGCGTCAGCAGGCGTTTGAGCTCCAAACGCTTGGCTCGTGCATCTGTCAGGCTGACAACAGGATAATTGCCGAAAGATGTAAGGCCTTCCTTGCCATCAGGTTTGACGTATCGCATGCGCCAACCTTTCCTACCGTTGGCTTGCACTAAGAGATAGAGACCTTCTCCATCGAAAAGTTTATAGGCGCGGTCTCGCGGTTTGGCTGTGCGACAAGCTGCGTCAGATAGAGGAGTTGTAGTGCGCGACATAAGGGTACTACCTATTGTCGAACTGACCTGTACCCCAAATCTTACCCTTAAAAATGCCGGAATCACTTGGAAACCGACGGAACGCCATAAACGAAAAAACCCGCCAAGTGGCGGGTTTTAAAGGGTTCCATGGACTTTACTGGCTGTCAGTGGAACTAGAGATGGTGCCCGAACCCGGAATCGAACCGGGACGCCCTTACGAGCGGGGGATTTTAAGTCCCATGCGTCTACCAGTTTCGCCATTCGGGCGGTAGCGCGTTGTTGCAGGGTTGGGAATATATAGATCCAGGCGCTTCGACGCAAGGTCGGGCTGCCGCTTTCTTGCATGGGGAGCGCCTGAAAAAGCTTGGCAGATCAGTGATCTACATCGGCTTTAACAGGCGAACCAGAGGATTCCTGCGGCACGGGAACAAGCGGCATAAATGACAGTCATAGCGATATGCCATCCCGGCAGTCTGGAAAGGAATCAGTTGATGCTCAGTGTTCGCAGGCGCTATTGGATGGTCATTGCAGGTGTCGTGGGATTGTTGGCCGGTACGGCACAGGCTGGGAGTGCGGTGAAGTGGGGGGATTTCAGCGCGTCAGGCGGTGATCGGTTGACGGGGGCTTCGCTGGAAGCGGGCAATCAGTATGTGTTGAAGGCGTCGAGCATTTCGGTGGGGGATATTGAACAGCTGCAGGCTGCGCAGAAACGTACCGAGAGTGAGGTACAAGGCCTGAAAGGCAAGCTGGAGGGGCAGGACCGCGCGTTCGATGAGTTCAAGCGCAGGGACGGTTCGAGCGCCAGTTCCAGTGACAGCCAGTTGGCGAGCCTCAAGCGCACGGTCGAGGATCAGAACAGCACGATCGAACGGCAGAAAAGCGATATCGACGGTTTGAAGCGCAGCCTGGATGATCTCAAGCGCAGCCTGGATACCTTGAGCAGCAAGGTCAAGTAGCCTGGCCGCAGCGACATGCGGTCAGTCATGAGCCTGGATGCGGGTGTAAGGTAGGGCGTGCAACGCTGGGAAATCTCAGGAAAGCGAGGTGACTATGAGCGCTCCACTGCTGAAGAAGCTGCACCTGAATGGGTACGACATCGTGCAGGTCAATTTCGGGCCATGGCGGGTGTGTACGCCCCAGGATCGGCTGGCGTCCTTCAATTCCCGTGAACAGGCACTGGCGTATGCCGCCACGTTGCCGGGTTACCAGGCACGCAACAGGCCGGTGTCCAATGATGATTGATTGAAAACGAAGCCCCGGTTTGTCCGGGGCTTCTGCGTTTCTGGCTTATACGAAAGGCTGTGCGCCGAAGCCGCGGGGCAGGCGTTGTCGCCCTGGCAGGTCGGTCAGGCGCTGCGTCCAGGCACTGCGCCAGTCGGTGCTGGTGTGGGTCTTGGCCTGGCGCGAAGCACGGCGTGCGGCGTTGCGCTGGTTGCGGCGCGCTTCCTTGTAGGCATCGGTGTTGCGGCAGGTGCGGCACTTGACCCGATTCAGCTCGGTGCTGGAGGGCAGGTTATTGCCGTGATGGCCGCAGGCCAGATGCCCGGCAACCTTGAAGTGAATGACCATGTAAGCGTCTCCTTCTTATTGGGTACGCACATCGGTAAACCCACAATGCACGCGGGGAGGGCGGGGGTAAGAAATCCCGACACCTGAGGTTACGACCCCATGGGCGCAGCAGCGTTCGGTTTTGCCCCCGGACCTGTTCAACACCCCCGCCTCGGCGCTACCCTGCCACGCCACTGATCATGAAAAGGAGTGTGTGATGAGCGTCGAAACCCTGCCCCTGGAAGGCAGTTGCCGTTGTAACCGGGTGCGCTTCAGCGTGAGCCAGGCGCCGGTGATTACCATGGCGTGCCACTGCACCGGCTGCCAGAAGATGACCGCCAGTGCGTTCTCCCTCAGTGCACTGATTCCCGCCAGCGCGTTCACGGTGACCCAGGGTTGCCCGGTGGTCGGCGGCCTGCACGGGGTCGATCGTCACTATTGCTGCCCGCACTGCATGAGCTGGCTGTTTACCCGCCCCCATGGCATCGATGAGTTCGTCAACGTGCGTGCGACGTTGTTGGATAATGCCGCGGAGTACGTGCCCTTTATGGAAACCTGGACCCGCGAAAAACTGGCCTGGGCTACCACGCCGGCAGTCGAAAGCTTCGAGCAGTTGCCGCAACCCGAGGACTTTGCACGGTTGCTGCAGGCCTATGCCGAATTCAGCGCTCGCTGAGTTCAGTCTATCAAGGCGAGCAGGTCCGTATCGCCCACATCCTGCCCGGCCTGGGTCAGCAGCGTGGTGACCTGGCCTCGATGGTGGGTCTGGTGATTGAAAAAATGCACCAGCAGGGCGCCGAACGGCTTGCTTGCCGCCGCGCCGCGCATGTTGTGATAGTGCAGGCGATGGTCGAGGTCGGGTTCGCGCAGGGTGTGGACCCAATCGATGATCAATTGGTCCAGCCAACGCCGCCGGGCGGCGAGTTCAGCCAGGTCGGCGAACGCCAGTTGCTTGAGGTCCGACGGCGCGGCGATGCTGTTCAGCGGCGCCAGCGTCGCGTAGCCGGCGGGGTGCAGGGCAAAGCGTTTGAGCCAGACGGTGTCGCCCAACGTGAGATGGTTGAGCGTGCCGAAGACCGAGCCGAAAAACGCGTGGCGGTCCACGCGCAACTCATCGTCCGTAAGCCTGGCAGCCGCGTCATAGACCTTGCGGTTCATCCACTGGTTGTAGGTCGCCAGCAGCGTCATTTGTTCGATACGGTCCACGTGCTGTACCCCTCGTTGGCAATGGTGCCGCCATCATAAGGCAATTACCTGGACGACCCGCCACGGCAACTGCACCTGGAGCAGCAGGCCAGGCCTAAAACCTGAGCGTCGCACCGGTGGTCAGCCATTGATTGCGTTCACCGCCCAGGTCGCGCCCGAGCACCAGGTCGACGTCGACAAACTCCCCGAGGTGCAGGCGCGGCCCTGCTTGCCAGGCCTGGTCACCGCCTTCCTGGCCGTAACGTTCAGCGATCAGCGTAAGGGCATCCATCAGTTGATACTCCACGCCGGTGCCCCAGGTCAGGCGCTGGGTTGGCTCGCCATCGTTGTAGGCATGGGCCCAGCCGGCATTCAGGTTCAAGCGCAGGGGGGCCAGCGGTTGCCAGGTCAAGGGGAGGGTGAGGTCGGCGCCGTCAAACCCGTGTCGTCGATCAAGGGCAAGATGCGCCCCGGCGGAGATCGCTATTTCCAGCCCCAGGTCTTGCCGTGACAGTGCCTGTGCCTTGAGTTGCGGATTCACCTGGGTCTCGCCCCGGCCTGCGCTGCCGGCCCGCGACAGCGCCGCGCCCCACTGCACCGAAGGCAGTGCGCTGAACGTGCACGCGGGAGACAGCGTTGCCGTGTGCGTGTTGCCGGCGTGCCGGTCGGCGCTGTACCAGGCGTCGAGATTGCAGGCACCCGGTGCGTTGATTGCGCCGTCATCGACCACATAGGCGCCACCGGCGGCATGGGCCTTGGACACCAGGGCGATTAACAGGATCGAACCCAGGGTGATACCGATAAACAGCAGGTTGCGCCGCAGCGCTCGCTGTTTTGCCGGCGGCAACAGCAGCAGGGTCTGGCGCGCGCCGCGATAGTGCCGCGCACGGTATTTGGCAAACCCGTCCGGGCGCTTCGGGGTGTGTTTGTTGTGCATGATGCACCTCGCTTGAATATCAGTTCTCTACGGTCAGCACCGAAATGCCGCTGGCCCTGGCCTGGCAGACCAGCTCCGACGTGTCGTCACCACCCGGCAGCGCGATGACCACATCCGCGCGACTGTCGGTCAGCATGAAATGGTTGCGCTGGCGCTCCGCCTGCTTGCCGTGGCGTTGCCAGTTGGGCGGGTAGCGCACCACGTCGATGCCGAGTTCCCGCGCCCAGTCCTCGATGGCGCTGCCGAGGAACTGGTTGCCGCCGTGAATCAGCACCTGCACCGGGCGCAGGCGGTGGTAAGCGTCCAGCACTTGGCGGGACTTTTTGCAGTCGGCGTAATGACGACCGGCACAGATCAAGACGCGCATGATCCTATTCCTTGTAATGCACGGTGGCGGCCGGGCGACGGCCACCGTTTAAACGGCGGGGGAACTCAGTACCACTGCTTGAAGCGGCGGATGTAGAGGGTTTTCATCAGTTGGGCCACGCAGCAATAGCTGAGCAGCGTGCCGACCAGCCACGGGAAGTACGCCAGCGGCAGCGGTTGCAGGCCTACCAGGGCGCCCAGGGGCGAGAACGGTACGTAGATGCCCAGCGCAATCACCACGCCGGTCATCATCAGCACCGGCCATGCCGCCGTGCTCTGGAAGAACGGAATCTTGCGGGTGCGCAGCATATGCACCACCAGGGTTTGCGAAAGCAGGCCCTCGATAAACCAGCCGGACTGGAACAGGGTCTGCATTTCCACGCTGTTGGCGGCGAACACGTACCACATCAGGGCAAAGGTGGTGATGTCGAAGATCGACGAGGTCGGCCCGATCCAGATCATGAAGCGGCCGATGTTCCTGGCGTCCCACTTGCGCGGTTTGGCCAGGTACTCCTTGTCCATCTTGTCCCACGGCAGGGCCAGCTGGGAGATGTCGTACATCAGGTTCTGCAACAGCAGATGGATCGACAGCATCGGCAGGAACGGGATGAATGCACTGGCCACCAGCACCGAAAACACGTTGCCGAAGTTGGAGCTGGCGGTCATGTTCAGGTACTTCATGATATTGCCGAAGGTTTCGCGGCCTTTGAGCACGCCTTCTTCCAGCACCATCAGGCTTTTCTCGAGCAGGATGATGTCGGCCGATTCCTTGGCGATGTCCGTGCCACTGTCCACCGAGATACCCACGTCGGCATCCCGCAATGCCGGTGCGTCGTTGATGCCGTCGCCGAGGAAGCCGACGGTGTGGCCGTTGGCTTGCAGGGCCTTGAGCACCCGGGATTTCTGCAGCGGCGTGAGCTTGGCAAATACCGTGCGTTCTTCCACATGGCGCGCCAGGGTGGCGTCGTCCATAAGCTCGATCTCCACCCCCAGCAGCGGCCGGCCTGGCTCGAGGCCGACCTGGCGGCAGATCTTGCTGGTGACCACGGCGTTGTCGCCGGTGAGGACTTTGACCGCCACGCCGATCTGCTGCAGGGCTGCAATCGCCGGGCCGGCGGTTTCCTTGGGCGGATCGAGGAAGGTCAGGAAGCCCTGGATCACCAGGTTGCGCTCATCGGCGGTGGTGTACTGCTGGCGGGCCAGGGCCTTGGGAATGTTGCGGGTGGCAACCACCAACACGCGGAAGCCGTCTTCGTTGTAGTCATTGGTGATCGCCAGCAACTCCTCGCGGCGGCGCTCATCCAGAGGCACTGCACTGCCGGCCTCCATCACGTGGGTGGCAATGTCCAGCATCTCCTCGACGGCGCCTTTGCACACCAGCAGGTGGTCGTGGGCAGCGTCCTTGACCACGATGGACAGGCGACGGCGTACAAAGTCGAACGGCAATTCATCGACCTTGCTGTAGGCAAACGGCAGCTGGAACCTGGGGTTCTGCTCCGAGAACTGCACCACGGCTTGGTCCATCAGGTTTTTCATGCCGCTCTGGTGGTAGCTGTTGAGCCAGGCCAGGGACAGCACCGCATCATCGCGCTGGCCGAAGGCGTTGATGTGATGCTCGAGGATGATCTTGTCCTGGGTCAGGGTGCCGGTCTTGTCGGTGCACAGCACGTCCATCGAGCCGAAGTTCTGGATCGCGTTGAGGCGCTTGACCACTACTTTGCGCTTGGCCATCGCCGTGGCGCCCTTGGCCAGGTTGGCGCTGACGATCATCGGCAGCATTTCCGGGGTCAGGCCCACGGCGACCGCCAGGGCGAACAAAAATGCATCGCCCCAGTCGCCCTTGGAGAAGCCGTTGAGGAAGAACACGATCGGCACCATCACCAGCATGAAGCGGATCAGCAGCCAGCTGACGCTGTTTACCCCGCGATCGAATGCAGTCTGTACCCGGGAGCCGACAATCGCCTTGGCCAGGGAGCCAAAGTAGGTGCGCGGCCCGGTCGCCACCACCACGGCTTTGGCGCGGCCGCTGACCACATTGGTGCCCATGAAGCAGATGTTCGGCAGGTCGAGCAGGTTGCCCTGGTCGGCGGCGACCGGCCCGGCGGATTTTTGCGTGACGTCGCCGAGGGTGTCGTACTTCTCCACCGGCAAGGCTTCGCCGGTGAGCACCGCCTGGCTGATAAACAGGTCCCGGGACTCGATCAGGCGGATGTCGGCAGGGATCATGTCACCGGCCGACAACTGCACGATATCGCCGGCCACCAGCTCGCGCATCGGCACTTCGCGCAGGGTGGGCTGGCTGCCCACTTGCTCACGGCGCAGCACCGTGGCAGTGGTGCGGACCATGGCTTTCAAGGCTTCGGCGGACTTGGCCGAACGGTGCTCCTGCCAGAAGCGCAGCAGGCTGCTGAGCAGGACCATGGTCATGATGATGACGACCTTGGTGGGGTCGGCTTCTTCACCGTCCTGCATCGGCAGCCAGCAGTCGGTGAAAAAGCTGATGCCGCCCAGGGTCAGCAACACGTAGATGAACGGGTTGTTCAGGGCCTGCAGGAATTGCACGATGGCGTGAGGCGGTTTGTCATGGGCCACTTCGTTGTGGCCTTCCCGTTGCAGGCGGGCAGTGGCGTCCAGTTCGGTCAGGCCATCCTGGGTGGCGCGTACGTTGGCCAAGGTGGCCGACAGGCCGTTGTGGGCTTCGCGGGCGGCACGCATCGACAGTTTGGTGTCGCTGGCGGTGCCGGTTTTCTTCTGCAGTGGCGTGTTTTTTACGGCGCTCATTGTCTGTGCTCCTGTCGCCAATTCTCGACAAAACATACCCGGTACTTACCTGAATACAGGCGAGCGAAAGCATGCCGAGTCGCTGACTTCGCGATCGGTTTAAATAAGGTGCTTGGATAACTTCTACTGGCGCGTTAGTTATAAGGCGCGCAGCGAACTACAACTGGAAAGTTTCATAAAGAACTCCAGGGACTTAATCAGGAAGTTATTGTTTCAGCGGGATTGAACGGCGCGGACGCTCAGCACTATCCCAGGCTGAAAAGCGGCGGTCTCTGCGGGTCTTTGGGGGAGGGGGCAACGCCGGGCGTGCGTCGTGGCAGAAAAACCACGTGGGCATGGCAACGCTTGGCTCGCAAGGCTGCGGCCAGTGTGGGTACATCGGGCAAAGCAAGGGTTGAGAAGGTCATAACACACCTCGGGACCGGACGGGCGACCGGCGAGGCAGTGACGGCGGAGCATCAAGCTCCAGCGCAGCTTACCGGACCGGGGAGGCGAGTCCTGTCATGTTCTGGATTGGGCGCCCGATGCCCGCCAGGGCGGTGCTCGGACAGCGACTAGATACTGTGTCCATTGGCTTCTTTTGTGAGGGTTAAAAAAGGCCCCAGTTGCGGGCAGGGGCAATCTACTCAGGCAGTTACAAAATGTCAACGCATGATTAATTAAATAGCCCGGCGTTCAGAGTTCATTCAGACAAGAGGCACTCGAAAGTTACCCGATATATAACTTCATACGCCCTGTGCGGCGAGAACGGCCAGATAGATCAAGACCAAACCGCAGGCGCCATAACTGATGCGTTGCCACATGGGCGATGCGTTCTTGCGCAGCAGGTTCACCAGTGCGGCGATCAGAAAGCATGACAGCACCGAAGCCAGCATGAAGCCGGCGAAAAACATCAGCGTCTGCCCATGGCTGGGCGTGGCGCCGACGATGCCTGACAGCGCGCTGCCCAGTGCCCCCCAGTAGACGATGTTTTTCGGGTTGGCCAGGGAAATCGCCGCGCCCACGGCCAGCGCGTTTTGCCGAGTACTGGCCGGCGCATCATCGGCTTCGGGCAAGTGCCAGGCGTCGATCAGGCTGCGTACGCCCAGCCACGCCAGGTACAGCGCGCAAATGATTGTCAGCGGCACGCGCACGGCGTCATGCTGGATCAACAGTGCGATGCCGGTGAGGCCGATCACCGCCCACACGGCATCGCCTACCAGCGAGCCAAACTGCACCAGCAAGGCGGGTGTGAAACCGTGGAGCAAGCCTCGGCGCAGGGTCTCCGCCAGCACCGCGCCGGGGGAGAGGCAAAACACAAAGCCGAATACCAGTGCGTAAAAAAAGATCGTCAGCATGCCCGCGTCCTTTCAGGAAAGTGCGAGAGCATACGCTGGCAGAGGGATGGGAATCCATATCGCCGCAGCGGATCCATCCAGCCGTTAGGAGGTGGTCATTTCCAGCAGCGCTATGCGCTCGAGTTCGACCTTCAGCTCGCCAGGGCTGAGGCGGGCAAAGGGCAGGGCGAAAAACGCCCGGCAACGGCTGGCGATGGTCTCCAGCGTGGCATCGAATGCCGCCTGGATGCTGGCCTGGTCACCTTGAACCTCCGAGGGATCTGACAAGCCCCAATGCGCCTTCACCGCCGGCCCGAAATACACCGGGCAGGCTTCCCCCGCCGCCTTGTCGCAGACGGTAATGACCACATCCGGCGGGCTGCCTTCAAACGCGTCATTGCCCTTGCTGTACAAGCCTAAGGTGCTGATGCCCGCTGCCTGCAACGTGCTCAGGCTGCGCGGCAGGACCTGGCCCTTGGGGAAGCTGCCGGAGCTGACCGCGGTAAAACCCTGCGGGGCCAGGTGGTTGAACATCGCTTCGGACAAGATGCTGCGACAGCTGTTGGCGGTGCACATGAACAGGACTTTCATTGCGGTTTCTCCGTTAGATGCTCAGGCGCAACGCGAGGGCGGCGAGGGTGATCAGCAGCACCGGCAAGGTCAGCACAATCCCGACCTTGAAGTAGTAGCCCCAGGTGATGGTGATGCCCTTGCGCGCCAGGATATGCAGCCACAACAGGGTAGCCAGACTGCCGATAGGGGTGATTTTCGGGCCCAGGTCGCTGCCGATCACGTTGGCGTAGATCATCGCGTCCTTGACCACGCCCACGGCATGGCTGGATTCGATGGACAGCGCGCCGATCAATACCGTCGGCAGGTTATTCATCGCCGAGGACAACAAGGCCGTCAGCACGCCGGTGCCCATGGCCGCACCCCACACGCCGTAAGTGGCAAAGGTATCGAGCCAGGTCGCCAGGTAGGTGGTGAGGCCGGCGTTACGCAAGCCGTAGACCACCAGGTACATCCCCAGGGAAAAGATCACGATCTGCCACGGGGCTTCCTTCAGCACCTTGCGCGTGGAGATCTTGTGGCCCTTGGCGGCGATCACCAGCAGGAGCACGGCGCACACCGCGGAAATCGCGCTGATGGGAATGCCCAGGGGTTCCAGGGCAAAGCAACCGATCAGCAGGATGCCGAGCACCCACCAACCGGCGCGGAAGGTGGCGCGGTCGTGGATCGCGCTGGCGGGGTCTGCCAGGTCGGCGGGGTCGTAGGTCTGCGGAATATCGCGGCGAAAGAACCACAGCAGCACCGCCAGGGTGGCGGCGACACTGACGACGTTGACCGGCACCATGACCGCGGCATATTCGTTGAAGCCGATCTTGAAATAGTCCGCCGAGACGATATTCACCAGGTTCGACACCACCAGCGGCAGGCTCGCCGTATCAGCGATAAACCCCGCGCCCATCACAAACGCCAGGGTCGCCGCCGGGGAAAAGCGCAGCGCCAGCAGCATCGACATCACGATGGGGGTGAGGATCAGCGCCGCGCCGTCGTTGGCAAACAGCGCCGACACCAGGGCGCCGAGCAGCACCATATAGGCAAACAAGCGCCGGCCACGCCCGCGCCCCCAGCGCGCCACATGCAGTGCCGTCCAGGCAAAGAACCCGGCTTCGTCCAACAGCAGGCTGATGATGATCAGTGCGACAAACGTCCCGGTGGCATTCCAGATGATGTGCCAGACCGCCGGGATATCCGCCAGGCTGATCACGCCACAGGCCAGGGCCAGGATCGCGCCCATCGTGGCGCTCCAGCCCACTCCGAGACCCTTGGGCTGCCAGATGACCAGGACGATGGTGAAGATAAAAATGGCGACTGCGACAAGCATGAATTAACGCTCCGGTGGCTCAGCAGCAGGTGCTGGCTCGTTGTGGTCTGTCGCCCATGGCATCCAGACGCTGTGTGTCGTTGTGCAGCCATGGCTGGTTGGCTTGCAGGGTGACGTCCAGCACCTGGCTCACCCAATCGGGCAGTGCCGGGTTGACGCGGTAGTAGATCCATTGGCCCTGGCGACGATCCAGCAGCACACCGCAACTGCGCAGTTGCGCCAGGTGACGGGAGATTTTGGGCTGGCTGTCGTCCAAGGCATGGATCAGTTCGCAGACGCAAAGTTCGCCTTCACGCTGAATCAATAGCGTCAGGCGTGCGCGAGTGGCGTCGGCCAGGCATTTGAACAGGGTGGGCGGTGTAAGGGGTTCCGACATGACCATCGCCTAAATACATATGGAAATTCGAATATACGTATGTCCATATGTTTCGGTCAAATCCTGTTTCAATTGATATGGATCAAACCTCGGGAAAACCGCCACAAGTGATTGAAATTAAAATGAAACACGAATGTCCTAAAGTGCCTCCCCATTGCTGATGAAGGAAGACCCGCGTGACCCGAGCCACTCGCAACCTGCGCAAAACCCTGGATTCCGTCGCGGAAAATAACGAAACCGCGGCATTCGACCTGATGCGTGCCGTTGAAAAACTCGGCGATGAAGTGCTGCGCCAGCGCTTGCTCAACACCATTCACCGGCTCAACCAGGACGCTCACGAACTGCGTGAGGCGCGGGACTCGGTGGAGCAGGTGTCGGTCAGGCTCGCCTGAGCAAGATCGTTCAAGACAAGCCCCATCCTACGCTGGCATGCTTGTGGACTGTCTGTCGATGAGCCGTTTCCATGCCTGCTGCCTTACCTCATTACGCCTTCGCTCGCGGTGCAATCGCCGTCATTCCCCTGTCCCTGGCCTGTGCACCCTGGGGGCTGCTGGCCGGCTCCATGGCCATCGATGCGCAATTCACGCCACTGCAAGCCCAGGGCTTGTCCGCCATTGTGTTTGCCGGCGCTGCGCAGTTGGTCGCCATTGGCATGGTCAAGAGCGGTGCGAGCCTGATTTCCATCGTGTTGACTACCTTGCTGCTGACCTCCCAGCACCTGCTGTATGGCATGCACCTGCGCCCGATTCTTTCGCCGCTCAAGACCCGCTGGCGCATGAGCCTGGGCTTTCTGCTGACCGATGAGTTCTTTGCGCTGGTCAACCACTATGACCGTGAAACCTTCAATCGCTGGTACGCCCTGGGCGTTGGCCTGACGTTTTACATCGCCTGGAACCTGTTCACCCTGGCCGGTATCGTGCTTGGCAAAAGCATCCCAGGCCTTGATCAGTTGGGGCTGGAGTTTTCCATCGCCGCCACCTTTATCGCGCTGATCACCCCGGTGGTACGCGATGTGCCGACGGTGGTCTGCGTGGCGGTGTCGTTGTTGTTTTCGGTATGGCTGAGCTTCCTGCACTGGGAGTCGGCGGTGGTGGTGTCGGGTGTGCTCGGCATGAGCGCAGGGTTTTTCTGCAAACGCCTGGGGGTTGGGCAGCGATGATTTACCTGATGATTGTGGCCATGGGCCTGGTGGTTTTTTTCAACCGCTATCTGTTTATCGAGCCGCGCCTGCCGGTGCGCCTCAGCCGTGGGGCACGGGAGTTTCTCGGGTTTGCGGTGCCGGGCATGCTCACGGCGATCTGCGGGCCGATTATTTTCCTGGCTGATCACCAGCTCAACCTGAGCCCGGCCAATCCTTACCTGCTGGCCGGCATCTGCGCCGTGGCGCTGATGTTCTGGACGCGTAACGTATTGATGACCGTGCTGCTGAGCATGGCGTTGTTCTACCTGTTTCGCTGGTGGCTCTGAAGCGCAGGCGAAAAAAAGCCCGCGGGAGGGCGGGCAGAAGGACACTTCTAAAAATGAGCCAGGCCACTATAGGCGGCATATTCTCCCTCCACAGTGAAACAAAATTCATGGAGGCGTCAGTCAGCCTTGCGGCAATGGTACAGTCACGTTTTTTTCAACGAGGCAAGGGCATGCACAAGGTGGTAATGGGCGCATTGGTATTGACGGCACTGGCCGGTTGCGCGGGCTCGAAGATGAACGAGGCACGCCTGGGGGCTCCCTACAAGGCCATGGCATCGGACAAGGCCACGCTGGTGGTTGCCGAGTGCATCCAGTTCGGCTGGCAGGATGAAAGCGTGTTTGGTGTCGACGCCGGTGGCTTCAAAGAGCCGAACGGGGCCGGTGGTTTCACCGTCTATACCACCGGTGGCGATTACTTCGTCGACGTGCAAAGCGCCGGCGCCGGTTCGTCCGTCAAGTACTACGCCGTTGAAGATACGATGCCGGCCAAGCGTCGTTTGGCCGCACTTGCGACCTGTCTGTAATCCGTTGCCTTAGTCATTTCAGGAAACGCCCGGCGGGACAGCCGCCGGACATTCGCTTATGATTCAATCCGCCCGCTCGACATAATGGCTCTTTACCAGTACATGGACGTCGAGGCCTTACCGTCGGGCGGGCACCTTTAGTCCTTATCGCGGCATAAAACCCAAATGCCAGCGCCGGGGAATCTTCAGCGACACCAGCCCCAACACGCCCGCCAATACACCGCTGACCACCAGCGCCCTCAGCCCCATGTGCTGCTCCAGCAGCGCGCCAATCACCGCGCCGACAAACATCCCCGCCCACGGAATCAGTTGCACCCGCCAGCCGTTACGGCGCTCTCCCAGCATCCAGCGCCCCAGTCCGCGCCCAAAGCGTGACAGTGCCCCGGTCACGTAGGTCAGCCCCACCGGCAAGCCGTTGACCTCTTCCACGGCTGCGTTGAGCATGCCCATCGCAATGATCGCCGCCAGCAGCGCCGGCAAGGTGTCGGCGAAGGGCAGCAAGGCTGCGCCGCAGAGCAAGGTGGCGATACACAGCAACAGGGGCAGGGCATGGCGCCGGCTGAGGCGGCCGACCACTACGCCCAAGGCGTTACCGGCGACGAATGTGGCGACCAGCAACAGCAGGCGTGCGGTCAAGCCGAGATCCCCCACACTGATGGCCACTGCCAGGCGCGTGGTGTTGCCGCTCATGAATGAAACAAAGTCGCCGCTGGCCATGAAGCCGATGGCGTCAGTCATGCCCGCCAATACCGAAAGGCTGGCCACCAGCATCAGGCCGACACGGCCGCGCCAGCGCTTTTGATGGGCCAGTGCGGCATTGGCGTAAGGCTTGTTGGGCGAAGGCAGCATAGGGCCGGGTTCCTCGGTGAGATTATCCGGCCACTACCCTAGGACGCTTTGATTGCGCGCGCAATGACCTCAGACACACTCCAGGCGCCAACCCTCAGGTTGCCAGAGCAAGCGGTGGGTTGGCCCGAGCGCCTGCATGAACGCCTCATCATGGGATACAACCATCATTGCCCCGCTGAAGCCCTGCAGCGCCTGTTCAAAGGCGATCACCGATTCCAGGTCCAGGTGGTTGGTGGGCTCATCAAGCAACAGCAGTTGCGCGGGTGTTTCACCCCACAGGGCAATCGCCATCGCGGCTTTCAACCGCTCGCCGCCGCTGAGCTGCGCGGTGGGTTGGGTGACCCGCCGGGCATCCAGTTGCAGCAAGGCCAGGCGCGTACGCAGTTCGGCTTCGGGCAGCGGTGTGTCGAGCAGGTTGAGTTGGTCGACGAGGGAGCGTCGGTCATCCAGCAGCGCCTGGTGCTGGTCGATATACGCGCAGGGCACAGGCACCGAGCACTCACCGCTGGCGGGCTGCAATTGGCCGGCCAGTACCTTGAGCAGGGTGGATTTGCCGCAGCCGTTCGGTCCCTGCACGGCCACGCGCACCGGCCCTGTGAAGTTGAGTGTGAGGGCGGGATGCTCCAGCCAGGGCAACCGGACCTCCGTCAAGGCCACCACTTGACGGCCATTGGGCACGATCGAACCCGGCAAGGCCAACAGGGTCGGCGTTTCATCCACCACGCGCTCGTAGGCTTGGCGCACCTGCTCATCCAGCGCGTGTTTGTACGCGTGATGGGCACTGCGCACGGTGCCGACGACTTCGGTGGCGGCGCTTTTCCAGCGCGCCTTGGTAAACCGATCCACATTGGCCGTCTCGGCGTGATTGCGGGAGCGCGCCGCCTGGCGTTGCAGGCTGTCATGGTCTTTCTGCACGCGCCGGCGTTCGCGGTTGCGCTCAAGGCGTGCGTGCTCCAGCGCCGCGACGGCGGCGTGCTGTTCGGTGTCGCGCTGCAGGCGATAGGCATCATAGTTGCCGCCGTAGACGTGAGGGCCGAGTGGGGACAGTTCAATGATGCGCCCGAGGGTGTTGAGTATTTGCCGGTCATGGCTCACCACCACCAGGCCGCCGCGCCATTCCTGCAACAGGTGCAGCAGCCACCGGCGGCCGGCGCTGTCGAGGTGGTTGGTGGGTTCATCGAGCACCAGCAGTTGCGGTGCGGCCAGCACGGCGCCGATCAGCCTGAGCCGCGCCAGTTGCCCGCCACTGAGTTGATCGGCCGGCGTATCCACACCCAGCTGCGCTAGGCCTGCCGTATCCAGTGCGGCGCGCAGGCGTTCGGCAAGGTCCCAGCGATTGTCGATCAACTCAAGGTCATCGACCTGCGCTGTCCCTGCCGCCATGCGTGCCAGTGCCGCCAGCACGGGCGTGGTGCCCGTAAGGTCAGCGACGGTGTCTTCCGCTGCAAGCGCCATGTCCTGGGGGACATAGGCCACGCTGGCCGAGCGCTTGAGCGAGCCGGAGGAGGGGGACAACACGCCGGCGATCAATTGGGCGAGGATACTTTTGCCCCGTCCATTGCGTCCCACAATCCCGATGGGCGTGTGGTCGATGGACAGGTTCAGGTCGTCCAGCAGGGTCTCGCCATTGGCGAACTGGAAGCACAGATGTTGCAGGGAAACCAATACGGGCAGCCGGTTGACGTCAGTCATCAGCACCTCCAAAAAATGTCGGACAGGCCAACAAGCGCGTCAGGCGGCTTGTTGCAGGTACATTCTGGAAGGCTTAGTAATTCACGTCGGCGGTCGTCCCGGAAGTCAGAAGGGGCCCAGAGCCTAACCCGCCTTGGCATTGCCGGGCAAGTCGGCGGCCAGTTGCTCAAGGAACATCGCCAAGGCGACCTCCTCGGCCTTCAGGCCTTTGCGCACCCGCGGCCTGGGCAACCTGGACAATTCACCCAGGCTGAAATGCTCCAGCACGGCCGGGTGGATATAACACTTGCGGCACACCGCAGGCGTGTTGCCCAGTTGCCTGGCGACATCCTTGACCATCGCCACCACATGCCGCTTGGCGTCGGATTCCGGCTGCCATTCCAACTCCCGCAGCACCGCCAGTGCCATGGCGGTGCCGGCCCAGGTGCGGTAATCCTTGGCAGTGAAGTCGGCACCGCTAAGGTCGTGCAGGTAGGCGTTGACGTCATGGGAGCTGACGGTGTGCCGCTCGCCGTCTTCATCCAGGTACTGGAACAGGTTCTGCCCCGGTAACTCCAGGCAGCGCTTGACCACCGTGGCCAGGCGCCGGTCCTTGACGCTGACCTGGTGCTCCACGCCGCTCTTGCCGCGAAACTGGAACTGGATCTCGCTGCCTTTGACATCCACATGGCGGTTGCGCAGGGTGGTCAGCCCGTAGGATTTGTTGTCTCGCGCATATTGGGTATTGCCGACACGGATCAGCGTGGCGTCCAGCAGCATCACCACCGTGGCCAGGACTTTTTCGCGCGTGAAGCCGGGTTCGGCGATTTGCGCTTCGAGCTGTTTGCGCAGTTTCGGCAGGGCGTTGCCGAACTCCTGCAGCCGCGCGTACTTGTCGCTGTCACGCACCTCACGCCAGCGCGCGTGATAGCGGTATTGCTTGCGTCCACGGGCATCGCGGCCGGTGGCTTGCAGATGGCCGCGCGGGTCGGCGCAGATCCACACATCGGTATACGCCGGAGGGACGGCAAGGGCGTTCAGGCGCTTGATCTCATCGGCATCCCGGATACGTTCGCCCTTGGCGTCGAAGTACTGGAACTTGCCGCGCACTCGCTTGCGGCGGATGCCGGGCTGGGTGTCGTCAACGTAATGCAGGTCGCGGGGCAGGTCGGCGGGCAGCGCGGAGTCGGGCATGGTACGGGTTCCTTGGCAACGGATCAGGCCGGTATTCCTGATTGACCGCAGCCGTGTGCGGTCGTGCCAAAAGGTTTCTTATGCCAGCACGGCCACCGCCTTGATCTGCGCCCACAGCGCCTGACCGGGCCGCAATTGCAACTGGTCGCGGGAGAACCGCGTGATCCGCGCTAGCAACGGCGTGCCGTCCGCGTCCAGGCGCACCAGCACATGGGCGCTGTTATCCGCCGCGATCTCCTGGGTAACCGTTACCGGCAGGCGGTTGAGGATGCTGCTGTGCTCTTCGGCTTGCAGGCTGAGGCTGACGTCGCGCGCCTGTACCTTGACCCGCAACGCCTTGCCCAACGCCAGCGGTGCATGGGCCACGCGCAGGTGCTGGGCGCTGTCGGGCAGTTGCAGCGTAAGCAGACGGTAGTGATCGTCATAGGCGCTGACGCGGCCATTGATCACCACGCCCGCGTCGTCCCCCAACGCCAGGGGCAGGTCGAGCCGTGCCAGGGTTTCGCCGATGGGACCACTGGCCAGGGCCTTGCCGTCGCTGAGCAACACGATGTGATCGGCCAGGCGCGCCACCTCGTCCTGGGCATGGCTGACGTACAGCACGGGGATGTCCAGCTCGTCGTGCAGGCGTTCCAGGTAGGGCAGGATTTCGCTTTTACGCTTGCTGTCGAGGGCGGCCAGGGGTTCATCCATCAACAGGAGTCTTGGGCTGGTGAGCAGGGCACGGGCGATACCGATGCGCTGGCGTTCACCGCCGGACAAGTGTTGGGGGGTGCGCTCCAGCAGATGGCCGATCCCCAGTAACTCTGTGGCCTGAGCCATGTCGACGCGGCGTTGCGGGCGCGGGATGCGTTTGAGACCAAACTCCAGGTTGGCCCGCACCGACAGATGGGGGAACAGGCTGGGCTCCTGGAACACGTAGCCGAGCGCGCGCTTGTGCGGGGGCACGAACAGACCGTTGCGGCTGTCTTGCCAGACTTCATCGTTGATCTGGATAAACCCATCTTCGGCCCGCTCCAGCCCGGCAATGCAGCGCAGGCAGGTGGTCTTGCCGGAGCCGGAATGCCCGTAGAGCGCGGTGACTCCACGGCCGGGCATATGCAGGTCCACGTCCAGGGCAAAGCCTGTGTACTTCAAGTTCAGGCGCACATTGATCATCGGCATCAACTCCAACCCATCCTGGTTTTACGGCTGGAGTAGAGCGCCAGCAACACGAGGAACGCGAACACCACCATGGCGCCGGCCAGCCAATGGGCCTGGGCGTATTCCATGGCTTCGACATGATCGTAGATCTGCACCGAGACCACGCGGGTTTTGTCGGGAATATTGCCGCCGATCATCAACACCACGCCGAACTCACCGACCGTATGGGCAAACCCCAGGATGGAGGCGGTGATAAACCCCGGGCGCGCCAGGGGCAGGATCACCGTGAAGAAGGTATCCCACGGATTGGCGCGCAGGGTCGCGGCCACCTCCAATGGGCGCGTGCCGATGGCGGAAAAGGCGTTCTGCAACGGCTGCACCACGAACGGCATGGAATAGATCACCGAACCGATCACCAACCCGGCGAAGCTGAAGGTGAGGGTGCCCAGGCCCAGCCATTGGGTGAACTGGCCGAAGTAGCCGTGGGGGCCCATGGTCAACAGCAGGTAGAAACCGATGACGGTGGGTGGCAGCACCAATGGCAAGGCTACCACCGCGCCAATGGGGCCGCGCCACCATGAACGGGTGCGCGACAGCCACAGGGCAATCGGAGTGCCGATGACCAGCAGGATCACGGTGGTCAGTGACGCCAGTTTAAGGGTCAACCAGATTGCGGAAAAATCGGCACTCGACAGGGGCATTTACTTGCTCAGTTCATAACCGTAGGACTTGATGACGGCAGCGGCTTTTGGCCCTTTGAGGTAGTCGACCAGTGCCTTGGCTGCAGCGCTGTCCTTGCCCTTGTTGAGGATTACCGCGTCCTGTTTGATCGGGTCGTGCAAGGCGGCCGGAACGATCCAGGCCGAGCCGCTGGTGACTTTGCCGTCTTTATAGATCTGCGACAAGGCCACAAAACCCAACTCGGCGTTGCCGGTGGAAACGAACTGAAAGGCCTGGGTGATGTTCTGGCCTTCGACGAGCTTGTCCTTGACCTGCTCGGTCAACCCTTCCTTGGCCAATACCTGGGTGGCGGCGAGGCCGTAAGGCGCGGCTTTCGGGTTGGCGATGGATAAGTGCTTGAAGTCATTCTTCTTCAATACCTCGCCCTTGGCGTCTACATAACCTTCCTTGGCCGACCACAGCGCCAGGGTGCCCACGGCGTAGGTGAAGCGCGAGCCCTTGACCGTGTCGCCTTCGCTTTCGAGCTTTTGCGGGGTGGTGTCGTCGGCGCTCAGGAACACTTCGAACGGCGCGCCGTTCTTGATCTGGGTGTAGAACTGCCCGGTGGCGCCGTAGGCTGCGACCAGTTTGTGGCCGGTGTCTTTTTCGAAGTCGGCGGCAATCGCCTGGATCGGTGCGGTGAAGTTGGCCGCTACGGCCACCTGGACTTCATCGGCGTGGGCCGCTGCGGTCGCGAGCAACGCAACCAATGCCGCCAGGCACGTGGGTACAAAGCGAGGGGTATTGAAAGTCATGAACGGCTCCGTTTGAGAAGGTGCAGAACCTGGTGCCGATTATAGGGAAGGGCGCTGCCAGGCGCTGTATGTATAGGTATATAGCGTAAAAATGGCAAGCAGAAATCCATCTGCGGAATCAATGTCTGCGCGCGGTCGAGATTTCCTCCCGTCGATACTCCCATGGCTGACAGCCAGGCGCTGGTCGCAACGCGATAGTGAGCGGCGTATTGATCTGAAACGGAAGCACATCATGGGCAAGGAATACGCTTACATCGACGTAGGCGCGACAAACACCGAGAGCAGCGAGGCTTACACGCAGGCATGGATAGAGCGTGTATTGGCTCAATCCACGCTGGAACCCCAGGCCAAGGCACTGATCCGGGCGGACGCCCTGATCCCCGTCGAATTCTCGGTATTCGATACCGATGACAGCCAGCAACAGCCGATCATTGTCGAGCACGAATCGTTGCCGCTGTGGCACATCCTCAACCATCGTTTTCCCTGGAAGGCATATGCCGGCAAGCAGCAAAGCACCGACAGCGTAAAAGCCAAAGTCCTGATGCCGTATTTCTACGGTGAGGTGGCACGAGAGTTGAATTTCACGCGATTTTTTCTCGGTCGCATCCGTGTCGGGGGGCAGATCCACGCGGGCTTTTGGGTACAGCATGAGTTGATGATGCCGTACCAGGCGGTACTCAAGACCGAGGTGGTGGTGCTATCGGTGTGGAACACCCACGCCGAGATAATGGCGGAAATCTGGTTTGACCTTCCTCTCATCTCCCTGGGAGCCAACCAATGGCCTAAGGCGATCAGCCTGGAGTGGCCGGGCATGCGCATTGGTGTGCAGTCGGGCAACCGCTTCGATTATTCAGCGGATACGAGTCAGAACCGGCTGTGGCTCAAACCCTTCGAAGAGCCTGTGGGGGTTGCGATCTTGAGTATCCTTCCGCGGTGGACACTCAAGGACGTGCAGCTGCCAGACACTCACATAGAGCCCAATCAATTGCTCAAGGTGACCCTTGGCAATCTTCCAGGCGGTGCGCCGGCGCTGGAATACTCGATCACCGTCGCCCAGGAATATCGAGCGTCAGGGCGCTGGCAATATTATCTTGCGGTCTATTTGAATCACCGTTGTCCCTGGGTGAACTGCGGGGTGATGGATGAAGAGGGCGTGATCCGCGCACAGAGTGACCAGCAGAATTTCTGGTTCGTGCGCAGCGACGCCTCCCAGGCGTCTTTTTCGATACAGATACTGCCTGGGGACCTGGCACAGTGGCTGGAGGGCGTGCCGACGTCGATACAGCCGGTTACGCCCCCCAAGGCCTGGCAAAAATGGGACAACCTGCTGAGCAGTGTGTGGAACGCCGAACTCTCCAAGGACTATATCCAGAACCTTATCGAGCGCTGCCTGAACAAGTCCGGGCTGCCGCAACGTACCCAGGATCGGTTCAGGGACGAAAAACGATTTCGCTATAAATACCAGGTGGGCTACCCGGTCTATTCGGCGGGCATGACCGCCTATGCGCCACCGCGCTACAAGCACTTTTCGTTCCTGCAAGTGCTGACGGGCGAGCCGCAGCGCACGGCGTATTTCCAGGAAACCATCGCCAACATCCATGTCAGCGGGGAACCGCTGTCGAGCGTGGAAGTGCGCACCCTGGGCCGCTTGCGCGACATCCTGTATGAAACCTTTGTCGCCGATATCGACGAACTGGCGCGCAACACCGACTACAAACAACTGTTTGGCGAAACCTGCGAGGCCTTGGCCAAGGTCCGCGCAGCACAATTCCTGGTCGATGATGCTGAGCAGGATGTGTCCCTGCGTGAACTCGCCCATCGTTTTCTCAAAGGTGAAGTCAAGCCGCGCCTGCTGCTGTTCCGGGAAAAAGTGGTGCCCAATGCGTTGGTGCTCAAGCTCAGTTCACAGAAGGCGCTGCTCATCTCACTGAACATGGCAGAGCTCACTTGGGCGGTGTGGCAGCCCAGCGGCGTGGCGGGGCAACCCAGTGACGACTTGATGCGGTTTATCACGCACCACCTGCCATTTCCGGAAAAACTCAGCGTGGAGCGCTCGGATTTCTATCCGCAGAAAAAGCGCTACGGCTATCACTACCGCCGCGTGCCACCGCAGCCGGTGTCTTTCCGGGAGGTGACGAACATCAACGATGCTCTGTATGAGATCGGTATCAGCGAACTCAAGCACATGATGAATTACGCGGTATTTTCCTCCGGTGAAGAGCGGCGCCTGGCGAAATGGGGCATGTTCAAGGTCGCTACCCGCGCGGTGTCCAGCCTGGTGATAGCGGCGGTCGGTCCCGCATCGGGCGTCGGGGCGTTGCTGTTGTCCGGCGGTGTCGGCCTGATCGCCAATGTCGCGGACGCAAGTTTCTCCTACCAACTGGCCCGCAGCATGGACCGACCCGAGGATTACGCCGCCTATGTGTATGAGTGCAAGTTGGGCGTCTTGCTGGGCGTGGTGGAGCTGGTCGCCGACGTGACCCTGGCCCGGGGGCAACTGCGCACGCTGTTGAAACGGTCGGCCCAGACCGGGAAGTTGCTGTTGCCGGCCTTGAGATCCCGTGAGCGCCCGGCCCCCCCTGTTTCCTTGGAACAGGCGAGCGCCTCCACGTTGTTCCTGCCCACATCGGCGGACCTGCTGGGTATGCGTGGTCGTCTGGAAAAGCTTTATCGCGACGCCAATAAGCTGGCCGAATTGGCGGGCGACGCCGAGGCTTCGAGTACAGGCGGCTTCGTTGAGTCCAAGCGCTGTGCGGACTACCTGTCAAGCCAGTCCTGGGACGTCCAGGCTATCGGCGTCTTGCTGTTTGCCGAACCGGACGACCCGCGTCCCCAGTGCCATTTTGCCCTGTCGGTTCGCAATGAAAGTGATGCGGCGGTGCTGGACACGGGGTTGGGGCGCCTGGACCCTTCGGCGCAGCAACTGGCCTATTTTGATTCCATCGCCGGTTGGGAGCAGCGCGTGCAGCAAGCACCGGCGTCGAGCGGCAAATTGGTGGTCTACAAGCTCTACGCCAACGTCATCGAGGCCAGCCATGAGCTCAATACGGTATTCCGGCTGGGGGTGAGTTGGGGGCGTTTCTTCAATACCGGCAGCTATTCGGTCCTCGCGTGTCCGCAACGCTTTATCACCGCCATCCAACGGCAACTGCCCAGGCTATGGGATGTACTTTCCCGGGAGCTGCCACGGGGCGCGTCGCAACTGACGACGGCGCTGCAAAATACGCCGCAGCCGTTCGATCACGCCGGCCTGTTGCTGCAGGTCAGTAACCTGCGAGGCTTGATCGATGAGTCCGAGGATATGTTGCGCCGTACCGTTGGAGTGCCGGTCGTTGGCAACCTCAGGGCGCAGCTGCTGGGGGCTTTCCGGAGCTGGCGCCACGAGTCGCTGGAAGAGTATGTGGAGCTGATGGACAGCGTTATCGCAGAAGAGGCGGAGTTGGTGCGCGGCGCGTTGGCTCATCTGGACCAGTTGCAATCGGGCCTCGCCAGCCCGATTGCCACGGCGGAGAACGCCCTGGTCGATTGCGTCGACTGGATCGCACTGCGGGCCGGCCAGGAAGACGACGACTGGCGCAGTTTGCTGCGCAGCGAAATCGAACGCTATGTCACGGGGGATCGCGCCCGTGCGGACCTGTGTACAAGGGCGCAACTCGACTACCTGCACCAGACGCTGGCCGCCCATCGCGAAGTGCAGATACACCACGTCCTGGGGGCCAGCTACGAACGACTCTCCATGAGTACCGGCCAGGCGCTGTTTGCTATCGGGTTGAAGTTGATCAACGCCATGGCTACCCATCGGCAGTCCGATTGCTTTTTCGCCCTGATCATGACCTGCCAGCCCTACGAGAACAGTAACGAGCACTTCGCCCGGATCATCTACGGTATCCACGCCCTGCGGCAAAAGCGCTTCATGGTACTGACCCAGGCCCACGAAAACCGCTTGAGCGGGCTGCGACCTGCGGAACCTGTACCGCTCTAGTCCGGCGTGCGGGTAAGCGTCTTGAGGGCTTGCGCGGCCAGCAACGTGGTCAGTTCGCGCGTCGACAGTGCGTGCTTGAGCCCGACGGCCTGCCCAGCCCACTGACTGCCAAAACCGGCCTCATCCTTGGCCTTCAATGGCATCAGCGCGCCGCCTGCCAGGGGGAAGGCCGGCGCCGCCGGGTTCACCGGGCCCAGCTCACGCATCAGGCGATTCAAGAGGCCACGGGCAGGGCGCCCGGTGAACAGGTTGGTCAGCGCTGTGCCACTGGCCTGGGCCGTCAGCAAGGCCAGATGGTGGGCCCGGCTGAGCGTCGCCTCCGGGGTGAACAGGTACGCGGTGCCGATCTGCACCGCCGAGGCCCCGAGGACGAAGGCCGCGGCAATACCGCGCGCATCGCCGATTCCGCCGGCGGCGATTACCGGGACGCGCACTGCGTCCACCACTTGCGGGACCAGGGCCAGCGTGCCGACCTGGCTGCTCAGATCCGACGTCAGGAACATTCCCCGATGCCCGCCGGCCTCATACCCCATGGCGATAATCGCGTCGCAACCGTGCCGCTCCAACCAGATCGCTTCCTCGACTGTGGTGGCTGAGGACAGCACCTTGGCCCCGGTCGCCTTGACACGTTCCAGCAGGCTTTTTTCCGGCAGACCGAAATGAAAGCTCACGACCTCGGGGCGGTGTTGCTCCACCACTTCGCAACTGGCGACGTTGAACGGGGCGCGATTGGAGACCGGAGTCGGCGCATCAAAATCGGCGCCCAGTTCGCGGTAGTAGGGTTCCAGCAAGGCCATCCAGTGGCGATTGCGTTCCTCATCCGGCTCCGGCGGCTGGTGGCAGAAGAAATTGACGTTGATAGGCCCGGTACTGGCATGGCGCACGGTGGCCAGGGTTTCGTGCAGTTGCTCGATGCTCAGCATCGCCGCAGGGATCGAACCCAGCGCGCCGGCCTGGTTGGCGGCAATCACCATGGCGGCGCTGGTCGCACCGGCCATAGGTGCCTGGATGATGGGCACGTCGATGCCCAGCAGGTCGAGAATACGGGTGTCTGGCCAGGTGCTCATGGGACGTGTCTCCAGTATCAGTGAGGCTTATCGCTGTTTTAACAGGGCCCTTGGCACCCGGCCAGTCTGTTTTATTCACTGGACGAGGGACGCTTTTCGTGCGCGTCAGTGGTCTCTTTCACGCTCCAGCAGCTGCCGCTTGCGTTCAACCCCCCAGCGATAGCCGGATAGATCGCCATTGCTGCGCACCACCCGATGACAGGGGATTGCTACCGCCAGGCTGTTCGCCCCGCAGGCCTGGGCCACCGCGCGAAAGGCCTTGGGCGCGCCGATGCGTTGGGCGATCTGCCCATAGCTGGCCGTGCTGCCCACCGGAATCTCGCGCAGGGCCTGCCACACCCGCTCCTGGAACGCGGTGCCACGCAAGTCCAGTGGCAAGTCCAGGCCCAGGGCCGGCGCCTCGATAAAGCCCACCACGTGCGCGATCAATTGTTCGAAACGGCGGTCGGCCCCCACCAGGTTGGCGTTGGGGAATTGGTCCTGCAGGTCGCGCACCAGTTTGTCCGGGTCATCCCCCAGCAGAATCGCACACACGCCACGGGCACTCTGCGCCACCAGGATTGCACCCAGCGAGCATTGCCCGACGGCGAACAGAATATCGTTGTTGGCGCCGCCGGCCTTGTAGTCGCTGGGCGTCATGCCGAGCCGTTGGTTGGCCGACTCATAAAAGCGGCTGTTGGAGTTGAAGCCGGCTTCATACAACGCATCGGTTACCGAATGTGGGCCCTTGAGCCCCTCGCGAACCTTGCGTGAGCGATGGGCGCTGGCGTAACCCTTGGGGGTCAAGCCGGTCACGCCTTTGAACACCCGGTGGAAATGGAACGGGCTCAGGCCGGCCCGGCTCGCCAGCGTGTTGAGGCTGGGCGCGGTGTCGGCGTGTTCGATCTGCCGGCACGCGTCAGCCACCAATTGCGCATGCTGCGCAGCCAGTTGTGTCTGGTCACCGGCTGCGCGTTTGCTGGCGCGATAACCGGCGGCCTCGGCCTGTGCCGGGGTGTCGAAAAACTCGATATTTTCCGGGCGAGGCAATCGCGAGGCGCTGCTCGGGCGGCAATACACACCGGTGGTTTTCACGCCGTAGACGAACAGCCCATCGGCTTTCGGATCGCGGGCAAGAATCGCAGCCCAGCGCGGATCTTGTTCGGTAGTCATGGTTGGCACTCTTGACGGGTCCTGGCCAGATTAGCCGTGCTGCAGTGGCCAGGCACTCCGAAGCTTGCGGTCAAATCAGCCGGCGGTGCGAAAAGTGAGGTTGATACGTTGCGGGCCCATGATCGGGTGCATGCCTTCCTTGATCGGCATCACCCCATGAAAACGCAGCCGATCGACCCCGCCCCAGACCACCACGTCACCATGGAACAGCGAGACCTTGCGGGTCTTGTCGCTGCGGGCGTGGCCACCGAACAGGAAAACTGCCGGCAACCCAAGGGATATCGACACGACGGGCTCGCTGTAGCGACGTTCATTCTTGTCCTGGTGCAAGGACATTTTCGCACCCGGAACATAACGATTGATCAGGCAGGCGTCGGGGGCAAAGTCGACAAACCCGGCGTCTGCCGCGGCTTCTATGGCCAGTTGGCGCAAGGTGTCCGGCAGCGCTGGCCAGGGTTGCCGGGTGCGAGGGTCCAGGGGCGTATAGCGGTAGCCGCTGGTGTCGCTGGTCCAGCCCAGCGCGCCGCAACTGCTCAAGGCGGCCGACATGGTAAAGCCCCCGGGCGTAACCATTTGCCGAAACGGCGATTGCGCCAGCACACGGCGCAGTTCTGGCAGAAGGCGTTCAATCCAGGGCAGGGCATAGCCTCTTAGCACGTAGGACTGTTCGCCGATCTGCTCACGCGCTGCGGGTTGTTGCAGGGCGTCATCGGCGAACAGGTCATCAGTGGGGCCGGGCATTGCCTTACAGCGCCTTGCTCACGTTGATGTCGGTGATGACATCACTGGCATCGTGGATTTTCGCCAAGGCCTGCGAGGCCTCTTCCACGCTATTGCTCGTCAGTTGGGCGAACTCGAAGCGGCGTTCGCCGTTGAGTTTGTACTTGATTACGTATTTGGTGGTAGCGGTCACGGTGATTTCCTGTGGCGTCTTCGAGTCAGCTCAGCTTGGTGCTGGTGCGACGTACGATGCGAATCTTGTGGGACAGCGCGGGCTTGCGGGTGACGCTGATTGCGCGACGCGTCACCACGTCCAGGGTGATGTTCCAGAACCCGGTGCTGGGGGCAGTGATCTTGGCGGGGAATTTGTCGAACGCGCCGCCGTGGTACGTGTGGCGGCCGCCATTCTTGAAACTGCGAAAATTTGCGTCGCTCATCAGGCGAATATTACAAGTCTGCGAGCATTCGATGACGACAATGTCCCCCTCGTTGAGGTGCTCGCGCTGGTGAATAAATTTCATGAGGGTGTCTCCAGAAGGGCTTTTTCTGAAAAATCAGAATGATACGTAGGTTAAGATGGAGTTTATCAGCCCCAGCGCGTTTATTATCGGCCCGTCTTCAACGGCGTCGACAATTTAAAACAGTTATTTACCGAGTTATCAGGGATAAATCCTACGTGGGCGGGAGAAAATTACCATCTCCGCTGTCGTAGGGTCTTTATTGGAGGTTTTGTATGAAGTGGAGTGTGTTGGTTCTGGCCTTGGCGATAGGTGGGTGTGCTTCGGTTGCAGATATCAAGCAGACCCCGCCGACGTTGGTGGTCATTTCCGGGAAAAAACCCCAGGAGTACGCGGCGTGTGTGGTAAGGAAGCTGTCGACCACCCGTCGGCCGCCGCAGATTGAACCGCATAAAGACGGTGTGCAGGTCATCGTACCGCAGAAGTTTTCCGCCGACCCTTCGGCTATTTTCGAAATTGAAGAGCGCTCCAGCGGTAGCAGCATCAAGCTCTACGAGAGCATGTCCAACGTGCCGATCCGCCCGGGAGATGTGAAAAAGGCCGGGGAAGAGTGCATTTCCGGTTGATGCCGCTGGGGAAAGCCGATATGAAGCGTGAACATGTGAAGGCCCGTCATGCCGAGGGTGAAATCTCGGCCACCCATGTCATCCAGAACCCCGCCGACCTGGGCGAGTGGATCGTCTTCTTCAAGAAAAGTGGCGGTCGCAGCTTTTTTCTGGTGGATGATCAGGATGAGGTCGAATCCTTTGCCAGTCTTGACGAGCTGAGCGAAATCCTTCGGGAGTTGGGGATCAAATTCGCCGAGATCCACCTGTAACGCGCGGGGTTACTTGCAGACGACCACCACGCTGCGACTTTTGTAGTTGCCCACGTCCTGGCCCAAGGTCTTGTCGCTTTCCTTCAGCGATGGCGTGCCTTCGGTGCCGACAATGCGATAGCCGGTGCCTGCGCAGGAGGCATCGGCTTTTTCGTAGCAACTGGCCCAGGAGTTGGCTTCGCCTGAACAGTCGATAGTCAGGCCTTGCTCGCCGTTCTTGAGGTAGACATCGGAAGTGGTGGTGCAGCCGGCGAGTGCCAGTACCGCAGTCAGTGCCAGAAATTTGTTCATGTGTGTTCGTCGTCGAGGGTGTGGGAGGGGCGCTGACACTGTCGTGGGGCGTTTGTGGAAGATTATAGCGAACTGCCATCTAGGTACAGGCAAAACCAAAAAAGCCCCGTGAGTCGGGGCTTTTTGCGCAGGGCTGCCGGCTTACTTACCCTTCGGTCTCTTGCTCGACGCGTGGCCCGCTTCGTCAACAAACACTTCGGCGACCGCGATCGCCATGCTTTCGGTCTCGAAAACGCCCGCGACGCTGTCTCCGTGGAAGTTGATCAGGTGCCAGCCGTCTGCTCGCTTGGTGATCAGGTAGCCGTTCACGCCTTTTGGTTCTGACATCTATTAACAATCTCGTGGTCTGATTCAAGGGAGCAATGATAGCCCCAATTGTCCCGGTGCCGCGCAAGTTATTCCAGGTCAGTGTTCTGGCCTGAAAAGCGTGCTAAAAGGGTTGCAGCCCCTTTTAAGCATGAGGAGATGACTTTTCTTAGCGTGGCGGTGAAGTCGCTCTTTGTAAGATCAGCGGAACTTACGCCGACATTTTTTCTCTATGATGACATCGCAACGCCAGCAGGACCCATTGTAAGGTGACTGCGGCCTGATTAGACTGCGCCGAATTCCGTACGCACAGCCCTTTGTAAGGACTTATATGATCAAGAAATGCTTGTTCCCAGCAGCCGGTTACGGCACTCGCTTCTTGCCAGCGACCAAGGCCATGCCCAAAGAGATGCTGCCGGTGGTAAACAAGCCACTGATTCAGTACGGCGTCGAAGAGGCATTGGATGCCGGTCTGAACGAAATCTCTATCGTCACCGGTCGCGGTAAGCGCGCACTGGAAGACCATTTCGACATCAGCTACGAGCTGGAAAACCAAATCAAGGGCACCGACAAGGAAAAATACCTGGTCGGCATCCGCAAGCTGCTGGACGAGTGCTCGTTCTCCTACACCCGTCAGACCCAGATGAAAGGTCTTGGTCACGCCATCCTGACCGGTCGCCCGTTGATCGGTGACGAGCCGTTCGCCGTAGTACTTGCGGACGACCTGTGTGTGAACCTGGAAGGCGACGGCGTACTGACCCAGATGGTCAAGCTGTACCAGAAATACCGCTGCACCATCGTTGCGGTTCAAGAGGTCGATCCTCAAGAGACCAACAAGTACGGCGTGATTGCCGGTGACGACATTGGCGATGGCCTGATCCGCGTACGCGACATGGTCGAGAAGCCGGCGCCTGAAGATGCACCGTCGAACCTGGCGATCATCGGTCGTTACATTCTGACCCCGGACATCTTCAAGTTGATCGAAGAAACCGAGCCAGGCAAGGGTGGCGAGATCCAGATCACCGACGCCCTGTTGAAACAGGCCAAAGACGGTTGCGTGATCGCCTACAAGTTCAAGGGTCGTCGTTTTGACTGCGGTGGCGCCGAAGGCTACATCGAAGCCACCAACTTCTGCTACGAGCACTTCTATAAGACTGGCAAGGCTTACTGATTCACGCAGGCCTGCCTTTGAAAAAGCCACCTTCGGGTGGCTTTTTCGTTTTTCAGCCCCATGTAAGTCGGTATGCTGATGTCCTGCCGAGGAGAATGAAATGGCCTACGATTTTGACCTGTATGTAATTGGCGCCGGTTCCGGCGGTGTTCGCGCGGCGCGCTTTGCTGCGGGCTTTGGGGCCAAGGTGGCCGTGGCGGAAAGTCGCTACCTGGGTGGCACCTGCGTGAACGTTGGCTGCGTGCCGAAGAAACTGCTGGTGTACGGTGCGCATTTTGCCGAGGACTTCGAGCAAGCCAGTGGCTTTGGCTGGTCCCTGGGTGAAGCGAATTTTGATTGGGCGACCCTGATCGCCAACAAGGATCGTGAGATCAATCGCCTCAATGGCATCTACCGCAACCTGCTGGTCAACAGCGGCGTGACCCTGCATGAGGGGCATGCGCGCCTGGTTGATCCGCACCAGGTGGAAATCAATGGCGAGCGCTTTACGGCCAGGCACATCCTGATCGCTACCGGGGGCTGGCCGCAGATTCCGGATATTCCGGGGCGTGAGCACGCCATAGGCTCCAATGAGGCGTTCTTCCTCAAAGAGCTGCCCAAGCGCGTGCTGGTGGTAGGTGGTGGCTATATCGCGGTTGAGTTCGCCGGGATTTTCCATGGCCTGGGCGCGCAGACGTCATTGCTGTATCGCGGTGACCTGTTCCTGCGTGGCTTTGATGGTTCAGTGCGCACACACCTTAAGGAAGAGTTGACCAAGCGCGGCCTCGACCTGCAATTCAATGCGGACATCGAACGCATTGAAAAGCAAGCCGATGGCAGCCTCAAGGCCACCTTGAAAGACGGTCGCGTGCTGGAGGCCGATTGCGTGTTCTATGCCACCGGCCGGCGTCCGATGCTGGATAACCTGGGCTTGGAAAATACCGGCGTGAAACTGGATGAGCGCGGTTTTGTCCAGGTGAACGACCAGTACGAGACTACTGAAGCTTCGATCCTGGCAATTGGTGACGTGATCGGTCGTGTGCAACTGACGCCGGTAGCCCTCGCCGAGGGCATGGCCGTAGCGCGTCGCTTGTTCAAGCCCGAGCACTACCGCCCGGTGGATTACGCAATGATCCCGACAGCGGTATTCAGCCTGCCGAATATCGGCACCGTCGGCCTGACGGAGGAGGAGGCGAAGAAGAACGGGCACAGGGTGCAGATCTTCGAAAGCCGGTTCCGCCCGATGAAGCTGACCTTGACCGAGTGCAAGGAAAAAACCTTGATGAAACTGGTGGTCGACGCGGATACCGACAAGGTGTTGGGCTGCCACATGGTCGGTCCGGATGCGGGCGAAATCGTCCAGGGCCTGGCGATCGCGCTCAAGGCCGGCGCGACCAAGCAGCACTTCGATGAAACCATCGGCGTGCATCCCACGGCGGCGGAAGAGTTCGTCACCATGCGCACGCCTGTGGCCGACTGATCAGGCTGGCGGTGTTGCCTCTGGCGCCGTCGCAACGGCGGCTGCCAGGCGCAACGCCTCGATAGTGGCATGGGCCTTCATAAGCTCCAGTTCCAGGCGCTTGTTGGTGTGCCCGTGCTCAGCCAGCGCTTGTTGGCGTGACTCACTTTCAAGCAAGGCCACCCGCAGGCGCTCCTGAAGGAGAGTGCGCTCGCTGTCGATCTGGCTCACGTGTTCGCTCAGCTTCAATTGCTGGGCCTGGCCTTTGCGGGTTTCCTCCTGCAGCGCAGCCAATTCCTTTGCCGTCACTCGGTGCTCGATCAGCAGGCGCTCGTTGTCGCGGTGCAACTGGGTGATTTCGTCCTGGCGAACCATTGTGCTTTGCTGGGCTTGGCGCAGCTCTGCCTGTACTTGCTGCAGTTGGCCTTCGTGGCGCCGCTGCTCCTGCTCGCGCTGCTCCTTGATCGCATTACGGTAGTGCTCCAGCGCCTCGCGGGCGTGCAGGTGCTTTTCTTCCAGCGAGCGAATCTGTTCGTCCTTGTCGTTGATCCTTAGCTCGTAATCGCTGCAGGCCTGGCTGAGCCCGGCGTTGCGCGTTTGCTCGGTTTGCAGGCTGGTGCTGACGGTTTGCAGGGCGGCGCTTTCTTGCGCCAGTGCAGCCGCCTGAATATCGAATTGTTGCTTGAGTTCGCCGTGTGCTTCTTCAAGTGCCTCGACCTGGGCGAGCAGGGCGGTTTTTTGCTGCTCGAACTGCGCCAGGGCCAGGTCAATCGGCTCTTGAGCCTTGTCTTTCAAGCGCTGCGCCAGGCGTGCAACCAGTTCACCCAGTTCGTCGTCAATCGGCGCTTCGGTGATGGTCAGGCGGGCTTCGCTGTCGTTCAGCTCCTTCAAATAGCGGTGGATCGTGGTTTTCGAGCCGGTATTGCCCATCTCGATGCGTACCGCGTCGATGCTGGGGTTCTCGCCACGGGCAAGGATCGCCAGGCGTGCCGTTTGAACTACTGCTTTATTAATGCCGCCGCGAGCCATGGGGTCTCCGTCGATTTAGTACTGTGGTATGTATTATGTAAATACATACTATATCACGAATAAAAACCTGTTCAAATTCATGATTTAACAGATGGGATATTGGCGTATTATCCCGTGTCATATGCGCCTGGAGCGCTCATACCTCTGCCAGCAGTACGAATAGGCCTCCCATGAGCGATCTGGACCGTTACCTAAACGCCGCCACCCGCGATAACACGCGCCGCAGCTATCGTGCGGCGATCGAACACTTCGAAGTCAGTTGGGGCGGATTTCTGCCGGCCACCAGCGACAGCGTGGCGCGCTATCTGGTGGCGCATGCCGGCGTGCTGGCGGTCAACACCTTGAAGTTGCGGCTCTCGGCATTGGCGCAATGGCATACCAGCCAGGGCTTTCCCGATCCGACGAAAGCGCCGGTGGTGCGCAAGGTGCTCAAGGGGATTCGCGCCGTGCACCCGGCGCAGGAGAAGCAGGCCGAGCCGTTGCAACTCAGGCATCTGGAGCAGGTCGTGGCCTCCCTTGAGGCTGAAGCGCGAGAGGCCGGTGATGCACATGACCAACCGCGATTGCTGCGGGCCAAGCGTGACACTGCACTCATCCTGCTGGGCTTCTGGCGTGGTTTTCGCAGCGATGAGTTGTGTCGCTTGAGCATCGAACACGTACAGGCCACGCCCGGTGCCGGCATCCGCCTGTACCTGCCACGCAGCAAAAGTGACCGCGACAACCTCGGCAAGACCTATCACACGCCGGCGCTGATGCGCCTGTGTCCGGTGCAGGCCTACAGCGAATGGCTCAGCGCCTCGGCCCTGGTGCGCGGTCCGGTATTCCGCGGTATCGATCGCTGGGGAAACCTGGGGGAGGAGGGCTTGCACCCCAACAGCGTGATACCGCTGCTGCGCCAGGCGCTTGAGCGCGCGGGCATCGCCGCCGAGCAGTACACCAGTCACTCGCTGCGTCGGGGCTTTGCCACCTGGGCCCATTCCAGCGGGTGGGACTTGAAGTCGTTGATGAGTTACGTCGGCTGGAGCGACATGAAATCCGCCATGCGCTATGTTGAAGCGACGCCCTTTCTCGGCATGACATTGGCCACTCAACCGCTGCTTTGAGATTTCTTCTATTAATACCGTCACCTGATAGAGAAAACCAATCGTCAGCATCAGGTTTGCCAATGAGCCATCCGCCGGGAGAGTGGGTAGGATTCACCTCATCAACTTCTTAACCCCTGACGGAGAGTCAACGATGCCTATCATCAACAGCCAAGTAAAACCGTTCAAAGCAACTGCATACAAAAACGGCAACTTCGTAGATGTGACCGACGCTGACCTGAAAGGCAAATGGTCGGTCGTGTTCTTCTACCCAGCCGACTTCACCTTCGTTTGCCCAACCGAGCTGGAAGACCTGGCTGACAACTACGCCGAATTCCAGAAGCTGGGCGTGGAAATCTACAGCGTGTCCACCGACACCCACTTTGCCCACGCTGCCTGGCACAACACTTCGCCAGCCATCGGCAAAATCCAGTACACCATGATCGGCGACCCGACCCTGACCATCTCCCGCAACTTCGACGTCCTGATCGAAGAAGCTGGCCTGGCCGACCGCGGTACCTTCGTGATCAACCCGGAAGGTCAGATCAAGATCGTTGAACTGAACGACGGCGGTGTTGGCCGTGACGCTTCCGAGCTGCTGCGCAAGATCAAGGCTGCTCAATATGTAGCCGCTCACCCAGGCGAAGTGTGCCCGGCCAAGTGGAAAGAAGGCGAGGCCACTCTGGCGCCGTCCCTGGACCTGGTCGGCAAGATCTAAGTCTGTGAAGACGTATCAAGGGCGGAACTCCGCACTTAAGTAAGCTGCATCCGCCCTCAGAACGCCCGGGCGATAGTCGCTCGGGCGTTTTTTTGTCTGCAATAAATCGAATTAATAGGAAATCGCCCGTATGTTGGACGCCAATCTTAAAGCTCAGTTGAAGTCATACCTGGAACGGGTCACCCAGCCGATCGAGATCGTCGCCTCCCTCGACGACGGCGCGAAATCCCAGGAAATGCTCGCCCTTTTGCAGGACGTAACCAGCCTCACCACGCTGATTACCCTGAAGACCGATGGCGATGATGCACGTAAGCCCTCGTTCTCCATCAACCGCCCGGGTGCCGATATCAGCCTGCGTTTCGCCGGCATCCCCATGGGCCATGAATTCACTTCGTTGGTGCTGGCCCTGCTGCAAGTCGGTGGCCACCCGTCGAAGGCCAGTGTCGAAGTGATTGAACAGATCCGCGCCCTTAAAGGCGAGTTCAGCTTCGAGACTTACTTCTCGCTGTCCTGCCAGAACTGCCCGGATGTGGTCCAGGCGCTGAACCTGATGGCCGTGCTCAACCCGAACATTCGCCACGTCGCCATCGACGGCGCGTTGTTCCAGGCTGAAGTCGACGAGCGTCAGATCATGGCAGTGCCGAGCGTCTACTTGAATGGCGTGAACTTCGGTCAGGGCCGCATGGGCCTGGAAGAAATCCTCGCCAAGCTCGACACCAGCGGCATTGAAAAAGCCGCCGAGAAAATCAGCGCCAAGGAGGCCTTTGATGTGCTGGTCGTCGGTGGTGGCCCAGCCGGTTCCGCAGCCGCCATCTACGCTGCACGTAAGGGCATTCGCACCGGTGTTGCCGCCGAACGCTTTGGTGGCCAGGTGCTGGACACCATGTCCATCGAGAACTTTATCTCGGTCCAGGAAACCGAAGGGCCGAAACTGGCCAGCGCCCTGGAAGCCCACGTGCGTCAGTACGACGTGGACATCATGAACCTGCAGCGCGCCAGCAGCCTGGTGCCGGCGAAGAATCCCGGTGATCTGCACGAAATTCGCTTTGAAAGCGGTGCGACCCTCAAGTCCAAGACCGTGATCCTGGCCACCGGCGCCCGCTGGCGCGAAATGGGTGTACCGGGCGAGCAGGAATACAAGGCCAAGGGCGTGTGCTTCTGCCCGCACTGCGATGGTCCGTTGTTCAAGGGCAAGCGTGTGGCGGTGATCGGCGGCGGTAACTCCGGCGTTGAAGCGGCTATCGACCTGGCCGGTATCGTCAGCCATGTGACCTTGCTGGAGTTCGACAGCAAGCTGCGCGCCGATGCGGTATTGCAGCGCAAGCTGTACAGCCTGCCTAACGTTGACGTGATCACCAGCGCGCTGACCAGTGAAGTCAAAGGTGATGGACAGAAAGTGACAGGCCTGGCCTACAAGGACCGCGATACCGGTGAGTTCAAGACCCTCGACCTGGAAGGCATCTTTGTACAGATCGGCTTGCTGCCCAACACCGACTGGCTTAAAGGCACTGTGGAACTGACCCCCCGTGGCGAGATCATTGTCGATGCCCGTGGCGAAACTTCACTGCCAGGGGTATTCGCCGCCGGTGACGTGACGACCGTGCCGTACAAGCAGATCGTGATTGCAGTAGGCGAGGGCGCCAAGGCTTCCCTGAGTGCTTTCGATCACTTGATCCGTACCTCAGCGCCCGCGTAAATACGAAGCCACCAATGAAAAACCCCATGATCACTCATGGGGTTTTTTTCGTTACAGCGGCGCTGGCTGAATAATCTCAACCCAGTACCCATCCGGGTCCTTGATGAACGCCAGGCTTTTCATGCGGCCATCGGTCAGGCGTTTCTGGAAATCGCAGCCCAGTGCTTCGAAGCGTTCGCATGCGGCGACAATATCGGGCACCGAGATGCAGATATGGCCAAAACCACGCGGGTCGGTGTTGCCGTTGTGGTAGGCGAAGTCGGCATCGTTTTCGGTGCCGTGGTTGTGGGTCAGTTCCAGGATGCCTGGGATCGACTTCATCCATTGGGTGCGCGCGGCGGCGTCGGCCGGGATCTGGGATTTGTCCACAAGGGCCAGGAAGTACAGGCTGAATTCGGCTTCCGGGAAGTCGCGCTTTTCAACCAGGGAAAAACCCAGGACCCGGGTGTAGAAGTCCAGGGACTTGGTGATGTCCTTGACCCGCAGCATGGTGTGGTTGAACACGAAGTTCGAGGTGGCGGTGTCGGGTTGGGCGGTGACGCCCGGGAAGGTGTTCAGTTCGTGCAGGCTCATGGGCCCTCCAGAGAAAAATGGGGCAAACGCGGCTCCAGGTGCGAGGAGCGTTCCCTTGGCTTGCGGCTGGCGTCCGTGCAGCCGGAGCATGATACGCAAGGCCCGCCTGCTGCGCCAAATGAAAAAGCGCGCGCAGGTCTTGCGACCGGCCGGTGGCGGGGCTCACACTTTGTCGCTTGAACCTTGGGTGTCTTTTGCAATGATCGAATGTCGTATACCGCTGTTGAGCGCTCTGTGTTTGCTGTTGACCAGCCCCTGGGTGTGGGCGGCCGACCCGGAAATTCATTGGCCCAGCGGCTGGCAGGTCGAGGAGGTGGTGCCCGACGGCGACGCGCCGGCCACGCCGCAGCCGGTCTCGCGGCAGCGTGCGATCAAGAACGACGAAAATGGCAACACGTTGATGGTGATGGAGTTGACGGGGACGCCGATCGAAGCCGGGCATAACGTTAATCTTCAGGGCGTATTGTTGGAGATGCGCAAGTCCATCCAGAAGGATTTTGCCCAAGGCGGTTACCAGAGTGTGTGCAGCAAGATGCACTCCACAACACTGAGTCGTCTTGAAGCCGTGGAAACTACCTGTGTGATTACCGAGAATGGACGGCACGTGCTTTCACAAACATTGGTCGGGGCTGTTGATACCGAAAAAGCGTATGTTTTTTCATACGCGGGTCAAGCCGACGCTTACGAAGCCAGCAAGGACGAAGTCAGTTCGGTGCGCGCCAGCCTCAAACTTTAAGTGCGTTTCGCCCGTCGATTCCGAACAAAGTGAAATGTTATTTAAGTTCTGTTTCAAACCCTTGAATAAAAAAGCCCCGCATGTGCGGGGCTCTTTGTTAGTGCGTTGTGATCAGCCGCGAAGCCAGGAGTCTACAGTGGCGGCGCCATACTGTTCTTTCCAGGCCTTGAGGCCACGGTGGTTACCGCCCTTGGTTTCGATCAGTTCGCCAGTGTGCGGGTTGTGGTAAACCTTGACCACGCGCGCACGGCGCTGTTTGGGTGCGCTGGCGGCGGCAGCGCTGGTCTTGCCCGGGTTTGGATCAAGGATCAGGATGATGTCGCGCAGGCCTTTGCCGTAGGTTTTCATCAGTCCTTGAAGCTTTTCTTCGAATTCGATTTCTTTCTTCAGGCCGGCGTCGTTCTTCAGGGACTCCAGCTGGGCAAGCTGCTCTTGAAGGGCTTTTTCTGCTGCGCGAAATTCGGCGAGTCTGGACAAAATCTGTACTCCAATAGTGTATTTGGCTGATGTCAACTACAGACAAAGCTATAAGCCAATAGCGTTAAGGCGACTCACAGAAGAAGTCGTCCTGCGAGTTCTGCACAGGCAAGAAAAATTGTAGTAGTTAATCCGCCACGAGTAAATCATGTCTTTTGTCTTATTAACATTATTTCAACACCGCTAGTGCATGGCTATTCAATGGCTGGCCAGATTTTTAATGAATTCATCGCTGGGTAATGGCTTTCCAAACAGGTAGCCCTGGAGGAAATCCACGCCGTGAGCGGCCAGGTACTCGCATTGCTCGGCGGTCTCTACACCTTCTGCAACGATGCCCAGGTCCAGCTTGCCGGATAATTCGATGATGCTGTCCAGAATATGCCGCGATAGTGCATCGGCCCCGATCATGGCGACAAAACTCTGGTCGATCTTCAAGTAATCCACATTGAAGTTGCGCAAATAGCCCAGGCTGGAATGGCCGGTACCAAAGTCATCGATGGCAATCATCACACCCAGTTGATGCAGGGCGTCGAACAGTCGGCGGGTAATATCCGTGGGCTCGATCAGTTCGCGCTCGGTCAGCTCCAGCACCAAGGTCACCTGGCCCGGTGCAAAGGCGGCGAGAAACTCACGGCAATCCTCCACCAGGGCAAGGTCGTGGCAATGGCGCGCGGTGATATTCACGCCGATATGGAAGCCCGGGCTGAACTGCGTCGCATGGGGCGCCAGTTGGGCTGCGGTCTGGCGCAGCAGGGCGCGGGTCATCGGCACGATCAGGCCGGAGTGTTCAGCCAGCGGGATAAACAGGTCGGGCCGGACCAGGCCTTCCTTGGGGTGCTGCCAGCGCATCAGCACCTCGCAGCCGGCCCACTCGCGGGTGTCACCGCGTACCACCGGCTGGAAGTACGGGATGAACTCATTGGCCCCCAAGGCCCGCTGCAGCTCATGGGTGGGCGCCGAGGAACGCTTTTGCAGCCAGTGCGCAAGCAGGCCCGCGAGCACGCCAAAGAACACCACCAGGCTGAACAGCGCCGGGTAACGCGCCTGCATATAGCGCCACACCTCACCGGCCGGCATGCCGGCGTCGACGCTGTAGCGATAGCGCTCGGACGCCAGATGATGATGGGCCACGGCAAATACCGGGACGGCGGTGTCGTGCACATTGCCGTCCGCGCCTAGCCAGTGAGGCCCGACTTGCAGCACGAGCCGGGCATAGCGGCTGATCAGGCGCAGGGCGTTGGTCAGGTGATAGCCGTCGATGGAGGCAAACGCCGCTTTGTCGCCGTCGACCAGGCGGTAGACCAGCAACGCGGTATCCGGCGTAACCGGGTTGCCGTTCATCAGCCACAGGCGGCCATCGACGTAGTCAGCCGGGTTTACCGGTGACTCGTAGTTGCTGCCGAACAGGGAGCTGCAATAGATGTTTTTCTGCCAGGACAAGGTCGTTGCCCGCACAAACGGCCGGCGGGTGACCTGTTCACGCAGCGCCAGTTGCGCGCCACTGTCACACGGCTGTCCGGCCAGGGGCAGCAAGGCCTGGGCGGCGAGGGCGGTATTGTCGAGCATCAGGTCGAATTGACGTATGGCTTCCTGGGCGGTTTGCGCTGTGCTTTGTTCAAGGGTGCGCTCGGCCTGCCAATACAGGATAGCCGCACCCAGCAGGATCGGCAGCACACCCGCCAACAGGCTGATCGCATAGCGGCTGAGAAGTCTTCGCGGGCCTTTGACAGTGAGGGGCATGGGTTCAGGCCTGTTGCGCAGGGGGCGGGCTTTACCGGCAGGCCGGCGGGGAATGTTCCGATGATAGATGGCCCGTTTGGAATTTGCTCGCCCTGACAAGGTTTTGCGCAATCTCGATAAAGGCCAGGGCGGCCGGTGACGACTGCCGCCGATCCAGCACCGCCAGGCCGATCTGGCGCGGCACACGGGGCGAAAGCGGTCGCTTCACATAGCGCGGATCATGTGCCTGTGGCAGCGACGCTTCGGCGACGATGCTCAGGCCATCGCCACGGCTGACCGCTTCCAGGGTGCTCAGCAGTTGTGCACAGCGGTAACGAATCTTTGGCCGCAGTTGGCCGACGTCGAACAGGCGGGTGACTAACTCCGAGGAGCCGGCTTCGGTCAGGATAAAGGCATCGTCACACAGGTCCGGCAGGGTCAGCGTGTCCCGCGCAGCCAATGGATGATCTGCTGGCAGCAGCGCCACCATCTGGTCCTCGAACACGGCAAAGGTGTCGAAGCGCTCCTGTTCCAGCACCACAAAGCCCACATCGATCCGTCGCTCATCCAGCCACTGCAGCACCTGGCGGTCCGGCCCTTCGTCCACATGCACCTCAATCCCCGGATGGGCGCTGCGAAACTCGCTGAGGATGGTGGGCAGCAGGCGAATCGACGCGGTCGGCCCGAACGAGCCGATGCGCAAAGTACCGCGTCGCATGCCACGGGCATCGGCCGCTTCTTGTTGCAGGGTGTTGGCCAGGCCGAGCATGGCACGGGCACGTCCGAGTAATTGCTGGCCGATGTCGCTGGGTTCCACCAGCGACTGGTGGCGCCGAAACAGCTCTACACCGAGCTCCTGCTCCAGGGCCTTGATGGCATGGGACACCGCCGATTGGCTGATGCCCAGGCGGTGGGCGGCACTGGTGAAGCCCTGCAGCTCGGCGACCAGCGAGAAGATTTCCAATTGGGTCAGGGTCATGAGTGAAAGCTCATTTTACGATGATCAGATATTAGCTGAAGAATACGCCAATTCTCTCCGTACTTAGAGCCATCCCCATGCATCCCGCCTCCGATTACCTGACTTATTGCAAACTCGCCGCCGTCACCATGATCTGGGGCGGTACCTTTGTCGCCGGGCGCTTCCTGGCCGACCACCTCAATCCGCTGCTGGCCGCCAGCCTGCGTTTTATCCTCGCCAGCCTGGCGTTGTTGCTGTTCATGGCCTGCGTGCGTATTCGACTGTTACGCCCGAACCTTCGGCAGTTTGCGCAACTGGCGGTGCTGGGCTTCTGCGGGATTTTTTTCTACAACCTGTGCTTCTTCTATGGGTTGCAGTACATCAATGCGTCGCGGGCTTCGTTGATCGTGGCGTTGAATCCGGCGGTGATCGGCCTGGCGAGCTGGCTGTTATTCAAGGAGCGGCTGAGTCGGATCAAGCTGCTGGGGATCCTGCTTTGCCTGGTCGGTGCCGGGACGGTCATTGTCAGTCGTAACCCGCAGTTGTTGCAGGCCACCGCCGATGCCTGGATCGGCGACCTGCTGATCCTCGGCTGTGTGGCAGGGTGGGGCGTTTATTCGCTGTGTGCCCGTGGGCTCAACCAAAGCCTGGGGCCCTTGCAGACGGTCACCTGGTCGGTGCTGCTGGGTACGTTGATGTTGACCACCAGCGCGTTTGTCACCGCAAGCGTCAGCGTAGAAGCGCTCGCCCGCTTGCAGCTCACCCAGTGGCTCAGTCTGGCCTACCTCGGCGTGTTGGGCTCGGCGCTGGCGTATATCGGTTACTACGACGGCATCCGGCGCATTGGCGCGACGCGCTCCGGGGTGTTTATCGCACTCAACCCACTGACGGCGGTGATCTGCGGTGCCTTGCTGCTGGGGGAGCAACTGACGGCGCCCATGCTGGCGGGCGGAGCCGTCATCCTGCTGGGCATCTACCTGTGCAACAAACCCCTTGCACAGGCCAGGGCAATGGGGATTTGATAAGAGTACGGACAAATACGGTTACGCTGTGTAGAATCGATTTACGCATACAAGAATATGGACTTGCGCTCACGCAAGCCTCGGCCGTCAGAGACTGATGTAACCATGAAGCTACTCGGCTCCCCCCTCATCTTTGGTGACTTCCTCGCCCGCAGTGTGCGAGGCCTATCCTGCGCGCCGCCCTCCGACCTCATCCTTGCTCGCACATAACCAATTGCTACCCACAAGAATGATGAGGCGCCGGCCATGACCGACCACTACGAAAACCCAATGGGCCTGATGGGCTTTGAATTTATCGAATTCGCATCGCCGACCCCCGGCACCCTGGAGCCGATCTTCGAGATCATGGGCTTCACCAAAGTCGCGACTCACCGCTCCAAGAACGTCCAGCTGTTCCGCCAGGGCGAGATCAACCTGATCCTCAACAACGAGCCCAACAGCATCGCCTCCTATTTCGCCGCCGAGCACGGCCCGTCGGTGTGCGGCATGGCGTTCCGCGTCAAGGACTCGCAAAAAGCCTACAACCGCGCCCTGGAACTGGGTGCCCAGCCCATCCATATCGAGACCGGCCCGATGGAGCTGAACCTGCCGGCCATCAAGGGCATCGGCGGCGCGCCGCTGTACCTGATCGACCGTTTTGGTGAGGGCAGCTCGATCTATGACATCGACTTCGTCTACCTCGACGGCGTCGAGCGCAACCCGCAAGGTGCCGGCCTGAAGGTCATCGACCACCTGACCCACAACGTCTACCGCGGGCGCATGGCCTACTGGGCCGGCTTCTACGAGAAACTGTTCAACTTCCGTGAAGCGCGCTACTTCGATATCAAGGGCGAATACACCGGCCTGACGTCCAAGGCCATGAGCGCCCCGGACGGCATGATCCGCATCCCGCTGAACGAAGAGTCGTCCAAGGGCGCCGGGCAGATCGAAGAGTTCCTGATGCAGTTCAATGGCGAGGGCATACAGCACGTTGCGTTCCTCACCGACGACCTGGTCAAGACCTGGGACGCACTCAAGAAGATCGGCATGCGCTTCATGACCGCGCCGCCGGACACCTACTACGAAATGCTCGAAGGTCGCCTGCCGAACCACGGCGAACCGGTGGATCAATTGCAGGCGCGGGGCATCCTGCTGGACGGCTCGTCCATCGAAGGCGACAAGCGCCTGTTGCTGCAGATCTTCTCGGAAACCCTGATGGGCCCGGTGTTCTTCGAGTTCATCCAGCGCAAGGGCGATGATGGGTTTGGCGAGGGCAACTTCAAGGCGCTGTTCGAGTCCATCGAGCGGGACCAGGTACGTCGTGGTGTGTTGACCGCCGACTGAGCATGAAAAAAGCCCGACCGAGGGACGCCTCGGTCGGGCTTTTTGTCGCTTGGCATTCAGGCCCGGCGCTGGCGCACCAAATGCTTGAACCCTTCGAACACCAGGACCATGACCGCCATCCAGATCGGGATGTAAGTCAACCATTCGCCAGCCTTGATGCCTTCACCCAGCAGCAGCGCCACTACCAGCAACAGCACCGGCTCGACATAACTGAGCAGTCCGAACAGGCTGAACGCCAGCAGGCGGCTGGCGATGATATAGCTCACCAGCGCCGAGGCGCTGATCAGGCCCAGCATCGGGATCAACCCGTACAGCTTGGGGTGGGCATCCATCACCGCGAAGCCCTGTTCGCCGCTTTGCACAAACCACCAGGCCACCGGCAGCATCAGCGCCATGTCCAGCCACAGTCCGCCAAGATGGTCGGTCTTGAGGTATTTGCGCGCAATGAAATACAGCGGGTAGCCGATAATCACCACCAGCGTCGCCCAGGAAAAACCGCCGGCCTGGAACAGCTCGTTGAATACCCCAAGGCCGGCAAAAAACACCGCGAGCTTTTGCAGGTAGGACAGCTGTTCGCCCCATACCAGGCGTCCGGTCAGCACCATGGTCAGCGGCAGCAGGAAGTAACCCACCGATACATCCAGGCTGCGCCCGTTCAGCGGCGCCCACATGAACAACCACAACTGCACGCCCAGCAACGCCGACGACAGCACCACACCGCCGATCAGTCGCGGCTTGGCTGCGAGTACTTGCAGCAATTCCCACACCCGCCGCCATTCGCCGCTGACGATCATGAACACCGTCATGCACGGCACGGTCAGCAACATGCGCCAGCCGAAAATTTCCAGGCCGCTCAACGGCGTCAGCAATGACGTGAAGTAATACATCACGGCAAACAACACCGAGGCCGACACCGATAACACGACACCTTTAGACACGTTGTCCTCGCGAAAACCGATTTCAAACAAGTAGAGGGAGTTTCAACAGGGGATTATGGTGCTTTTGAGGCGAGAGGGTCGCGCTGTTTTGGGGCGTTTTTCAGGAAAATATCTCGCTGCCGCTGTCTGGGTCTGCCTGGTAGGGGCAGTCGGGGTGTTGTTGTTGTTGTTGTTGTTGTGGTGGTGAGCGGGCTTGCCCCGCGCTGGGCTGCGAAGCAGCCCCAATAACTGACGACGAGGTTTTCCTGGAAAAACGCGACGGCTTTAAAGGGCTGCTGCGCAGCCCAGCGCGGGGCAAGCCCGCTCACCACAGCAAGCCCGCCCACCACAACAAGCCCGCTCGCCGCAGTAAGGCCGCTGCGCAACCCTTACTTGGTCAATCAGGCTATGCGCGCGCCACTCGGCCCGAGACAAAATGGCCCACATCGTTGAACCCCGGCGTAGAGGAATGCCCCGGCGTTACCAACGAATCAATGAACGCTTCATCCTCAGCCGTGATCTTCACGTCCAGCGCACCGGTGTAGGCGTCCCACTGCGCCTCAGTGCGCGGCCCCACGATCGCCGAGCTCACCGCCGCGTTGTTCAGCACCCAGGCGATGGCAAACTCGACAATGCCCACGCCACGGCCCTGGGTGTATTGCTGGATCTGCTGGGCGATGCGCAACGACTCCATGCGCCATTCGGTTTCCAGGATGCGTTTGTCCTGGCGTGCCGCGCGGCTGCCGGCCTCCGGGGTGACGTCCGGCGCGTATTTACCGCTGAGTACTCCACGCGCCAGTGGGCTGTAAGGCACCACGCCCAGGCCGTATGCGGCGGCGGCAGTGATCTGTTCGACTTCAGCCTGGCGGTTGACGATGTTGTAAAGCGGCTGGCTGATTACCGGCCTGTCCACGCCCAGGCGCTCGGCGACGCGGATCACCTCGGCAATCCGCCAGCCACGATAGTTGGACAGTCCCCAGTAACGGATCTTGCCTTGGCGAATCAGGTCGCCGATGGCCGATACCGTCACCTCCAGCGGGGTGTCGTGATCTTCGCGGTGCAGGTAGTAGATGTCGAGGTAGTCGGTATCGAGGCGGGTGAGGCTGGCTTCCAGCGCGTTGAAGATGCGCTTGCGGCTCAAGCCGCTGCGGTTGGGCAGGCCCTCGGTGGGGCCAATGGCGACTTTCGACGCCACCACCCAATCCTGACGATGGCGAGCGATGGCTTCGCCGACGATTTCCTCGGAGCGCCCTCCGGTGTAGACATCCGCCGTGTCGATGAAATTGATGCCCTGGTCCCAGGCCTTGTCGATGATGCGCAGCGAGTCCTCTGTGTGGGTCTGTTCGCCAAACATCATGGTGCCCAGGGTCAAGGCGCTGACCTTCAAGCCGGACTGGCCCAATGTGCGGTAAATCATGCAAAGCTCCTTGCGGCTGTGAGACACGGCCTATGCAATAGCAGACTCGACGGCTCTGGAACAAGCCCTGCGCGCGTTTCTTCATGCACTCAGCAAGGCCTGGCAACGCACTTGTAGAAACCGGTGCAGCACTTTCACCCGCTCCGACACTTGCAGGCGGTGCGGGCACATCAGGTTGAACGGCGTGGGTTCGCCCTGCCAGTCCGGCAGCAGGTGCACCAACCGTCCGGCCTTGAGGTCCCGGGCGATATCGAGGTTGGCCTTGTAGGCAATCCCGTGGCCGGCCAGTGCCCAACGCCGCACAATCTCGCCGTCATCGCTCAGGTAGTCGCCCGTCACTTCGACTTCCTGCAACGTGGTGCCCTGGCGAAAGTACCAGGTGCTGTTGGCCCGGCCCTGGCGCATGTACCGCAGCGTATTGTGTTGCGCCAACTCCGCCGGGGTGTGCGGCGTGCCGTGGCGCGCCAGGTAGTCGGGGCTGGCGCAGGGCAGGCGTTGGTGATCGGGCACCACCGGCAGCGCCACCAGGCTGGAGTCCCGTGGGACGCCGAAGCGCAGGGCGATGTCGACGGTGTCGCGGAACAGGTCGGCATTGCTGTCGTTGAGCAGTAGTTGCAGGCGGATGTGCGGGTGTTCCAGCTTGAACTCATCCAGCCAGCCCAGCACCACATTGCGGCCGAAATCCGAGGGTGCGGCCAACTGCAACAAGCCGGTCAGGCCCTGGCTCTGCTGCTTGAGCGCTTGCTCGCCTTCGGCCAAGGCGGCCAGGGCCTCGCGCACGCTGTCGAGGTAACGCCGGCCTTCTTCGGTCAGGCGCATGCTGCGGGTGGAGCGTGCCAGCAGTCGGGTACCCAAGCGGCTTTCCAGGCGTTTGAGGGCGATGCTCGCCGCTGCGGGGGTGAGGCCGAGCCCGCGTGCGGCGGCAGACAGGCTGCCGGTGTCGGCGGTGCGCGCGAACACTTCAAGGTCGAGGATTGAGCTCATTTGTAAAAATCCTTTAAAGATCTTGTCGTTTTACCGGGATTTTTCGCCGATTGCCAAGCTGGGAAGATGAACGCTCACTTTCTGACCCAGGACACTACCCCATGAATTCCTCACTCAACGGCAAAACGGTCATCGTCATTGGCGGCAGCAGCGGCATCGGTGCAGCCGTGGCCAAGGCCGCAGCCGCACGCGGTGCCCAGGTGGTGCTGGCGGGGCGGCGGCTATCGTCAGGTAGCGACAACGGCCTGCGCAGCGAACCGGTGGACGTCACCGATGCCGCGTCCCTACAACGGTTGTTCAAAACCGTCGGGCGGTTTGACCATCTGGTGTACACCTCCGGCCCCTCGGTACGCGCCAAGGCCTTGGCCGAAACCGACCTGGGCGAGGCTCAGGACAACTTCAACGTGAAACTCTGGGGCGCCTTGCGGGCGATCCAGCACGCGCTGCCTTTCCTCGATGAGCACGGCAGCATCAGCCTGACCTCCGGGCAACTGGGGCGTAAATGGGTGCCGGGGCAGTTCATCAAAGTCGGTATCAACGCTGCCACTGAAGCCCTGGGCAAGCAGTTGGCCAAGGAGTTGGCGCCGCGTCGGGTCAACGTGGTGAGCCCTGGTGTGATTGATACCCCGGCGTATGCGGGGTTGGCCGAGGACCAGCGCCTGGCGATGTTGGCCAAGGCGGGGGACGCGCTGCCGGTGGGGCGTGTGGGGCAGGCCGAGGACGTGGCGGCGGGGTATGTGCTGGCCATGGAAAATGGCTTTATTACCGGTGCTGTCATTGATATCAACGGCGGCGGCCTGCTGTAAACCCAGACCCATTGTGGGAGGGGGCAAGTCGAATCGACGCACCGCCCTCCCACATGGACCGCGTTAAACCTTCAAGGTCCGCGTCATCCGCAACGCCAGCACACTGCCCGCCACAATCACCGCCGCCAGCAGGTACAGCGCCACATCCGTGGACCCGGTGGCCTCCTTCACAAAACCGACGATATACGGGCTGAGGAAACCGGCCATCTGGCCCATGGAGTTGATCAGCGCCAGGCCGCCGGCGGCTGCGCCCGCGCTGAGCATGGCGGTCGGCACCGGCCAGAACATTGGCAGGCCGGTGAGGGCGCCCATGGTGGCGATGGTCAGGCCGAGTATGGCGATGGCCGGCGTGGTGGCGAAGTTCACCGCGATCACCAGGCCGATGGCGCCCATCAGCATCGGCACCACCAAGTGCCAGCGACGCTCCTTGCGCAAGTCCGCCGAGCGGCCCACCAGTAACATGAATACCGCTGCCAGCAGATACGGAATCGCACTGAGCCAGCCGATCACCAGGTTATCGCTGAAACCCAGGTTCTTGATGATCGACGGCAGCCAGAAGTTGATGGCGTATACGCCGCTCTGGATGCAGAAATAGATCAGGCCGAACGCCCAGATCGCCGGGTTCTTGAACACTTCGGCGAGTGAATCGGTGGTGGTTTTCGGCTTGTTGGCCAGGTCGGTGGCCTGGTCGGCTTCCAGCACGGCGCGTTCGTGGGGCTTGAGCCACTTGGCATGGGCAAAGCTGTCGCTGAGCAGGAAGTAGGCGAGGGCGCCGAGGATCACGGTCGGGATGCCTTGCAGCAGGAACATCCATTGCCAGCCTGCCAGGCCGCCCTGGCCGGCGGCGAAGTGGTTGAGGATCCAGCCGGAAAACGGGCTGCCGAGCAAACCGGACACCGGGATCGCCGACATGAACAGCGCCATGATCCGCCCACGGCGAAACGTCGGGAACCACTGCGAGAGGTACAGCACCACACCCGGAAAGAAGCCGGCTTCAGCCGCACCGGTAAACAGGCGCAAGGTATAGAAATGCGTCGGCGTGGTGACGAACAACAGGCAGGTGGACAGCGTGCCCCAGACGATCATCATCAAGGCAATCCAGCGCCGTGGACCGAATCTGGTCAGCGCCAGGTTGCTCGGCACGCCACACAGCACGTAGCCGATAAAGAAGATCCCGGCACCCAGGCCGTACACGGTTTCGCTGAATTTCAGCGCATCGAGCATCTGCAACTTGGCAAAGCCAACGTTGACCCGGTCGAGGTAGTTGAACAGATAGCAGATGAAAATGAAGGGGATCAGGCGCAGGGTAATGCGCTTGTAGATGGCGTTTTTATCGTCATCGGTGGCCAGTGTGACAGCGGCGCTCTGTGACATGGGAGTCTCTCTTTATTATGATTTTTCGCGATGCGAAGGTAACGTTGATCGCCCAATGAGTCTCGGCCACGTTGCGGGGTGCTGTCTTTGTGCTTGCGCACAGTGATGCATGCTTTGCGCTGTGCCGATGAACAACCACGCTTTCAAGGACTTTCTTTCAAGGAGATGGCCGCATGTTCGAGCTGGATCATGACCTGGCGCAGGATATCGTCAATCGCACCATGGCGATCCTGCCCTATAACGTCAACGTCATGGACAGCCAGGGCCTGATCCTCGGCAGCGGCGAGCCCGAGCGCATCAACACCCGCCACGAAGGCGCACAACTGGTACTGGCCAACGGTCGCGTGGTCGAGATCGACGGGCAGACCGCCAAGCACCTCAAGGGCGTGCAGCCAGGGATCAACCTGCCGCTTATGCACGATCAGCGCTTGATCGGCGTGCTGGGTATCACCGGCGAGCCCGAGCTGTTGCGCACCTATGCCGAATTGGTGCGCATGACCGCCGAAATGCTCGTCAGCCATCGTCATCAGCAAGCCGAGCAGCAATGGCGACGCCAGCGTTGCGATGATCTGTTGGCGTTGCTCCTCGCCGACAGCGGCGACTCACCACGCCTGGTCGACGAAGCCCAGCAATTGGGCCTCAAGCCGCAGCTGGCACGCACGCCGTACCTGTTCGAACTGGGGGCGGGCCAATCGGCGGAGGCCTTGAACACCTGGCTGACCTCGCGCTATCCGGACAGTTGGTGCGTGAGCTCGGCGCAGTTCTCGCTGCTGTGGTGCCGACCGGCGGCGCAGCAGGTGGACAATCCACGGTTACTGGAAAAGCTCCAGGGCCTGGGCTGGAACATCCTGCGGGTGGCCGTCGGCGGGCAGGCGGATGGCCTGGCCGGATTGCGCCGTTGCTATCGTCGCGTCGGCGATTTGCTGGCCTACGGTCGCGATGTACTGCCGCACTCGCGGCTGTTGACCCTCAACCGCTACCGCCTGCCCGTGATGCTCTGGCGTCATCGCAACGACGATGCCCTGGACGAACTGCTCAATCCCTTGCGCAAGGTGCTGGCCAGGGACAGCAACGGCCAACTCCTGGCCACGCTGCGCAGTTGGTGTGAACACGACGGGCAAAGCCAGGCCTGTGCCGACGCCCTCGGCATTCACCGCAACAGCCTGCGTTACCGCATGGAGCGCATCGCCGAACTCAGCGGCGTCGACCCGCTGACCCTGGATGGCATGCTGGCGCTGTACCTCGGCGTGCAGCTATTGCCCCAGGCTTTGTCGGAATGAACAACAAACCTTACCCGCACTTGTGCATCGGACCGGCGTCAGCGGCGGTGCCAACTGGCAGCATGGGCGTGATAAAAACCGGAGAAAGCCCATGAAAATCATCATCGCCCCCGACTCGTTCAAGGACAGCCTGAGTGCCGAGGGCGTCGCCCAGGCCATTGCCGCAGGGTTGGCGCAAGTCTGGCCGGACGCACAGCTGATCCAGTGCCCAATGGCGGACGGTGGTGAAGGCACGGTGGACGCGGTGCTCGCCGCCTGTAACGGCCAATTGCGCCGCCAGGCGGTGCGCGGGCCTTTGGGCACCGCGGTGGAAGCACGTTGGGGCTGGCTGGCCGACAGCCACACCGCGATCATCGAAATGGCCGAAGCCAGCGGCCTGCAATTGGTAGCGCCAGGCCAGCGCGATGCGTGCACCAGCAGCACCTACGGCACTGGCGAACTGATTCGCGCGGCCCTGGACCTGGGTGCCCGGCGCATCATTCTGGCAATTGGCGGCAGCGCCACCAACGACGGCGGCGCGGGGGCGATGCAGGCCCTGGGGGTGCAACTGTTAGACGCTGCGGATCAGGCCTTGCCGCCGGGTGGCCTGGCCTTGTCACGACTGGCGCGTATCAACCTGGAAAAACTCGACCCGCGCCTGGCCCAGGTACGCTTTGAAATCGCCGCCGATGTGAACAACCCGCTGTGCGGCCCCCACGGCGCCTCGGCGATATTCGGCCCGCAAAAAGGCGCCAACCCCGAGCAGGTGCAACAACTGGACGCCGCCCTCGGCCACTTCGCCGATCACTGCGCCAACGTCCTGCCCAAGGACGTGCGCGACGAGCCCGGCAGCGGCGCCGCCGGCGGCCTGGGTTTCGCCGCCAAGGCGTTCCTCGGCGCGCAGTTCCGCGCGGGCGTGGAAGTCGTCGCCGAGCTGGTGGGCCTTGACGACGCCGTACGCGGCGCCGACTTGGTCATCACCGGCGAAGGCCGCTTCGACGCCCAGACCCTGCGCGGCAAAACCCCCTTCGGCGTGGCCTGCATCGCCCGGCAACATGGCGTCCCGGTGATCGTCATCGCCGGCACCCTGGGCGACGGCTACGAGCAGATGTACGCCCATGGCGTGGATGCAGCCTTCGCCTTGCCAAGCGGCCCGATGAGCCTGGAGCAGGCCTGCAGCGAGGCACCGCGTTTGCTGCGCGAGCGCGCGGCGGATATTGCGCGGGTGTGGCGTGTGGCGGCCAAGCGCTGACGCATCACGCCGAACATGGGACAATCCGCGTCATTTTTCGACACGGAGAGTCCCCATGCTGCGCCCCGTACTCCTGGCCCTGCTGCTGACCGGCAGCGCCACCCAGGCCTTCGCTCAACCGCCCGCTGAAACCGTACCGCTGCTGCGGGAAATCAAGAACTGGGTCACCGGGTGCGATAACCTGCGCAATTGTCATGCCCTCAGCGCGCCCAGTGGCGTCGATGAAGAAGACTACAGCTCCCTGACCTTGCATATCTGGCATCAGGCCGGTCCCGAAGGGTATCTGCGCCTGCGCTTCGACCACCGCGGCGAAGCGCTGGACCTGTCGACCTTGCTGTTGGACGGTCAGCCGTTGGGCCTGGAGCTGACCCGGGATCTGCATGTGGAACTGGACGATCAGGGCGGCGATCCCGAGGTGCAGTCTTACGGTGTGATCGAGGACGCTGCGGCGCGGCGCTGGTTGCAGCGTTTGCGCAATGGCCAGCGCCTGCAATTGCCGGGTGATGAGCAGGCCCATGTGTCGCTGAGCGGCCTGAGCGCTTCGCTGCTGTTGATGGATGCGGTGCAGGGGCGGGTGGATAACGTGACGGCCCTGGCACGCCCCGGAAAAGCGCCGGCCCGTGAGGTGCCGCCACGTTTGCCAACACCGGTGCTGCGCAAGTTCCCTGCGCCGCCGGCGTTGACCGCGCAGGAACAGGCCGGCCTGGTGGCCGCTGCTGTGCAGGCCGTGACGCCGGAGGAGGGTGAGCCCGAGGCAAAGGCCGGGGCGCTGACGGCGCAACAGGCGATGACGGTGGTGCGTTACGACTGCGCGGCCTACAACTGTGAGTTCGACGTGGTCAGCCGCCAGCGTCAGGCGCCCTATGCGCAAACGCCGCTGGCGCTTGAGCCCTTGCCGTTGGACGGCGCTGCGCTGCAAGGCTCGGTGGGCTATGACGAAGCCACCGGCACCTTGAGTTATTTCTACAAGCAGCGCGGCATCGGTGACTGCGGCGGTGGTGGTGTCTGGGTGTTTGACGGCAAGGCGTTCCAGCTCAGTGAGTTTCATAGCATGCCGCGCTGCACCGGTGTCGGTTACGGCGACTGGCCGTCGTTATGGACGACCGTGCCGGCGCCCTAGCCAGGGAGCAGGCATGGCCTCTACACTGGCCGGCCACGTGTCTTTCAAAGGATGAAACCCATGCACGCACCTGAACCCCATATCGTGATCCAGCGCTTTACCGAGGCCCACCTTGAAGGTGTGGCGGCGCTCTATAACGAACCGGCCGTGTGCCGGCAGGTGCTGCAGATGCCGTTCCAGTCGGTGGATGTCTGGCGCAAACGCCTGGTCACCGACAACGAGCGGCGCCTGCAACTGGTGGCGGTGCACGGCGGCGAGGTGATCGGCCAACTGGGCCTGGAACAGTACCTGCGCGTACGCCAGGCCCATGTCGGTTCGTTCGGCATGGGTGTGGCGACGGCCTGGCAGGGCAAGGGCGTAGGCTCGCGGCTGTTGACGGCCGCGCTGGACGTGGCCGACAACTGGATGAACCTGCACCGGGTGGAACTCACGGTGTACGCCGACAACGAAGCCGCGCATCACCTGTACCGCAAGTTCGGCTTCGAGGTCGAAGGGCGCTTGCGTGACTACGCCCTGCGCGATGGGGTGTTTGTCGACACCCTGAGCATGGCGCGCCTGCGCCAGTCGGCTTAACCCTCCAGCGCAAACGCCACCGCAGCCTGCGCATGCAGCTCAGTGGTGTCCAGCAGCGGCAGGTCGCTGTGTTCGGGCTTGACCAGCAGGCTGATTTCCGTGCAGCCGAGGATGACCGCCTGGGCACCCCGTGCGGCCAGGGACTCGATGACCCGCAGGTAAACCTGGCGTGATGCATCGCTGATCACGCCGACGCACAATTCCTCATAGATAATCCGGTGCACGGCGCGGCGCTCCTCCGCGTCCGGCACCAGCACGGTGAGGCCCTGGGCGGCCAGGCGCGACGTGAGAAAATCCTGCTCCATGGTGAACGCGGTGCCGAGCAAGCCGACGGTCAGGGTGCCGGCTGCCACCGCCGCCGCAGCGGCCGCATCCGCGATGTGCAGGAAGGGGATCGACACCGCCGCCTCGATACGCGGCGCCACCAAATGCATGGTGTTGGTACACAGCACCACACACTCGGCGCCGCCGGCCTGCAAACGGCGCGCGGCGTCTTCCAGGATCAGCGCGGTGTCATCCCAACGCCCGGCGTGCTGGGCCTGTTCCACCGGGCCGAAGTCCACGCTGTACATCAACAGCTGTGCCGAGCGCAGCGGGCCGAGCTGGTCGCGCACGCGCTGGTTGATGATGCGGTAGTACTCGGCGCTGGACTCCCAGCTCATGCCGCCGATAAGGCCGATGGTACGCATGCGATGCTCCTGACAGGGAAAGTCGCTTCACCTTACCCATCGAAAGCCGATTCGTCATACGCAGTTGCCAACCCATTCACCAGAGCAGTTCAAAAAGCGGTGATTACCAATCACCGCTTACATGCCGAGCTGAGTCGTCCATACCTGTAAGAAATGACAGTATATTTTGAGTCAATGCACGTATCTAATCCGCACGGATGAGGGACCAATACACCTGTCCACTATGCGGGGGTTTTTCCTGGGGCGAACTCCGACAATTCTCATTTCTCAAGATTTGAACTTCGAGCAAGATCGGGCCGGCTGGAAAATGCTCCCGGTGATTTCACCGGCTACGCGGCTTGGCAATAGCCGCCAAGTATCTCTTACTGGAAGTTGATTCAAGAGGACACATCATGGCAGCGGAACTCCTGGAAGGCGCTTCCGGCACCCCCTACGGCGGTCCTTTACCGACGACACAGCTGGTTATTCCCGAGATCCGGCTTCCTTTCGCCAGCCCGCCACCGCGCTCCGACAGTGAACGGTTGCGCACGCATGCTCTCGCCTGGGCCCAGCGGTACGGATTGATCGGACGCCGCGGTGCGCATCGATTGAGCACTACTGCGTTGCTCGACCTGGGAATTGCATTGTGTGGGAGGGCACCCACAGACCACGCCGAGCTTCTGGTGTGCTGGTATCTGTGGGCGCTCACCCTCGATGATCGAATCGATGACGGCCCCTGGGCGGAAAACGGTGCGCTGGATCGTTTCATCACCGCAGTGCAGGCGTTGACCGAGAGCGGCGGTGCTGATCCGTCAAGTGAAACCAGCCGATTCGATGATCCGATGCTCGTTGTTCTGGTCGACGATCTGTGGCCTCAGACCAAGTGTTTGGGCACCGGCCATTGGCGGCATAGGCTCGTGGGACATTTGATCCAACATCTGCGTGCGCAGGCGACGTTGGTACGAGGGCGGGAAACCGACACGGCGTTCACGTTGGCCGAGTACCTGCCTTTGCGCCGGGACTCTTTCGGGGCGCTGTTCTTCTTTGATCTCATCGATGCGGCCGAAACGCTCGACCCGTACGAGAATCCAGCGGACATCGAATGGTGGAACACGCTGCGTGAACACGCTGCCGATATCATCGCCTGGACGAACGACATCCATTCGATTGCCAAGGATGTTGTGTGCGGTGAGCGCTTCAACCTGGTGTCGATACTGGCGGATACCACCGGCACAGACTGGCCTGCCGCGATTGAGTCTGCCCATCAGATGGTGAACACGGCGGTTGCGCAATTCACTGCGGTCGCCACCCAGCATGCAAACCAGCGGCGGTGCGCCGCGACCGACCCGGACCGACTGCGTCAGGTTGTCCGGGCGGCGGGCGACTGGCACCAGAGCGTTTCTCGCTATCACCTGCAAACCGCCGACGCGTCGGCGAAGGACCACCGGAAAGTCGACCTGAAACTGACCCCGCCGACCCTTAAGTCCCGGCTGTTCGAAATCGACCCGTACCCATTGTATGAGCGTTTACGTACCACGTTACCGATCGTTTACGACGAGCCCTCCGATGTGTGGCTGGTCAGTCGGCATGTGGATGTCAAAGCCGCATTGACCCATCCTGGGGCGAGCAATAACAACTACAGTTGGCAGATCGGACCGCTGCTGGGACACACTATTGTCACGATGGACGGGTGCGAGCACGCTCAGCACCGAGCGCTGCTTAGCCCTTCGTTCCGCAGCAAAGCCCTCACAGCGCTTGAAGCATCCATCACCTCGGTGACCACAGACCTTCTGGCGCAGATGCACGGCCGACCTCAGGTGGACCTCATCGCCGATTTCACCGCAGCGCTGCCGGTGCGGGTGATGGCTCGTGCGCTGGGTCTCCCGGCTGAAACCCGCGAGGAGGTGGCGCGGCTAAAGCGTTGGTGTGCCATCGGCTTCGCTTACATGGGCAATTATCGACAGGATCCGGCACTGTTGACCGGCGGGTTATCCAACCGAGACAGTTTCTACGACTTCATCCAGCCGCATATCGACGCCCGCCGTGCAGAACCCTCAGACGATTTGATCTCGCAACTCCTGGCTGCGCAGATTGATGGTCAGCCGTTGCCCGAGACGTTCGTCCGGTCTTACTGCGCAATCCTGATGACGGCGGGTAGCGAGACCAGTCACGGTGCGCTGGCGAATCTCATCGTCAACCTGTTGGACGAGCCTGGCGTCAAAGAGGCGGTGATCGCTAATCCAGACCTGATGGATAATGCGCTCACCGAAACCCTGCGACGCAACCCCCCTTTGCAACTCGTACTCCGGGAGGCCCGTGAGTCGCTGCAACTGCCCTCGGGAACGATTCCTGCGGGCGCGACCCTGGCTTGTCTTATCGGTTCGGCCAACCGTGATCCGGATCAATTCACCGACCCGGACACCTTCAATATGTTGCGCACCGAACAGGCGAGCAGTCATTTCGCCTTCGGCGCGGGTCGTCACTTCTGCCTGGGATCGATGCTGGCGCGGATGGAGATCACGATCAGCGCCCGCATGCTGCTACAGGCCTTTCCTAACGTGCGCTGGGCTCCAGGGTTCAAGCCTGCCGAACGTGGATTCCTCAATCGCTGCCCTGATCAACTGGAGGTCGTACTTTGACCACTATCGATTCCGCCGAGGAAACGGGCTACACCAGCAGTTATCTTGCTGATCAGCACGCCGGCCAATTGGCACGGCTACGCACCTTGGAACGTGCGTTTGACCCGTTGAGCCAAGCGGTTTTTGATCAACTGGATCTTCCGCGCAAGCCTGCCATCCTCGATCTCGGCGCCGGTGCTGGATCGCTCGCCGGCTGGCTGAGCAAGCGATATCCCGATGCGACGGTCACCGCCACTGATATCGACACCCGATTCCTTACCGGTATCCCGGGCATTAGGGTGATCACCCATAATGCGGCGACCGAGAGTTTTCCTGCCGCCTCCTTTGACGTGGTGCACGCTCGGGCGCTTCTGTGTCACCTCAGCGAACGCGAAGACATATTGACACGAGCCGCCACCTGGGTCCGCCCGGGTGGTTGGCTGGTGATCGAGGACGTGAGTCTGCAACCGAGCTTGAGAACGGCGAACCCGGTGTTCCGAAAAGTAGCCCAGGCCGGAGTCACCCTCCTGGAGCGGACCATTGGTTCCGACATGCTCTGGGCCGATACACTTCCCGACCGATTACGTGAACGGAGACTTTCCAACGTAGAGCATCGCACCCTCGAAGGCAGAATCGGTGACAACAGCCCCGCCGATACCTTCTGGGCTGCAACCACCGCACAGGCGGGGCCAGCGCTGCTGAAACTTGAGTTACTCACTCAAGACGACCTTGAAGCCATGGCCAACCTGCGTGCCGATCCAGGCTTCAATGACGCAGCTTTGACGTTCGTCAGCGCCTGGGGACAGGTCCCCTGACTTGGGTAACCCTTGCACACAGGCAACAGTGTGCGGGGGAGGGCGTGGGTAATTGCACCGAGGGGAATACAGCATGACCAATGATGTAGTGTTAGTTGACGCACACGATGTACAGATCGGTATCTGTGACAAATACGCCGCACACTCGGGAAAGGGAAAGCTTCATCGCGCATTTTCAGTGCATCTGATTGACAGTCGCGGGCGTCACCTGCTGCAGCGCCGTGCAGCAGGTAAAATGCTCTGGCCAGGTTTCTGGTCAAATGCTTGCTGCAGTCATCCGGCATCTGGAGAGGCTATTCTGGATGCGGCGTCCCGTCGTCTGCGTGAAGAACTGGGCATCTCTGCCTCCTGCCGTTTTTTATATGGTTTTGAGTACCATGCGCACTTTGGTTCAATCGGTGCGGAACACGAATTTTGTCATGTATTGGTTGCGCAATCTGACGCTGTGATCTGCCCGGCAGCTGAAGAAGTCAGCGAGATCAAGTGGTGGACGCGAGCCGAAATATCAGCGCAACTTTCAGAGTCGCAAGGGCAATTCACGCCTTGGTTTCGAATGGAGTGGCATCGTCTTTTATCGGAGCACCCTTCGTTCGATACACCGGCATTGCAGATCTGCCCGGAGGAGAATTAGACACCGTCAGGACACGTATAAACCTGTTACTTCTGACAGTAGACGGCAAGTAATTTGGCCTTGTTAATAGAGGCCAGGCCTGCGCCTTGGAGGCTTGGTCCATTAACATGATGAGGATTGCGTAATGCCAAATGTATACAAGTTTATTAGCTTCGATGGACTGCCTGCTGCGGTGATTACCCATACCGAGAAAGAGCTCATAGTCACCGCGCCGGCGATTCGTGGGCTAGAAAAGGGACAGGAAGTGGTGTTCTTCTTTCGCACGCATCTGGGGCATGGCATTGCCATCTACCTGACCCTGGAAGAAGGCAGCTTGAAGCAATCCATGGAAGTCGTGGTTGATAAGAGCAAACTTCCCAAATCGAGGGAACTGCACATCGACTACGGCGCCTACGTTAGTCAGCACGCGGTTCACCGTTCGGCCGTGGCGTATTACCCACCCCATGAAACCGCAGCCCAGGGCTAGCACATCAACCGCACCGTCCATTGCAGTCACATTGAGGCCGGGAGTTCATCCAGCTGTAAACGACGACCCGTGCCTCAGGCTGGTGTTTAGTCATACGCCGAGCGGCCGCTTCTGCCATGATCGGGCTTTGTTACGTGGCACACCCAAGGAAATCCGCAATGGACGATGTACAGCAACTGGGCGAGATGCTTCGTCACTACGCCGATAGCGAAGCGCACAAGAAGCAGCAGTTTGATGTGCAGTCGGCCCGTTGGGCGCAAAAGCTCGACGCGTTGTTCGGGCAGATCGAGCAATGGCTGGAGCCGGTCAAGACTGTCGGCCTGCTGGAGGTGCACCGTGAAGCCTATGTCGCCAGCGGGCCGGGCGTACCGGTGGAGACCTCGACCTTCAAGACCGAAAAGCTGCTGGTGCAGATCACCGGCAAGACCGTGGAGTTCGTGCCTGAAGTCATGGGCGTGGGCGGCTTGATCTCGGTGTCGGTGATGGGCTTGACCGCCGCCCGCCACGGCAGTGTGTCGCTGGTGCTGCCGGCCGACAAAAACGACTGGCTGTGGAAGAAAACCAATGGCCTTAAAGACCCGGACACCTTTGGCTTCGACGCCAATTTCCTGGCCTCGCAGTTGCAGAGCCTGATTCCGCGCGAACGCGGCTGAAGCGTCTACTTCAGCGCCGGGTCGCCAGGGTTGAGTTGTTTCCAGTCCAGCATGACCCGTTGCGCCCTGGGTTCCTGGCCACTTTCCAGGTAGTACTGGATCAGCGACAGCCGCGCATTGCGGTGATACGGCTGACGCTGGAGCACGTCTTCCAGTTGCTGGCAGGCCTGCTCGACCTCGGCGCTGTCATGCAAGGCCACTGCCAGGACAAACCCATACTGGGCGTTGGCCGGGTCCAGGCGCGCGGCATTGCGCAGGTAGCCCATGGCTTCTGCGGCAGCGCCGCTACGTATCAGCATCAAACCCTGGGTGTGTTGCAACAGCGCGGCGTCGGGATGCTCGGCCAGTTTCCGGGTGATCAGGCTGCGTGCTTCTTCGGCGCGACCATTGGCTTCCAGCCACTGCGCCAATGTGACCAGCGCCGGGAAAAAATCAGGATCGCGCAGCAGGGCAGTGCGTAGCTGGGCCTCGACCTTGTCATGACGGCCGCTGGCCTGGTAAAGCATCGCCAGGTTGAGGTTGGCTTCGGCGCGTTCCAACAGGCTCGACTGCACCTGCTCGTACTCGGCGATCGCCTTGCCCCAGGCCGCACCCTGGCCTGGCACACTCAACAGATCGCGCGCGGCGAGGATGCGCACTGCACGCACCGGATCCTCGAGCAAGGGGCCAAACAGCGCGACACGTTCTGCTGGCGGCAACAACGCGCTGACCGCGCGCACGGCACTTTCGCGCACTTGCGGGGCGGTGTTGGCCAGGTCCTTGGTCGCCAGTCTCAGCGCGTGTTCACTCGGATAGTTGGGCAACTCCATCAGCATCGTTGCGCGCTGGATCGCCGGCAGGTTGCTGCGCGCCAGCTGATCATGCAGGGCCTGGGCGGCACCCGGCTTGCCGCTGCGAATCACCGCCATGCTGTCTGCGTAGCTGGGGGCGCGCAGCACATCACGCGCGCCGGCGGGGATGCTGAAACTGTGGTCGTGCCGGAAGTCGTTGCCCATGTAAAACTTACCGGGCATATGACAATCGACGCAGAACGAACCGGGTTGGCCAGGCGGCAGTCGTGTGTGTTCGATGGACGCGTAGTCTTTTGCCTGCAAGCCACGTCCGTCCACCGTGGCGATCGGGGTCTTGCCCGCCGGGTTATGGCACTGCAGGCACACTCCATTGCCCGGTGCCTTGAGTTCAGCGCTGTGGGGGTTGTGACAATTGCTGCAGCGCACGCCTTTTTCGGCCATTTTGCTTTGGGCGAAGGAGCCGTGTTCAAACACCTCATCCTTGATCTTGCCGTCCAGGGCATACAGCTCACGGGTCAACACGCTGGGCAGATAGTCGTCCATCAGGCGCTTGCCCACGGTGAACCCATCGCCCAGGGGCGCACGGCGTGCGTGGCAGCGCGCGCAGGTTTCGAGTTCGACGGTGGCGTCCTTGTCTTTCAAATCCACGGCAAACCCGGCGTGCACCGCATCAGTGTTTTTGGCGGTCCACTGCAAGTGATTGGAGGCCGGGCCATGACAGGCCTGGCAGCCCACGCCAAGGCTGTTCCACTGGCTGTCGAAGCGGTTGTTGACCGCATCGAAGTTACGCTTGTAGCCGGTGGTGTGGCATTCCACGCACATGAAGTTGGCGTTCTGGCTGGGTTTGCTCCAGTGCAACGGGTTCTTGAAGGTGACGCCCTGGCCCGGATAGAGATGAAACCAGCGGCCTTTCTGTGTATCCCATGCCACGCCCAGGGCCTGCAAGCGACCGTCGCCGACTTCGAGCAGATATTGCTGCAACGGCGCGATGCCAAAGGTGTAGGCCACCTTGAAGTCGGCCGCCTTGCCATCGCTGCCCGGGGTGTTGACCCAGAACTCATCGCCCCGTTGATAGAACCGCGTGGTTTCACCTTCGGCACTGAACGAGGCGTTGTTGAAATCCGCCGGGACCGTCTGCGGCGTGGCGGGCTGCATCGCCAATTGGTGGTGTGAGCCTTGCCAGTCCCTGGCCTGGGCCTGGTGGCAGCCCTGGCACTGTTGTTCGTCTACCCACTGTGCAGGCGGGGGGATGACCGCCGGCTTGGCCACCACCACGGGCGCCGGAGCCGGTAACCGAGGCGTACTGGCCTGGAGGAAAAACCAGATCCCGGCCATGGTCACCAACAGCAGCACAATCAGGACGGGGTACAGGTAACGACGGGATGAGTCACGGTGGGGTACGACAGGTGCTGGTTTGGGCTTGGGCATTCCGACTTCCGCTGTCTTGATGCATGGACGCTCTACGGCGTGCTTAAGCTTCGTGCAGCTTTGACGCTGGCCGCAGTCCTGTCAAACAGGCAGGCGAAAAAAGCGCTATCTCGCCAGGATTGGCTATACCTACAGCTCAGTGTTCCGATGATGATCGCCAGGGAGTTCAATGATGAAACACAGGCTATTGATCAGCACGTTGTGCCTCGCCTCAATCGCAATGGCAGGCTGTGCCAGCAAGGTTACGCAACCGGACGAGTACTCGGGTTTTCTCTCCAACTACAGCCAGCTCAAGGAAGCCAAGTCACCGTCGGGCGCGGAAGTCATGCGCTGGGTCGATCCCAAGCTGGACCTCAGTCGCTACAACGCGGTGTACATCGAACCGACCCAGTTCTACCCCAAGCCCCAAGCCACCTCGAAAATCCCCGACAGCACCCTCAATGGCATCAACGCCTATTTCAACCAGGCACTCAAACGCGAACTGGGCAAATCATTGCCTCTGGCCAATGCCCCCGGTCCTGGCGTGATTGTGGTGCGCGCGGCGATCACGGCGGTGAGCAGCAAGACCGAGGCCCTCAAGCCGTATGAATACATTCCGGTTGCCCTGGTGGCGGCTGCGGTGAGTACCGGCACCGGCATCCGCGACCAGGAAACCACCCTCGGCACCGAGGCGCAGTTCCTCGACGGCGCCAGTGGCAAGGTGCTCGCCCAAGTCGTGCGCAAAGGCACCGGCAAGCCACTGGCGAACGACTCGCAGGTGATGAAGGCCGACGATGTCAAAAGCGTCATTGATGGCTGGGCATCGGACCTGCATCAGTCTTACCTGAAGCTGAAAAAGCACTGACGCTTAAAACGCATTCCTGGCCGGTTTGTTGTAGTAGCTGAGCAGGGCATCGTAGCGGCGGGTGACGAGGTAATAGTCGTCACTCAGTTGCTGCGGTGGGGCGTGTTCGTGCCAGTGTTGGGTGAGCGTGCGCAAGGCTGACAGGTACGCGTCGGCCGGCTCGTTCAGGGTGTACCAGAGAAAACGGGCTTCTTCGTCGAGCTTGCCGCTCGGATGGGTACGCACATAGGCGCGGGCGCTGTCTGCCGCCTGTTGCACGGTGTCGGCCAAGGCTGCCACGGTAGGCGGCGTCAGGCTGGCGTTGCGCATGCCTTGCTCGATCTGGTTCACGGCCTGGCGCGCGGCGATCATGTAATTGAGCACCTGCCAGTGCATGTCCCGGCCGAAGCGTGCCTCTATCAACGCCAGCTGCGCCGGGCGCACCGCCATGTCGGCCTGCTCCAGCGGCGTGCGCAGGGCGGTCGAGGCCGCCAGGTAGTCCTGGCCTTTCTCGGCCAGTTGCAACGCATACTGTTTTCTCACGGCTTCGACGAGGATTTGCTGCGCGGCAGACGCCCACTCCGGCAGCGTGACCCGATCAGCCAACGAGGTGAAGCTGTTCAGGCTGGCCGCGTAGGTCGCGGCGGGCCCGAGCAGGGGGCTGTCGGGTTGCTGGCGCCGCAGTTTCAGGGTGTACAGCTCAGAGCAGACCGACGCGCGGATATAGCGGGCATCGGGCTCGCTGCGGTCGCCGAATTTATCGTAGCTGCGCACTTCCTCCTGCCCGGTACTCATGAAGTAGTAGGCCAGGCGTGTTTCCCGATCGACGCGGTTTACGCAATCAATGATCGGCGCAATGGCGCTGGCCGCCGCGGTGTAGGGGCTGTCGCGCTGGTCGAGCCACAATTGCGCGTATTGCAGCGGTTTGGTGGCGCCGGCCACGCCGAGCAAGCCCAGGCCGAGCACCAGGCTGATAGGCACCAGCCATTTAGGATTCATTGCGTAGCCTCCTGACCATACCACTGCGCCTCGGTGGCGGGCGCCTGGCACGCGGTGTCGGTGCGCGGCATGCGACTGCACAGGCGTTCGGTCCAGGGTTGCAGGCCCTGGTTGCGGGTGACGCGGTGCTGGCTGTCGAGCAGGGCCAGGCCCGCGTACAGCGCAATCCCCAGGATCACCAACAGTGTCATGCCCAGTGCGGCCCAGCGCGGATTGCGCGCGGTCCACGGGGTGTGGCTGTTCATCAAGGGTCGCTTGATCACGCCGATAAGCGCCAGCACCGCCACCAGTGTCAGGCTGGCAAGCGGGCTGAAGATATACCCCAGCGTGGCCGCGAGGATCAGTCCAGGCAGCAGGTCCCGTATCGGCAACAATGGCAAGTGCGTAGGGCTGAGCCAGCGGGGCAGGCGTTGACTGAGCTGCTCATCCAGCACGCGGTACTGATGGGCCAACGGGCGCCAGGCCTGCCAGGCCACGCCGGCGCCGATCACTGCGGCGAATGCCCACAACACGCCGTAGCCCAGCGTCGGTACCACGTTGCCGGCCAGGGTTTCGGCCTTTGCCAGCGCGCCGACCAGGCAACTCAACACCAGCGCGACGAGCCACGGCCAGGTGTCCATCGCCGTGTCCCAGCCTTGCCAGAAATACACAGTGCCGCCGGGCATCGCCTCGGCTTCGGCCACGTGGTCGGCGTAGATGTCGGCACTGAGCGCCTGGCAGGCTTTCCAGTCGTGCTCGTTGAAGCGCTGGGCGAAGGCACGCCGCTGGCCCAGGCTCAGCGGTGCCAGCAGCAACCGCGCGGCCCGTTGTTGCGGGGTGTTGGGGGCTTCGGCCGCCAGGGCACGCTGGCGTGCCATGAAGATTGGCGCTTGCTGGCGCCGCAACAGCAGCGTCCACTCGTCTGCCGGGCAGTCATGGCCCGCGCCGCCGTGCCAGTGCTGGCCGGCGCAGACTGCCTCGAATACGGCGCTCGACCAGTAGTGACTCTGCGCCAGCAGCCGCGCCAGCCACTGGTTGAACCACTCGGCATGTGGGTGATTGTTCACCCAAGGGTGCTCGTCGCCCGCTGCATAAGCGGCCAGGAACCCCGCCTCATCCTTGTGCTCCAGAGCCTCGCGCAGCGGTTGCTGCAAGGCCGCGCGGTGCTTGCGCTCGAGCTTTTCGACCAGCTCGGCGGGCAACTCCAGGCGCTGCCAGGCGGTCAGCCAGTTGAACGTTTCAAAGGCCCAGCGCGTGTCTTCGGGGTTGAGGTCGCCCTCGATGTCGCGCAACAGCAGGTGGATTTCGAAGTGCAGCGCGCCGCCATTACCGAGCGCCGCCTGGTAACGCTCGGCCAGGGTCTCGCCATGGGTCTCGATGACGACTTCGTCGGCTTCCTGCGGGTCCTCGCTCCACGTCAGCGCGGCCTCATAGGCTTCGCGCAGGCGCTGGAAACCCTCGGGGTCGTCATCCGGCCGGGTCTTCTTCAGCAGCGCAGCGTAAGTGCGCTTGATCGTGCGGCTATCGGCATCCGGTGGCAGGCCAAGGACATTCCAGCAAGTCATGTGCGGTGCAACTCCCTAAACAATCGCGCGCACATTACCTGTTTTACGGGGTGATAAACCAGCGGTAGTAGGGGTTGGCGCTGTCCTGCTGCAGCACATCGCGAATATCCCGGCCCCAGGCGTCACGGTCGCCATCATAGGCATGCAGGCTGGCGCGGTAGAACTGCAGCAGCCGTTGCTGCTCGGCCGCCAGAGTGCGGATGAAGGCCGCATCGGCGTTGACCAGCGGTGCGGGCACGCGCAGGTCGAGCAACGCCGGCAGCACCCGCGTAATTTCTTTGCTGCGTACCCACGGCGCGTACTCGATGCGCGGTTGGTCGTCGGTGACCGGCAGCGCATCGCCGGCAAAACGCTCGAGGCCCTCGTGATCGGTGACCCAGGTGGCGAGGAGCGTGGCGGCCGAATCGATACCGACGTCAGCCAGTGCGCCGCTTAAACCCGGTTGCGCGAACCGTTGGCGAATGCGCTCGGCGTCCAGTTCGATGGGCTCGTGGGAGCCCACCAGCAGCATCTCGTGGAATTCGCTGGTCCACAGCGAGGCGTAGGGGAACACGTTGAGAAAACTGCGCACCAGCGCGCGGGATTCGTCGATGTTTTGCGTCGGCAGCGGCAGCCACTGCGCCAGCAGGCCATGTGTGTCCAGGCGCGTGGCTGCCAGTTGGTAGAAGTCCTGGGAATACAGGTTGACCACGCCGGCGGCGGAGGGCGGTGGTGGCTCCAGGGTGATCAGGTCATAGGTCTGCGGGTTGCGCAGCAGCTCCTGGCGACCGTCGCGCAGGCGTACGTCCAGGGCCGGATCACGGCCGGCGTCGAAATTGCCTTTGAACAGCGACGCGGCCTGCACGACAGATGGCAGCAACTCGGCCACCACCCGCCGTTCCAGCCCCGGGTAGCGCAGCAGAGCACCCGCCGTGATGCCGGTGCCAAAGCCGATCACCAGCGCCGACTTGGGCTCGGCGTTGTGAATCAACAGCGGCAACAAAGCCTGGATGCGCATATAGCGCAACGACGGCATGGCATCACCGGTATTGGACACCCCTTGGATATACAAGCGCTGGAACGCCCTTGCACCTTGGCCCTGGGTGACCACTGCGACCGTCGCGCCACGTCCTTCCTGGTAAAACGCCACGCTGGCATTGCGCGCGCCGGGCAGCAGCTTGGCGAGCCGATCCACCGGCGTCAGCAGCGCCACCGCCAGCGACACCAGCGCCACTGCGACCACGGCCTGGCGCCGGCCTTTTTTCACGCCATGGCCACGGCGCACCGCCAAGTAACCCACGATGCCGGCGACCACGGCCAACAGGCCCAGGGTGCGCACCAGCCCCAGCCAGGGAATCAGCACAAAGCCGCACAGCATCACCCCGACAATCCCACCGAGGGTGTTGAAGGCCACCACCTCACCGACATCGCGCCCGACCTGCTGGTTGCCGACACTCAGGCGCAAGGCCACGGGGAACGCCGCACCGAGCAACAGCGTCGGCACAAACACGATGCACAACGCCGCCAAGGCAAAACGCGCGCTCATCCCGGGCAACTCACTGCCGCCCAGGCTCAACACCAACGCCTCGGCCTGGGTTTGCAGCAGCACCAGCCAACGCCCGAGCAAGGCGATTTCCAGCAGCGCCACCAGCCCCGCGCCGGCAATCAGCAGGCCGAAGACACCCCAGGGATCGCGCAGGCGCTGCACCCGATGGGCCATCAACTGGCTGCCGATAAACAGCCCGCCAAGGTAGGTGGCCAGCACCACGGCAAACGCGTAGGTACGGGTGCTCATGAACTGCACGATGGACTGCGACCACACCACTTCATACCCCAACGCCACGCCCCCGGCGATGGCGTACAACACCAGTGCCAGCCGCGCCGGCTGCACGCGATGGGCCGGCGGCACCCGCGCCGCCACCGGATGACGCACCGACAGCAGTGCACCCAGCGCCGCCACCAGGTTGAGCAGCGCCGCCGCCAGTGCACTGCCGCGTACACCGAGTTGCGCGATCAGCACAAACGCGGTCAGCAAGGTCCCGGCAATCGCGCCCGCGGTATTCGCCGCGTACAGGCGCCCACCGGCCTGGCCCAGGTCCTTGGCGTCGATGTTCAGCGAACGCACCAGTACCGGCAGCGTGCCGCCCATCAGCAGGGCTGGCAAACCGACCAGCAGGAACGGCAGCGCCCAGGCCAGCAGGCCGATGTGCTGCTCCAGCCAGGCGAACGGTTCAGCTGCCATGCCCAGGGCCAGCGTCGCGCCCACCCCGAAGACCGCGACCAGCAATTCAATCCCGGCATACAACAACAGCGGCCGCGCAAAGCGGTCCGCCAGGCGCCCGAACAGCAGCCCGCCCAAGGCCAGCCCGGCGAAAAACGCACTGATCCCGGTGGTGATCGCGTACACCTCCACGCCGACCACCAGCGACAGCTGCTTGATCCACAGCACCTGGTACACCAGGGCGGCGCTGCCGGAGATAAACAGGAGGAGGGCGGGAATGAGGATTGCGGCGGACGAGGTCACTTCAATGGGCTTGCTGGCGGTGCGTGAGGTCATTGCCGAATTCCAAGGTAAGCGCAGGAACCTGTGGGCGCACGCAAGCCGGTGCCCACAGTGATCTCCAGTGATTAACAGAATGTGCCCACCCCATGCGGTGAGCACAGTGTTACCGCTAGCCCGCAGGCGCGGCCTTCATCTTCGCCTCGATTTTCTTGTCCACCGCTTCGCGTATCTGGTCGATGCTGAAGCTGGCCGGCTTCTGGCTGGGCGGGTACTCGATAAAGGTCTCGAGGAACTTCGCCGATTTGGTCACCGCCACCGCACCGAGGTAGACGTTCTTGGTGCTCCAGTCGTAATACTGGTCGGAGACCACGTCTGCGCGTTCATACGGGTCCATCCTCAGGTTGAAGATCTTCGGCACCCGAAGCTGCACGAACGGCTCGCTCCAGACGCGGAAACCACCCGGTTGGCGCTGCTCGGCGAACACTACTTTCCAGTTGTCGAAGCGGACCGCCACCAGCGCGCCGTCATCGTTGAAGTAGAAGAACTCGTTACGCGCGCCCTTGGGTTGCTGGCCGGTGATGTACGGCAGTTGGTTGTAGCCATCCAGGTGCACCTTGAAGTTGGTGCCGCCTGCCGTCGGCGCCCAGCCCTTGAGCAGCTTGTCCTTGACGTCGCCATCACCGGCGGCGGCCAGCAGGGTCGGGAACCAGTCCAGCCCCGAGACCATTTCGTTTGACACTTCACCTGCCTTGACCTTGCCCGGCCAACGGATGATCGCCGGCACCCGGTAGGCGCCTTCCCAGTTGGAGTCTTTCTCGTTGCGGAACGGCGTGGTCGCCGCGTCCGGCCAGGAGAACTGGTTCGGCCCGTTGTCGGTGGTGTAGACGACGATGGTGTTGTCGGCGATTTTCAGCTCGTCGAGGGTTTGCAGGAGCTTGCCCACATCGCCATCGTGTTCGAGCATGCCATCGGCGTACTCGTTGCCGGGCATGCCGCTTTGGCCCTTCATCGAGTCACGCACGTGCGTGAATACGTGCATGCGCGTAGTGTTCATCCACACGAAGAACGGCTTGTTGGCTTCGGCCTGTTTCTTGATGAACGCCTGGGCCGCCGCGGTGGTTTCATCGTCGATGGTTTCCATGCGTTTGGTGGTCAAGGCGCCGGTGTCTTCGATCTTGCCGTCGGCGAAGCTGTGGATCACCCCGCGCGGCGTGTTGGCCTTGACGAACTCCGCGTCGTCCTTGGGCCAGTAGGGGCGCTCGGGTTCTTCTTCGGCATTGAGGTGGTACAGGTTGCCGAAGAACTCATCGAAACCGTGGTTGGTGGGCAGGTATTCGTCGCGGTCACCGAGGTGGTTCTTGCCGAACTGCCCGGTGGAGTAGCCCAGCGACTTCAGCGCCTGGGCGATGGTGATATCGCGCTTTTGCAGGCCGATTGGCGCCCCCGGGATGCCCACCTTCGACAGGCCGGTGCGCAACGGCGTCTGGCCAGTGATAAAGGACGAGCGCCCGGCCGTGCAGCTGTTCTCCGCGTAGTAGTCGGTGAACATCATGCCTTCTTTAGCGATACGGTCGATATTCGGGGTCTTGTAGCCCACCACGCCCATGGAATAGGCGCTGATATTGGTCTGCCCGATATCATCGCCGAATATCACCAGGATATTCGGCTTGTCGGCGGCCCAGGCGGATGCCGAGGCCCCCAGCACCGAAGCCGCCACCAGGGCGAGCTTCGGCAGCCACTTACGTATGCGAGTCATAAGACTTGCTCCTTCTAGGGCTTGAGTCGCATTGCCTGCGACCAACGTTTTTTACAGTCCATCGCTACGTCTTGCTTATTGCACCTTCACTTGCACAGCCGGTTCGAAGGGGTAGATGCGGCGCCATTCGCTCGCCATGTCCACCACGGTCCAGTGCTGTGTCCTGGCCAGGTCCAGGGCCTTGTCCAGGCGCCCCACCTGAGAATTGCGGTCATAGGCCCACTCGCGCCGGGCATCGGTGTGATGCACCAGGCCCATCAGGCGCTTGCCCTGCCCAGCGGCGGTCCACTGCAGCATTTGCAGGTCGCCGTCGGAGTTGCCGAAGGCCAGGATCGGCCGGCGGCCGATGATCGAGTCGATGCTTTCCGGCTTGCCTGGGCCGTCGTCGTTATGCGCCAGCTTGGCCGTACGCAAGACCTGTGGCTGGCCGTCCTTGAGCTGGAACTGGGTGACAAAATTCGAGCCGATCACCTGTTCCGGCGGCACGCCATACACCTCTTCGGCAAAGGCGCGCATGAACGCGGTGTCACCACCGGAGACGATGTAGGTCTTGAACTGCTGGCTGCGCAGGTAGTCGAGCATTTCCAGCATCGGCTGGTAGATCATCTGCTCGAACGGCTTGCCGGTTTTAGGGTGACGGGCCTGTTTCAGCCAGTTTTTCGCGTTATCGATAAAGGCTTCGGTGCTGACCCCGGTGTGGGTCGCGCCGATGATTTTCAGCAGGCCGTCCATGCCGCTGCGGGCCAGGGCCTGATGGTCGTTCTCAAGCACGGCCTGGAAGGGCTGGGTGGTCTTCCATTCCTGGTGCCGGGGCGCCAGGCGCTTGACTTCATCGAAGGCAAACAATACTTCGAAGTACGCCGGTTGCTCGGTCCATAGCGTGCCGTCGTTGTCGAACACGGCGATGCGTTCGGCGGGGTTTACATAGTCCTTGGAGCCTTCGATCGTCACGGCCTGGACGAACTCGATGATCTGTTTTTTGCTCGGGCCTTCGTTCCATGAGGGCAGCGGGTCGGCCGCGAGGACGGGCAGGTTCAACAGAAGCAGCAGGGGCAGGGCAGAACGCAGCGACGTCATGGGAAGTCCTTTTCGTGACGAGGGTTCAGTGCAAGCAAGCGTAGTCGACGACACACCCAACGCAATGTCGCGCACAGCGTTCGCCACAGCGGTGGAACACGTGGCCACAGGCCATGTAGCAGGTAGCCGGCCAGCACCAACAGCACCCCGGCGGCGATCCACACCATCCACTGCCGCGACAGCTGCCAGCGGCTGTGCTGCCCGAGGGCCTTGAGGTCCTCGGCGACGGAAAACGTCGGCGTGTAGGCGCTCGCCGCCTGGGCGTCGAAGGTCAGCGCCGGAAGCTGCGCGAGTTGCAGGCGATGGTGACGGCTGTCCCACCATTTCACGCTGATCGCTGGCAGGCTGAAGTGACCGCCCTGTTGCACGCGGTACACCAACCGATCGATACGCTGGCCGCCGGTAATAGCACCCCGGCCGTCATCCAGATTGCTGATGATCGGCGCTTGCGGGTACAGGCGCAGGCCACTGACATCTGCGGCACTGGGGGGTGGGAGCGACAGCGCGGGGGTGTCGTCGGCTTGCAGGGTCAGGGTACGCGTGAGGCTGTCGCCGACACGCAGGCCGGTGGCCGCCAGGGTCTGGCTCAGGCGCAGGTCGCTGGCAACCAGCACGGGTTCGCCGGGGGCAAAGCCTGGAGGCTGGGTGGCCTCGAACGTCAGCGGCGCACTCTGCGCACTCAGGGGCGCGCTGGCCTGGCCGGGTTGGGCGCTGACGGTCAACGCGGGCACCGTGAAACGTTGCGCCACGTTTGGAGTGATTCGGTACGCGTAGCGCATGCCGTAGAAAGTCTTGCCGTCGATCACCTGGGTGGTGTGCTCGGCCTCACCGCCGGGCGCTTGCACGCGTGCGCCGTCGAGTTTGAGCGGCGGCAACGTCGCGGCGGCGGTGAACCAGGTGTCGGTCAGTACGTCGACCTGGACTTGCAATTGCTCGCCCACCACTACGGACGCACCCGGTATCAGCTGGGCTTGCACCCGCAGTTGCGGCTCGGCCGCCCATAACGGTCCCGCAAGCAACAGCAGCACGGCGCAATAACCCTTCATGGCTGCGTCTCCTGATCCTGCAGGCTGAATTTGCGCCGCAAAAACGTGGCCGGCGAGGTGGTCAGGTTCTGCAGCCACAACGCATCGTTACGGGCTTGCTCGGTCTGGATCGTCTTGCTCTGGCCTTTGCCGGATGCCTTGTCGAACTTGACCTCATCGGGCTTGGCCTCGGGCGCGTTATTCGCCGCGCTCTCGGTGTCTTTTTTCAGCGCGATGGCCAGCGCGAGGTTGGCGCTGGCCTCGGGAAACACCGGCTGCAACTGCAACGCGTGTTGATAGGCGACGATGGCGTCATCGAACTTGAAGCGGCGCACGTGGATATTGCCCAGGTAGAAGGCGGCCGGCGCGGTGTCGAGGGTCGCGAAGGTGGCCTGGGCCAAGTCGTAGTCGGCGGCGTTGTAGGCGGCGATACCTTTCCAGTACGGGTCGACAAACAGCGCCGCCGCCTCGGGGTAGTGGTGGTGCTCGAAGGCCCAGCGGCCTTGCTGGTCCGGCGTGAGGAACGGATTGGCCTTGGCCTGGGTCGGTTGCAGCAACACGCCCAACAGCAACACGGCTGTCCAGTTCAGGCTCCAACCCCGCCGCACGCTCAACAGCGCCAACAGCAACAGCGGCCAGCACAGCCAGTAACCGGCGTCTTTCCATTGCAGCAGGCGCTGCTGCTCGTCGGCGTTCTGGAAGTGCACCTGGGCGTGCAGTTCGATCCAGTCGAGGTCATCGTCATTCAGCGTAAGGCTGCCCAGCGGCGCGTCAGTGGCCGAGGCCAATGCCTTGAGCGTGGGACTGCTACCCAGGGCCAGCACCAGCACTTGCAGCGGGCTGTCGGCCAGATGCTGCTTGAGGCTCGGCAATTGCGCGGTGTCAGCGCCGTCGGTGACCAGCAGCAGCGTGCCGGGTGCGTTGTCCAGCAAGCGCTTGGCCTGGTCGATCACGGCGGCCACATTCTTGCCGGGCTGGCTGATCAAGTCGGTGGCCAACGCCTGGATGAACGTGTCGAGCAATGCCGGGTCATCAGTGGGTGGCAGTACCAGGTGGGCGCTGCCGGCGTACACCAGCAGCGCAGTGCGTGCGCCTTTGCGCCGCTGCACCAGGTCGTGCAGCGTGTGCTGGGCCGCGCGCAGGCGTGTCGGCGGCACATCGGCGGTGTCCATCGAGGGCGACAGGTCGACGGCGATAATCAGCGGTGCGCGGTTTTCGAGGAAGTCCGGGCGATCCTGTTCCCAGGTCGGCCCGGCAGCGGCGATGGCGCCGAGCATCAGCAGGGCGCTGAGCACGTGCACCGGGCGCAGGCGATGGCGATCTGTAGGAGTCAGCAGTAAGTGCGGCAACAGATGGGGCGCGATATTTGCGCGCAGGCGCCGCTGCCAGTCGCGGCTGCGCCGCCAGATCAACGGCAGCAACACGCCTACAAGCGCCAGCAGCAGCCAGGCGGGGCGCAGGAAATGGAAGTCAGCGAGATTCATCTGCGACCCTCCGATGCGGCCAGCCGGCGGCGATCAGGTGATACAACGCCAACATCGCCAGCGCCGCCGCCAACGGCCACCAGAACAGATCGCGCTTGGGCTGGTGGCTCAGCGTCTTGACCTGATGCGGGGTGATTTTATCCAGGGTGGCGTAGACCTGGGCCAGGCTGTCACGGTCCTCGGCGCGGAAATAGCGGCCGCCGGTGGCCGAGGCAATCGCTTGCAGCGCGCTCAGGTCGACCTTGGCTTCGCCGCTGGCCTGCGGGTCGCCAATCGCAATGGTGTGGATTATCACGCCCTTGGCGGCGGCCATGTCGGCGGCGTGGTCGGGCGGGATTTTGCTGCTGGTGTCGTTGCCGTCGGTGAGCAGGATCAGCACTTTCTGCGGCTCATGGGCCTGGTCCAGCAGCTTCAGGCCCAGCCCGATGGCATCGCCGATGGCGGTATTCGGCCCGGCCATGCCGATGCCGCTGTCGTCCAGCAGCAGCGCCAGGCTGGTGTGGTCCATAGTCAGCGGCGCCTGGGGATAGGCGCCGCTGCCGAACAGGATCAGGCCGATGCGGTCATCCTTGCGCTGCTGGATAAAGCCATGCACAACCTGCTTGACGGCGGCCAGGCGATCGATCCTGTGCCCGTTGGCGTCGTTGAAGTCCTGGGTTTCCATGGATTGGGAAATATCGATGGCGAGCATCAGGTCGCGCACCGGTTGCTGACGTTCGATGGGCTTTTCGACCCACACCGGGCGGGCGATGGCCGCCACCAGAAAGGCCCAGACCAGCACGTTCAGCAGCAGTTGGGCGCGATTGTGCTGCGCGCCGCCGTTGGACGGTACAGCGCCGATGGCCTGGGTCATACTCTTGAAAAACGGCACACGCACGGCGCTGCGGGCTTCACGGTAGTGCGGCAAATAGCGGTAGGCCAGCCATGGCAATGGCAGCAACAGCAACAGCCAGGGGTAATCAAGCTGCCACATGGTGATGCTCCACCCAGGCTTTGCACTGGGCCAGCAAGTGTTCGTCCGCCGGCGCGGTGCCGTAGGCCAGTTCAGCCAGGCGCTGGCTGAGATCATCGGCCACGGGGGCACCGGCATGGCGTTGCAGGAAGGCTTGCCATTCGACGCCACTCAAGGTCGGCACGCGCTGGCGTTCCTCTGCGCCCAGCGGCATCGACAGTGCGACGCGCTTGAGCAGTTCGGGCAGCTCGCGCATATCCTGCAGGACGTTCAAGCGCGCCAGGGCTTCGCGCCGATACGCATCCCGTCGCCAACGCAGCCACCTGCGGCCGGCCAGTATCAGCACACCCAGCACGAGCGCGCCCAGCAGCACGCCCCAGCCCCAGGTCTGCGGCCAATAACTGACCGGCGCAGGCAAGTCCAACTCCTGGAGCTGCTCGATACTCGGCACCGACGTGGTCACCGGCGTTTCCCCAGCGCGCTGCGCAATTGATCGGCGGCGGGCAGGGCGGTGCTGATCGCCAGCAGGGGCACCCGACTGCGGCGCAACAAGCTCGCAACCGCTTGCAAACGCCCGCCGAGAAAATCGCCCAGGGGTTGGCGCACCTGGCGCCGGCTCACCTGCAGCGCAACCTGCAACTGGCCCTGGGTCACGAGCAATTGCCCGCGACTGGGCACGTTGAGCGCCAACGGGTCGTACACTTGCAGCGCCACCACATCGTTGTGGGCAGACAACTGCTGCAGCAACTGCGCCGTCCGCGGCCCGGCACCGGCGAAGTCACTGACCAGGCAGATCAAGTGATCGTGGCCCGCCAGCGCCAGGCACTGTTGCAAGACCTTGTCCAACTGGTTGTCACCGTCGACGTCGGCATTGCTCGCCGCTAACGCGCCATTCTGTTCGGCGATACGGCTGCACAGCGCCTCCACACGCTTGCGGCTGCGCAACGGCGCGACACTGTCAATGCGTACGTCATTGAACACCAGGCCGCCGACCCGATCCCCGGCGCCAAACACCATCCACGCTGCCAGCGCTCCCACTTCGGCGGCGACCGCCGACTTGAAGCTGCGCGCCGAGCCAAAAAACATCGACATGCGCTGGTCCACCACAATCAGCGCCGGGCGGTCACGCTCTTCGGTAAAGGTGCGCACCACCGGTTTGCCGGTGCGCAGGGACGCGCGCCAGTCCAGATGGCGCAGGTCGTCTCCCGCCTGGTAACGGCGCAGCTCGTCGAAATTCAAGCCGCGCCCGCGCAGGCGTGAGGCATGGTTGCCGGCCAGGATACTGCCCTGGGGCTGGCGCGCGACAAAACTCAGGTTCCGCACCTGGCATTGCAAGGCCATCAGTTGCGCCAGGCTGACGTAGACGAAGCCATCGGCGTTCATGCGGGGATCGCCACTTTGCTCAGCAGGCGGTCGAGTACCTGATCGGCGCTGACACCATCGGCCACGGCGTCGTAGCTCAGTTGCAAGCGATGACGCAGCACCGGGTGCGCCACCGCCTGCACATTCGCCGGGGTGACAAAGGCCTGGCCCTGCAACCAGGCGTCGGCCCGCGCGCAGCGGTCCAGGCCGATGCCACCCCGGGGGCTGGCGCCGAGGCTGATCCAGCGCGCCAGGTCGGCATCGTAGTCGGCGGGGTGGCGAGTGGCGTTGATCAGATCGACCAGGTAACGGTCGATGGCGGGCGACACTTGAATGGCGCCGACCTCTCGGCGGGCCGTAAATATCACCTCCTGTGCCAGGGTAAAACCCACGACGACCTGGGCTGAAGCGGCTTGTTCTTCTCTGCGCAGCAGGCGCAGCACCTGGCTTTCATGCTCGGCACTGGGGTAGTCCAACAGTACCTTCATCACGAAGCGGTCCATCTGCGCTTCCGGCAGCGGGTAAGTGCCTTCCTGTTCAATGGGGTTTTGCGTGGCGACCACGATAAACAGTTCCGGCAACGCGTGACTGGCGCCGGCCACGGTGATTTGCCGTTCTTCCATGGCCTCCAGCAGCGCCGCCTGGACCTTGGCAGGGGCCCGGTTGATCTCGTCGGCAAGGATCAGGTTGCCGAACAGGGGGCCAGGCTGGAAGCGGATCTGGTTCTGGCCGTCGACCTGGTGCAGCACTTCGGCACCGGTGATGTCCGAGGGCAGCAGGTCAGGGGTGAACTGGATACGGCTCATTTTTGCGTCCAGGTGCCGGGCCAGCGCCTTGACCGTGCGGGTCTTGGCCAGCCCCGGCAGGCTTTCGAGCAACAGGTGCCCATTGGCGAGCAGGCCGATCAGGATCTGGCGGATCACGTGTTCCTGGCCGAGGACACTCTCGGCGATGCTGGCCTGCAGGGCTGTCAAATCGTTGAGCGCGGTCATGGCAATCATCCTTGAGGCGTTTCATGGCGCAGCGGTCGTTGTCACCATACGTACTGCAGGCGCAAGGTCCAGGTGTTCACATCCGGCGAGCCGCGGCGCTCGGAGACCGTGTCGGAGTAGGCGAGCAATCCGCCGAACTGCGGTGACAACATAAAGCCCAGGCTGGCACCGAGCAGGCCATTTTCCTGTTTGTTGTCCTGCCAGTCGCCGTCTATGCGGCTTTCGCCGCCACGGCTATAGGTCGCGTCCAGGGATGCCCATAGTGCGCGGTTGAGGGTGTAGCTGTAGTGGCCTTCGATGGCGTACAGCGGCTTTTGCTCAAGCTTGCTGTCGCCGTGGTAGTCCTTGTTGTCGCCGAACAACGAGACCCAGGTGTTGATCTCCAGCCAGGTCGGACCGATCGGAGTGCCGAAGCCCAGCTCGGGCTTGACTACCCAGCGGTTGGAACCGATGTTGATTACGCGGTCCTTGTCGTAGTCGCCGGTGGGCGCGGTGATCCACAGCGCTCCGGTGAGGAAGGTCTCGGGTTTCCAGCTGGCGAACTCCTCGGCGGTCAATGCCGGGCCGCCAAAGATGTTATGCGCGAAGACCACCTGGGCATCGCCCATGCCGCCGTTGTGCTTGGTGCCATCGAAGAAGCGCGCATTGTCGAAAGAGGCCGAGACATCGGCATACGGCTGGATGAACTGGATGGCGCTGTTGCGTCCATCAATGCCAAACGAGCGGGCGTAGCGAAACAGATAGAGGTCGGCATTCAACGACAGACCCGTGATCGGCAGCGTGGTGTCGATGGGAGTATTGGTGTCGACCCGATTGTAGTAGCCGAACACCATGTTCAAGTCGGTGGGCGTGTTCTGCCAGTCCCTGGCGTTATCGGCAAATCCCAAGCCTGGCACCAGGGCCAGTGTCGAAGCACAAACCGCACTCAGTCGGGCACGTGAAACCATGGCACTACTCCTTGTCGGCCTGATATCGGGATGTCACGTGCCCGGTCGCAACCGGACGCGTTGTGTTATTTAAGCGGCGTCAGGGGCGGCAACGTCCATTGACCGTTACCCACCTCAGGCTTGGGCAGGTAAATCCGCAGTACCGCGTAAAACGGACCGGGTGGGGCCGGCAGCCAGTTGCTCTGCTCGGCCTTCGGTGGTTCGTGATGCTGCAACGCCAGGGTCAGCCCGCCGTCGGCGTCGCGCTTGAGGCCGGGCAACATGTGCGAGTTGATCAGGTAGCGTTTCTTGTGGTTTGGCACCAGCAGCTTGGTCTTGGCGTCGTACATGGTCAGCGACCAGAACGCATCGGCCGGTGGCAGTTGGTCCTTGGCGAAGTGCACGGTGTAGCTATGGCGTGCCCCATTGGCGGGCTTGCCCTCGCTGTCGACGAAGTAGCTCAGGTAGGCGGCTTCATCGCTGGAGTTGCCGAAAATCCCCATGTCGGCACCGGCATAGCGGTACAGGTAGTTATTGTTCAAGTGCTCGCGACTGCCGAACAAATCGCCGCTGGAAACCTGATGGGTGTCGACCTTGTCCTTTTTGAACGCGGCAAACTCGGCGCGGGCATCGGAGATCCCGTCTTCCAGGGCCTTGCGCTGTTCCGCGGTCAGCTGGTTGACCTTGAAGGGCGCGCCTGGCGCGATGCCGATCCTGGCAAAGCGCGCGAGCAGGTCTTTTTCACTGTCCTGGGGCGCCGCGAAGGCCAGCATGAAGTTCAGGTAGCGAAACAGCTGCGGGCCTTCGGTCATGGTCGCCATGGGCTTGGGCCATGCCACTTTCGCAGCCTTGGCCGGCGCGGCTTGCTTCACGTAGCTGCTCAGGGGCTGCACTTTGTAGCCGTTCTGGATCTGCTTGACCTTGTTCAGGTCCTTCTCGTCGAACAACTGCGTACGGTAGAGGGCATAGGCGATGTTGCTTTCGCTGTACACCACCCGGTCCACGTTGACCGGTTGCTGACCTTTCCAGTCAGGGCCGGCGATCATGTAGTGGCCGCCATTGTTGCCGGTGCTGCGGGTGCCCAGGTAGGCAATGTTCTGCGTATAGAGGTCGATCAACTGCACTGAGTAGTAACGGTTGTCTTCGATCTTGGGCAGGGTCAGGACCTGGGGCTCGCTGCGCAGGTCCAGCCAGACGAACGAGTAGGGCGTGTCCGAGTTCGGGGTGACGAAAGCGGTGTCCTTGGGCGTGAAGACCTGGGCGGTGTTGCCGATGTGGTTGAACGGTGCCTTGAAGTTGGCACCGCCCTTGTCGACGGCTTGGGTGTAGAGCGTCTTGTACATTTCCACCACCGGGTAGCCATACAAGTAGGCTTCCTTGGCAATGGCCCGGGCTTCGCTGGGGGTTGCGGTGAAATCGGCCCAGACGCCGGTACTCATGAGTATCGAGAGGCTCGCCAACAGCAGGCGCGTCGGTTTTCTGATCATGTTGTTGCGTCTCTTAGGGAACTGGGGTGATGTCGTCGAGTTTCCAGCTTTTATCGAAGTAGGCCTCGGTCGGCGCATACAGTCGGAAATAGCTGAACCAATGTTTGCCGGGCAGAGTTTGCACCCAGTTGCGCTCGAAGTCTTTTGGCGCGTGCGGTCCGAAGTAAAGATCGATGGATCCATCGGGATTTTTCTGCAAATCCTGGCGTGAAGATAGGTCGGCCTTGCGTTGCGGGTTGTCGATCAGGCAGCGGCTGTCGATGTCGTAGACCGTCATCGACCAGAATTGCCTGGCCGGTGGGTTGGCGCCCACGTGCAATTTATAGTGCTTGCCGCCGTCGAGCCACTGACCGTTTTTATCGGTGTAGGCACCCAGGTAAGTCTGGCCGAGCCCCGGTGTTTTCGAGACCATACCCTTGGTATTGGTGACGGCCTCATAGAACCAGGCGCTGCGCTCCCAAAGCTGGTCGTAATAGCCCAGGCGCTGGGAGGGCTCGGCGATATTGAGCACGGTGTCCCATTGCCGGTCCTTCCAGTATTGGGCCTGGGGGAAACGCTTGGCGAACGCATTGGCCTTGGCGATCAGCTCGCCCATCTGCACACCTTGCTCCAGGGCCTGGCGCTGGTGGTCGTTGGGGTTGAACGGGCGGCCTTTTTCAATACCCAGGCTGGCGAGCATGGCCATGTAGAACCGGTCACGTTCGTTGACCGGTTCTTTTTGGATGATCCCGTGCAGGCGCTGCCAATAGGCCATGCCCCGTGGCTGGGTGCCGGACCAGGTTTTTCCACCCGGGGACAACAAACGGGTCGGCCCGGGTTTGGCGCGCTGGGCGTAGGGGTACATCTTGAATCGCTCAACCAGTGCCTTGCCCTTGGCCTGGTCGGGGTCCAGCACGCGGAACCCGACCAGTATGTTCATGGTTTCTGATTTGGCCACGTAATACGTGTCTGCATCGGCAGGGGGCTGTTGGCCTGGAGGTATCACCAGGTATCTGCCGCCCTTGCCTTGATCCGGGCCGGTCTGGCCCATGTCGATAATTGCGCGTTGCCAGAAATCGCCAATGCCACCAGCGGTGGGCCCTGGCGGTAGCTCAATCACCAGCGGGCCGGTCTCATTCAGGTCGACAAAGCCGAGGATATAAGGCGTGGTCGCGTTGGCGGTGATCACACCGAGTTTGTCTTCGTAGCTATTGAGCACCATCAGGTCGCCACTTCGGGCACCCAGTTTATGGCTGAACTCTTCCTGCCACTGAGCGTAGGACACCAATGGCAACGCCCACAGATAACTCTGGGTTGCCTGTTGAAAGTCCAACTCGCCAAACAACTTGGCTATTTCACTGCGCGCCGGTAGCTCACCTTCCATGGTGATCGCCCCGATGCGGGTCTCCAGGGCCTGTGCCTGCACGCCCGCAGCGCAGCCCGCCGACAGGGCCAGGAGGCTGAAACCGGCATTACGAAACAAAGCGTTCATGTAATTTCCTTATTTTCCGAACGTGACGTTGATCCCGGCAAATACGGTGAACTGCGGCAGGCCCTCGCCCTTGCGGGCCACTGTCCACTGCGGTTCGACGAAGGCATTGAAGATGTTGCTGCCGGTTTTCCAGGCCTTGCCGGCCCCCAATCCGATGGGGATGTAGTGGGTATCGTTTTTCAGGTCGAAGGTCCAGGTGCCGGTGGAGCGCAGGTACCAGCCCTTGGGCAGGTTGTGGATGATGAAGGGTTGGAAGGTGGCGCTTTCCACATGGGCGCGGTCGTGGTCACCGGCGAATGAACTCTGGTACTGCACCAGCGCACCCAGCAGGCCCCGGGGCGAGGAATCAATGGCGATGGCCGCCAGCCCGGCCTGCCATTTGCCGGTGCCCAATTCATCCTGCTCGGCGGTGGGAGCGGTGATCTGTGGGCCGATGCCCAACTGCACGCCATCGGTCTTGAGCAGGAAGATATCGAACAGGTTCAGGTCGCCGATACCGGTGCTGTAGCCATGGTGGGGATCCGGCCGGGTGCTGAGGGGCAAGGTGGCGCGCAGCAATTGCGGTACACCGATAAAGTCCGAAGGGGCGATGGGCAAGGTGCCACGCAACAGCAGGTCGTTGGTATGCACGTTGCTGTCGTACAGCTTTGGGGTGTAGTAGTCCTGCAGGTTAGCGCCTGGCGCCAGGTTCAACGGGTTGTTGCTTTTGTTTGCGGTATCGGCGTTATCCGCGAGTGCAGAAAACGCCGGCAATACGAAAACAGCCAGCATCGATGCCGGAGCAAGCGGTGACCTGAGCATGACGACTCCCCAATTCCATGGCGACTTACCCGAAAACGTCTTTGCGCTCGAGCTGTCCTGACTGACAAAGGCTGTAGGACATGTCGATTGAAGTTAGCAGGGAAACTCAGATGCGCTAGCGATCCGAATGAATCAGTTGTGGGCCGGGCAGTCATTCATCGCGGTTGGCGATAAAGGCAAGCGAGGGCGGCAGCAAGGATGCAGGACTCAGGCGAGCATCGATTTGACTTTGTCGCGCAATTGATCGATGGAGAACGGTTTGGCGATCACCTGCATGCCGGCAGGTACATCGATGTTCTCGGCATAGCCGCTGGCAAACAGGATCGGCAGGGTGGGCCGCACTTCACGCACCTTGGCTGCCAATTGCTTACCGTCCATATCCGGCAGGCCGACGTCGGTCATCATCAGGTCGAGGTGCTGCGCGGCATTTTCGACAATCTTCAAGGCTTCTTCAGCGTCTGCAGCTTCAAGCACCAGGAACTCCAACTCTTCGAGCACATCAACGATCAACATGCGCACGATGGCATCGTCTTCGACGACAAGGAGGGTGGAGGGGGCTGCGGACATAATGAGGGTTCCCGAAAAAATGGAGGTGCAGGTCTTTAGCGGTTGAAAGACCATTCTCTAATGAGTCGCGTCAATCTCGGCAAGTTCCCGCAGCAGGCGAGTATTGTGACGGCAACCGGTCAGAATGTCCCGTTCGGGAAAGAGAAGCAGGGGCATTTTTTGACTGACTGAGCATGGGCCCCATCAATGTTCGCCGCGCACCTACGCCTCACTCCTTCAAGCGAGGCGAGGAGGCTCAGCGGACTCAATGCCCGAAACCGTACTTCATAGCGGCGTAAAGACCAGATGCGCTACGGCCAAGTCGTCAACCTTGTCGTAAACCACGTCGCGAGAATGGAACTCACTGACGTTGTACTCGATCGTCCCGCGTTTTGTGCCATAGGGATTTCGTGTTGGGGCAGTCAATCCGCTACTTAACACTTTATCCAATCCCTCTTGCATGGATTGCAATGTTTGAAACTTTACCAATCCCGCGTTTGGGTCGTAGAAAAACCAATCCGTAGTCCCATCCTTGACCCTGATGCCGGCAATTAATCCATGGTCTTTTTCACCGATTCTGAGTGTCTTCGATGTAGGGGAGTTGGTGAGATCCTCAATGATCTGCGCGACATTCAATTTCTTGAAGGGTTGATCTAAGTGATAACTTATCTTATGACCAGCGACGTCCTGGAAAGACCTCAGCGTCTTGATGAATTTTTGCGATTGCTGCGTGAGCGGAGAGGCCGCTGCGCGGTAAAGATTCGTCAGGAATAGATCCTCCTTTCCTTGCTCGATAGCCATGGCCATCGTATTTGCCATTGCGGCGCATTCGCCCCGTGACGCGGGGTCGACATGGGCGAGGTAGTGATGCTGTGAGGCAGGAGTCAACTGCACACCCGGAGCCTTGACGTCGGCATTAAGCAGTTGAGAGGCGTACTTGGCTTCCTCAATTGCCTTTAATTTTATTTGCTTGGCGAGTATGCCAATCTCCTCCGCTGTCAGGCTTGGGTCGGAAATCAGCTCGATGAGACCACTGCCGCTGATATTGGAATGGTAATTACGAAGTTTTGTCACTTCCCCATGGTCGTAGCCGCGATTAAAGTCGGAACGATTCTGCGGCTGTTGCGCCCGTTCCAGGTTTTGCTTGAACCCCTCATGATGAGACCCGTTCAGAGGGGTAGCATCGTTGATAGTTGTCACCCTGCCATTAATGGGGGTGAAGTCTTGCAAGGGGGCGCCAAAGGGTTGCTGCTTGACCGCGTCGTACGCATACCAGTTCCCGTCCCGGTGTACGGCGATCCCGTCGATATTACCCTCGGCAGCCTTGAACGATCCGATGGTTGCGGTGCCGTATTCCTTGTTTGCGGCCTTCAACAGGTCATAGCTTCCGGATGCGCCACGCACCTTGTTGATCAGTACCTGCCCGGAATCGCCGAGAAATCTTGCGCCGCGCGTGGCGAGCTTGGCGGCTCCCGTCGCCGCGCCCCTCACTCCGCTCAACGGGTTGAGCGAGCTGATAAGGCTACTGCCGATGATGCGACCCGCCTGCAATGCCTTTACGGCAGCGGACGCCGAGGATGCAGCCACCTTGGCGAGCTTTGCGGCAGCACCGTAACCCATGGTCAGCAGCCCGAGAGCATCCAGGCCGAGGTCGAAAAGCCCGGCTTCATAGTCACCGTCACGAAAGTTGACAATGGCCGATCTCAAGGGAATCAAGTTGAGAGAAAACTGCTTGAGTCGCTCATCACTTTCTTTCTGCTGATCGAGTGTCGTGCTTCCCCTGGCTTGCTGCCATTGGTTCCTGATACCAAGGTGCTCAAAAAAAGCGCCTGCCAGGTCGTGTGTTCGGGTAGAGGTGAAACTCGATGGGGGACGAGAAGGGTCCTCCGGCGGCTGTTCTCGCTCGAGCCGGTCCTTGTGCTCAGGGTCGAACTTTTCTACTTCGGTCGATATATTCGCGTCGCGCCATCCACCCCGCGTAATGGCTGCCTCACTCTGTCGCTTGACGATGCGTTTGTTCCGGATATCGATCTCATAAACATTGACCTGGGTTTCTCCGTCAACCTGCCTTTCGGTTCTTACCAGCAATTCATTGAGCCTGGATTGGAAGGTGGCCGGGTTTATGAAACCCCTTCCAATCTTGTATTGATTGTATTGAAATAATTCGATTTTACCGAACTCCAGGTTTTTCCGATCTTCCAGTGGCAGCTCGGAAATCATGTGTTTTACCTGGGTCTGAATGCCTTCTTCGAGTGATTTGATCGCCGATTCGTATTGCTCTAGAAATATCCCATTGACGTTGAGCCGGGGTTGCTGATTGATCAGATCGATCGGAAGGTCAGGGTCGTCGGTTTTCCAGTTGACGTTGATGCCCATCATGGCCATGTCCAGCATCGAGTGCTTGCCATCCAGTTGCTTGGCTTTGTCATCGGTGACAGTTGAGAGACTTTTCGACTCAAAGTCCGTGCGCTCACCAAAATGCTCCTTGAGTTTTTCCAGGGCGATGGCTTTTCTACTTGGAATCTCGGCAGTGATTAATTGGGAGGCCTTGATTCTGGCGCTTAACTGCTCATTGAACGCGGTCCGGATGCTGTCCACTTCCTCAGGGGTGTAGAGGGCATCGTCCTTCTTTTCGACCAGACCATTGGACACGCCCCAATCCAGTAACAACGGCGTGATGGCGTGTTCCGCAGGACCATTCAAGGCTTGTGCGGCACTCATGACCTGGCCGTAGCTCATCTGCGATGCGGTCCCCGGCGCACTCGCTTCGACCTTGGCCACCGCAAGGCAGAAACTCACCCAGGCCTGGCTGCCGTTCACCAGTGTGTCGGGAATGTCCTTGACCAGGAACTGGGGCGCTGTGCGTGACAGCAACAGGTGGGTGGCCAGCTTGGCCGTGGCCGTCGTGGCCCTGCCTTTAGTCACCAGATGTTTACTGAGCCCCTGGACGATGGCTGACGGTGGCAGGCCCCAATAGTTTTGATGGCCCAAGTCAAAGCCGGCGATTGAATTTCTCACAGGCAACACGACGGACTCACGATCGAGACCGATGTGAAGGGCGGCCAACACGTAATCGCTGATACTGGCTGGCGTGGCGATACCATTCAGCCCGTCCTGGACCCCTTGCCCTATTGTCTGGGCCATCGGGGACTTGAGCAGGGTGTCCAGCGCCCTGGCCGGGTCTTGCAGTTCGACCTCCGAAAGAGCGCTGGCCTTGATAAGCGCACCCAGCGCCCCTTTGGCCAGCTCCGCCCGGAGTAAGGCGGGCTCGGTCCGGATATTGCCGCGCAGGATGCTGGACTCGACGATGACCCGTATCTTGTGCCGTTGTTCCTGGGTCAGGGGAAGGGGCCAGGATAAGCCCCCACCGAGATCACCCAGCGGCGGTTCCAGGGCGCGGGCGTTCGCGGCATCAGCCAAGTGAACCAGGTCGGCTCGGGTTTCAGGGATAGGTAAATCATGGTGCTTGATAAAGCTTTCCAGGTTGACAGTGGAGTCGCTGCCCGGAGCGCCGGACGCGTGAAAGGCCGAGTGTGGATCAATGACTGTTTGAGTGGTTTTCAAATGTGACAACACGGCGGCTGGAGCCGCGTCCTCTCCCAGGCTCTTCGTCACCTCGGTGAGCTGGTGCGCGAGGTTTTTCCAGTTCTGTGCGTTTGCCTGTGCGCGTGCTTGTGGTGAAAGAGGCAGCGACTCATCCGAGGAGCGTCGTGCAGGTGTGGAAGTTGGGTCGCTGTTTATGGACAGGGTGTTACCAGGGGTGGCCTGCGACTGAGCAGGCGTCGATGCAATGAAGTGATCTATAACCTGGGGCCGTGGCTGGAGGCTCAATGAGGATGCCATCTTCATTACCTTTGGTTGTTGGTCCTCCCTGGACCCGACTCAGACCTCTATTGAGTGTCGGGGACGCACCCAGGTGTTCCTCCGGCATTGGTTCCATAAATGTCGGGCATCGGCGGTGGCAAGTTTGGGGTGTTCATGTGTTTAAACCTTAATCCGCGTCAGAAACGTAGCCCTCTACCGGCACTTTGGGGCAAACTCCCGGTTTTTCCCTATTTGGCCAAGGCATGCCCATGACTCCCGCGTCGTCCGTCGATGAAAAGAGCTTTCGTACACTGCTCAGCCGAAACGTGGCATTGCCCCTGGGTGTGGGCGTGCTCAGCGCGGTGTTTTTCGTCTGTCTGATCAGCTATTTGCTCTCGGTGATCCAGTGGGTGGAACACACGGACCGGGTCATCAACAACCTCAACGAGTCGTCCAAGCTGACCGTCGATCTTGAAACCGGCATGCGTGGTTTCCTGATCACCGGGGACGAGCACTTCCTCGACCCGTACGAAGTGGCCAAGCCGCGCATCATTGCCGACCTGCGTAACCTGCAGGAGCTGGTGGCGGACAACCCGCAACAGGTGGACCGTCTGAAACGCCTGGAAGCCCTGCAAGCCGAATGGAACAAATACGCCCAGTCGATGATCAACCTGCAACGCGAAAGCGGTGACTACCGCAATGCCGTCAAGTCCGGCCGGGGCAAGCGCCTGACCGACGAAATTCGCAAGGAATACGAAGACGCGGTGGCGATGGAGCAACAGTTCCGGATCACTCGCAACGAACAAGTCACGCGCACCACGGTGATCAGCGTCACCCTCTATCTGTTGTTCGTTCTCGGCCTGAGCGGGATCCTGGCCTATATCGGTAGAAAAAATTTAATCGCCCTGTCAGATAGTTACAGCGCAAACCTCGCGTCACAACAGAAGATCGCACAACGCCTGGAGCGGCAGGCGTGGCTGCGTAACGGCCAGACCGAACTGGCCGAACAGGTGCTCGGCCAACTGACCTTGAACATGCTCGGACGCAATATCCTGCAGTTCTTTGCCCAATACATGGGCTCGGCGGTGGCGGCGCTGTATGTGCGCGAAGAGCACGGCGGCCTCAAGCGTGTGGCCACCTATGGCTTCTCCCGCGAGCAGGAACAGCTGGAGCAGTCGATCTACAGCGATGAGGGCATCGTCGGGCAGGCCGCCCAGCTCGATCGCCTGATTCGCCTGGACGACGTGCCGGTGGACTACTTCAAGGTCAGTTCCGGCCTGGGGGAAGGCTCGACCCGCAGCGTGCTGGTGGTTCCCACCAGCGATGACGACCGCGTCAACGGTGTGATCGAACTGGGCTTTTTGCGCCCGCTGGAGGAGCGCGACGTCGAACTGCTGGAGCTGATCGCCGGCAATATCGGCACCTCCATCGAAGCCGCCCGTTATCGCCAACGCCTGCAGGAAGTGCTGGCCGAAACCCAGCAACTGAACGAAGAACTGCAGGTACAGCAGGAAGAACTCAAGACCGCCAACGAAGAACTCGAAGAACAGTCGCGCATTCTCAAGGAGTCCCAGGCTCACCTGGAAACCCAGCAGGCCGAGCTGGAGCAGACCAACGAGCAACTGGCCGAACAGACCCAGACCCTGGCCGAACAGCGCGACGCCATGGACCGCAAGAACGTCGAGCTCAACCAGGCCCAGCTGGAGCTGGAAGATCGCGCCGATGAATTGCAGCGCTCCAGCAAGTACAAGTCCGAATTCCTCGCCAATATGTCCCACGAACTGCGCACGCCGCTGAACAGTTCGTTGATCCTGGCCAAGTTGCTGGCGGAAAACCCCCAGGAAAACCTCAGCGCCGAACAGGTCAAGTTTGCCGAGTCGATCTATTCGGCGGGCAATGACCTGCTCAACCTGATCAACGACATCCTGGATATTTCCAAGGTGGAAGCCGGCAAGCTGGAAGTGCGGCCGGAAAACTCAAGCGTCACGCGCCTGGTCGATGGCCTGCGCGGGATGTTCGAACCGTTGGCCGCCGACCGTAAGCTGGGGTTCCAGGTACAGGTGCAGGCCGATGCACCGATCATGCTGTTCACCGACCGCCAGCGCCTGGAGCAGATCCTCAAGAACCTGCTCTCCAACGCGATCAAGTTCACCGAGCAAGGCGAGGTCAGCCTCTCGGTGTCCCGCGCGCCGGGGGAAGGCATCGCCTTTACCGTGCGCGATTCGGGCATCGGGATTGCCCCGGACCAGCAGGAAAGCATCTTCGAGGCGTTCCGCCAGGCCGATGGCACCACCAACCGCCGTTACGGCGGCACGGGCCTGGGCCTGTCGATTTCCCGCGACTTGGCCGCGTTGCTTGGCGGCTATATCAGCGTGACCAGTGAGCCTGGCAAAGGCAGCACCTTCACCCTGGTGTTGCCGGAGCAGTATGTCGAACGCGAGGAAGATGCCGCGCCGATCGAGCAACCGCGCCAAGTGGTGACAGCGCCCGCACCCACGCCCATCGCAATTTCGCCGCTGCCGGTGGCCGACGCCAGGCAGATCCCGCGCTTCGCCGATGACCGCGATAAAGCGCCGTTCACCACCCGCTGCATCCTGGTGGTGGAGGACGAACCGAACTTTGCCCGCATCCTGTTCGACCTGGCCCATGAGCTGGGTTACCAGTGCCTGGTGGCCCATGGCGCGGACGAGGGCTACAGCCTGGCCGAGGAGTACATTCCCGATGCAATCCTGCTGGACATGCGCCTGCCGGACCATTCCGGGCTGACCGTGCTGCAACGCCTCAAGGAGCACGCCAACACGCGCCATATCCCGGTGCACGTGATTTCCGTGGAAGACCGCGTCGAAGCCGCCATGCACATGGGCGCCATCGGCTACGCGGTAAAACCGACGACGCGCGAAGAGCTCAAGGACGTGTTTGCGCGCCTTGAGGCCAAGCTGACCCAGAAGGTCAAACGCGTGCTGCTGGTGGAGGACGATGACCTGCAGCGCGACAGCATTGCCCGCCTGATCGGCGACGATGACATCGAGATCACCGATGTCGGCTACGCCCAGGCCGCCCTGGAGCTGCTGCGCACCAACGTCTATGACTGCATGATCATCGACCTCAAGCTGCCGGACATGCTGGGCAACGAGTTGCTCAAGCGCATGGCCACCGAAGATATCTGCTCGTTCCCGCCGGTGATCGTCTACACCGGGCGTAACCTGACCCGCGATGAAGAGGCCGAACTGCGCAAGTATTCGCGCTCGATCATCATCAAGGGCGCCCGTTCGCCAGAGCGCCTGCTCGATGAAGTCACACTCTTTCTGCACAAAGTCGAATCCCAGCTGTCCCATGACCGCCAGAAGATGCTCAAGACCGCCCGCAGCCGCGACAAGGTCTTCGAAGGGCGCAAGATCCTGTTGGTGGACGACGATGTGCGTAACATCTTCGCCCTGACCAGCGCCCTGGAGCACAAAGGTGCCGTGGTGGTGATCGGGCGTAACGGCCGCGAAGCCATCGAGAGACTCAATGAAGTCGACGATATCGACCTGGTGCTGATGGACGTGATGATGCCGGAGATGGACGGCTACGAGGCCACCGCCTTGATCCGCCAGGACCCGCGCTGGAAGAAACTGCCGATCATCGCGGTCACGGCCAAGGCCATGAAAGACGACCAGGAGCGCTGCCTCGCGGCGGGTTCCAACGACTACCTGGCCAAGCCGATCGACCTGGATCGCCTGTTTTCGCTGATTCGCGTGTGGCTACCGAAGATGGAACGCATTTAAGTGGAGCAACGTTTTTTGGAGAAGAGCAGCGATATTGAGCTGCGCCTGTTGATCGAGGCGATTTACCTCAAGTACAGCTACGACTTTCGCGACTACTCCGGTGCGTCGGTCAAACGCCGCGTAGCCCACGCCTTGCGCCAGTTCGACTGCGCCACGATTTCAGCGCTGCAGGAGCGGGTGCTGCACGACCCGGCGGCGTTCATGCAGTTGCTGCAGTTCCTGACGATCCCGGTGAGCGAGATGTTTCGCGACCCGTCGCACTTCCTTGCCATTCGCCAGGAAGTGGTGCCGCTGCTCAAGACCTACCCGTCGATCAAGATCTGGATTGCCGGCTGCAGCACAGGGGAGGAGGTGTACTCCATGGCCATCCTGCTGCGTGAGGAAGGGCTGCTGGAACGTACGATCATCTATGCCACCGATATCAACCCCGCGTCCCTGGATAAAGCCAAGCAAGGCATCTTCTCCCTGGAGAACGTGCGGGCCTACACCGCCAATTATCAGCAGGCCGGGGGGCAGCGTTCATTTGCCGACTACTACACGGCGGCTTACGATTACGCGATCTTCGACAAATCGCTGCGTGAGAATGTGACGTTTGCCGACCACAGCCTGGCGACCGATAGTGTATTCTCAGAAACTCAATTAATTTCATGCCGTAACGTACTGATTTACTTCAATAAAAAATTGCAGGATCGAGCGTTTGGGTTGTTTCACGAGTCGCTGTGCCATCGCGGCTTCCTGGTCCTGGGCAGTAAGGAAACCCTGGACTTTTCCGCCTACAGCAAGCAATTCGAACCCTTGGTCAAGCAGGAACGGATCTACCGCAAATCATGAACGACGTTGCCGCCAACCCTATTCGCGGGATTGAAGCCATCGTCGTCGGCGCCTCCGCCGGCGGCGTCGAGGCGTTGCTGAGTATTTTCAGCGAACTGCCCGACACCTTCGGCCTGCCGATCATTGCCGTATTGCACCTGCCGGATGAGCGCCGCAGCCAACTGGCGGAAGTCTTTGCGCGACGCCTCCCGATTCCGGTAAGGGAAGGGCAGGACAAGGAAGCGATCCAGGCGGGCACGTTGTATTTCGCCGGGCCTGGTTATCACCTTTCGGTCGAGCATGACCGCAGCCTGTCCCTCAGCCAGGAAGAGCGGGTACACCATTCCCGGCCGGCGATCGACTACCTGTTTGCCTCCGCCGCCGATGCCTATGGCAAGGGCCTGCTGGCGATTTTGTTGACGGGGGCCAACCAGGACGGCGCCCACGGGCTGGCCCATGTCAAGCATTCGGGCGGCACCACGGTGGTCCAGGACCCCAGCGAAGCACGGATTGCCGTGATGCCGCGGGCGGCCCTGGCCCTGCACACCCCTGACCATATTCTGACCCTGAGCCGCATTGCCGCATTGCTGGCTTCCCTGGAATCCTCCCCATGTTAAGTACTGTCCAGGCCAAACTGCTGATCGTCGACGATCTGCCGGAAAACCTGCTGGCCCTCGAAGCGTTGATCAAGCGCGAGGACCGTCAGGTCTTCAAGGCATTGAGCGCCGATGAAGCCTTGTCCCTGTTGCTGGAACACGAGTTCGCCATGGCGATTCTCGATGTGCAGATGCCCGGCATGAACGGGTTCGAGCTGGCCGAACTGATGCGCGGCACCGAGAAAACCAAGAACATTCCGATTGTGTTCGTCAGCGCCGCCGGCCGTGAACTCAACTATGCGTTCAAGGGCTATGAAAGTGGCGCCGTGGACTTTCTGCACAAGCCGCTGGATATCCACGCGGTCAAGAGCAAGGTCAATGTGTTTGTCGACCTGTACCGCCAGAGCAAGGCGATGAAGCAGCAAGTCGAAGCCCTGGAGCGCAGCCGCCGCGAGCAGGAGCTGTTGCTCACGCGCCTGCAGGCCACCCAGGCCGAACTGGAGCAGGCGGTGCGCATGCGCGACGACTTTATGTCGATCGTCGCCCATGAGGTGCGTACGCCGCTTAACGGCCTGATCCTCGAAACCCAGCTGCGCAAGATGCACCTGGCCCGGGATAACGCCGCCGCGTTCACCCTGGACAAGATGCACGCCATGGTCGACCGCGATGAGCGCCAGATCCAGAGCCTGATCCGCCTGATCGAAGACATGCTCGACGTCTCGCGTATCCGCACCGGCAAGCTGTCGATACGCCCGGGGCGTTTCGACCTGGCGCAATTGGTGAGCAACCTGGTGGAGAATTTCGCACCGCAAGTGGCGGCCGCCGAATCGTCGATGCACCTCGCGGCCGAGGGGCCGGTGGTGGGCAACTGGGATGAGTTCCGTATCGAGCAGGTGATCACCAATCTGCTGACCAACGCCCTGCGCTACGGGGCCAAGAGTCCGGTCGAGGTGCGCGTGTATACCGAGCATGGCGAAGCCAGGGTAGAAGTGCGTGACCACGGGATCGGCATCAGCGAAGAGAACCAGAAGCGTATTTTCCAGCAGTTCGAACGTGTGTCAGCCAGCCAGGTTGCCGCGGGACTGGGCCTTGGGTTGTTTATTTCCGAACAGATCGTGGCCGCCCATGGCGGCACCATCGAGGTCGAGAGCCAGATAGGCGAGGGTGCCTTGTTCCGGGTGTGCCTGCCCCTTGAACCGTCGGCATGAAATCAATCGTCATCCCGACGCAACCTCTACGTGACCCCATGGTCGTAATTGCAGCAATTGACCGGACAAAGGCTTCCCATGAGTGAAGATGCACAAGATGTCGTACTGATCGTCGAAGACGACGAATCCATTATGTTTGTGCTGGGTGAGTACCTGGCCGGCCTGGGGTATCGGGTATTGAAGGCGATCAACGGGGAGCAGGCCTTTGAAATCCTCGCCACCAAGCCGCACCTGGACCTGATGGTCACCGACTACCGTTTGCCCGGTGGGATTTCCGGCGTGCAGATCGCCGAGCCGGCGATCAAGTTGCGCCCGGAATTGAAGGTGATCTTTATCAGCGGCTACCCCCAGGAAATTCTCGACTGCAACAGCCCGATCACGCGCAATGCACCGATCCTGGCCAAGCCGTTTGACCTGGATACCTTGCAGGAGCATATACAGCGGTTGTTGGCCTGAAGGGCCAGGTGGTGCATCAGGCTCTTCCTGAGCCTGAATGACACTGCTTGGATAATGGCCATTTACGCCCGAATCATCTCCCGCACCTTCGCCGTCAACAAATCAAAGGTAAACGGCTTGGTGATCAACTGCATCCCCGGATCCAGGAACCCCCCACGCACCGCCGCATGCTCGGCATATCCGGTAATGAACAGCACTTTCAAGTCCGGTCGAACTTGCCTACCGATCTCTGCCAGTTGTCGCCCATTCATGCCGGGCAAGCCTACGTCGCTGATCATCAGGTCAATGCGTTGGCTGGATTCGATAATCGGCAGTGCGCCATTGGCATCGCCCGCTTCAACAAAAGCGTAGCCCAGCTCACTCAACACCTGGCTGACGAGCACGCGCACCGCCGGGTCGTCCTCGACGATCAGCACGGTTTCCCCGCTGTTGGCAATCGGCAACAGGGCAGGGTCCACGGTCACATCGGGGATGATTTCGCCGACAAAACGTGGCAGGAACAGGCTCACCGTGGTGCCTTTGCCTACCTCGCTGTGGAGAGTCACATGCCCGCGCGACTGGCGCGCGAAACCGTAGATCATCGACAAGCCCAGGCCGGTGCCCTGGCCAATGGGCTTGGTGGTGAAGAAGGGGTCGAAGACCCGGCCCATCAGGCTTTCCGGAATACCGCAGCCGGTGTCGCTGACGCTCAATTCAACGTAGTCGCCGGGCTTGAGCGTGCCGTAGGCGGCAGTGAAGACGCTATCGAGGTGGCGGTTGCAGGTTTCGACAACCAGGCGGCCCCCACTCGGCATGGCATCCCGGGCGTTGAGCGCCAGGTTGAGCAGGGCACTTTCCAGTTGATTGGGGTCGGCCTCGGCGGTCCACAACTGAGTGTCCAGGCGCATGTCCAAGGCGATGCTTTCGTTGAGGCTGCGTTGCAGCAGCTCGCCCATGGACGTCACCAGCTGGTTGATCTGTACCGGCTTGGAGTCCAGCGACTGGCGCCGCGAGAACGCCAGCAGGCGGTGGGTGAGGCCGGCGGCGCGGTTGGCGGAGGTCACGCCGAGGTCGATCAGGCTGTCCAGATCGTCCAGCTTGCCGCGGGACACGCGCCTTCGCAGCAGCTCCAGGCTGCCAATAATACCGGTGAGCATGTTGTTGAAGTCATGGGCGATACCGCCGGTCAACTGGCCGACGGCTTCCATCTTCTGGGATTGGCGCAAGGCTTCTTCGTTGCTGCGCAACTGCGCCGTGCGTTCTTCGACTTGCTGTTCCAGCGTCTCAAGGGTGCGCTGCAGACGCAGTTCGCTCTCGCTCAGATCGATCAACCTGTCCCGTGCTTCATATTGCCGACGCCGTCCGCGCAGGGCGGCGCTCACCAGGCTGATCAAGGTCACGGGGTGGAAGGGGCGCTCCAGGAACGTCACGTTGCCCAGCAGGCCGCTGAGGTGGGATGAACCGTTCTGCTCGCTGCCGCCGTGATGGGTCATCAGCACGATGGGCAAGTCGGACCAGGCGGGCTGCTGGTGCAGGTATTCCAGCAGGGGCTCCAGGTCCGCGCCGCGCAGGGCTTCGGCTGCGATGATCAGCATCCCGGCGCCTTGCTCCACGGCCTCGCACAATGCGGGCAGGCTGCTGGCAACCATGCCGGTGTAGCCAGCTTCCTTGAGCATCATCAGCGCCAACGAACCATCACGGCCCATGGGCGCCAGGACGATTGCGCGTTCGGATACGGGGGAAAGGGTGGTCACACGGCCTCATCCTTGAGCAAAGGCGAACCGGCGCCCATGTAGGTCGGGATGCCGCGCAAAACCCCCTGGAAATTGTCCAACGGTTCCCCGACGGTCATGCCGCGGCTGCTGATACGGTATTCACGGATAGTCGACTCGTGGGCGCCGGTGCGTTTCTTGATAATCGAGATGGCGCGGCGCACCTTGCCCAGCGCCTCGAAATAACGCAGCAGAATCACGGTGTCGGCCAGGTAAGTGATGTCGACAGGGGCCTGCATGTCGCCCACCAGTCCATGTTGCGCGACAGTCATGAACGTCGCCGCGCCACGGCGGTTGAGGTACAGCAGCAGTTCATGCATATGCAGGATCAGCGCGTTTTCTTCCGGCATCGCCGCCTGGTAGCCGTTGATACTGTCAATGACCACCGTCTTGATCCCGCGCTCGTCCACGCAACGACGCACGCGGTGGGAAAACTCGCCAGGGGACAGCTCGGCTGCGTCCACCTGTTCGATCAGCAGGTTGCCGGTGGCCTGCAGGGCGGCGAGGTCGATGCCCATATTGTTCATGCGCTCGAACAGCAAACCCAATTCTTCATCGAAGATAAACAGCGCGGCCTTTTCGCCACGGCCTACCGCCGCTGCGGCGAAGATCATCGAGATCAGCGACTTGCCGGTACCGGCCGGGCCGAGAATCAGGCTGCTGGAGCCGGTCTCGACGCCGCCGCCCATCAGGGCATCCAGCTCGCGAATGCCACTGCTCAAGGTCTGGCGTATGTAACCGCCACGATGCTCGGCCGCGACCAGGCGCGGGAATACGTGGATGCCATCGTGCATGATGGTGAAGTCGTGAAACCCACCCCGATATTTCTGCCCGCGATATTTCACCACCCGCACGCGACGGCGTTCGGCACCGTAGTTGGGGGTCAGTTCTTCCAGGCGAATCACCCCGTGGGCCACGCTGTGCACGGTTTTGTCGAGGGATTCGGTAGTCAGGTCGTCGAGCAGCAGCACGGTGGCGTCGTAGCGCACGAAGTAATGCTTGATCGCCAGGATCTGGCGGCGATAGCGCAGCGAGCTTTGCGCGAGCAGGCGGATTTCCGAGAGGCTGTCGATGACCACGCGGGTCGGCTTGACCCGCTCCACCACTTCGAAGATCTGCCGGGTTGCTTCGCCCAGTTCCAGGTCCGAAGAGTACAACAGGCTCTGCTGATGCTCGGCATCCAGCAGGCTCTCCGGCGGGGTCAGTTCGAAGATATGAATATTGTCGTCCAAGTCCCAACCGTGGGACTCGGCGCCCTGGCGCAACTCACGCTCGGTTTCGGACAGTGTGATGTAGAGCGTTCGCTCACCCGCTTTCGCCCCGGCCTGCAGGAAGTGCAGGGCGACCGTGGTTTTACCGGTGCCAGGTTCACCTTCCAGCAGGAACAGGTGGCTGCGCGATAGCCCTCCGGCAAGAATGTCGTCGAGACCTTCGATGCCGATGGCTGCTTTTTCGGTTAACAACGCTTTGGATGTAGACAAGAAGTGCCCTCAGGTCACATACGAGTAGAGGATGCGCATCCAGGTGGACGCGCCATGTTCTCTTGACCGTAGCGCTTTGTGGCGGTTCAAACTGATGCACGATTATTGTGCCTACAGGCCTTGCTGCAGTGCCGGATCGTCAGGGTTTTGCTGTTCGAGTTGGGCGAGCAGCACCTGCACATTCTGCAATTGGCCGCTTTCTTTCCAATAATTGACTAGCAGCACCCGCGCCTTGCGATTGGCCGGGTGGCGCTGGACGATTTCCTCCAACTGGCGCTGGGCCGCCTCCAATTCCTGCTGGGCATGCAGGGTCGTGGCGAGGTCGTAGCGGTAATCCTGATTGTCCGGCTCCAGCTCCACGGCCTTGGACAGGCCGAGCAACGCATAGGGGCGCTCGCCATGGTGCAGCAGCCACATACCCAGGGCATGTTGCAGGTAGGCCGACTCAGGGTGCGCCGCCAATTGCCGGGCCAGCAATTGGCGGGACTCATCGGTCTTGCCCTGTTTATCCAGCAACTCGATCTGCGCGACCACCGCTTGCAGGTTGTCCGGCTGCAAGCGCATGGCCTGTTCCAAGGCGTTTTGCGCTTCCGGCAGCAGGGCGCTGTGAATGTACAGGCGCGCCAGTTGAATCCAGCCTTCGGCCGTTTCCGGTTGGGCCTTGAGCTTTTTCACGAACTCGTCCAATACCTGCTGCAATGGCCCGAAGTACAGGCCCAAGGTGTCGGGCGACAGGCCGAGCAGGGCATTGGCGGCGGCAAAGCGTACGCTTTGTTCGGGGTCATCGAGCACCGGGCCGAGCAGCAGGGTGCGCTGGCCGCTGGGCACCAGGCCGACAATGCTGTGGATGGCCGCTTCGCGCACCAACGCTGAGTCGCTGGTGAGGTCTTTGTCGGCGAGCTTCAAGGCCTGGGGGCTGGGGTAGTTGGGCAATTCGGCATGCAGCGCGGCGCGGCGTTCGGGTGACAGGTCCGGCCGGCCCAGTTGCTGATACAGCACGCGCGCGGCGCCCGGCTCGCCGTTATGCGCCTGTTTCAAGGCTTTTGAGTAACCGTGGGCAATGGCAGGAGGCACGGCCACCTGGGCGGTGCGGGAGAAATACCAGGTGATCAGCACAATCAACAACAGGGCGCACAGGCCGATGATGGAGTAACGGCGTGACTTTGACATGCAGGCGTCCGAAAAGCTGAAGAAGCAAAGCCGCAAGCTTCGGCCAGACCACGGCAGGTGTCAAACCCGCATCAGGTCAGCACGTATTCCACCGGTTCCAGGGCCGGCGGCAGGTCGGGTTCGCCGAGGGCGGCCAGCAGCTCACGCTCCAGGGTGCGCAGGATCGCATTGCAGGGCAGGTCGTTTTCGTCAAAGCCGAAAGGGTCTTCCAGGTCGTCGCCGATCTCATCGAGGCCGAAGAAGGTGTAGCTGACAATGGCGGTAAACACCGGCGTCAGCCAGCCGAGGGGTTCGGCCATGGCGAACGGCAAGAGGATGCAGAACAGGTAAATGGTGCGGTGCAGCAGCAAGGTGTAGGGGAAGGGCAGCGGCGTGCTTTTGATGCGCTCGCACGCGGCCTGTACCTGGCTGAGGCTGACCAGGCGGGTTTCCAACTGGGTGTAACGCCATTCGCTGAGGGCGCCTTGCTCGGCCAGGGCGGAAAATCCCGCGCCAATCTGTTGCAGCACCCGGTCAGGCAGGTTGGGATGACTCGCTTCCACACTGGCCCAGGGCTGGATCGCCCGGGCTTCGTCTTCGTGGCGCAAGCGCGCGACCAGCCCGTGGGCGAAGCCGCCCAGGCCCCGTAGCAGGCGCCCACGCTCCGTCGGGTCAGTGAGCACCTGGGTCTCGCGAATCAGCGAGCGCACCTCAATGATCATCTGCCCCAGTTGCTTGCGGCCTTCCCACCAGCGGTCATAGCAGGCGTTATTGCGAAAACTCATGAAGATCGACAGCGACAGCCCGAGCAACGTAAAGGGCGTGGCGTTGACCTTGGAGAAATAGGCCGGGTGCAGGGTTTCCACCAACACGATCACCGACGCCAGCAGCGTGACCAGCAGGCTGCGCAGGGCGATGCGCTTGGCAATCGAGCCCTTGAGGGAAAACAGGATGCCCAGCAGGTTCGGTTTGGGACGTACGATCATCGCGGGGAGGACTTCTTCGGTGGCGCAGGCCCTCAGGTTAGGAGCTTGCACGACGCACGTCCAATCGCTTGGACTGACCGGCCGATCAGCACGGTCGATGATTGGCCAAACCAGTCAGCCATGTTGAAGGCTTTGACCATTGCTGCCGTGGCGTTGCAGAGCGACTATTTCGACGATCTCGACCGTTCAAGGAAACAATAATGCAGATTGAGAACAAGGTTTTTCTGGTCAGCGGCGGCGCGTCCGGCCTCGGTGCGGCCACCGCAGATATGCTGGTCGCGGCCGGCGCCAAGGTCATGCTGGTGGATTTGAATGCCGACGCCGTGGCGGCCAAGGCCAGGCAGCTCGGCGGCAACGCCCGCAGCGCAGTAGCGGATATCAGCCAGGAAGCGGCTGCCGAAGCCGCCGTGCAGGCAACCGTCGCGGCGTTTGGCGGTTTGCATGGCTTGGTCAACTGCGCGGGGGTGGTACGCGGTGAAAAGATCCTCGGCAAGACTGGCCCCCACGGGCTGGCCAGCTTTGCCCAGGTGATCAACGTCAACCTGATCGGCAGCTTTAACCTGCTGCGCCTGGCGGCGGCGGCCATCGCCGAAACGGAAGCGAACGCCGACGGCGAGCGCGGGGTGATCATCAATACCGCGTCGGTGGCTGCGTTCGACGGGCAGATCGGCCAGGCCGCGTACGCGGCGTCCAAAGGCGCGATAGCCAGCCTGACCTTGCCCGCTGCACGGGAGCTGGCGCGCTTCGGCATTCGCGTGATGACCATCGCCCCGGGCATTTTCGAAACCCCGATGATGGCCGGCATGACCCCGGAAGTACGCGACTCCCTGGCCGCCGGCGTGCCGTTTCCGCCACGCCTGGGCAAGCCTGCCGAATACGCCGCGCTGGTGCGGCACATCATTGAAAACAGCATGCTCAACGGCGAGGTGATCCGTCTCGACGGCGCCTTGCGCATGGCGGCCAAGTAAGGAGGATGAGCCATGAATGATCCCATCGTGATTGTCAGCGCCGTGCGCACGCCCATGGGCGGGTTCCAGGGCGACCTCAAGGGCCTGACTGCGCCGCAACTGGGCTCTGCCGCCATCCGTGCGGCGGTCGAGCGTGCCGGCATCGCCGCTGACGCCGTGGATGAGGTGTTGTTTGGGTGCGTGCTGCCCGCCGGCCTGGGCCAGGCGCCTGCGCGTCAAGCCGCCTTGGGCGCCGGGTTGGATAAGTCCACGCGTTGCACCACCCTCAACAAAATGTGCGGCTCGGGCATGGAAGCGGCGATCCTCGCCCATGATTCCCTGCTGGCCGGCAGCGTCGACGTGGTGATCGCCGGCGGCATGGAAAGCATGTCCAACGCGCCCTACCTGCTGGACCGCGCACGCAGCGGCTATCGCATGGGCCATGGCCGCGTCATCGATCACATGTTCCTCGACGGCCTGGAAGATGCGTATGAAAAGGGCCGCCTGATGGGCACCTTTGCCGAGGAGTGCGCGCAGCTCAACGGCTTCAGCCGTGAGGCGCAGGATGCGTTTGCCATCGCGTCGCTGACCCGTGCGCAGGAGGCAATCACCCATGGCAGCTTTGCTGCCGAAATTGTCCCGGTACAGGTCACCGTCGGCAAAGAGCAGAAAACCATCCTGCATGACGAACAACCGCCCAAGGCCAAGCCGGAAAAAATCCCCGGCCTCAAACCGGCGTTCCGCGAAGGCGGCACGGTGACGGCGGCCAATTCCAGCTCGATTTCCGACGGCGCGGCAGCGTTGCTGCTGATGCGTGAGTCCGAGGCGCAAAAGCGTGGGCTCAAGCCGCTGGCGGTGATCCACGGGCATGCGGCGTTTGCCGATGAACCGGGGCTGTTTCCGGTGGCGCCGGTGGGCGCGATTCGCAAGCTGATGAGCAAGACCGGCTGGAGCCTCGACGACGTCGATCTGTTTGAAATCAACGAAGCCTTTGCCGTGGTCAGCCTGGTGACCATGAGCAAGCTGGAAATCCCCCACGCCAAGGTCAACGTCCACGGTGGTGCCTGTGCCCTGGGCCACCCGATTGGCGCGTCCGGCGCGCGGATCCTGGTCACCCTGCTCTCGGCCCTGCGCCAGAAAGGCCTCAAGCGGGGTGTCGCCGCCATTTGTATCGGCGGCGGTGAAGCCACGGCCATGGCCGTCGAATGCCTGTATTAAGGACTGAGCCCAATGCTGCCCAATGACGAACAACTGCAGATCAGCGACGCCGCCCGGCAATTTGCCCAGGAGCGGCTCAAACCGTTTGCCGCCGAGTGGGACCGCGAACACCGCTTTCCCAAGGAAACCATCGGCGAAATGGCCGAACTGGGCTTTTTCGGCATGCTGGTGCCGGAACAGTGGGGCGGGTGCGACACCGGTTACCTGGCCTACGCCATGGCCCTGGAAGAAATCGCCGCCGGTGACGGCGCCTGCTCCACCATCATGAGCGTGCACAACTCGGTGGGCTGCGTGCCGATCCTGAGCTTCGGCAACGATCAGCAGAAAGAGCAATTCCTCAAGCCCCTGGCCAGCGGCGCCATGCTCGGTGCTTTCGCCCTGACTGAGCCGCAAGCCGGTTCGGATGCCAGTGGCCTGAAAACCCGCGCTCGCCGTGAAGGCGATCATTACATGCTCAATGGCTGCAAACAGTTCATCACTTCCGGCCAGAATGCCGGGGTGGTGATTGTGTTCGCGGTGACCGACCCCGCAGCGGGCAAGCGTGGCATCAGCGCGTTTATCGTGCCCACCGATTCGCCGGGCTACAGCGTGGCGCGGGTCGAGGACAAGCTCGGCCAGCATGCCTCCGATACCTGCCAGATCCTGTTCGAGGATGTAAAGGTGCCGGTGGCTAACCGCCTTGGGGAGGAGGGCGAGGGCTACAGGATCGCCCTGGCCAACCTTGAAGGCGGTCGCGTCGGCATCGCCTCGCAATCGGTGGGCATGGCCCGCGCCGCTTTCGAGGCTGCACGCGACTACGCCCGCGAGCGTGAAAGCTTCGGCAAACCGATCATTGAACACCAGGCCGTGGCCTTTCGCCTGGCGGACATGGCCACGCAAATCGCCGTGGCACGGCAGATGGTGCACTACGCCGCCGCCCTGCGGGACAGCGGCAAGCCGGCGTTGGTCGAAGCTTCCATGGCCAAGCTGTTCGCCTCGGAAATGGCTGAGAAAGTCTGTTCCGCCGCCTTGCAAACCCTCGGCGGTTACGGTTACCTGAGCGACTTCCCCGTGGAGCGGATCTACCGCGATGTGCGGGTCTGCCAGATTTACGAAGGCACCAGCGATATTCAACGCATGGTCATCTCACGCAATCTCTAAGGAGCCGATACATGAGTTACGACACCATTTTGCTCGAAGTCCAAGGCCGCGTCGGGCTGATTACCCTCAACCGCCCGCAAGCCCTGAATGCCCTGAATGCGCAGTTGGTCAGTGAGTTGAACCAGGCCCTGGATGGCCTGGAAGCCAACCCGGAAATCGGCTGCATCGTGCTGACCGGCTCGAAAAAAGCCTTCGCCGCCGGCGCCGACATCAAGGAAATGGCCGAGCTGACCTACCCGCAGATCTACCTCGACGACCTGTTCAGTGACAGCGACCGCGTGGCCAACCGCCGCAAGCCGATCATCGCCGCGGTCAACGGCTTCGCCCTCGGCGGTGGCTGCGAGCTGGCGCTGATGTGCGACTTTATCCTGGCCGGTGACGGCGCCAAGTTCGGCCAGCCGGAAATCAACCTCGGCGTGCTGCCGGGCATGGGCGGCACCCAGCGCCTGACCCGCGCGGTGGGCAAGGCCAAGGCCATGGAAATGTGCCTGACCGGGCGGTTTATCGATGCGGTGGAAGCCGAGCGCTGCGGGATTGTCGCGCGCATCGTGCCCGCCGATGAACTGCTCGACGAGGCGCTGAAAGTCGCCACGCTGATTGCCGGCAAATCGGTGCCGATCAGCATGATGGTCAAGGAAAGTGTGAACCGCGCGTTTGAAGTGAGCCTGTCGGAAGGCGTGCGCTTTGAGCGCCGGGTGTTCCATGCCGCGTTCGCCACGCAGGACCAGAAGGAAGGCATGGCGGCGTTTGTGGCCAAGCGCGCGCCTGAGTTCAAGGATAAGTAGTCGTTGCCAGCTGTATAGCTTCAAGCTGCAAGCTGCAAGTAATCGCCAATGCGCTTTTACTTGAAGCTTGCAGCTTAAGACTTGCAGCTCCTACAGCTGGTAGTTTTTGAGTTCCCGGGCAATGACCATCCGCTGTATCTCGCTGGTCCCTTCGTAAATCTGCGTGATCCGCGCATCCCGGTAGTAACGCTCCACCGGGTAATCCTCCAGATAGCCATAGCCGCCATGAATCTGCATTGCGCTGGAGCAGACTTTCTCGGCCATTTCCGAGGCGAACAGCTTGGCCTGGGACGCTTCCGAGAGGCAGGGCTTGCCGGCGCTGCGCAGGCGCGCCGCGTGCAGGATCAGTAAACGGGCAGCGTTCAAGCGGGTTTGCATGTCCGCCAGCAGGTTGGCCATGCTTTGGTGTTCGATAATCGCCTTGTCGAATTGCACTCGGTCGCGGGCATAGGCCAGTGCCGCCTCAAAGGCCGCACGGGCGATGCCCAGGGCTTGGGCGGCAATGCCGATGCGGCCGCCTTCCAGGTTGGACAGGGCGATGGCCAGGCCTTTGCCGCGCTCGCCGAGCAGGTTGGCCTCGGGCACGCTGCAGTGGTTGAGGGTCACCGCGCAGGTGTCCGAGGCTCGAATACCCATCTTGTGCTCGGTGCGGTCGACCACAAAACCCGGGGTGTCGGTGGGTACCAGGAACGCGGAAATGCCTTTCTTGCCCAGGTCCGGGTCGGTCACGGCAAATACAATCGCCAGCTTGGCGCGCTTGCCGTTGCTGACGAACTGCTTGGCGCCATGGATGACCCACTGGCCATCGCGCAGTTCGGCGCGCGTACGCAGGTTGTGGGCCTCGGAGCCGGCCTGGGGTTCGGTCAGGCAGAAGCAGCCAATCGCCTGGCCACTGGCGAGGTCGGCCAGCCAGGTGTGTTTCTGGGCATCGGTGCCGTAGTTGAGGACTGGCCCGCAACCCACTGAATTATGGATACTCATCAGTGCGCCGGTGGCGCCATCGCCGGCCGAGATCTCTTCCACGGCCAGGGCATACGCCACGTAGTCGACATAGGTGCCGCCCCATTCTTCCGGCACTACCATGCCCAACAGGCCCAGTTCGCCCATCTTCGCCACCAGGGCGTCGTCGATCCAGCCGGCTTTTTCCCAGGCTTGGGCATGGGGGGCAATTTCGCCACGGGCGAAGTCGCGCGCCATGTCGCGGATCATTACCTGTTCTTCAGTATATTCAATGTCTTGCATGGCTTATTTCGCAACCTGCTCGAAGTGATGGAAGAAGCTGTCGACGTGGCTTTTGTCCAGTCCATGGAGCGTCGGCGGGTTCCAGCGAGGGTTCTTGTCCTTGTCGATGATCAGCGCGCGGACCCCTTCGATCAGGTCGCCGCGTTCGAACCATTGGCGGTCAAGGTGCAGCTCCAGGGCAAAGCACTGTTCCAACGGCAGGCGTCGGCCGCGTCGCAGCATTTCCAGGGTCACGGCCATGGCCAGGGGCGAGCGGGTTTGCATCAGGTGGACGGTGTTCAGTGCCCACTCATGGCTGTCGGCGACAGTGACTTCCTGAAGTTGCTCGACGATGCTCGGAATGTCCGGCAGGCCGAAGAAGTGGTCGATCGCCGGACGCAACGCGGCCAGCGGCGGGTCGGGCAGGCGCTGCACCGCCAGCTTGGCCAGCACGCCTTGCAGGTCTTTGAGGGGCGATTCATGCCATTGCAGGCTGTCGAGTTTCTGGTCGAGGCTGGCCAGCTTGGCGCTGTCCAGGTACCAGTTGGCCAACCCGCAATACAGGGCGTCTGCCGCGCGAACCTGCACGCCGGTCACGCCGAGGTAAATGCCCAGCTCGCCGGGAATGCGCGGCAGGAAATAGCTGCCACCGACGTCCGGAAAATAACCGATCGCCACCTCCGGCATCGCCAGGCGGCTGCGTTCGGTGACGACGCGCAAATCCGCACCCTGCACCAGGCCCATGCCGCCGCCCAGGACAAACCCGTCCATCAGGGCCAGTACGGGTTTGCGGTAATGATGGATGGCCAGGTCCAGCGCGTACTCCTCGACGAAGAAGTCTTCATGCAGGGTGTCGCCGCGTTTGAAACTCTCATACAGGGAGCGGATATCGCCGCCGGCACAAAATGCCTTTTCGCCCGCACCGCGCAGGACTACGGCATGCACCTGCGGGTCGTCTGACCAGGCTTGCAGCTGTTGCGACAGGCTGCGGACCATGTCCAGGGTGATGGCATTCAAGCCGGCGGGGCGATTGAGGGTGAGGTGACCGATATGGTTGCGTACTTCGGCCAGTACGTCGTCCTGACGCCTATCGGCGCTGCTTGCTTCGCTTGAAACCTGAGCAGTCATCTGTAACTCCCTGCTTTTATTGTTCTTTATCAAGATGGTCGTGCGCAAATACTCCCGTGATCGTACCAGTGCAAATTTGCACAGTACAACCCGGAATCATGCAGGTCGTTTTTGCATTTATGCAGGGTATCGGACCCGGCCTCAGGTCACGCGGGTTGCCAGTACTTCACCGATGCTGCGGCGCCGCGCGTGGGTTTCTGCAGCGTGGATCAATTGTTCCAGCTCCGTCGGGGCCACGTCGTAGAATTGCTCCATGTCCGCCAGCGCCAGCTTCAAGTCGGCGGCCGTAATAGCGGGGTCTCGGGCGGCCCTGGGGTCAGGCAGGACAGACGTCGACGTCTCGACAGCTCCCTTGGGGTAGCGCGTTCGCGTCGCATTATTGTAGGCCAGTGCGCAGGCCAGCAAGGCGCCGGCACCGAGTAATACGGCCCCCAATTCGTGCCAGCCCAGGGCGGCGGAGGCAGGATCGGCCAGGACCAGGCTCATGGCCAGTCCACCGGCGGGCGGGTGCAGGCACCGCAGCCAGCACATCAGCACCACGGCCATGCCGGCCGCCAGGCAGGCACCACCCAGGGTGCGCCCCAGGACGCGGGCCACCAGCAATGCCACGACACCGGCGCACAGGTAGCTGCCGATGATCGACCAGGGTTGTGCCAGCGCACCGGACGAGACCGCAAACAACAACACCGCCGAAGCCCCCAGCGGGCCCAGCAGGTGCAGCGCCACCTCCATGCCAAAGACCTGGGCGCAGAGCCACACACTGAAGAATGTACCCAAGGCCATGCCAATCGCGGCACGGCTCCATTCGGTGGGGCGGGTGTTGATAGCAGCGGGAAACCAGCGAGAGCGCATTGAAAGGAAATCCATAAACGGCGGGCAAAAAAAAGGCTTGTCTGGTCGCCCGGAAAAGCCCTTTGAAAGTTCCTGCATTTGGGGGAGGAACCCGCGCAGTGTGCCGTGCCTGCCAGGGCACCGCCAATGCATATTAATGAGGGTTAAATACAAAAATAATGAGTTTATCAGGGCATGACGGGAGAATTGAGCTTGCCCAGCACACGAATATCGGTCTCTTCATTGAACAAATGTTTTTGCAGGTTTTCCTGCAACCCTGGCTCCCCGGCCAGTGGACCTTTGAGGGCCACCAGGGCATTTCGCAGCCACATCAGCCGATCCAGTGGCGCCATGGGCACGTAGCCAATATGGATTTCATTACGGGTCAGTGAAGCTGGGGTATACGGTAAACGGTCATCCGGCACGGTTTGTCCTCTCACGAAGTAAGCCGCGGTGCTGGCTGCGGCTCCTGTCGTCCTTGTTGTTATCCATGGCCTGTGGCGGTAGACAGTTACCGCGCGTGGCCATCGAGTTTACAGTTGGGTTTCAGACGCGGGAAAGGGAAATGACACCAGCCATTACGCATAGCTGCGTAGGATCTTTCTGCGTCGCAACTCAAGGCTAAGGGGCTTTGGCCAGGTACAGCAGCACATAGGGGTTTCGGTCGAACTCACCGCTCAGGGTTGGAGTAATTGCACGCAGGCGCGGGTCCTGCAAACCGTCGAAATCCGCCTGGCTCATCACCAGCCACGCCGGCCCTTGCAGCGGTGCCAGGTCAGAGGCTTGTTGGGTAAACAACGGCACCTGGTCGCAGTCGAGGTTGACCATGTATTTGATCGCCTTGGCGTCTTTGCCCAAGCCGTGCAATACCACGGGGGCGCGCTGTTGCTTGACCTGCTCATGCACTTGCAGGGTAAAGGTGCGGGTGTCGTAGACGCTGCGCTCGAGCGGTTCGACCACGGCAACATAGGTTGCCCACACCGCAAGCACGGCGGCAAGCGCCGGACCCAGCGGCCGCAGGCGAGCCCTGAACAACGCCAGCAATGCCAAGGCTTGCAGCACGCCGAGAACGGCGAACACCGGCCCCAGCTCGCTCAACTGCTGCGGATAGCGTGGCCGCGCGAATACCAGCCCGACGATCAGCAGGCCTGGCAGCAGCGTCCATAGGCCCAGCATCAGCCCACGCAACCCTGCAAACAACCGCCCCTCAACGGCCTGGAACGGGTACGCCGCAATGATCGCCGCCATCGGCAACATCGGCAGCACATAGCGGGCCTTCTTTGCCTGGGGAATCGACAGGCCCAGCATCACCAGCAAGCCTGCGGCGGCGCAATACAGCACCAGTTGCAACGCCGGCGTCGGCACGCGGCGCCCACCGACCGCAACCGCCAGCAGCACCAGCAGCGCCACGGGATAGGCGAGGGCGTAGTTGCCCAGCGAGCTGGTGAAGTAATACAACGCGCCGCTGGAGCCTTCACTGCCGTCCATGCGCCCCAGGAACTGCATGCGGATCACATCCTGCATGAAGCTCTCGCCGCCACTGAGCTTGGCCATCAGCAACAGCAGGCCGACACAGGCCCCCAGCAGCGCCAGGGCCAGCAGGCCAAAGCTGAACAGTTGGCGCCATTGCCGGTTGATCAGGTAGTAACTGCACAGCACGCCCGTGGGAATGACCAGCCCGATCGGCCCGCGAATCGCAAAGCCGAGGATCAGCAGCAGGTACAGCCAGTACAGGCGTTTGCCCGCACCGAAGTGGTCATGGGCATAACCGAGGTAGAACACCGCCAGGGCGATGGCGGCGAGCATCTGGTCGAGCGATACCGCACGGGTTTCACTGATGAAGGTACTGCTCAGCAACAACAGTGCGATGCTCAGCAGGCCCCAACGCTGGGAGTAGGGCGCCGTCAGGCGATACACCAGGATGACGATCACTGCCGAGGCAATCGACGTGGGCAGCCAGGCCGTGAGGCTGGTGACCTGGCCCAGGGGCAGGGACAACAGCCAGGTCATCAGCGTCGAGGTGGCCAGGTAATCGGCATACGGCTGTCCGTAGGTGGTGGGGAAAAAGCCCGGCCCATGGCGCAGCATCTCCTGGGCAAACACCACGAAGCGTGAGTCGAAACCGATAATCGCCTGGTGCCAGCTGCCGGCGATGAACAACAACAGCGCCAGCAATCCCAAGCCGAGGGATTGGCGACGGATCGTCGGGCTGAGCAGGGACGGTTGAGCTTTGTTCACGACTCAGGCTTCCACGACCCGGGGCATCCACTGTTGCTGGGGGATCGGCAACTGGCAGGAATCGCCACGGCCGATCGGGTAGTACTGGAAGCCTTTGCGCGCCAGGCGCTCACCGTCATACAGGTTGCGGCCGTCGAAGATCACTGGGGTTTTCAGGCGCTGGTGGATCAGCTCGAAGTCGGGCGCCTTGAACTGCTGCCATTCGGTGCAGACGATCAACGCATCGGCGCCGAGCAACGTGGATTCCGGCGTGCCCATCAGCATCAGCCGCTCCTCGTCAGCGTAGATGCGCTGGGTTTCCTGCATGGCTTCCGGGTCGAACGCCCGCACATTGGCGCCGGCGGCCCACAACGCTTCCATCAGCACGCGGCTGGGTGCATCGCGCATGTCGTCGGTGTTGGGCTTGAACGCCAGGCCCCACAGGGCAAAGGTCTTGCCGCGCAGGTTGCCCTGGAAGAACGCATTGATACGTTCGAACAGCTTGCTCTTCTGGCGCTGGTTGATGGCTTCCACGGCTTCCAGCAGGTCGCTGGAGCAGTTGGCCTGCTTGGCGCTGTGGATCAAGGCGCGCATGTCCTTGGGGAAGCACGAGCCGCCGTAGCCGCAGCCGGGGTAGATAAAGTGGTAGCCGATGCGCGAGTCGGCGCCGATGCCCAGGCGCACGGCTTCGATATCGGCGCCCAGGTGTTCGGCCAGTTCGGCGATCTGGTTGATGAAGCTGATCTTGGTCGCCAGCATGCAGTTGGCGGCGTATTTGGTCAGTTCGGCGCTGCGCAGGTCCATGAAGATGATGCGGTCATGGTTGCGGTTGAACGGCGCGTACAGGTCGCGCATCACGTCGCGCACTTCTTCACGCTCGCAGCCGATGATGATGCGGTCCGGGCGGCGGCAGTCGGCAACGGCCGAGCCTTCCTTGAGGAATTCCGGGTTGGAGACGATATCGAACTCCAGGTGTCGGCCGGCCAGGTGCAGGGCTTTTTCGATATGGGCGCGCAGGGTGTCGCCGGTGCCCACCGGGACGGTGGATTTCTCCACCAGGATCACCGGGTCGATACGGTGGCGGGCCACCGCGTCGCCCACCGACAGCACGTACTTGAGGTCGGCCGAGCCGTCTTCATCCGACGGCGTACCCACCGCGATAAACAGCACTTCGCCGTGTTCGACGGCAAGCTTTTCGTCAAAGGTGAAGTGCAGTCGCCCGCTCTCCAGGTTTTCCTTGACCATGGCCGCCAGCCCCGGCTCGAAGATGCTCACATGGCCTTGCTGCAGGAGCTTGACCTTGTTCTGATCGACGTCCATGCAGATGACATCGTGACCGACTTCGGCTAATACGGTGGCCTGTACCAGACCGACGTAACCACTACCAAATACACTGATTTTCATGGGGCATTCCTGGCGCTTGCAGCGCTAGCACGGCGAGAGTTAATAACCAGCACACCAAGGATGACAAGCGCCACCCCCAGGGTTTTCGAGAGAGAAAAATGTTCGTTGAACACCGGCAGGCTGGCGGCCAGCAGGTACACCAGCGCATAGCTGATGCTCAGCAGCGAATAGGCGCGGCCCAGGGGCAGGTGCTTGAGGGCGCCGAGCCAGCAGAGCATCGACAGCGCGTAGGCCAGGATCGCCAGGCTCACTACGCCCAACGCGGCGAAGTCGATGGCGTTGCTGTTGAACGCCGTCAGCCATTCGGTAGGCAAGGGCAGGCGCGTCATGCTCCAGCGCATGCCCAACTGGGCGGCGCTGACCAGGCCAACGCTGCCCAGGGCCAGGGCAAAACCACGCACGCGGCTCATACCTGGCGCCCCAGCAGCACCACACCGGCAATCACCAGCACCACGCCCAGCCAATGCCGTGTGTCGATGGGTTCCTTGAACACACCGCGCGCCACCAGGGTGACCAGGACAAAATTGAGGCTGAGCATCGGGTAGGCGATGCCGACTTCCAGGCGCTGCAACACCAGCAACCACACCAGCAAACCAAAACCCAGGCACAACAGGGCCGACCACAACCACGGCGAGCGCAGTTTCAGCGCCCAGCCGTCGGGCTGGTCGCGCCAGCCTTCTACGGCGAATTTCTGCGAGACCTGGCCCATGCATGTCAGCAGGCAGGCCGCCAATAACAGGAGCAGTGTGATCATGGCGCAACCTGCGGGAACACCAGGATCACGATATTGCCTTGCTCGTAGCGCTTGCCGTCCTTGGGCAGCAAGTCCACTTCGGCGATTTCGTCGTCACCCTTGACGCGCATCACCACACCGACCGCGCCGTGTTTGCGCGCGTCGCTCATCCATTGCTGGACCTGTGTGGTGTCGACCTTGTGATGGGCCGCATCGTCGAAGGCCAAGCCATATTTCACTTCGCCGACAGTGTTATAGAGGGTCACGTCCGGGCGCTTGACGCGCCACGCCAGGGCGGAGGCCGCGCCAAGGTCGTTGCTCAGCAACGCGCTGGTCTGGCTCAACTCCTGGAGGTGATCGATGATGAACTGGTCCGGGGTCTTGTTATAAACCACCGAATGGGGCAATGCGGCCGGGACCAGCGCCACCAGCAACCAGCTGCCGATCACCGGCGCTGCCCACAAGCGCAGCGGGCGCGAGGCCTGCAACAGGTTGGCAACGATCCAGCCGAACAGGAAGACAAACACCAGCACCAGGCTGAGGGTTTCACTGCCGTGCTCGTACACCGGTTTTTTCAGTTGGAACCAGGTCAGGGCCAGTAACGCCACAACGCCAATCACCAGGTTCAGCCAGCCGTTGATGCGCAACACGCGCCCACGGGCCTGGGCCAGTTTGTCGGCCAGGGTGTGGCCCATCAGCAACGCCAGCGGCAGCAGGCACGGCATGATGTAGGAGGGCAACTTGCCCTTGGCCAGGCTGAAAAACGCCAGGGGCATCAGCAGCCACAACAACAGGAAGGCGGTTTTCGCCGCGCGTTTTTCCTGCCACGCCTGTTTCAGGGTGGACGGCAACAGCGCCACCCACGGCAGGCAGAAGGCGATCAGCAGCGGCAGGTAGTACCAGAACGGTTCGGCGTGCTGGGCATCCTCGCCGGCAAAGCGCTGAATATGCTCGTGCCAAAAGAAGAAGTTCCAGTAGTCCGGCTCCTGCAGGTGCACGGCCAGGGCCCACGGTAGGCTCACCGCAATGGCCACGACCACGGCGACCAGGCCGTAGCCGAGCAGTTCGCGAAAGCGCTTCTGCCAGATCGCGTAGGGCAGGGCGATCAATACCGGCAACAGCCACGCCAGGAAGCCCTTGGTCATAAAGCCCATGCCACAGGCGAACCCGAGCAGCGCCCAGGCCCCCAGGCGGCCGTTGCGGGTGGTGCTGTCGAAGCAGAACCACAGGGCGACGCCGGTCAGGTTGACCCAGAACGTGAACTGCGGATCGAGGTTGGCATAGCCGCCCAAGGCCGCCACGCTGACAAAACTCATGTACAGCACGCTGCTGACCAGGCTTTTTTGCGGGTCATTCCACAACCGGCGCGACACCAGGTAAACCAGCAGGATGCTCAAGCCGGTGCTCAGCGCCGAGGCGAAGCGCACGCCAAACAGGTTTTGCCCAAAGATCGCCTGGCCCAGCGCGATCATCCAGTAACCGGCAGCCGGTTTTTCGAAATAGCGGATCCCCATGAAGTGCGGCGAGGCCCACTTGCCGGTCAGCAGCATTTCCTGGCTGATCTGTGCATAGCGGGTTTCATCCGGAATCCACAGGCCGTGGGTAGTCAGCGGCAACAGGTAAAACACACCGAACGCCAGCAGGAGCAGGGGCAAGGCCCAACGCCGGATCATGCCTGCTGCACTCCGAGCCAACCCTCACGGCCGCTCAAGGCGCCGCGCACCAGGTGTTGCCGGGGCAGGGTGGTCAGGTCCGCAGGCAGCAAGTCGCCCAGGGGGTTGAAGTCGATGCCGCGCTGCCCTGCCTGGGCGAGCAACTGGCGAAAATCATTGGCCATCAGAATCCCTTCTACTTCTGCGTGGATCGTGTAGACGTTGAGCTTCGACTCGGCAAACCGGTCAAGAATGAAACCGTTGAAGTCCTTGGCGGCCACCACCGGCCCGACGACTTCGTCGAAGGTCGGCAGGTCCACCGGAATTTGGGGCGTACCCGCGCTGCCATCGGCCAATGTCGGCCGAAACAGGCTGGTACCCCGGCAATCGCTGTTGTAGCGAAAGTTGAAACCTTGCTTGGCCTGCACCACCCGCTCATCGGCACGCCAACCAGCAGCCGCCGAACAGTCGATGCGCTCGCCGAGGATGTCGCTCAAGGTCTCCACGCCGCGTCGAATCTGCTCCACCAGCTGTGCATCGCTCCAACGCCCGGTGTTGGCCTGCCAGCCGTGGTGATCCCAGGCGTGCAGGCCGACTTCATGCCCCGCCGCCTTGGCCTGGCGCATCAAGTGCCCCAGGTCACGGCCGATCGGCTTGCCTGGCCAGGCGGTGCCGGCCAGCAGGATGTCCCAGCCGTACAGGCCGGCCGCGTTGGAACGCAGCATCTTCCACAGGAACTGCGGGCGGATCAGGCGCCACAAGTGGCGCCCCATGTTGTCCGGCCCGACACTGAAGAAGAACGTCGCCTTGACCCCGGCCTCATCCAGGGATTCGAGCAACCGTGGCACGCCTTCACGGGTGCCGCGGTAGGTATCGACGTCGATGCGCAAGCCTGCCTTCATTACTTTTTGTCCGCGATTTCGAGCATGGCTTCACGCAGGAAGAAGTCCAGCGTGTTGCCGATGGTTTCGCTCATTTCCACGGTCGGCTCCCAGTTCAGCAGGCGCTTGGCGTTTTCGATGCTTGGCTTGCGGTGTGCCACGTCCTGGTAACCGGTGCCGTAGAACGCCTTGCTCTCGACGTCACGGAAACCGGCGAACGGCGGGAAGTTACCGCGCAGCGGGTGCGCCTCGAACTGACGTAGCAACTCTTCGCCCAACTGGCGGATGCTGGCTTCGTTTTCCGGGTTGCCGATGTTGATGATCTGGCCGTTGCAGGCATCGTTGTCGTTATCGATGATGCGCGCCAGGGCTTCGATACCGTCGGCGATGTCAGTGAAGCAACGCTTCTGCTCGCCACCGTCGAACAGGCGGATTGGCGTACCTTCCACCAGGTTCAGGATCAGCTGGGTGATCGCCCGGGAGCTGCCGATACGCGCCGAATCCAGGCGGTCCAGGCGCGGGCCCATCCAGTTGAACGGACGGAACAGAGTGAAATTCAGGCCCTTGGCGCCGTAGGCCCAGATCACGCGGTCCAGCAGTTGCTTGGAGACCGAGTAGATCCAGCGCTGTTTGTTGACCGGGCCGACCACCAGGTTGGAGGTGTCTTCATCGAAATACTGGTCCTGGCACATGCCATAGACTTCGGAGGTCGACGGGAAGATCACGCGCTTGTTGTACTTGACGCAGTAGCGCACCAGCTTGAGGTTTTCTTCGAAGTCCAGCTCGAACACGCGCAGCGGGTTGCGGGTGTATTCGATCGGTGTGGCGATGGCCACCAGCGGCAGAACCACGTCGCACTTCTTGATGTGGTACTCGATCCACTCGGTGTGGATGCTGATGTCGCCTTCGACGTAATGGAAGTTCGGGTGGCTGCGCAGGCGCTCGATGGCGTCGGAGCCGATGTCCAGGCCGTAGACTTCATAACGGTCGTCACGCAGCAGGCGCTCGGACAGGTGGTTACCGATAAAGCCGTTCACACCCAGAATCAGCACGCGGGTCCGGCGCGGCTTGCGGCCGGACTCGGCACCGCGCAGTACGGAGCCGTCGACCAGGCCCAGTTCGTTGGCCAGTGACGGGCCGGCCAGGTACAGGCCGTTGTCGTTGCGCTGGCCGAACTTGACCACCAGAGAGTCTTCGCCGCAGGCGATGCGCAGCGGATTGACGCTGATCACACGGCCCGGCGCCTGGCCTTCATTGCCCTTGACCACTTCGGCTTGCCAGACGATGAGCTTGTGCTCGCCGACGGCGCAGAACGCGCCTGGGTACGGTTGAGTCACCGCGCGCACCAGGTTGAATAGTTCTTCAGCGGGTTTTTTCCACTCCAGCTTGCCGTCGGCTGCCGTACGGCGACCAAAGTAGGTGGCCTGGCTTTCGTCCTGGGCCGTCTCGCTCAGCTTGCCCGCAGCCAGTTGCGGCAGGGCGTCGCGCAGCAGGCTGGTGGCCGCATCACGCAGCTTGGCGTGCAGGGTCAGGCCGGTGTCGGTGCGCTCGATCCCGACTTTTTGCTGGGCCAGGATCGCGCCGGCATCGGCGCGCTTGACCATGCGGTGCAGGGTCACGCCGGTTTCGGTTTCGCCGTTGACCAGCACCCAGTTGGCCGGGGCACGGCCACGGTATTTAGGCAGCAACGAGCCGTGCAGGTTGAACGCGCCTTTGCTGGCGGTGGCCAACAGCGGCTCGCTCAGCAGGTTGCGGTAGTAGAAAGAAAAAATGTAGTCCGGGTTCAGCTTGGCGATGCGCTCGATCCACAGCGGGTGGTTGGCGTCTTCCGGCGCGTGTACCGGGATGCCGTTGCGCGCGCAGAGTTGGGCGACGGAGCCGTAGAAATTGTTTTCCTTGGGGTCGTCGGCATGGGTGAACACGGCGGCAATGTCGTAGCCGGCAGTCAGCAGGGCTTCAATGCCCGCACAGCCAATATCGTGGTAAGCGAAGACAACGGCTTTTGAATTCATGACGAAACCTGATCGGAAGGAAAAGTAGTGGTGGAATGGGAAGACACCAGGCCGTCGACGACGACCACGGGTGCCGGTGCTGCCGGTTGGTTGCGCAGCACTTTTTCAATAAAGAAGCGTGGGCGGGCGCGCACGTCGCTGTACATGCGGCCCAGGTATTCACCCAGCAGGCCCATGCCGATGAACTGGCCGCCGGTGAACACGAACAGCACCGCGAACAGTACGAACATGCCATCGCCGGCCCATTGGGCACCGAAGGCCAGGCGCAGGATGATCAGCGCGAAGGCGAACAGCACGCCCAGGCCCGCGAGGCTGAAGCCGACAATGGACAATAGGCGCAGCGGGGTGGTGGTCATGCAGGTCAGCAGGTCGAACATCAGGCTGATCAGGCGCATGGCGCTGTATTTGGATTCGCCGTGTTCACGCTCGGCGTGGTGCACCAGGATCTCGGTGGTGTGACGGGCAAAGCCGTTGGCCAGGATCGGGATGAAGGTGCTGCGCTCGCGGCAGGCGAGCATGGCGTCGACGATGGTGCGCCGGTAAGCGCGCAACATGCAGCCGTAGTCGCTCATGGCCACGCCGGTGGAGCGTTGCACGGCGAGGTTGATCAGGCGCGAAGGCCAGCGGCGAAAGGCTGAGTCCTGGCGATTGTTGCGCACCGTGGCGACCACGTCGTAGCCCAGGGCGGCCTGTTCAACCAGGCGCGGGATTTCTTCGGGGGGGTTCTGCAGGTCGGCGTCGAGGGTAATCACCACGTCGCCCCGGCACTGCTCGAAACCGGCCATGATCGCCGCATGCTGCCCGTAGTTGCGATTGAGGATCACCGCCACCACGTTGCTGCCGTCTTGCGCGGCGGCGTCTTCGAGCAATTGGGCGGAGTTGTCGCGGCTACCGTCATCCACCAGGATGATTTCGTATTCGTAGGCCAGTTGCTTGCAGGCGGCAGTGGTACGACGCAGCAGTTCAGGCAGGCTTTCTTGTTCGTTGTAGACCGGGATAACGATCGACACGCAATGAATAGGGTAGGGTTTCAAAGATTCATGACCTCGGGGCTGGAGCAACTTGGCGCGTGAAAGCAGTAGTAATCATTGGACGAACACCTGGCCCGCACTTAAAAAGCGGCACTAAAGATGAAGCGTAATCAACAGCTTAGCTGGTGTTGTGGAATTCGCTCTGAAGTTTCACGTTCAAGATTAAGCGCAAAAATGTTGAACAGATATGAAAGGCAGATGAAAAACTCGTTTATTTGACAGGTAGACAGCTAGGGTTCAGCTACATAACTAAGGTATGGCAGGGTAAGGTCCGCAGGCTGAATAGGCGTTGTCTGCTGGTGAGGCGCTTTAATCCGCCAGTCCTTGGTCTTAATTGAAGAATCTTCTCTGCAATGCGCTTCAAGTGCCGGTAAAGTAAGCCATCTCTTGCCAGGGTACTCGGATGAATAGCGTGCAGCGTATAAGCGGCCAATGGCGGCCCGTTTTGATCGGATTGTTGATGACGGCGGCCTGCGTCAGCGCCGTACGGGCAGATGATGGCGTGGCGCTCACCGCGCTCGCTCAAGTGCCTGAGGGTGTTGAAGTGCGCGGCAGGCAGGTCGCCGCCTATACCTGGGACGACCGCCAGGGCAAGAACCTGCTGGTGCTCTCCGAGCAGGTCAGCGAACGCGAGGATGACGGTACCCAGTCGGCGTTTGTCTACGCGGCCCAATACCTGATCGACGGTGACCGTCCCAAGCGCATGTGGATGCTCTACGACGACGTGCAGCATTGCCAGTTCGATGCGGCGCTGCGCTTCGACATGGCCGCGACCAAGGTCACCGACCTCACCGGCGATGGCGTCACCCAGGCCACCGTGGGCTATTCGCGCACCTGCACCAGCGATGTCAGCCCCAACGAATTCAAGCTGATCATGCATGTCGGCAAGTCGCAGAAGTATCGCCTGCGCGGGGTCGACCGGGTCGGCGCAGCCTGGTGGGATGAAGAGGCCGGGGCCCTGCGTGGCATGCCGCTGCCCAAGGATTGCAGCGTGGCCGGGCAGCAGGCGCTGGTCAGCCAGTACAAGGAGCAGGGTACGGAGTTGCCGTTGCCGGGTTGCTATGGCGATGAGAAGGACTTTGCCAAGGCGCCGGAAGCTTACCTGGCCTTTATGCGTCAGCACTGGTTCGCCCTGATGCAGAAGCAGGATGCCGAATGGAGCCAGGCCCAGACCCAGCCCCAGGCGCCCACCGAGGATGAAGACACGGCACCGTGATTTTGTGCCAGGGCTTTTCCTGGGTTAGACTCGGTCTTCGCCAATTCACTAAATACCTCGATTAAACAATGAGTTGTTCGAGGTATTTAATCCAAAGGCTGATCTACCTTGACCGAGTCTATCCGCAACCCGTTGACCCTCTACCTCACCCGCCTGGCCCCCTCCAGCCAACTGACCATGCGCTACGTGCTGCAGGACGCCGCCGACCGCCTGGGCTTCGAAGACATCAACCTCGAAGACATCGACTGGCACCTGCTGCAACCCGAACATGTCATCGCGCTGGTCGCAGCGTTGCGTGAAGACGGCTACGCACCGAATACCTCATCCTTGTATGTGAATGCCGTGCGCGGGGTGATGAACGAAGCCTGGCGCATGAGCCTGATCAGCCAGGAACATCTCCTGAAAATGCGCACGGTCAAGGCCACCCCCGGCACGCGCCTGGGCCAGGGCCGCAATCTGCGTCGCACGTTGATCCGGGAGATGATGGAAGTCTGCGCCGCCGACCCTCGCCCCCAGGGCCTGCGTGATGCAGCGGTCATCGGCATCCTGTACGGCTCGGGCATGCGCAAGTCCGAGTCGGTCAACCTCGACCTGGCGCAGATCAATTTCGAGGAACGCAGCCTGCGGGTAATCGGCAAGGGCAACAAGGAGCTGGTCAAGTATGCACCGGACTGGGCTTTCGCCAAGTTGCAGGCCTGGTTGGCCTTCAGGCGTGAACAGCTCAAGGAAGGCGAGCAGGACGACAGCTTCCTGTTCAACCGCATACGCCGGGGCAGCCATATCACCCGCGAACGTATCACCAAGCACGCGATTTACTACATCGCCCGCCAGCGGGGTGAGCAGGTCGGGGTGAAGATCATGCCCCACGACTTTCGCCGCTCGTTTATCACGCGGGTGATCGAGGAGCATGACCTGTCGATTGCACAAAAGCTGGCGCACCACACCAATATCCAGACCACTGCCAGCTATGACGTGCGTGACGACAACGAGCGGCGGCGGGCGGTGGATCGGTTTGATCTGTAGAAGAACAGCTGCGGACCTACAGAATCGGTTTGCCGCCGGTGACCGCATAACGCGACCCCGAGATATAGCTGGCCTCGTCCGATGCCAGCAGCACATAAATCGGCGCCACCTCCACCGGTTGGCCGGGGCGGCCCAGTGGGGTTTCGCTGCCGAAACTCTGCACGTCGTCATCGGTCATGGTCGCCACGATCAACGGCGTCCAGATCGGGCCGGGCGCGACGCTGTTGACGCGGATGCCCTTGCTGCCGAGTAATTGCGCCAAGCCACCGGTGAAGTTAGCGATTGCGCCCTTGGTGGCGGCATAGGTCAGCAGGGTCGGCTTGGGCATGTCGGAATTGACCGAGCTGGTGTTGATGATCGAACTGCCGGCCTTCATATGCGGCAGCGCGGCCTTGCAGAGGCGAAACATCGCGGTGATGTTGATATCGAAGGTCTTGACCCATTCCTCATCCTCGATCTCTTCGAGCGTCTCGTGGGTCATCTGGAATGCCGCGTTATTGACCAGCACGTCAATGCGCCCGAACTGTTCCACGGTCTTGTCGACCAGCGCCTGGCAGGTGGCTTTTTGCGCGATGTCGCCGGGCAGCAATAGGCATTGACGACCCGCTTCCTCGACCCAGCGCGCGGTTTCCCTGGCGTCTTCGTGTTCGTCCAGGTAGGCGATGGCCACATCGGCACCTTCACGGGCGAAGGCGATGGCCACTGCGCGGCCAATGCCGCTGTCGGCGCCGGTGATCAGGGCGATCTTGTTGGCCAGCCGGCCGGACCCCTTGTAACTCTGTTCCCCACAGTCCGGGTACGGGTCCATGGTGCGTTGGGTACCGGGCACGTTTTGCGCCTGGGGGGCGAAGGGCGGGCGTGGGTAGTCAGTCATTTCCAATCTCCATAGGTTTCGAACGGTGCTATGGGATTAGTAGTTTCATGACCGGCGATAGTTGTAATGGATGCCGGCCAGGCCCGACGAGCGGTATCGCTCAGCCGTGGGGCGGGGCGCTCGCCAGGTGTGCCGGCAGACGGCGCAAGGTCCACAGGGTGGTGAGCATCGCCGCGAGCGCACACAGCGCGATACCGATGAGCATCGGCGCCGGTGTGTGGTCGGCGAACACTCCGACCAGGGTCATGGACACGGCAGCGGTGATCATCTGGATCGCGCCCAACAGGGCGGAGGCAGATCCCGCCACAGCACCATGATCCTCCAGGGATAACACGCCCGCCGCCGGCAACAGCAGGCCGAGGAAACCGAAGCCGATAAACAGCAACGCCATCATCAAGGCCAGGCTGTCGACCCATAGCGTGCTCGCGGCCAGCAAGACCATCACGGCGGCTACGGCGACCACCGACCAACGAATCAGTGGCGCCAGGCCAAAGCGCGCGCTCAAGCGTGCAGTGAGTTGGCTCATGGCGAAAAACGACGCGGCGTTCAGGGCGAAACACAGGCTGAACTGGGTAGGCGTAAGGCCGAAGTATTCGATATACACGAAGGGCGCACTGCCGATAAACACGAAGAACGTCGCCAGCCCGAACCCGCACACCACTGACAGACCGATGAAGACCGGGTCACGCAGCAGTGCGCCGTAGCTGCTGAACGCCGTGCCCAAGGTCTTGCCCAGCCGGCGCTCGGCGGGATGGGTTTCGGGCAGCTGCACAATTGTCATCACCAGGCACAGCACGGCCACCACCGCGAGCACGGCGAACACTTCGCGCCAGCTCCACAACGAAATCACCAGGCTGCCGGCCAGCGGCGCGAGAATCGGCGACACACTCATCACCAGCATCAGCAACGCCATCAACCGCGCGGCTTCATGGCCGGTGTACAGGTCGCGCACGATCGCCCGGGGAATGACCATCCCGGCACAGGCGCCGAAGGCCTGCACGGCACGAAAGCCGATCAGCACTTCAATGGTGGGCGCCAGCGCGCAGCCGATACTGCCCACGGCAAAGATCACCAGCCCCGCATAAATCGGCGGCTTGCGCCCGAATACATCGCTGATCGGGCCGTAGAACAGCTGGCACACCCCAATGACCATGAAGAACACGGTGAGGCTCATCTGTACCGCCGCCGGCGAGGCGTGCAGGCTGGCGCCCAGGGTAGGCAGGGCGGGCAGGTAGATGTCGATGGCGAACGGGCCGACGGCGGTGATCAACCCCAGCAGCAACGCAAGGTGGGCAATACTTCGGGACATGGGCGGTTTCCGGCAGCGCAAAAGTCGATCAGCTTAAGGGATCCGCGCAGATCCGCAAACTTAGGCTTCACTAACAGGGATTGATGCCGATAACGGTAAGAACGTTGCTTCGACGGTTGGGTATGGGGATGTCAGCATGACGATCAAATTACGCTTGATGCTGTTGATTGCCACTGGGTTGCTCACGGCTCTGGTCATGAGCCTGGCCGGCTACCTGGGGAATGTTCGGATGAGCGAGGCCGTACAGGATAGCGAGGTGAGCATGACGGTCCTGCGCAATCATATGGAAGCCGACATGATGCACGACGCACTGCGTGCCGACGTGCTGTCTGCCATGCTCGTGGGGTTGGGCAAAAGCACCAGCAGCAAGGATGAGGTCAACACCTCGTTGAAGGAACACGCCGAGCATTTCCGTCAGGTACTGGGCGACAACCTCAAGTTGCCGCTGGATGCCACGATCAAGACCGGCCTGGAAAAAATCAGACCCAGCCTGGACACCTATATCAGTGCCGGCGAGCGAATCGTTGCGCTGGCACTGGAGAATCCCGAGGCCGCTCGCGGGGAACTGGACACCTTCAACAAGGCGTTTTCCCAGCTGGAAGATCAAATGGCGGCGATGAGCGAGCTGATCGAAAGCAATACCCAGGAGACCAGCGCCAGCACGCGGCAGACCATCAGCCACGCCAATTTGACCTTGGGCGCCGTATTGCTCGCCAGCCTGTTGCTGCTGCTGGCCCAGGGGCGCTGGGTGTTGTCGAGCATCATGGCGCCGCTGCAGGCCGCCAGCCGCATTGCCGCCAGTATCGCCCGGGGTAACCTGAGCGAGCCGATTGTCGAACCCAAGCGCAAGGACGAAGCCAGCTCATTGATCCGTAGCCTTGCCACCATGCAGCGAGATCTGCGCGGCATGATCGAGGTGGTGCGCAGCAATGCCCACGGCGTCAATGGCATGAGCGAACGCTTGAGCCAGGGCTGCCATGACGTTGCCGGCAGCAGTCAGCAGCAAAGCGCGGCCGCCAGCACCATGGCGGCGGCGGCCAGTGAAATGACCGCCAGTATCGAAGAGATCACCCGGCATGCCGGACGCGCCCTGGACATGGCCAACCAAGCCGAAGCCCTGGCCAAGGATGGCGGCCGGGTGATCCACCAGGTGGTGAAGGATATGGATGGTATTGCTCGCTCAGCGCAGCAATCGGCCCAGGTCATTCGTACGCTGGACAAGGAGTCCGAGGCGATCTTCAGCATTATCCAAGTGATCAAGGGCATCGCTGACCAAACCAACCTGTTGGCCCTGAACGCCGCGATTGAAGCCGCCCGCGCCGGCGAGCAGGGACGCGGCTTTGCGGTGGTCGCCGATGAAGTGCGCAGCCTGGCGGGCCGCACCAGCGCCTCGACCCAGGAAATTGCCAGCATGGTCGGGCGTATCCAGCAGAACACCCGGGAAGCGGTGACCAGCATGGAGGAGGGCGTTACTCAAGTGGACAAAGGCATGGCGGTGACTGCCGAGGTGGAGCGAGCGATCCGCGATATTCTGCAGGCCACCCTGAATACCACCGAGTTGGTGAACGACATCTCGCGCACCATCGGTGAACAGAGCCTGGCCAGCAACGAGATCTCCCACCAGGTGGAGATGATTGCGGGGATGTCGGAAAACAACAGCCGCATCATCGGCGAAACCGCCTCGACCACCGATGAACTGGCCGGTCTGGCCGGCAAGTTGTCGCAATCCGTGGATCGCTTCAGCCTGTAACACCGCACAGACCTGATACACGCTTTATGGACCGGCCCCCTGTGGGTCGGTTTTTTTTGCCCGGTCCACCGGCCCATCCGCAGCGCTCATTGACCGGGCTTTGCAAAAAAAAGATTGAATATTCACACCTAATGTTATTTAAATAACAAAACAAGAGCGCCACGACCTGCCTGGTCGGGGTGCAACAAGGTGGAATAGCAATGAGCAAGATCGCAGTCATCGGCAGCAATATGGTGGATTTGATCACCTACATCGACCGCATGCCGGCCCAGGGCGAAACCCTGGAAGCGCCTGGTTTTGCCCTCGGGTGTGGCGGCAAGGGGGCAAACCAGGCGGTGGCGGCAGCCAAGCTTGGGGCCCAGGTGCTGATGTTGAGCAAGGTCGGCGACGACATGTTTGCCGACAACACCCTGGCCAACTTCCAGCGTTTTGGTATCGACACCCGTCATGTGCAGCGGGTGCCTGGGGTTTCCAGCGGTGTCGCGCCGATTTTTGTGCGGGCCGACTCCCACAACAGCATTCTGATCGTCAAAGGCGCCAATGCGCATTTGTTGCCGGCGGACATCGACGCGGCGGCCGCCGACCTGCGCGAGTGCACGCTGATCGTGCTGCAGTTGGAGATCAATCTGGAGACGGTCTACTACGCCATCGAATTTGCGCACCGGCACGGCATCGCGGTGCTGCTCAACCCGGCACCGGCCCTGGCCGGCCTGAGCGGGGAGCACCTGGCGCAGCTGGATTTCCTGATCCCCAATGAATCGGAACTGGCGTTGATCACCGGCCAGGTCGTGGACTCGCCGGACGCCGCCCAACGCGCCGCGCGCACGCTGGTGGCCAGCGGTATTCGCCACGTGATCGTCACCCTCGGTGAACACGGTGCGTTGTACGTGGGAGAGGAGGGCGAATTCCGGGTGCCGGGCCGAAAGGTCGTGGCACGGGACACCACGGGCGCCGGCGATGCCTTTATCGGTTGCTTCATCCAGCACTGGAGCCGCGACGGTGGTATCCGGCAGGCCATGGAACAGGCCGTGGCGTATTCCGCCTGCTCGGTCATGGCGCTGGGCACCCAGACGTCATATCCCGACAGCGACGCGTTCGCCCGTTTCCAGCAACAGCCGTAACCCCCAAACCAGCCCGGAGAACAATAATGAACAAACCTGCGCTGCAACAGACACCCGATGGTTTCTACCTGAACCGCACGCCCTGGTTCGCCTTTATCCTGCTGTGCAGCATCTTTGCGCTGTGGGCGGCGGCGGCAAGCATGAATGACGTGCTGATCGCACACTTCAAGAAAGCGTTTCTGCTCAGTGATTTCCAGACCGCCTTTGTGCAGTCGGCGTTTTACCTGGGTTACTTTTTCGTGGCGATTCCGGCGGCGATGGTGGTGCGTCGTTTCAGCTACAAGAGCACGATCCTGATCGGGTTGCTGCTGTACATGTTCGGCTGCCTGCTGTTTTTCCCGGCGGCGTCGACGGCCAAGTACGGCATGTTCCTGCTGGCGCTGTTTGTGATTGCGGCCGGCCTGTCGTTCCTGGAAACAGCCTGCAACACCTACTCGACCCTGATGGGGCCCAGGGAAACCGGGACGCGGCGCTTGAACATCTCGCAGACGTTCCACCCCTTCGGTGCGATGGCAGGGGTGTACGTCGGCAGTTTCGTGATGTTCAAGGACACCGACGCGACCACGGAACAACTGACCCGGATGAGCGCCTCCGAGGCCGCCGTGCAGCAGTTGCAGATGATCCAGTCCACGCTGTTGCCCTACAAGTGGATGATCGCCGTGCTGGTGCTGATGTTTATCCTGGTTGCGATCACTCGGTTCCCGGCCTGCAAGGGCAATAAGCCGGCTGACAGCAAGCCTGGCAGCCTGCGCCACAGCCTGGGCCGACTGTGGCGTAACCCGCGCTTTACCTTTGGCGTATTGGCGCAGTTTCTCTACGTGGGCGCCCAGGTCGGCGTGTGGAGTTTCACCATTCGCCTGGCGATGCAAATGGGCGGAATGAATGAGCGCAGCGCTTCATGGTTTTTGCTGACCACCTTTGCCGCCTACTTTGTCGGCAAGATGATCGCCAACCTGTTGATGCGCCGCCTGCATCCGGCCAAGGTCCTGGCGATCTACGGTGTGCTGTGCATTGTGCTGCTGGCCTACACCATTCTGGTGCCGAATATTTCGGCGGTGTACGCAGCGGTCGGCGTGAGTATTTTCCTCGGCCCGTGCTGGCCGACCATTTACGGCCTGACCATCGATGGCCTGGGTGAAGACACCGGCGTCGGCGGTTCATTGCTGGTGATGAGCATCGTCGGCGGCGGGGTGATTCCGATCTTCCAGGGCCTGTTGTCCGATGCCAGCGGCGGCAATATGCAACTGGCCTACAGCGTGCCATTGCTGTGCTTTATCGTGATCGTGATGTATGCGGTCAAGTGTATGCGCCAACCCGGCACGTTGCCGTCGAGCGCCGCCGCGGCGGTGGCCTCATGAATACGCGGATCCCGCTGTATCCAGCGGTGTTTGCCGAGCAGGAGAGAGTCCTGTTGCAGTCCGAGGATTTCAAGGTCAGTGCCTGGATCTATCCGTCCGGCGTGCTGGCCGTGAGCCTGGAGAACAGCCGTGGACGCCTGGTGCTGCTGCCTTATCAAGGGCAGATGATCTGGTCGGCGGTGTTCGACGGCTGTGACCTGACCATGAGCAATCTGTTCGTGCAACCCCGGCCCAGCCCGACGGTCATTGATACCTACGGCTGCTTCATGTTTCACAGTGGCCTGCTGCGCAACGGTTGCCCGGCGCCGGATGACACCCACGCCTTGCACGGCGAAATGCCTTGCGCCCCGATGGACTCGGCCTGGCTGGACATCGGCGAGGGCTTTGTGCGCCTGGGCGGTTGCTATCAATACGCCAAGGGCTTCGGCGATCGCTACCGGGCGTGCCCCAGCGTGACCCTGCGCGCCGATTCGGCGGTGTTCGATATCGACATGGACGTGACCAACCTGGCCGGCAAGCCTATGGAACTGATGTACATGGCCCATATGAACTACGCCTTTGTGGCCGGTGCGCGGTTTGTCGAGCCATGGGGCATGCAGCGCCTGCGCCTGCGCACCAGCATTCCGGACCACGTCAAGCCGACGCCGGACTGGAGTGCCTACATGGCGCAACTGGCCGAACAACCCGGGCAATTGGCCTGTCTCGATCAGCCGGGGTTGTACGATCCTGAAATCGTGTTTTTCTTCGACGGCGTCGGCACGGACGCCACCGGCCAGGCGCACTTCCTGCTGGATCATCCCGATGGCGCGGCGTTCTACACCCGCTATCGCCCCGAACAATTCGAGCACGCCGCACGCTGGATCCTGCACACGCCGGATCAGCAAGTGGCGGCGTTCGTGCTGCCATCGACGTGCGAACCCGAGGGCTATAACGCCGAGAAAGCCAAAGGCCATGTGCGTCTGCTGGCGGCGGGAGCCAGTGCTTCGTTCAGTGTCAGCACCGGCTACCTGAGCGCGCAGGAACGCCAGCGGTTGCTGGGTTAAACCAGCAATTGCGCGCCGTGGGCCTGGATGGCGTCCTTGTAGCTGCGGGGGATTTTCTTGTCGCTGACCACGTACTGAAAGTCCTCCAGGGCAGCGAAGTGAGCGGTGCGCACCGTGTCGAACTTGCTGAAGTCGGCGAGCAATACACGTTGCTGGGCCTGGCGCATGACCTTTTGCTTGACCTCGATTTCATTGAAGTTGAAGCACGTCACGCCGAATGCCTGGCTGACGCCGGCGGCCGTCACGAAGGCCCAGGTCAGGCGCACGCTGTCGAGGATGCTGCTTTCGGCACTGTTTTCAAACACCTGGTTCTTGCGGTGGAAGGTGCCGCCGCACAACACAATGTGGCAGTTGGGCTTGTTATGCAGCTTGAGCAGCACGTTCAAGGAGCTGCACACCGCCGTGAACTCCAAGTCGTCGGGGATGAAGTCGATCACAAACGGCGAGGTGGTACCGCAGTCGAAAAACACCGTATCACCGGGCTGGATCAGGCGCGCGGCGAGTTTGCCGATGCGGCGCTTTTCCTCGACGTGGCGGGTGTCCTGCTCGGCAACCCGGTAATCGCTGACCTCGCTGCCGACCCGGGTGATGTAGCCACCCAGCAGGCGCAGGTGATCACTGAAGTGGTTGAGATCGCGGCGCAGGGTCATCTCCGAAACCTCCAGCAGCGCCGCCATTTCCCTCAGGTGAATGGCGTTCTGGTCCTGCAAGGCTTGTTGGATAAGCTTGAGTCGCTCGGCTTTTCTACTGTCCACGAGTATTCCAGGGCTTGATTGTTTGTGTTAGATAATTAACATTTAGTGTTATTATTGTAACGCATTAGTGTGGGTGCTGTGACAAGCGGCACACGACCATTCGCAACATACAGGCAAGGGCACGTTAAATGAACACTCTTCAACCCGCAGCATTGGCCAAGTACATCGATCACACCTTGCTGGCGCCCGACGCCTCCCGCGAGCAGATTCGCACCTTGTGCGAGGAAGCCCGGGAGCACGGTTTTTATTCGGTGTGCCTGAACTCAGGGCAGGTGCCTTACGCCGCTTCCTGCCTGACCGACGACAGCGTGGTGATTTGTGCCGTGGTGGGCTTTCCCCTGGGCGCCGGCCTGAGTGACACCAAGGCCTTCGAAGCCGAACGGGCGATTGCCGCCGGGGCAGGGGAGATCGACATGGTGCTCAATATCGGCTGGTTGAAGGACGGTTTGCTGGAGGCAGTGCGCGAAGACATTGCCTTGGTCCACAAGGCCTGCGGCGCCGTGCCGTTGAAGGTCATCCTGGAAACCTGCCTGCTGGACGATGAAGAGAAAGTCCAGGCCTGCGAAATCTGCCGGTACCTGGGTGTGGCGTTCGTCAAGACCTCCACGGGGTTCAGCCGAAGCGGTGCCACCGCCGAAGACGTGGCCCTGATGCGTAAAACCGTGGGCGCTGCGGTTGGGGTCAAGGCGTCGGGGGGCGTGCGCGATTATCCGACGGCACTGAAGATGATTGAAGCCGGGGCGACACGCTTGGGCAGCAGTTCGGGGATTGCGATTGTCGGCGGGGCGATGACGGCGGCCAGTGGTTACTGAGTTTCGGGCCGGCGCCTGGCAGCCTGTAGGGAAATCCCTACAGGCTGCGCAACTCATTAGATCACTATCCGGTTTTCCTCATGGCTCTTTGCTATATGTCACGCTAGAGTGGAGGGAAGATTCAATGAAGTCTTGATTTCTCCGGCCTCGGCCGAGGCCGCAGGACACTTCATACCTGTGGAGTGCACCATGAAAGTTCTAATCGCCGATGATTCATCCATGTCTCGCAAGATGGTCTTGCGTTCCCTGCCAGAATCACTGACCGAAGATGTTCGCCAGGCCTGCAACGGTGCCGAAGTGATGGAGGCTTACCACGCCGGTTTGGTCGACCTGCTTTTTCTCGACCTCACCATGCCCGTCATGGATGGCTTCCAGACCCTGGAGGCACTCAAGCGCGAAGACGCCAATGTGGTCGTCGTGGTGATCAGCGCAGACATCCAACCCCTGGCCAGGCAACGGGTATTCGACCTGGGCGCTGCTGCCTTTGTAGCCAAGCCGGTTACGGCTGAAGCTGTAGTCAATGCCTTGCACGTCATAGGAGTGCTTTGATGGAAACCTTGGCTGCACTCACCGAAGACCAACGTGATGCCCTGCAGGAACTGATGAACATCGCCATGGGACAGGCGGCCGAGCGACTGGCGCTGCTGACCGATACCATGGTGACGCTTTCGGTTCCTTTTATTCACCCGCTGATCCGGGAACAGAATCACCTGCTGATTCCGGAGCATCTGCGCCGGAGCTTCATGATCGTCACCCGCCAGTCTTTTCTGGGTGAGTTGCGTGGCGAAGTGTTCGTGTGCTTTGGCTCCAAGGGGGCCGATGAACTGGCCGAACTGCTGGGCTACAAGGGCAGCGGCCTGGAGCAGCAGCACGAGTTGATGCTTGATGTCACCAACATCCTGACCGGCGCCTGCATCAGTGGCCTGGCAAGGCAGGTGGCGACTCAGGTGAGCTATGACGCACCGTCCATTCTCGTCCACACCGAACATGCGGCGAATGCACTGGATGAATTGAACCTGAATGAACACCTGGCGATGGTGCTGGAGATCCGTTTCGAGGTTCAGGCTCATCAGTTCTCCTGCGACTTGTTGATCTGCATCACTGAACGTACGGCAGGCGTTGTCGTTCGGGCCATCGATCGTTTGCTGGACGAGCTTTGAAGGGGCCTCTTCATGACAGACAGCAAGGTAATTTCCCGGGAAACCCTTGAGTCGATGCTCAAGGCCATCAATATGGGCGTGCTGCTGGTCGACCAGGACTGCAAGGTGCTGTTCTCTAACCATTTCATGTCCATCAACAGTGGCCGCAGCGCGGAAGAACTGGTCGGCCGTACGCTGTTCGAAGCCTTTCCGGAGCTGCCGGAGGCCTGGACCCGGCAGAAGATCAACAGCGTCATCACCCTGCAAAACTTTGCGTTCACGTCATGGCAGCAGCGGCCGCACCTGTTCAATTTCGAGAGTACCCGGCCCATCAGCGGCATGGTCCGGCTCATGTATCAGAACTGCACCTTCTTCCCCGTGCAAGATGCCGATGGCAGCAATCTTGGCGTGGGCCTGGCCATCAGTGATACGACTGACACGGCTGCCCGCCAACTCGAGTTGACGCAACTTAACAAGTTACTGGAAGAAGAGAAGGGTGCCCAGGCGCTGCTGATCGCGCGGCTCGAAGACGCACAGGCGCAGTTGCTGCAGTCCGAGAAGATGGCGGCGATAGGGCAACTTGCTGCAGGCGTGGCCCACGAGATCAACAACCCGATCGGGTTTGTCGGCTCCAACGTCAACAGCCTGCGTCGTTACCTGGTGGACATTTTCGCGCTGCTCGAAGCCCATGAACAGGCGACCGACGACAGGCATGCCAGCGCTCATCCCGAGCTTGCGGTGATGCGGGACAAGATGGATTACACCTTCATGCGCCAGGACATCGACGACCTGCTGGCCGAGTCGGTCGACGGCCTTGACCGGGTCACTCGCATCGTCAAGGACCTGCGCGAGTTCTCCCACGTCGACAGTTACGAATGGCAGTTGGCCGACCTGCACAAGGGGCTCGACAGTACCCTCAACGTTATCTGGAACGAGATCAAGTTCAAGGCTCAGGTGATCAAGCGCTACGGCGATGTGGAACCCATCGAATGCATGGGCTCACAGATCAACCAGGTCTTCCTGAACCTGCTCATCAATGCCAGCCATGCCGTGGGGGCCGACGGCGAAATCACCCTCAGCAGCGGCAGGGAGGACGGGGGCGTCTTCGTCGAAATCGCCGACAACGGCCACGGCATTCCCCTTGAAATCCAGAACCGGATATTCGAACCGTTCTTCACAACCAAGCCGGTGGGCATGGGGTCGGGCCTTGGCCTGTCGTTGTCGTACAGCATCATGGTCAAGCACCATGGACGGCTCACCGTCGACAGTGAGCCGGGCAGGGGGAGTCGCTTCCGCGTCTGGTTACCCTTGCGCCAGCCGGTGATAGAGGCTGTCTCTACCTGCGCCGTTGAAGGACGCTGATCATGGACACGCTGTCTTCCTGCGAAAAACGACACATCGTCATGCTGGTGGATGATGAGGAAAGCATCCTCAACAGCCTTCGACGCCTGCTGCGCGCAAAGCCTTACGACTTGCTGCTGGCCACGAGCGGGGCCCAGGCGCTGAGCCTTTTCGAACAACACGCGGTGGACCTGATCGTCTGCGACGCGCGCATGCCGTTCATGGACGGGCCGACCTTATTGCGCGAGGTGCATAGGCGCGATCCGCACTGCGTGAATATCCTGCTGACCGGCTACGCCGATATGAGCATGATCACCCAGGCGATCAATGATGGGTATGTGTTCCGTTACATCAGCAAGCCCTGGAATGATGACGATCTCAAGCTCAGTCTCGATCAGGCGCTGGAAATGAAGAGAGCGCTCGCTGAGGGTAGCCCTGCGACTTCGCCCCCACGTCTATAACTCAACTAAATAGTCATTTAGTTGAGTTGGCTATCGGGGCAGGGCTCAGGCCTGGGCGAGGGCGCTGATACGCCGTTCGCTGATGCGTTCGACGGTGTCCATGTGTTCGGTGCCCCACACGCACAACGCGCCCAGCGCAGTGGCCAGTGACTGCCCGAAGGGTGTCAGGGAATACTCGACCTTGGGCGGGATCTCCTGGAAGTCGATCCGCGCAATGATTTCGTCGCGTTCCAATTCCTTGAGTTGCTGGATCAACACCTTGTCGGTCACGCCGCCGATCGCGCGCCTTAACTCGCCATACCGATGAACATGTCGCGCCAGGTTATACAGGACCAGCGGTTTCCATTTGCCGCCAATCACCGCCAGGGCAGCCTCGAGCCCGCAATTGAAGGTGTTGTTCGCCATGTGATGGGTGCTCCAAAGGGGTACTTACTAAAAGGTGCATACTATTCAAAAGAATAGTCTGGATCTAGAGTTGGGCCTCAACATTCTTTGGAGTTAACCATGAGCAGGCTCGACGGAAAAATTGCAGTGATCACCGGTGGCAACAGCGGCATTGGCCTGGCAACCGCCATGCGCTTTGCAGCGGAAGGTGCACAGGTGGTGATTGTGGGACGCAGGCAGGAAGAACTGGACAAGGCGCTCGGGCTGATCGGGCCTGGAGCGCTCGCCATTCAAGGAGATATCTCGAGGCTGGACGACCTGGAGCGCATTTTCACCCACATCAAAAGCGTCAAAGGTCGCGTAGACGTGCTGTTCGCCAATGCGGGCCTGGGGGATTTCCAGCCGCTCGGGTCGATCACCGAAGAGTCGTTCGATCGTACGTTCGGCATCAACGTCAAAGGCACACTGTTCACCGTGCAAACAGCGCTGCCACTGATGCACGCCGGCGGTTCGGTGATCCTCACCGGTTCGACCACCGGCACCATGGGCACACCAGCGTTCAGCGTGTACAGCGCCACGAAAGCCGCATTGCGTAATTTCGCCAGGAGCTGGGCGCTGGATTTGAAAGGCAGCGGTATTCGCGTCAACGTACTTTCACCGGGACCGATCTCGACACCGGGCCTGGACCTGGCGCTTTCAAGTACCGGCCAGAAGGATGCAATCATTGACGACATGACGGCACAGTTGCCACTGGGCCGTATCGGCCAACCGGAAGAAGTTGCGGCGGCGGCATTGTTCCTGGCGTCGGACGACAGCAGTTTCATGACCGGCAGCGAAATGTTCGTGGATGGAGGGTTCGCTCAGGTTTGAATCAGAGAGGGGTTTTGCCTGTTGGAATCTGACGGGCACTGCCCCTCATTACGTAACATCGTATTACGCATAATGTATATTATGTTAAATCATATGTCAGGCTCAGCCACTTCCAGCTCTCGTCGCCTACTGCGGTGCACCATCGCTCTCATAGGTGCTGGGTTCGTGTGACCCCCACTGATTAATCGGAAACGTGGACGACTTAATCGGAAAGCATTCCACGCCAACCAGTTAGGTTGCACAACTGACGTACTATCTCAACCCGGCTACGCCTTTTCTGTCAGTACTAAATTGGGAAAAACCGCTCTGTAGCCCCTGATTTTTGGTGCCCACCGCCTGCGACCAAATCTTTCCCTGGTGTGCTGCGTGACGAAAGTAAATTGGAAAATGGAACTCAGCCATATTGGCCCCAGCGCAAATCCTTGTTCCCAATGAACTTATTCTCGCGCAAATATCAAAGCTGCTCCTGTACTCTGGGCGATTGACGAAAGTTAATCGGACAAAAATTCTCCTGCGCGGCTGATACGCCCAGAGGTTTGCTTTTATATCACCTGCTGTATAGATTCAGATGCTGACCCTAAAGCTCAAGGCTGTTAGCCTTCGCGATTGCCGGCCCGCATTTCGGATGCATATTATGGTTCTGAGGTTTCATGGACTGCTGACGCAGCCTGACTCGCATGCCGAGGGCTCCAGCGAACGGTCTTGTGCAGAAAAAGAGCTGGTGCGTGTTTACCTCCAAAGTCTTCCGTCGGCTTTACGTGCTCAGGAAAGCTATGCGTTGATGACTGATTATGCGCTGGCCACCAGGGCTCAGCCCGCTCAGGCCCGCAGGGATCAATCAGTTTTAGAAAAGTTTTTGCTTTGGAGCTTCATTGTTAAAACGAAGCCCCTATCGGAACTAAATAATAGCGACGTGCAAGATTTTTTGAGCTTCTGCAATACCCCTCCTGAGTCATGGGTATCAAAGAGCAACGATAGATTTCTAAAAAAATTTGGCCTTCTAAAAGCCAACCCAGAATGGCGTCCATTTCACTCTCCCTTATGCGAGCATGGGGTCAGGTGGGTTATTAACCGATTTTTTAGTTTTAACTCTGAAGCCATCGGTCTTGTCCTTTGTCCTCCTAGTAGACCCGAAACTCCTCATGTGAATACATGCAGTTGCACTGATGCAGAGCCGTTGTGCTGCGAATACCTTGATGCGTTAAAAGAAATCACGAACGGAAAGAAAGGACTAGAGCTCGGCTTGTTTATGTTCGCCACCTCGTTTTATCTTAAAATACCCTTGAGGGATTGCCTTAACTATTTAACTTTCGATTGCTTTGATTTTTCGGACAGAACCAATGGAAGATTCAAAGTCAACACAGGTAACGGATCTATTTCCGGGAGAGTCCCTGAACATTATATGGAATATTTTTTGCGCTGGAGACAGATTTCTCAACTGCTGCCCTACCCTACACCTGACGAAATGCAACCATTGTTTCATCGGCGAGCAAAAAATTACCCGACAGCTTATCTTCCAAAAATTGACGTAAATGGTTTGCTTCCCACAAAACTGTTAAGAGCTTTTAATGAGGGTTGCGCACGGTGTCGTAAGCCGGAAGGTCAACTCCTGAGCAGTTTTGATAGAAGCAAAAAATACAGAAATAAAGTCGCTAATAAACAGGAGGCTTTTTCTACTATTGAACGGCTCTACCAAGAGTCTAATAATATTAACCATGACACCTCTGCTACGGCAGTCCCTTTATATCTCGTAAAAGAAGGAGTCACGGCGCAATTGCCTGAAAAAGTAATAACTCACTTTTTAACCTCTTTTAATCCAGCTAGCAGTAAGGAGATTTGCTCGGCTGGAGCGTCACTGTTTTGTTTATTTGTTCGGGGGGAGCCGAACTATCTGAATCTTCGCGCGTTTGAAAAGCTTACTCTTTGGTCGATCCTGGTAGCTGGTAAGAGCCCAGCAGGTCTAGATGCGTCAGATGCTAAATCATTCTATCTATTCTGCTTGAATCCTCCAGCGCAGTGGATCAGCACGAGGATATATTCCCGATCAAGCATATTGTGGAGGCCGTTTCTTAAGCTTCGGCCGGGCAAAGCTAACAATGTGCCTCGCGCCGGCATGATCGTGAGATGGTGCAATGCTTGCTACATCCAACTGGTGCAGGCTGGTATTTTGCGTTCAAACCCTTTTCAGCATTTAAACAAATATATCAACTAAAAAGCCAATGGGCAGTCCACGCGGCGCGTCTGTCGTGAACCAAGCTTCGATTGCGCCAGGCTCTGGCCCTATGGGCTTCCATCCTCGGGCCTGCGCCTCATCGCCTTACCTTAGGAATGCAGAGTAGGAATCTAAGTCTTGATCCGCTTCCTCACCGAAGCCAACCTGCGCTTAACGCCATTTTTTGGATTCAAAGTAAACGTCCGGCGAACTCACCTTCCGAACTCCAGCATTTGGTGCACGACTACCTGGGAGTTGGGTCGAGATAGTCACCACCTCAACTCCTCTGCGTCGTGTCTTCAATCCGCATCAGCACCGGTGATAAGGATCAACAGCGGCTGGGCTCTTCAATGCTGGTAAGCCCCGACCAGTTCACCGTCGCGCATTTCGATCGTAAGGGTCACGTTCGCCTCTCGTTCAAGCAGCAATGTACTCGCCCCTTGAATGTCGGATAGAGCATCAGTCTTCAGTTTCGGCAACCTCTCCTCGTTCCATTGGCGTAGCTTGATACGGTTGATCTGGATAGTGGACTGCCACTCCCAGACAGAGCTAAGTGTGTCGATCCGACCGTCCAAGGCAGTGTTGAATCTCTCCAACGGCCCCTGGTTTGAGAAGAATGCGTGCACTTCAGAGTTGAAATCCTCCTCGCGTTTCGTTAGGAGCGATGTCTGACCGGTAATTTGTCTGAGCAAACTACACGCGACCCATCGCGCGCTCATACATAGCTTCCATTCTTCCACCAAGCGTTCGGCAGCTTCCTGCTTAACGCCTAGCTTCGAGACCAGCCCAGACGAGCCGTCAAACAACCCTGGACTATCAAATCCATCGACCTCCTTCTTTAGCGCCTCCAATGAAAGCACGAGATGATCATTGATACCGCCAAGCTCGCGCTCAATGAACTCGAGCTGGGCGCGGGCGGCATCATCCATTTCACCATGGTGAAGCATGACGGCAACCTGGCCGAGATACTTCAACGCCCCAGTAATCTCAGATCTGCGTTTATCCGAGAGGTAAGTGTTGATCGCATCGATACCAGCTTTGATGTCATCTAGCTTGGCGCTGATATCCGCCAAGTGTTTCTGCGCCACTACGACTGAGGCAATCTGGAATAGCGCAGCGGAGTTCACGAGGTTCTGAAGGCGTTCTGGTTCGAACAGAGTCGCGTGTTCGCGGATTCGTCCACCCTCAATGTTGAAGGCGCGAAATCCTTCACCGTTGGCGACCTTGGCCAGCGGGCCATTGATCACTACTTCCATCAGTCGAGTCTGTGCGACCTCGGAGGCCACGGCTGCGCTGGGGATGGCCTGCAGCAGAGGCGAAAGTCTGTCGATCCCTGAGGTCGTTCGGTCGACGGCAGTTGAGTTCTTTGGATACACACTCACCGGTTTGACCGTCACCAAAGGCTTATCGCCAGTGACTCCAATGATCAGAGTACCTGACGGTTCCCGACCCTTTGATTCGTTGAAGACGTCCATGCGAACTTCCCTTTAGTCAGCGCGCGTCAGCGGCGCCTCGATGCTTTTGGCGAATGTAGGCAATCTGAGCGACACATGGCAATGTCACTCTATAAGCCTCTTTTGCAGCCATGTGCACGCCGGCGGCGCTGGCAATGGCAATACCCACAACGCCCAGTAGAGCAGTTGCTGCCCTCCCACCAACTGCAACCGCCCCCGCAGTGAATGCACCTTCAGCCAACAAAGGGGCCACTGCTGCGACTCCCATTACCCCTGCTCTCGCTGCACCGAGTCCACCAGAGCCGATCGCCGAAAGTACTGCCGCCAATCCGACGTCGATGACACCGTTGTCGGCATGAACCTTCCCTGCAAACTCAGCGCGTTCCTGTTCGGTCATTTTTTCCCAAAGCTTAGTGACTAGCTTTTGAAGAATCTTGAGTTCCAACACCTCTATTGCTTCTTTGCCCGTCACCTCGGCGTGCACGTATTTCGCAACGTCTCGCACGATTTCAGCGTAGGGAACACCAGTGCGACGCACAAGATTCGCGACACTATTTCCTCCAAAGAGCTGGAGCTCCCGTATGAGCAGAAGTAAGGTATCGCGCGAATATTTGGCCTTCTGCTTTGCAGAAAGCAAAACCTGCTGAACGTCGGAGCTCATTGCCAATCGCCCGCTACCAAAATCCGTGAGGAAGTCGACCAAAGCCCCCACATCCACGGCATCCGTCGCTGACAGCAGCGTCAGTAATTCTTTATCACCGTTGATGACGTCATTTTCATACGACATTGCCGCCCCCTTCATGCTCGTCCATTCTTGCGCCACCCCTCATCGACAACGTCAAGGCAGTACTGCGAGCAATCACCATAACGTGTCGCACGGGATGTGGTGCGGAAACAGCCCACGATGGGCAGAAATCATTTCGTTCAGTTTTCGATTTATCGACTCATAAGCCTAAGACTTGAAGCAGGACTCTGGAACACGGTCGGTCGCTGGTTCATGTAAGGTTCTGCAAATCAGCGCAGCCCAAAGCCCCTTCGCGCCAGCTCACCCAGAAGCTCCTCACGCCCATGCAGGCTCGACACATTCCGGAGTCTGTTGATCACTTGCTCCGACCAGTCGGAAGCATTCATTCCTTCGCGCTGATAGAACGCACCCAGGCGCGCATCGTATTCCGAGAGGACGCCCTCCTCGCCGGCGATCGTATAGGTTTCGTGATGCAGTACGGCTTGCTGCGGTAGCCGCGGTTTTACCTTTGCAGGTCGGTCAGGTGATGGGTAACCGACGCATAGGCCGAAGACGGGATAGACCTGGGGAGGCAGCCCCAGCTCATTCGCAACGCCTTCGATATCGTTACGGATGCCACCGATGTATACGCTGCCAAGCCGCAGCGACACCAGAGCGACAACAGCGTTCTGGGCAGCCAAGGCTGCGTCAATCGTACCGAGCAACAAGCTTTCCAGGTACGGTAGTGCTTCCAGCTCTACCCCCGCCTGCTCCGCTATGCGTGAAACCCGGGACAGGTCTGCAAGCCACACCAGGAACAGTGGGGCTTGATGGATATAGGCCTGATTGCCGGCCAGGCCGGACAGGCGCTTCTTGCGATCGACATCTTGAACGGCGACGACACTCCAGACCTGGAGATTGGAAGATGTCGATGCGGACTGGGCTGCTGCGACCAGGGTCTCGATTGTGCCATCAGGCAAGGGCTGATCAGTGAACGCCCGGACGCTCCGGTGATCCAGCAGTTGCTCGATGACCTCATTCGATTGCGTGGGCGGCGAGATGTCAGTTGCGCCGTTGCGGGCACTGAGCTTGGACTGTGTGTTGACTGTCAGCGATGTGCTCCAAAAAGGCCGAAGGCTACCAAATTGATGCCCGCGTAACACGCCCACCATGCCAAGTTTCATTTACCATGCGGTCAGCCGAGTTCGGACACGGACAGTTCGACAACATCCAGATATAGGTACTTCTTTTGGAAGCAAAACTGCTCACGGCCCGCGAGGCTTATCAGATCCTGCGGGACATCGCTCTCGGGGTTCGTAGCATGCGCCGTCTAGGTGAGCAGTCTTGGGCTGAGATCTATTGCGGTTTGATGACGGTGGAGGCCGATGGCTGGGTGCTCACGTTCTACAACGACTGTGACACGCTCGACTATTGCGACAGCTGCTACAGCCCGGAGGGACGTGCCTACATTTTTGACTCGCTGCAGTCGTACAGTACCGACCCCGTAGAGCTGCTTAGCACCTGGGAGCATGCACAGCTGGAAAAGCTGTTGGGTGTCGCGTAGCCGGCCACCGGGGAGCGGCAGGGTTTTGGTTTGGTGGACAGTCGGCTTCCGTTTGGGGTTCGAAGCGAGCTATTTCTGGCGCCGCCCCGGCTCAATGTCCAGACTTCCACCTAAAGGGCATCGTCTAGACAACTCACGCAACAAACCCATGCTCCAAGCGCCTGATAAACTCGATAACGGTGTCCGTCTCCAGCCTGGTCGTGACCATAGCGGCAGGAGCTTTGCCGCCAAATGCTTTTACCGGACGTGACATCCAGTGCATGGCTGCGTCGATATCGCCGCCATACAAGCGCTTCACGGCGTCGAGCACTTCCAAATAACGGGCTTGTTGATCGGGGGGCAAAGTGCTCATGAGTACGCTCCTTCTGCGGTCTGATCCTAGACTACACCATCGCCATCCGCTCACTGCCTCCCCTTATAGGCGAGCCTGGTGCCAGTTTCAGGCGTGCCTATTACTACGATCCCTGCAGGTGGTTACGTTGGCCTGAGGCTGGCGTCTCTGAAAATGTGTAAACCAGTTTTTTTACGTGTAAAGCGCGGTGGTTTACACATCAAAAAATTGGTTTACACACCGGGTCGAGGGCGGTTTCAAGCTAGATCTTCACTTCTCTCCTGGACTCCCTCCCCCGTATCCCACTCCGTATCAGCACGCGTTGACTCAAGTCCACAACACCATGGTTTCGTCATTCGCATGCTCGCTGCAATCGCTCGGCAAAAAGAGGCAGATAAAGCTCAGACTCGGCTATCGTCTTTCACCTTCCGTTCTCCAACACTTCAGCTTCCAAAATTAATCCAGCATCCTTTCTCACGCGCCTCGCTTGATTGGCCCACGCCATCATCGTATGGTTTCCGGTTTGACAGGGAACTCACTTGGAGTTGCCTGTTCTCGCGTACCACGCAAGTCGGCACAAATCGGACAAGGTTGTTCACGATGGCAAAAAAGCCCAGATACTTGCAGTCGCCCATGGGTGTCGGGCAGGCACCTTCAACAAGTGGGACGGTGGTGCTCGGATAGTAATCGATAAATTTCCAGATGCTGATCACCGCTCCTATAGGACACTCGAACTCGCACCAAGCTCGACGTTGTCGGCCTAACGCAAACCCGAACTCTCTATCCCTCCTGATACGGACGTCATATGGAACTGATTCTGCTTCCAAAAAAATCTGAAGGCCTCTGCCTTGAAAAAATCTACCAACGAGCATTGAGCAAATCGAAAGAGCTTTACATTGTCAGCGCATATCTCACGGAATGGGGTATCGCAGAGGAGCTCGGGAGCGAGTGTGAGTCGTTTCTTTTCATCGTTGGTAAAGACTTTGGTATTACCCGAAAGGACGCCTGCAGAGCAGTCATGAAGTGGCTCCCTGCCGATCGCCATCAGGAGTTCATGGTAGCGGAATCAATCAATGGGTTTCATCCCAAGGCAATGTTCTGGAAAGAACTTGATGGAAGGTGTTATGCGTTACTAGGCTCATCCAACCTGACCCAGGCGGCGTTCTCCACCAATTTCGAGGCCAACGGCTTTGCCTGCATCACTGACGAGCAGTTTCAGCTGGCATCTGAATGGATCGAAAAGGTCTTCGAAGTCAGCGTCACGCTGAATGAAACTTGGCTCGATAAGTATCAGGAAGCTCGCCAGCCTGCAGGTAAGAACGGCGAAAAGGGAGCGAAACCTGACGAGAGCATAGAAGCCTATCGGCTTCCACTCCCAGCGATACGACGACTCAAAGGCTATAAATCGTACCTTATCCAACGACGTGATCAGATGAAGGTGTTCCGCAAGAACAGGGCTACATTAGTGGAGCTTTTTCGGACGACTAGCAGAATCAGAAACTGGAATCAGACTCGCATTGATGACTTCTATTTCAAGATGTCTACTCTATGGTTCTTCGGTGAAAATGGGAGCCGATTTCAAGGTAAAGGTTGGGAGCGCAAGGGGCGAAACAGCGATTTTCGCGAGCTTTCAAAAAGTCTTGTCCGCGTGATCGATGCTCCTTTTGCCGCCCGAGATAGGATGGTGATCCAAGAGATAAATCGTCTTACGGTCATGAGGAATCCGACGAGGGGTGCGCTGTTTTCCGAGATGCTTTGCCAGTTGTTCCCAAACTACTATTACGTTCTTAATCGCCCAGTTCTCGACTGGTTCGCCAGCTTGGATATTGCATTTCCGCGAGGGCTCAGTAAGGGCGAGCGATACGTTAATAGAGCTCGCCTGCTGCGCGCGGCTCTCAAGCGCGCAGATGATTACCCTGCAGAAAATCTGGCGGAGCTGGATTGCCTCATCTGGTTCGCTAGTACCTTGAGCGCTTAAAAGCAGTCAGTACAAATATCACCCAAGCGCATGGTCTCCATTCACGCTGGCGGCCATACAGCATTTCACTGAGTGATCATCTCTCCGAACGCAATAGTGGCTCCCGATCGGCTATTGGTGTAAGCGGCCATCCCGACCGCAGGCTTACTCGCGCATGTGATGGTGGCCAAATCCGCTGATCATCTGCCGCTGTACCTGCAGGAAAAGATCTTTGGCCGGGCAGGCCTGGCGATCCCGCGTTCGACGCTGGCTCAGTGGGTCGGCCAAACCGGCGTGCAGCTCCAGCCACTGGTGGATGCACTGCGGGAGGCCGTACTCGCGCGGCGGGTTGTGCATGCCGATGAAACGCCAGTGCAGATGCTGGCGCTCGGCGAGAAGAAAACGCACCGAGCATATGTCTGGGCTTATTGTACCACGCCATTCTCGACGCTGAAGGCGGTGGTCTACGACTTCAGTCCCAGCCGTGCCGGCGAACATGCACGTAACTTCCTGGCACATGGAACGGCAAGCTGGTCTGCGATGACTTCGCGGGCTACAACGCCAGCTTCGAGCTGGGCATCACCGAAATTGGCTGCATGGCCCACGCCCGCCGCAAGTTCTTCGACCTGCATGTGGCGAACAAAAGCCACCTGGCCGAATAGGCTCTGCACTCAATCGGCGGCCTGTACGAGATCGAGCGGCAAGCCAAGGAAATGAACGATGATGACCGCAGGCGATTACGGCGACGGCGATCAGTTGGCTAATAGTTTTCATGGTAGTTACTCCGGTCGTAATCAGGAATTTGAGGCCGGGCAGTTCAGATAACCTTGATCTGGTGAACCCGTTGCAGTCGTGTTTCTGCATGGGTTTAGATTACGGGCGGGGCGTGAGGCGTCGTTAGCGCAGCAGGCCTTCTTGATCATCCTTTTGCACTCGTTCAGAGCAACGTTCACATCGGAGAAACTAGCACGCTTAGTAGTCGTGATTCGCAGACAATCAGCCTGGTGTGGACACTTAATGCTGATGGAGAAAGTAAGGTAACCAGGATTGCATTGCACCACTTGCACCACAATGGCTGGCGCAAGCCAAGCGTGCTAATGCATCATCAGTTGATCAATACCCCTTTTGGATGGCTCTCCTGTATGAAGACGGATCTCAATCACCAGTTAATCGTCGTTTCTGAAGACGGGGAGCAAGGCCGGGAAGGCTCGGTAGCACGCAGCCTACGCGAAACCCGAGAAATGCTCTTCAATGAGAAGTATCCATGGAATTGGGCAAACGCTTTAGCATTCCGGGCAGCGGAAAACGTAGCGAACACGATTCAATCTGTACCTGACGAAATCGCCATAATTTCGACAGAGGCATCGGCCTTATTCTCCTTCCCCCCAGGACATCCAAGACGAAAACTGGTTTACGCCCGGCACCCCTCCTCCTCGACCCTTTACTATCCAGTCGCCAGTTTTCATCGAAAAGCCTTCGAACATAAATTCGCCGAGGCCATTCGCCTGCTTACATCCTTAGGCGCCAAAAAAATAAGAGTCGAGCACGAAAAAGGATGGGGGCGTGGCTTTGGTGTTGATTTTTCAGCGAGCGTACCCGAGGCAAACGCGCAAGGTTCGGCAGGCTTTTCATCCTCAAATAAGGCCGATGAACGCCTTCTTTTTGTGGCCACGTTGAAGGGGCACGCCGCGCCAAAAATCCCCGATAATCTTGTGTGGTTTCCTCACGAGCCCGTTTGGCAGCAAATTGCCAGAGATCGAATCGACTGCGGACTTGAGGACTTCGATCTGACAATTAGTTATTCGGATGATTTTGGCGTGAACGCCAAACTCATCGCGAGTCTGACCAAAGGATCATTCGAATTGGGAGGGACATTCGAGGAGCACGAAAGCACGACTTGGCGTATCACCGGAGAGTTTAGCCAACCTCTCGATTAAATCGTCTCTAGCTCTCAGGTTCATCCCTCCAGCATTGGCTGTTCATGTCTGCTGAAAATAACCGCTTGGCCGGTCTCTGCCGGTCACGGCGGCTGAGCTCGGCGAAAGGCGCTCTTCTAGTGTCTAACGACTCAGGGATAAATCACGGCTCTCGAAATTTCACGGACGAATGGCCCACTGTCTGGCTAGCCGGAAAATCCCTAGTGTAGTAGCTTTGGGCTACTACGCTTCGTCATTCAACTGCCGCGCAGGCAGCGTGGAATGCCTCCTTCCGATGGGATGTTTTACCCGTTTGGAGAGAGGTTTGCTCTGGCGAGCTTTCCCCACCTAGTCTGATATGGATATCAAATGCCAAATCTGATTTGCATCGATGTAGTCGACCAATCCCTTATTGAGCAATTTTCTGCCGATGGGGTCGGTTTTCCAGACCGCACCATGTTATGTCCCGAAACTGGTGTGCTCGATACTTCCGTGTTGGAACGGATGATCGGCATGTCCAGATCTCTTCGCCGGATCGAGCAGGCGAACGTGAAACCCGGATTTCGAGTAATGGACTTTCAAAAGACCTCCATTGGTCGTCTGAAGCTCCTACTCAAGGACTTGTTCAACCTCCAGCAGCGCTTGCTCAAAAAGTCGAAAAGAATTGACGGATACCGCAGCTGGGAACGAGTTGTCATGAACGACATAGACCCGACCTGGCACGAACTCGAAGGCGCAGTGGCGCAGCGTTTCGGTGAGCTGACTCAGGAAGACCAAGACACTTTGAGCACCATGCTCGAAAAACGGCTTGATTGGGTTGATAGCGGGAAGAACTGGGAAACCGGACTAAAGGACTTCATTAAGAGTCGCACGTACGTCGATCAGTTAGGTGGAATGGTGGGGATCCTGTTCGATCGATTGGCGAGCTGGAACGAGCTCGACAACGAGGAGCGTCGAACGCTGGCAGATGGCGTCTATGCCATGGCCACGCCTTTCGGCCACGAGCTACTGGGTATTTTCTTGACGTGCCAACCTGAGCTGATGGGGTACTACTCCACGATGCTGGAGGACGAGAGGAAGGCCAGACGGGTTGGCGTGATAGACTCGGTAGAGCAGCCAGGTCAGACAGCGACACCCGTCGAGCCGCCGACTGCATCAATACCCCCCGCCGCACCCTTGAGTCTGTATGCCCTCTATGCTGAGCTGTTTCAGTTAGCCGAGCAGGCAAAAACTGATTCAGGCAACCTTCACTATGCCGAGCAAATCGAGGCGCTGATCTCCTCAAACCTTCCTCGTCTGAAGGAAGAATACTCACTCAGCGATGATACGGTTCGCAAAATACTTGGCGAGTGCATCGACGTTCTGATCAAAATTGGTCGTGAGCTGTCACTGCAGAATTTCGATGACGAAGAGTTTCTAATGGCCTTTAAAACGGCCTGGCTGGAGTTCTTCAACGAGCGTTTGCAGGATGAGGTACCGGAAACTTTCTTGGCTGATTTGACCGACGAGCGTGAAGTAGAATCGGTAGAACTCAAGACCCGTCTTGAGCAAGCTCAAGCGCAGTGCGTCCAAATCGAGAACGACTTGGCTGGTTTCAACGAGAAACTCAAGGTTGCCAATTTTCGTGAAAAAGGTGAATTGCGCAGCAGCATTACCGAGGCAGAAGAGTCTCGCGTCAAGAGCAGTAGGCTGCACCAAGAGGTGGAGCAGCAAGGATGTGACCTGTTGCTGCCACCCGGGTACCGGCTTGATTCACTCTCGGCAGACGGGCAAGAAATTGATCTGACACCGGACGCTTATCACCCCTCCACCAAGGCTGCCTTTACGGCCTGGTCACGAACGTCATCTGCTGATCTGGCTACTCCGCCCCTTCCCAATCCTCTTGGTACACAAAGTAAAACCCCTGTTGGTGATATATCGCCGGCCTCTGTGGTTGGTTTAGGCGCGGATGAAGCTGACGCAGGCGATGAAGAGCCTCCGACCGCTGATGAGCCACAACAAATGGCTGCTCCCGAGGCTGCCTCAGAGCCAGCATCTCTTCCCGAGCCTGAAATCAACATAGCGCTTGAGCCCGCCGTCAATTTTGTTGATCCGGTTGAGAGACAAGACGCAGCTTCAGATCCGACTCTCACCAGTATCGAGAACGATGTAGCTGATGAGTCAACTATGCAGGAAGCGTCGGAAGATGAAGTCAATGTCTCTCGATTCTTCAACAAGCCAAGGGAAACCCTAGAGCGGCTGGAGCATTGTCAGCAGACGATGGATGTCGTTCCCGCGATTGCAGTAGAAAACATCGCATTGCTTTGGTTGAAACGCGGGCAGCTTCCACTGGCCAGCAAGACGCTGGAAATTGCAGGTCGAATGGGCCTTGCGGGTGATCTGTTGTCGCTGCCACTGGTTCAGGCGGCATACCATGGCATGCACGTTTGGCGTGGTGACTCTGCGACCGTAACCCGGGTTCAGCAGAACCTGCATCAGCTGTCCTCGGAGATCATTGAAAGCTGGATTTATCGACGCCCAGGTGGACGTGTTGTTCCCTACCTGGTGTTCGCCGCTACACTTCAGCCCACGTTGTTCTTCGGAATGATGACCAACGCGCCACGCTTGCTCGGCTCTGTCCTCGGCAACTTCGATGGCCCGGTGTCCCGGTTGATCGAAGAAGTGGTCAGTTTCTCCAGCCACAATACTCGTCTGGATGTGGATACCCTGCGTGAGCAACCCACAAGCAACGACAAAGAGGCGCGTGACAAACTCGCCGCCCGTCTTGTTGAGTGGCAAGACCGTATTTTGAACAAACAGACCGGATGGGCTCCGGCTCGCAAAGCCATGAAGGAATGTTTGGCACGTGAAGACTTTGATCTCACCTACAAGAGTATCACCAGAGACGATGCTTCACGGATAGACGACGTGCGTGCGTTTGCCGATCTGTATCGAGACAAGGATGAGCAGTCTCGGCTGATGACGGCTGAAATTCACAAGATGATGAACGAAAGCACCTCCGCTCCGCAGATCGAAGGCAACGCTAAAAATTGGTTCCTAAGGTCAATTGACGAGATCGTTGACGTCGCCGATCGGTGGGTCGAAGGCCATAGCCTGCTGGGTCGACGCACCAGCGAAGTCAGTAAGTTCGCCCCACGCTTCCTTACGATGCTTACTGCGGCGTCCGCGCACCTAGAGCAGCGCCTCCAGAACACCGAAGATCCAGAGCAGCAAGCCGGCTTACTACTCGCCATCAGTGTACTCCAACGTATCAACAAAGTGGCAGAGCGACATGAAGAAACGATTTGGGAGATCTCCCGAATCAATGGCTGGCTTCAGTGGCCTTCGGAATGGCTGGCCACCTCGCCAGACGACAATCCTCATCATCAATTGGCCCTTTTGACGAGCCTGCTTGAAAAGGGCGTCAGCGATCTGGAACTTGCCGATCAAGCGCTGGAACGTAAGAACTTCCGTCATGCACTGCTTCTGACCCTCAACCATGAAGACGTCCACAAGGGCTCAATGGCGGAGAACATCGAAGCGATCAAGCGCTCGTTCTTGGAAGATGTTCGCCAATGCAACCTGCGAAGCGATCAGATAAGGGGGTTGCTGGATAACGCGAACATCGCCTCGCTGATCGACGATGAACGACATTACCAACTGCGTGGCGAGCTTGAGCACCTTCAGGATCAACTCAAAAGCCTCAAGGCGCTGGATGACATTGGCGAGATTCACCACAGCTTAGACACCCTTGAGTCAAGCATCGTAACCAAGTTCACGACCAAGAAGCAGGAGCTTGAGGCATCCCTGGATTCACTCGTTAACCAAGCTTTGGTTGATCGCGGGGTGGATTGGGTACCCGCAGTGTGGCAGGAACAGATCCGCTCGGCGCTCAATACACATGACACGACCGTCGCCGAGGAGATGCTTGAACATCTCAAGCACTCGTTGGACAAAGGCGAGGCGCTGCAAAACGAGACCGAATCTGGTACTGAGCTGCTCAAGCGCTTTCTCCTGCTTGAACCACAGCTCTATTCAATGCTGAGTCAGAATCGCAATCCTCGTGAAGTGATCCGCCATGTTTCCAGCGCAAGCTTGAAAGGTTTGTCTTTGGACACCTTGCCTGCCTACTACAAACTGGCCATCGAGGATCTGATCAGCCTGCGCCGCCGCGTCAAGTCATTGGACAAAGCAACCTACGAAGAGCTGGTACGCATTCTATATGCCTTAGGTCTTGAGGCCGCGACACCCTTCTTTAGCAATGCGACCTCGCAGCGTACCGCCTTCTCCTCGCGAAGCCACATTGCCCACCTCACCTTGAACGTGAGACGGCATGATACGGGGCGTGGGATCGTGTTCTTCAACCAAAAATCTGAAGAGCAGGCCCTCAACGTATTGATTGCCAACGGCGAGTGGACGCTCACTGAGCTTCGCACACTGCTGACCGAGCAGACCCAGTTCCTGCACGAACGTACGGTGTTGATATCGGCAAAAGAGCTTTCGAACGATGAGCGCAACGAGTTGGCCAAGTTTTCAAAACAGCAGAAACATGCGCTACTCCATGTCGATCCCGTCCTGATGACCATGTTGGCTGGTCTCAACGTACCGGATCACCAACGGCTCAAGACCTTCCTGCAACTAAGCTTGCCATGGACGTTCAGTAACCCGTACACCGGCAACCAGATGCAGCCGGCGCCACCGGAAATGCGCTATGGGCGCCAGAAAGACATTAAATCGCTGACCACCATGCGTAACGGTGCAGCCATGATCTTTGGTGGCAGACAACTGGGTAAAACAACTCTGCTCAACGAAACACGGCGTTTGTTCCACAACCCTGAGCTTCATCACCATGCCTTCTTGTACCAAATGGATGGAGACCTGGATCGCGCCAACCTTTCTGGCAATGAGCTCGAAAAACACCGGAATCGGGTTTGGCAGATGATTCACCACGCTGCCGTCACGAGCGGTTTGGTCAAAAATTCGTCCCCCTCAGACGCTGATGGGATGGTCGATGAGCTGCGGGATTATTTTTCCAAAGACAACCCAGATGCGCTTATGGTTTGTCTCGACGAAATTGATCCGATTCTGGGACTTGATGCTGCGAACGGCTTCCGCATTTTCCGTGAGCTCAGTGGCTTAGTGAACAACAGCAATGGCCGGTTCAAGGTCGTAATTGCGGGTCTGGAGAACGTACGCCGGTTCGCTGACGCCCCGAACTACCCGCTGCACCAGCTCGGCAGTGCTATTCAGGTCTCGATCATGAGCCCTGCAGAAGCGCTTCAGCTCATTCGCGAACCACTGGGGCATTTGGGTTATGAGTTCGAGTCTCCCTTGCTCATGAACAGGATTCTTGTCGAAACAAACCGCCATCCCGGCCTGATTCACATTGTCTGCCATGAACTGATCCAGACCCTGAATGCACGTCACAACCGTCGCGTGGGATCGGTCACCATCACCGCTGAAGACATCGAGCAGATTCGAAAGGATCCGAACATTCGACAGCTCATCTGCGACCGCTTTGACATCACGCTGAACCTTGACCTGCGTTACAAGTTGATTGCCTACAGCCTGATCTCGCAAAGCACCAGCAGCTTCTCTCCCAGCCGTGCGAAACTCATTGTCCAGGAGTGGGCTCCGCATATCTTCGAGCCGATGACCGATGCGCAGTTTGAAGCGTTTCTGGATGAGCTGTGCGGCCTAGGCGTACTTCAGTACATGCGGCGCACCGAGGGCGGCAAGGAATACGCTCTGCGCAATACCAACATCATGAACTTGGTGGGCGGCCAACAGAACATCGAAGACAAACTGCTGGCTGCAGTAGATGCGATCAATGAGAACGACCCATTGTCCGCGCACGCATATCCGGTTAACGCTACACGCCCATCCCCGCTTACGCTGCGAGACGAGAAATTGCTCATCAGCGAAGAGGTGCGTGAAAAGCCTACATTTGGTGCCATTGAGGCGCGCTCTTCAAACTACTCCGTCGGCATCATCACAGGGTCGGAGGCCTTGGGGCTGGATCCTCAGTGGATGCTTGAGTCTCTCCTGGCAATTGGGGAAGAGGAGCCTGTCCTGACCACCAACCAGAGCTCTGGCCGCTACGTTCCAGCTCACAAAAGAGACACCGATCTCGGCTCAGCCAGTGAGTTCAAGAAGCTGTTGGTCGAGAGTGTCATTGGTGTTCAGTCGCTTCGCAAGAACATCATGTTCTTCGTTGAGATTACAGGTGAACAACCGATCAGTCTGACGTTGGATCTGCTTGACGTTGCACACGAAGCACGACTGAACACCAACGCCAAACGCAACCGCGTTCGGGTCATTTTCCTCATGTCGCCGCGAGCCCTGTGGCAGTGGGAATCTAATCCTCAGCTCACCCAAGGCCGAGAAACCATGCAGCCCTTCATCGCCTTGGATGTCTGGAAGAAGACCGCAATGGCGCACCTGCTGAACAAGCTAAACCTTGAGAACACTTCAACATCGACCAACACCTTGGAAAGCTATAGCCAGGGATGGTACTTCTCCTTGGACAGGCTGTTGGCTGCCAAGAAAAAGAAATCCGATGTAGTCAAGGTGAGCGGCTTCGGTGCGGCCTACACATCTGTGCTTCAAGCCAAGCCCAAGAGCATGGAAGAGTTCCTCGGAAAGACCGGCGTAACCGCTGTGAGCTGGGGGCGGCAAGTGCTGAGCGCGCTGTGTGAGCAAGAGCGCTTCGATGAAGAAGATATTGAGTTGCAGCTCATGGATGACTATGGGGATGTCGATCCACAGCAGGCACTTCGTTGGTTGACCCGCTTGCGCCTCATCGTTCCTTGCAGAGTGGCTAAGAAAAATTTCTATCGCATTCCTGAAAGCATTAAGGCTGCCCTGCTCAGCAAGGCGCCTCAAGAGGCCAAGGCCTAATCATGACCCAGCAAACAACAGGTCAATCTGGCTGGGTGCAGGTGATGCAGGGTGCGTGGGGAGCAGTTCCCGCTAGTGAACTACTCCACCCCAACTCAGAAGCGTGGTCATCAATCAATTTGACCGCTCCTGATGTAGCCGAATGCACAAGTTTCGCGGTGGCGGGACGGGCTCTGAAATACGGTCAGTCAGTGGCGATTGCGCTGCCATTGATGGGTGGGGAAGGTATCACCCGACTGATGGTATATCTGCAACGGATCCGGCTGGATTCACTGCAAGGGGGGATACGTTCGCCTTGGCTCAATCCGGGCAACATGGAGCAATGTCCGGACATCGTATTTATCTCCCGGCCCCGTAACGGTTTCCACGATCTCTCGCGTGTAAAGGCCTTGCGTACTCGCGTACTGCGAGCATCTGACCTCAAGCGCAACAAGGCATCCGCCTCCCAAACGCTAGTTGTGGATGGCTCCACGGACGTAATGGAGCTGGTTGAAGCGATCAGCAAAGCAAGCAAGCCTTTCGTTCTCGTCATAGATGGTACGCTTGGAGGAAATGAAAACTTCGCTGCCGTGGATAGCGCACTGTCAGAGAGTTTCCCTGAGGTACCTCGAATCACGTTGCTCTCGCTGGGTGACAGCGAATCTCTGGACAGGATCCGCTCGAACGGAACTCGTAGCCATCTATGGGTGATGCGACTTGGCGATACAGCTTTGTTGACTTCACCTGCAGGATCCGACTCCCGGTTCAAACTGACGGTGATCCAGGATCGAAGGGCCAACTCAGAGCTGGGACTGATCGCTGATCGGTTCTTCGATTTACGACGCGAGCTGGATCGAAAGGATTTCGTGCTGAAGGAACGCTTGGCCATCATCGGCAAGGTTTTTCGCAGCCTCAACGAGTTGTGCCTCCCCCTTCCCTACTTGGAGACGACATTACAGGCAGCGACTCGCCCGGGTCTTTTCCCTATTCGTTGCTTGGAGCGATGGCTGCAAATTGCCGACAAAGGAAGCTGCCTGTTCGGGGAGTCAGATGTGGCTTCACGCAACCTGATTCAGCAGTTAAGGGACTGGCACCAGTTGCTTATGCAGTCCATCACAGGCAAGGCTAGATGGCTGCTAAAACACCTTAAGGATTCATGCGCGAACAAGACTGATACGTTGGTGCTGTGTGGCAGCCCCCATGAAGTAGCAGCCTTGGAACATTGGTTCGACAATGAACTCGACGAAGGCTGGAACGAAACCATTCAAATCACCGCGATGGATGGCGTGAAAGCCTATCGACAGTTCTCTGGGGTAGTCGAAGAAGTCGTCATCGTAGGAATGCTATGGCCTAATCGGCAGCACTGGTTAGCTACCCCATGTCGCCGTCTGACTATCCCAGCCTACGAATATGAGAGGCCCTTCGTAGAGCGCATGCTTCATTTATGGTGGTCTAAGCATGGCGTTCAAAGCCGTATCGATGGTGACAAGCTGACTCACTGGCAGCTCGGCTGGAATGATCGTCGATGCGACGATATCGATACGCTGCAGCCGTCCTTGGCCCTGGAAACGTTCACCCTCCCCGATTGCAGTCTGTATCCGGCAAAAGAACGTGCGGTCTCTATTCCGCTGGCAATGGAGTTCAATAATTGGCTCGATCTGCTGATGGAGCAGCCCGTCGAACCTATGGCCTCTGTGCAGAGCGGCGAGTCCTTGGTTCAGGATCTTGTCTGGATCTACCTCGAAGAGGCGAAGGCAGAGCTGCCCTGGAGCAAGACCCGTCCAGTGCTCGTGCTTCGAGAGGAAGAAATTCACCCAACGCCTGCCGATGAACTGACTGAAGGTGATCAGATCATCCTGCTCCGACACACTGACGAGCGTATCGCCACTCAAGAAAAGCTCTTCGAGATGGTGGCTCTTTCAGAGGGCATGCAGCAGTTCCTCAGAGCCGCCAACCGCTGGAGAACGATGGTCGATACCGTCTCCGCACAACTGACGGTGGCCCAGGTGCAAACCCAGTTGCGCAAGGAAAAGGTGAGTGTGTGCGATGCGACGGTGGGCAACTGGTATCGTCACAAGGTATATGGCCCCCGTGACCGAGCGGCGGTCACCGTGTTTGCTCGTCTTTCCGGTGCCAAAAATCCCGAGAGAGCGGCACTCTACGTAGCCAATGCCATCGAGCAGGTACGAATCGCTCATCAGCAGATTGGCAACCAGCTTCGCCGAGCCATTCTGGAAAGAGCTGCAGGTGCTACCACCGTCGAGATAGGCCAGTTGACGATGGACGGATGGGCCTTCGACGACATGATCGAAATATCGGTGGTGAAGTCGATCCGGACGGCCACCAAGCAGGTCATTTCGTCAAAAGAGGAGGGCTTGATCGACATCGTCAATGGGGTTGCGGACACACATCCTGGGCGTATCCACATGACCACCCCGGCTCTCAAGTCCCTGCGCGACTCGGTGTACCGTGACCATGGAAAATTCCGGGCTTGCCTGTCACTGATGGCCACAAAGTTATACGACCACTACAGTGAGAAAGCGGGTCGACTCCATGACGTGCTTGAGCATTTTAAGCTGGAGAGCATCGACTTCGAACCCAAAATGTCCCCAGTGACAATGGGTATGTACGCAGACAACCGCAAATACAAGGGTAAGCCCGCGAACATGAACAGGCACTTCTGCCTGGGGAACGCCCGCGATCCGTCACGCACATTGCGTATTCACTTCGACTGGGATGCAGATGATAAGGTACTCGTCATCCATCACGCCGGCAAACATCTGGAAACCACACAATCTTAAGGACGAACCATGGCTCTCAACTACCGAGAAGAAATGGGCCTGACGGCTGCATTTCTTGAAGAGATGCGCCTGCGACTGAGTGACAAGGACGTGGATGTACTGCCACAAGACGGCAAACTGTATGACGGCATCGAACCCAACCGCATCAGCCTGGTTGGCTGCCTGGGCGCAGCGCCCGACCCCGCCTATACAGGCCCGCAACCTCCAAACTCAATCGGCATCGTGCTCTTGGTCTCTCCCGATAAGGAAGGTTGGATCAAATGTGAGCTAAGCGGTCAATTCGATGTCGTGCATCGCTACATTCCTGACTTACGCAGCGTGGAAGAAAACCTGGTGCTTGATGCCGGTTCACCAAAAAGAGGCCAAGTTCTGCCCATAGCGTACAAGCGCTACACGGTGTGTTTCTCATCTATCATGCTTGATCTTGACTCCCACAAGCCCAACGAGTGGGTCTCAGGAAAAGCTGCAATCGAAGCTGTGCTGAAGGCGGAACAACAACGATGGGTTAGCGATCCTCGGGTCATGCGGCGCTGTCACACGAATGCGAATGGCAACGCGAAATTCGGTTACAACTGGAGCGACACGGCTCTGGCCGATCAGACGAGCCTCAACCGTACCGTTCATGAGCAGATCGTCAGTGACCAAAATACGCTCCTCAACTATGCGATAAACCTGCGTGCACGCCTTCGCCCTACCCCATCAGCATTCGGTACGAACGCTCAAGGTAGCCTCCTGCTAGAAGTGTTTCTGGAAAACCAGACGACCACCGAGCATGCCCGAGTCTTTGGCGTCGACTCCCCATACCTATTGGATGCCCGCTTGGCCACCAAACTCGTTGCTGGCGAGAACTATAAGGTGCCCCATCGTCTGCAGCCGGAAGAATACCGCTACCGCGATAATGACGGCCTTCCTGGCTACGGCATCAGCTGCGCGGTCGTTGAGGTAGAAAATAAGCTGTTCATGACGGATGGAATGCCTACCTACGCTCAGCCCCGGGTTGATGCTCCATCGCCTGCCGAAGTCGGAATGGACTCAGCCCCGAGCTATGAAATGCTTGCCCGCGATCCACTCCTGGTTTGCGACAGCTTCCTGAAAACGCAAGAGAGCTACCTCGGCGAATGGGCAAGTCGTATCAGTGCATTGGAATCAGCAGGGCTGATGGCAGATAAGGATGTTGCTATTGCTGACCGCAATGCCTTTCAGGAGGAAACCAGCCGGATCCGCGACGGTGTTGAGCTTCTGCGCAAACATGACGACCTGCGTCAATGTTTCCAATGGATGAACGAAGCAATGGGCGCCGCCATCAAGATTCAGGGGAAAAGGTTTACCGGATGGCACTTGTTCCAACTCGGTTTCATTCTCTCGCAGATACGATCGATCTACGAACGGCATGCCACCTCGGCTGAACTCCGAGGCAGCATGGAAACAGCAGACGTACTATGGTTCGCCACGGGCGGCGGCAAGACCGAGGCGTACCTCGGTATCATCAGCATGGCGTTGCTCTATGGTCGGCTTAAGGGACGCGATTACGGCACGACTGCCTGGCTCAGATTTCCATTGCGGATGTTGTCCGTTCAGCAATTCCAGCGGCTTTCCTTCGTGCTCGCCCAGACCAACATCCTGCGTCACCGTGAGTGTCTTGGCGGATGGCCATTCACGATTGGCTATTACACAGGTGAAGGCACGCCAAACCGGGTCAGCAGCACTTATGGCGAAGACGTCCAGAAAGGCTTCCTGCCATCTTTCAGCGACGAGCGCCTTAAGTCCTACCAGTTCATCTCCGATTGCCCTTATTGCGGAACCGCCGGCTCCATCAGCGTTGCGACCGATATGGCTCGCGCGCGGATCAAGCATGTCTGTAGCAACCCCGGATGCTGGTCGAACTGCGAAGCCGATCCAGGAGAACATGGACAGGGTATCCAGGGGGAGATTGGTATCTACGTCTCAGACGAAGAATGCTACCGGTATCTGCCTTCTGTGCTTGTGGGCACAGTGGATAAGCTCGCCGTCATAGGCCATAACCATCGTTTTGTGAACTTCTTTGGCGGGGCGCGTTACTTCTGCCCTGAGCACGGTTTCTCTCAAAGATCCAAATGTGAACATCGTCGCATCGAGCAACGAAGCGAGAAATGGGAGGCCCTCGACTGCGGTAACAATACCCGCACTAGCGTGGTCAGAGTGGTGCCCACTTCCCCCATGAAAGACCCAGGTTTCTCGCTGCTGGTTCAGGATGAGCTGCACTTGCTTCGCGAATCCCTTGGCAACTTTGACGCTCATTACGAGACCTTGCTCAGCACCCTGCAGATCAGTCACGGCGGGCGTGCGCCCAAAGTGCTCTCTGCAACAGCCACCATCAAGGATTTCGAAGACCACATCCATCACCTGTACCTGCGCAACGCCGTTCGCTTCCCTGCCCCCGGCGTCAACCAGGGCGAGTCCTTCTATGCTCGCAAAGCGAAGGATGACGAGACAGGCTCACACCTGATTCGTCGCTGGTTTGCAGGGATTCTCCCCATCGGTCGTGGCCGTGTTGCCATGAAAGCGGTGGCGGAAGCCAGTTCTCGCTTCCTGGATCAGGTAGATGACTGGCGAGGCAAGCTTGCAAACGGTGATGCACAACTGCTCAAGGCAATCGGCATAACCAATGGCCAGAATCAGGATGCCCTTCGTTACATCGAGAAAAACCTGAACACCGACCTGGTGTATGCCAACAGCAAACGCAGCATCACCGAAATCATGCGGTACATGGAGGAGGTCAACAGCAAGACCAATTTGGAGCGTAAAGCTCGGTTGCTGGATGGCGAAACCCGCCTGGACATGATCCTAGACGCAATTCGTCATGTCGAAACCAAGGATGCTGATGACACCTGCCGACACATCATTGCCACCAGCGTTGTGTCGCACGGAGTCGACATCGCGCAATTAAACTTCATGATCGTCGCTGGCTGGCCAAAATCGACGGCGGAATACATCCAGGCCTCCGCTCGAAGTGGCCGCGTTCATCCGGGCATCGTGCTCTGCGTGCTTTCATCACATCAGCTGTTTGAGTCTGGTGTTTTCATGAACTTTGGCGACTACCACACGTTCCTTGATCGCCTGGTTGACTCGGTTCCGATCAACAGATTCGCTCCTAACATCATCGACCGCACGCTACCCGGGGTCATGTCGGCAGTACTGCTCAACTGGGCCCCGCAGCAAAGATGGGGAGGCGACCTGAGCCACAGGGTGACCGACCTTGTCACGCTACTGCGAAGCGACATGGGAAAGGCCGCTGCAGCAGAAATCAAAACTGTCGTGATCAATGCGCTGCGCATCCCGGCAGCGCTGAGCAATACGTTTGACTCGCGAGTGATCGCCGGGTTTGACACCGCATTGATGACCCGTGTCGACAACGCGTTTTTTGAATTAGAGCGGTGGCCGGGAAGCAAGAACGAACAGACGTTGAGCGAAGCACTGGGTGACATCTTCGGGTATGCCCCATTTCGCTCGTTTCGCGACATCGAAAACCAGATTGTGATCAAGCCAGTCAACAGTGCGGCTGATCAAGTATTCATGGCAATAGCCAGGTGAGGAAGGAAAAATGGACAAGGAATATGTGAGTCGCAGCCGCCTTTTCAGGGAAGCCTTCCTCCCTGGAGCCTACATGCGCCTTCGCAACCAAGCGTACGGTCGCGTCATGGGTATTCTCAACAATAGTGGGTCAGCGCTGGAAGGGGTTGATAAGCAACAGTTGCGCGAAGCTGTCCTGACATTCGTACATGACTGGGAAAGCGCCGGTGGCGAGGTCGACCCAACTTTTTTGACCGCCGCAGAAAAGAAGCGTCTGGAAATCCAATCTCCATCTGAAATTTTTGTCTCCCCTGCACCACTGATTCTCACCTGCAGGCGTTGCAAAGTGCTTGATTTTTACGACGCCCGCGAGCCAGATGACCGGACGCTTTCCAAAATGCAGTCCCGGATCAGAGAGCACAATGGCAGGAGCTTCATCCCTTGCAAGCGCAGAGGTTGCTCGGGAGAAATGATCCAGCTTCCTTACGTTTCGGTGCATCGGTGCGGTTACGCAAGCCCCGTCCACATTCCGCACCCCGCTCGTCGATCCACCAGCATCGGCTACCGAGATGCCGGTTCGTTTTTCCACTCATCGTTTTTTGATGTGGAAACCGGCGATAAGCTGTCGGGCTCATATCAGGACGAGTGCCCCGCGTGCAGTGGTTTGTTTGGTGCCGAAATTCAAAAGCGTGGAACACCACTCACCAGCGGTGAGTCTTTCTACGCCCAGAGTACCCAGTACATCGCGCTGAGCGAAGACAGGGGCAAGCTGATTGCCAGCCTCTTGCAGTGCTTGCAAGGATCAAACGAAAGCGCCGAGGGCATGGCTCAAGACGTTGCCGAAGGTATAGCGCTCGCTTTGCTGAAAAAGATGTCTGGCCGTGAGCTGGAACAAAAACTTTCCATGTTGCTCTCAGCAAATATTAGCGATGCAAACGATCAGGCCGCCCTGCGCACGCAGTTGGAGAGAAAAAGACTCAGCATCGCGAAATATGAAGTAATGGCCGAGGATGACGAAGATTTGGCCCAGATGCTTGATTCAACGCGAAAAGAGGTAGCCACGATTGAGGCAAAGCTCGCGACATCAACCGGCTGTTTCAGTGCCATACGCAATTTGATTCCAGAACCCAGCACCCTAATCGAACTGGTCAGCAATCGGCGCACGCTCGAAGCCGTTTTCTTGCCCCACGATGTCCAGGGCAGAACGATCGAGCAGGAGATCGAAGAAACCACAGATATCGCACAAAAAGACGTGCTTGCCGGTCAGTGGCAGAGTGTACAGGAACGCTATGGGATCGATTCGATCACGCACATCCCTGACCTTCGAGTTGTCTTGGCCACGCTGGGGTACACACGGGAAAGAAGCGCCCCTTCAATCAACCCTGACGCTCCGCCTGTAGTGCTCAACGCCTTTGCTGATCGTGTCGATGAGGGCATGAAAGGCAAAACGTCCATCTACGCGATGTCGGCGAAAACAGAGGCTCTATGGATCCGACTGGATCCTCGCAAGGTGCTTCGTTGGTGTATCGATTCGGCATACCTCGAATCGCCTGATGAAGAGGTACTCAATGACAAAGCCCGCAGTCATGCGTACCTGTTGAGCCACTACCACGTCCTGGCTATGCATCCTGGCAGAGCAGCGAGGGAAATCCCGGCGCGCAACCCCGAAGAAGGTGCCCCTTTCAACCTGCTACATTCGATCAGCCATGCGCTCATGCTCACTGCGCGCCGCCATACTGGGTATGACTCCAAGAGTATTCAAGAATACCTGATACCCATGGATTTGTCGGTCATCCTGTATGTGTCGTCCGTCCAGAATTATACCGCTGGCGGGTTGCTGACGTTGTTCCAGCACTATCTCCTGCCTTGGTTTGATGACGCCAGCATGTTCGCATTCAACTGCGCGTTCGACCCCATATGCACGGATGTCGGCAATTCCTGCAGTGGCTGCGTGCAAATTGAAATTGGCTGCGAAACCTTCAACCAAGGACTGTCTAGGGCTTACATTCATGGCGGCCCGGCCAATCGCGAGTGCTCTCTGACCATCAAGAAAGGCTTTTGGGATAGGTCGTAGTAGTACCCTAATCTGGGCATGCACACTTGAATTTGTACTCTTAAACAATGAGTACTTGGGAACGAGAAATGCCCTGCACGCTTTTACTTGCAGGGCATTTTTATTCGCATATCAAACCCGACTTGGGCTGAGCCATACAAAGGTGCTCATGCCAAGCGACGTCCAGAAGTGCGATCCGATCCATCAGCGGCGAACATCTGACCTTGAGGGCATCCAACACGCCCATCACCTTCTCACACGCTTGCGGCTGTGAGGTTGAAAAAAGATCCTCGGTATACTCGCCCTTTTGGCATAAGTTAGCCCATCTGCAAGACTCCGCGGATAGTGCCTGAGGTTTTATTCTGGCGGAAGGCTGAACCAGTCAGGCACCAGCTTGGTGTCTCGCCACTCTTCGGTCAGTACAACTCCTGGAATTTTTCCCCAAACGCCATCGTCAGCATGATCGAGCACGATGATCTGCAGCCGTCCTTCAGACGAATTGACCGCGTCGGCGAATGCCTTGAAGACCTTACGCACCGCAACTCGGTCTTCATCATTGAGTTCATGCTCTTCCTCGACCTGCGCGGCACGTTTTACCGGGAAGTAGACTTGGCTGGGCTGATCGAATACGAGGAAATGTGGCACTGGGTGCTCGACCGCTTTCTTGGCCATGAATAGCTTCTGCAGCGCGAGGAGCATGGCCACATGGTAGGCGAGCCAGTTCGCACCACTACCAATTTCCCAAAGGAAGTCATCACGGCCATCATGGCGCACCTTGATGGCCAAGTCCGTGATCGACAGCCCAATCCTCGCGTCCTTCCACTCAGCATCAAGAGTCGGGGTGATTTTCGCGCAATGGGCACTCAAGGAATCTAGGATCTTACGGGTGTTCGCTCTGATCAAATCCACGGACACAAGTGGTGCAAGCTCCGTCATCCGCTTGTCCACCTTCTCCAACTCGCTGGCTAGGGTGCTATCGAATTGAGCCTCTTTGTAGTTTTTGACTGCCTCTTCAAGTCTTCCCAGGTATCGGTCAATGTCTGCTTCGCGTAACGCTTGTCCTTTGGCTTGCGCGTCGACCAACTCAATCGCTCTAATCTCTTTGCGTATGGCATCAAGTTCATCTGAGTCCTCGTTCATCGCGTTTCGGAGCCGTAGCGTTTCGCTCTCGATCGATACGGGAACTATCGGCGCGACGCGCGCGCTGTCTTCGATGCTGCTGAGCGCCTCGCATAGCGCGTCCAGCTCACCCGATGGCGACAGGGTTGGGGACACGAGTGCACCGATAGGTGTCACATTTTCTTTTTTCACCAAGCCTTTGAGCCATGTCGAGAGAGACAGGCGATCCTTCATAGTTTCTAGGGCAGAAACGTAGGCATCTGCATCTCTCTGCAGTCCGCTTAGCTGATTTAGTTTCTGGCGACCTGCGAATAGATTCGCGGCAATAATTTCTTCCCTGATCTTGAGCTCACCAATGGTGGTGATCGAGGCCTGGATTGTCTCTAGTTTCGGTTGAGCATCCCTTGAGGTTTTCATCAGAATCGCGGCAAGCTGTTCGACCGCAACAGGCCACTCCTCGGAAAGCACCGAGTCGATACCAACCAGACCATACTCACGCGCTCGGAAGTACCAGCTATTGGCTTCTCCCCGCAGCCGAGCTGACGCGTCCGCCAGTGTCTTGATTTCTGACCGAAGCTGTTTTTGTCTGCGCTCCAGATCCTTCATTTCCCAAGACGCCAGCAATGTCTGAGGCGTGACAGCACCTAGGATGAAGGGAAAGATGTCTTTCAGTTTTTCCCGGTGGCCAGTCGTGTCTGCCTTATAGAAGAGGACATCCGGATTGGCGACAATGTTCTGCGGCTGAAAGGTGAACGCCATCAGGTCTCGGAAGCTGGGCCGGTTCTTGAATCCGAATTTGACGTCTTCGCCGAAACCGATGTTGGGCAGGCCTGACAGCCGATTCAGGATATCTTTAACGATGTTGCGATTGGAGTTTTTTCGTTCGATCCTGGCTGGGATAGAAATGCTCTGCCCCTCTAGCACGAACATATCATCGGTGGATCGCTGGCGACCCGGCTCGGATCTCGCGAACAGCTTCATGCCCTCATCCGTGTCCACCAGCAGTCCAAACCATGCACAAGTATTCCTGATCGTGCCTACAGGAATCGCACATTTCTCTGAGGCCAGGCAGTAGTCGATAATAGGAATGACCGCGGACTTGCCCGCCTTAGAGGAGCCGCTGATGACGTTCACAGCACCTGGTGTGAACTTCACTTCACGGTAATGGCGACCATTTTTTGGCCACAAAATCAGTTTTTCAATTTGCAGTTTCATCAAAAACCTATCCGTAGGGCGGTCTGGACTTCCTGGATGGAAAGCGCTCCACACCAACCACCAAGCTTGTCTGCGTGTTTGCCTAACTCTCTTACCGTGTCAGGGATGTTGGCCGGGTATCGCTTGGTGCTGTAATGGACGACTGCAGTGGTGCAGTCGAGGGTTAACAGGCCACTGTCCAGTGCGATGCTCACGCTGCTAAGTGATGTTTGTCTCAGCGCCAGCATCCGGCGCTGGATGGATAACAATAACTCCTGCTCCTTGGAAAATTTGGCGGCGAAGAGCCGTAAGCCTGAGGTTGAATTGGTCTTGCCTATGATCGTCCGTAGGGGCTCACTGAAGATTATCGGCAATACGAGAAACAGAAACGGCAGCGATGGGCCAGCGCCTGTGCATTGCCGTTTATACCCTTTGACGAACTCCCACATAAGAACCGCCCCAAGGGCAGGATTTTGCACCAAGTAAATCTCGTCGTTGAGCCGAGGAGACATTTTGAATTCAGGGGTTTCCATCCAGGCCAACCTGTTTCAAAGCCAAGCCGCATGCCTCCAGATGGAGCCAGGCAGCCAGCGGTTATAGTATTTATTGACGGGATTCAGAAGCTTCCATCAATCTTCGAGCAGATTCAGGTAGCGAGGATGCCAGCCAACCTTCTTCACGTTGGCGAACTCCTGATAGGTTCCGCGTACGAAGAATCTTGGCGGCTCGGTACCGTCCAGAGGCTCGGATATAAGCATGCACTCCATTTTCAACATCTGTCCTTTATCCTGTTCTGAAGCGGTGGGATAGGCCATGTTTGTCTTCTTATTCAGAAGCTCCCATTTGTCGAATAGAGTATTGCGAAACGCCTCAAAATCCTGGTCGCACACCAGGCCTTTCTCGCCCCATCGAACCTTGTTCGTTTTGGACTGCAAGAAATCTGACACCGCTTCGAACCCATCCCCTGCCTTGTCAATGAGGTCTAGCTGACGAAGCAATGTCAAAGCCAAGGGTCGGCACTCCTCGATTTCGTCTTCGGAGGGCGCAGGTACGGTATAGGTCTTCAGGAGGTTCAGCGCGCTTCGACTAACGAACGTCGACATGTAGTCTTTGAAAGCGTTGCGCGACAGCGCAGGGTATTGCCTTGCGGCGATCAGCGCGTCGGAGTTGTTTTTGACCCAACCAATGGCAACGTTGCAGGCGTCTTCGAGCCTGTCATCTGGGACGGTAAGCGCGAAGAAATTCGAAATCCTGCCGATCAGATCGTCATTTCCTGTTTCGAGCTCAAAGGCCATGACAAGGTCGGCGCGCTTCGTCTCGTCGTAGTCAAGAAATCTTTCAATGTAGGGTTTGCACTGCTCGGGCTTTTCCGCCGCATAGGCATCACGGATCTCTTGCACGACGCGATCTACCAACACCTTCGTGTGGGCAAAATGGAGCGAGTTTGCAAACTCGCCGTCTTTATCTTGAAGGACATATAAACGGAAGCGGGTTTTGCTCAAGTCGACTAGACCTGCCTCAATGACATCGATCCAGTTCGCGAATGTTTTCCAAAGGTCGACGGAGAAGTTGCTGATAGGGTTTGTCACCAAGCCGCTCTTAGACTGCTCTAGCAGTACAGACCCGTCAGCATGGTGGACATCTGTATCATCAAATACCTCCAACGCGACGAATGCATCCTTAGGGGCGTCGCAGAGGTGCAGACACATCCGCGTAGATTGCAGAGAGAACCCCAGGAATGAGCCCGGCCGACTCGACTTAAGCTGAGGGGCCTGGGTTGGTATTGGGTTTGATTCCGAGCCAATCACATTCATTCATCCCTGCTCTGCTGTTAGATTGCCCGCTGCGTGCGTAGGTGGAGCCTGGCGAAGCCGCGATACGCATGCCTACGAACCCAGGTGACGACGAGCCAAGCAAAAGATCGCACATTGCCATCATTGCCCGCAGGATGTTATCGCACTTGGGGCGCCGGATAAACCGACATAGATCCGCAACATCGTGAGCTCCCCTTAGCCCGGACGAGTGGGAGTACGCTTCTGTGGGAAAAGAGTACATTTGCACTCCACCTATTGTTTCGCGTCAGTCTTCATGGTCTTCAGGCGACTCACCAGTTGGGTTCAATGTACGTAACAATTCTAACTTTGCTTCGCACTGTTCGAGCTGCACCCGTAATTCCTCAGCCCTCTGCTGAGTTGCTATTCCTACCGAATGGACTTCAATGGCCTCTTTTGATTTGGCTTCAAGCTGATGAGCGAGCAGTTCCTTGGCACCTTCCGCCCGTGCAGTAGCAGCATTGGCAATGGTCAGGTCAGCCCGCAGGGTTTCGACAGCCTCACGATGTTGCGAGGCTTCCCTGACATGCTGACGATTTTCAGCAATGAAGCGCTCGTTATCCCTGATCAGACGGGAGATCTCCTCCTGCTTAACCATAAGCGTCTGCTGGAGGACGGTCACCTCTTGCTGCATTTGATAGACTTGGGATTCATGGCGGCTCAGATCCTGGTCTCGCTGTTCCTTAACTGAAGCCCGGTAGTGTTCGAGGGCCTCCCGGGCGTGTGCATGCTTTTGCTCCAAGGACTGGATCTGCCCATCCTTCTCTAAAATCCGCACCTCTAAATCATTGCAGCTCTGGCTGAGCCTGGCGTTGCGCGTGATCTCAGTCTGCAGTGTGGACTGAGTGGTTTTGAACCCTTCAGTTTGAGCAGCCAAGACATCCCCTTGCGCCCTGAAGCCGAGCTTGAGTTCATCGAGTTCGCTCTCAAGTGCCTCGGCTCGGGAGACCAATAGCTTACGCTCGTGCTCGAACTCTGCTCGTGCCTCAAGAAAGGCCTGGCTGCCCTCCTCCTGGACTTGATCCAACAAGCTTTCGACGACCCCGCGCAGCGCGCCGCTCATACGTTCACGAGGGTTCGCTTCTGATCCTGGTGATTCCAGCTGCTTTAGATACCGAGCGATCGTAGTCTTTGAACCCGTATTTCCAATCTCCACCCGGACTGCATCAATGCTGGGATAAACACCACGCATTAGCAGGCTGTTCCGCGCCTTTTGTACCACCGCTAGGTTAACGCCGCCTCGCGCCATACACCCTCCAGACGATTTCGTGTCATGCCACATGTCATGCAATTACATAATACAAAAAAGCCAAACTTTGCTGGAAAGTTGCCGACAACTGGCAAGATATAATCAAGATTTATGGCTTGTTATACCTAGCATCAGGGTTAAATGGCCTGAAAGGTGGTACAAACGGCAAAGACGAGCCGCCGAAGACTTGAACGGGGGAAATGGCATTGTTTGGATTAGTCAGCAAGGCAGACAGGTACTTGGAGGCGAGCGTTCGTCAGAACACGTCGAAGAGCTACGCGTCCGCCCTCTCCCATTTCGAGGTGACCTGGGGCGGATACTTGCCCACCACTACGGAATCAATTGTGCGCTACATCGCTGAATACGCCGACCAGCTGGCGCTGAGCACGCTGAAGCAACGCCTGGCTGCGCTCGCAAACTGGCATCAAAGCAACGGCTTCCCCGACCCCACAAAAGCCCCCAAGGTCAGGCAACTGCTGAAAGGCATCAGGGCGGTACACCCCGTGCAACAGAGGCAAGCAGCTCCTCTGGCGTTACTACACCTCGAAAAAGCAGTGGCACACCTAGAGGGTGAGATTGATCAGGCAAGGGCCGCCGGCAACATGGTCGCCGTTCTCAAAGCGACCCGCGACATTGCCTTGCTCACCATTGGCTTTTGGAGGGGATTTCGAGGAGATGAGCTGGCTAGGCTCGAGATCGAGAACACCCATGCTGAGCGCTATGTGGGCATTAGGTTCTACCTGGGTTCCAGTAAAGGGGGATCGGCAGAACATTGGCCGCGAGTACAAAACACCATCGCTGAGTAAGCTCTGCCCAGTGGAGGCGTATCTGAACTGGATCGAAGTCGCCGGTCTCACCCGTGGTGGTGTATTCCGTGGAATCGATCGCTGGGGCAACATCAGCGATCGCTCGCTTGCTGCCCATAGCCTGATTCCTCTGCTTCGCGACACCTTGGATCGGTGTGGGTTGCCGTCCGAAATCTACAGTGCCCACTCGATCCGGGGCGGATTTGCCACCTGGGCAGCAAGCTCAGGCTGGGACATCAAGACACTGATGGAGTACGTCGGCTGGAGCGATATGAAGTCCGCGCTGCGCTATGTTGAGCCTGCGCAACAGTTTGGCGGCCTCATTAGGAAATTTGAAGGCTGATTTCGACTTGAGATTCACTCGCGTGCAGCAAAGGAAATTACTGCACACGGTTACTCACATTTGCAGCAGACCCCGACCTACCAAGGTCGGCGCCGTGATCGAAATTCAAACTGAATGAGCCCAGAAATCAACCTGGGCTCGCCCTAAATAGGGTCAGCCCTGAAGGAGCTAAAGGAAGTCACTCAGCATCAAGCTCGACAGCTTTCTGCTCTAAGTGCTTCTCTTCCCTTCTATAAATTATGTCGCTTATATTAAGGATCTCTTCGGAGTTTTCGTCATATGAGCATAATAGCAAGTTGCGCAATGGGTGATTGGAAATCGCCTGCTTTGAGTTCGGTAGCATCTGGGGATTAGATTCGAACTCCATTTTCAAATAATGGTTCACGCTATTCGCCAGCACGTCCGAGAGAAGGGTCATATGAGAATTCTCACATGTGATTCCAAGCTCTAGCCCTGGGTGGCTTGGAATATTTTCTGCTGTTGCCCGCGAAGAGCAATGAAGCAACTTGCCTGTAGACTTTTGATAGACCTTGAACTCACGCTTTAACTCACTAGTTCTTAAGAGGGAAAGGTAATCCTCTGATTCGATGAGGAACTTCTTGATTACCCCGGCATCTATGTTGTCAGAGATCACTACTATCTCAACGCCCTCATCTTTGAACTTGTGAACCAAAGCCAGAGCCTTGATCATCAAGCCCATAAAAAGCTTTGCATGCAACAGTTCTTTATGGGAGCCGTCCCCGCCTCTGCCCTCACAGAACTCAGATTGATACAGCCCCTCAACATAAATAGCTTCGTATATCCAAGGTATCTCAAGCTCTAAGAAGGCTTGGAATATTACACCTCTAGCCTCGCTTTGATTTAATAGGTCGGTTATGTGCAGCTTTCCAACACCATCAATTGAGACCAGCCTTTTTTCAAGATGCGCTCTGTATTCACTTAAATAGAGCTCTGGTACAAGGTAACCCGCAATTACTCCAAGCTCACCAGGGTAACGCTCGCGATTGTCAGCATACCCCTTTGCCCCGGATTCATCGATAAACAAATAATGCCTTTTCACATAGTGCTCCATGAATTTTTCGTATTGCAAGTCCAGAGCTATAACGAGTTTCAGAGTAGCCATGAGAATCTTGCTAGCTGTCCGCTTTGTGCAGGAGGTCTCAGCCCCAAGCGTAACACTGAAATTATGTTTTACTGCATAGCTATCAGACAGGGGCTGATTAACGTCCGGGCGGAGCCGGAACTCCAAAGCTACCAACGGCACGTCCCACAAGGGCACCGCTCAATCACCAAGATAACCCAAGGCACGCCAGAAAGGTCAGCGCTCTAGGCTCATCGTCGGTCAGAGCGGAAGCGCACATGTGAATGTCTGAGGCGTCGCCATGCCAAGCGCTTACTAGCGCCTAGCTGAACCTCGCGCGCAGCCCCATCAGCCATTACATCAACGTGGTGTCTTACGGTTTGCTCCGGCCCTAATCGTTCCCGTAGTCTGGCTCGTACTCGATCTCTCGCTCATCCTGCTCAACGTACTCTTCATCGAAGCCTGCCGCCTTCATAGCCTCGGCACCCTCCAGGTGCAAATCACACGTTGGGCAGTAGAACTCGACGGGTGTGGAGTACCGCTCAACCGTTTCGTACCCACTTTCATGATCCTGCTCGATGACCTCTTCATGGACACGATCACCCCCTAAGAAGCCTTTGCTTTCACATGCAGGGCACGGGATGTCCCAGTGGCTATCCAAGTGGTATCTGAAGGCACCTCGATACGTCCACCACTCCAAGCCTTGGGAATGCTCTCGCAGTTCCTTGATCTCTTTATGAGAGCGCTTTCTCGGCTTCTGCTGTGATGATCCAGGCACTTCATCAGGTTTTTCGAAGGTCGCTCGGGCGTTTGCGATGCTTTGTTTGGCTGCCTGCACCTTGATCGTGTGGAAGTCCTTGGCAAGGGTCGCAGGGATTTTTGACTTACTGCCCACCCAATCCTCCAACTCCAGTCCCATGGATGCGAGGATGAGTTCTGAGGTTGTCCAGAACTCCCCCTCCCAGTCGCTATCCACGACGCCGGCGTATGCTGCCTGGCCCGAATGGAGTTCGGCATTTCTACGTGAGGAGATCAATTCGCATGACTTAGCATGCGGTGTGCCGAATTTTGCCACCGTGTGCTTCAGTCGTGCGAAAACCACGTGAGCACTGATGGTCTTCACCTTGGTGTCGGTTTCGACACCGCAAGCCTCCAAAAGGCTATTTGGATTGTCGGTTTCCACGACCAGGCAAGGATGAATCGCCGCAAGCTGAGCTTTACCCAGGAGTTCAAGGGCCAGAGCTGCCCAAATCTGATAGACCTCCGAATCCTTCGAGGCCTTAGCTTGCAACGCTCGCAAGGCGTAAAGCCGAGACTTCCCTAGCAGCGCCTCCGCCGAGATTGCTGATGGCACTTCCTTGCGCGGTTTTTTTACGTCACTTCCCGTGTTAGCCATGGTTGCCTCTCTCCATTACGGTGACCCTAAGGAGTTTCCGCTCAGTGCTTCCCTGTGCAGCTCCGCGGCGATGTAGAAAACGCCAGTTATCAAGCAGCAAGAATTTCCCGGCCTGCCAAGTGATTGCCTGTCCGTCTGCAGGCTCAAAGAGATCGATCGCGCGCACGATCTCCTGGGCGCCGGCATCCACTGGCGTCATGCAGCCAGGGTCAAACCTGTAGTAGCAATCAGAACTTCCTCGAGCCGCGACGTAAAAGCTGTTTCCGCCATTGGTAACCCTGAACACCGACGACCGAGCACCATCAACATTCAATGGATCGAATGTGCTGCCCTCGCAGAAGAGCGTTTGGGCAGTGTGTGGGGCGGCCTCCAAGCAGGCCATAACTAGGTACCGCGGCGGCGTATTCCAGTGGGCTCCGTCGGTGTGCCATGGGAATGGGCTCAGCCCATAGCGGAAGCTGAGAGAGCGACGATTCGCAGATCGCCTATCAGTCGGAATTAGTACATCGACCAAAGGCCCCTGGCGTCGCGTTGCCTTGGGCTGCCCGAGGAGAAAGGCAATATCGAGCGCAGTTTGCTCTATTACTGCGGCGCCATCATCCGGCAATTGAAAGCTCGCCCATCCTTTTGAGCTCAAAGCTGAAACGGCATTCTTGATCAGGTGTGGCATTTCGCATCCTTGCGGCGGGAGGGCAACGTGAACGATTGTAGAACCTCAAAGCTATCCGAAGCGTGCTCCTTCGCTGGCATGCTGGATTTCACTCTTCGCAGTGACAGCGTAGTCGCCCTGCGTAAACCCTAGGTGCGCCGAGCTGATGCTAGCCCAAAACCGTGCCCCCCCATTAGCGGTTCAAATCTGGTTCAGCACCCCTCCTTCATCACCTCTAGCTGGGTATTACATTGGTTGTACACGTGGACACCGTCGCGGTCTGACTGACAAATATCATGCGCTCAAACACAGCTGACTTGGCGCACCAGACCTATCCCCGAAAATTGCTCCACAGACCGAAGGCTTCTGGCCCTCAGGTTAACTGCAACTCGACGCAATACATTGATGTCTCTATCCCAGCTGTAGCCAAGCTAGCTTTCGGCCGAATTGGGAGGATGAATGAGGTGATGTGTCCCAAGCAACGTCGTTGCGATCATTAAGTCCGCCTTGTCGCGGATCAGGTACCCGCCACACGTTCCAATATTGCTCCGACCCCATCACGACTTTGGAATATCACCTGGCCAGCTGAAACTACCTTTCCGTCTCCTGAGCTTTTCGCATTGTCAGGGGGCGGGGCCAGCATCGCCGGGGTTTCAGCAACTGCCGGAGCGTTATCAGAAACCAGGTTTTCTAAGGCCTCCTCTAGCACGTCGAGCCTACAGAACGGCTGCATTGTCCAAGCACCTTGATCGCCCAAATCGACAATTCGTCGTTTGCCTGTGTACACGGAACCAAGATCATCAATATCTACCGCGCTTCGCCGAGCAGCATCCATTTCGGCTCTCGCTAGCCCCAGAGGGCCACCAATGAAATGGTTGGCCATAGCGTTTAAACCTAAGAGATAGAAAGCGTTGGTGAAATTGATTTTCTGAACAGTTTTTATCGCTTTGCTGGTAGTGCTCACTCGGCTCGAATGCCCAGTGCCCGGAGGAAGAGAAGAGCCTAGAAATCGTCCGTGCGCGGTTACTAGGCCGACACCATTCGGATTTGCCAACGAGGCCGCGATAATGCGCCCCTCGGTAGCCGTGCCACCGCCAGCTAATTTTACTAGTCTGTTTGAGTAGATTTGACGCTTCCACTCATTCTTGGCGATCTGTCGCACTTCCTGCATCGTTCGAGCAGAACCCTTAGCATCGACTAAACATACGTTGCTCGAGGAAGCAAACACAAAGTCAGGCGCGGGTGCTTTGGTTTTAGCTTTGGCTGAGCCGGAAGCTTTCGACGTCGATGCTGCGGAGCTTATGATCAAAACTGCGGGAGTTGTACAGTCCTCCCAATGACCGCACCATGCGTATCCTAGATCTTGCATCTCCAAGTAAGCCAAGGCTGCACCGATTGTTCCTTTTATACTGGAACCAATGAAGTCTTTCGTGTAATTAAAATTGTGATGAAGAAAAATTCTATTAGTTACCTTTGCGCCCGGACTGTAGAGATTAGGTGTCAGATAGCATAAAGCAGCTGCGCCCAGCCCTCGTCCAGCCAGCTGACCTCTTAGTCCAATTTTTTGCCCGAGTATTGACGCGCGGGTTGACGCATAAATAAAAAGCGATGGATCAATAGCTAGCGGTGGCCCAGCTGGAATAACGGGTTTATCCCATGATGCCTTCGTTCGGACTTGCTTCAATTTGTAAAGTTCGTAGCGTGGAACATCCTTAATTCCGTGGAACCACATTTGGCCGTCTCCAGTCGCTCGTACATGATGATGGAGCGCGATGATATCATGGCGCCACCTCGAGCAGGATCCCTGGCAACAGCCATTTCGCTTAGATGTTGGTAGCGAAAGCCTCGAAGATGTTATCCGGGTACGGTTTAGTTCGACGTCCCCGCTTGCCTCTTCAATTCGGCAACCTTGAAAGCGATTTCCTCTTTGACGCTCAGAGGGGGGATCTGGATTGGAGGCAAATCTTGGATGCTTTTCAACATGGCCCATGCCGCGAAGTCATGGAAAGGGTTAAGTCCCATCACATTGCCTAACGTTTCATCCGCCTGCAGCTTACTGGAGGCAATTTGCGCAAAGCAGCTGACCGCAGCGTCCAGGTGCCAGTCGGAAATGAACAATAGCAAAGCCGAAAACGCCAACAGCGGTTTGACATTTTTCAGCCCATTCAAGGGGTAGTGAGCTTTCGACAATCGTCTCAACGGGCTATGGTTTGAGCACATGAATGCTGCAAGCCGGTTAGTAAGCTGGAAGTGGTTTTGCAGAACTGTAGGGTCATAGACCGATTTTCCATGGTAGTCAGTGGCCAGCTTTTCGAGGCGCTCAACCATTGCACCTGGGTACAGGCGTTTCTCCCGGATGATGTCTAGCGTAGCGCGATGGCGTTGAGAAACCTCTCGCGTTGCTGCTGCCTCGAAATTAAAACCGGGAATGCCCAGCACCTCTGTCGTCAGCTCAATAGGCACAGCATCCAAATCTTGTGACCATGAGACATGACGATGCAGTCCATCCAACCATCCAGGCAGTTTGGGATCCAGCGTAATGGTGAACTGCGACTGTAGCTTGGTCTGGAAGAACCACTCGCGCATCCGCCGAATATCCCACTGCGTGAATATCTCTAGCTGAATGCCTTTGCATACGAGCTCCCGCACAACCCTGGAGACGCCATCCTTCGCAGACGAAAACTGGACAAGGTTTTCCGGGATGAACGCAGCTGAGACATTGCCCGAAAAGTCACAGAATGGATGGTGTCCTGTTGAACTATCGCTTTGAGGGAACCGGAAGTACGCCTGCCGCACATCGTGACCATCGACCTTGGACTTGCTCGCCCTTACCACCTCCGCACCTGTGCAGAAGCACGAGGGGCACTCGAGATCCGTCGAACAATGCACCTTCCAGCTTTCCGAAATGGGCGTACTCTTCGACGGCATGACATAACCAGTCTCAGCCCCTAGCTGTGTTAATAGCTGCTGAACGTCCAATTCCATCCGGCGGGATGCGGAAAAAACGGTTAAGGGCATGGCGACTCCATTCACGCGAGGGTTGATCCATCATGCTCGAGCTTAACCACATTTCGCCTACTGCGCTAAGGGTGGAGCTGGCTCACTCGCCACTGCTGATGATCACAGGTCAATAAAACCTTTCGTAGTCGCCTCGGAAATCACCGAGCTCCACCAGCCCCTCCAGCACAGCTGCACTCGATGTGAGGAGAGACTGCGTACGTTGAGGGCAATCCCAGCCAGCGGCGCCATGCTTGCCACCATGGAATAGATTGTTGCGAACTGTTTTCACCGTTCGGACAACCTTCGCTAGGTCAGATCTACAGTCTTGAAATCCAACTGGCGCCCACTCCAAAACCAACCCGGCTCCAACCACTTGCCGATCAGGTGGAGCAGCAAGAAGCTCTGCCGCTTCAGCTGTCAGCGCGTAGGTTTCGGCATGGCGCTCTACAAATTTGTCCCAACCTGGTTCAGCTTTCTGCCCAGGGATTTCGAATTTTAGGTAACCGTTCTCTTTGAGACAGAACTCAAATCGTGAAAACCGGTAGAAGAAGTCAAACGCGAGCAATGAGAGCTCGATCGGTATCTCACCTTTACGCATAGCACCCTCTCGAACGGCCTGAGCACAAGAGTGAAGTATAACTCTACGAGCTTGGGCGCGCCGTCACTGGCTGAGCACCCAGGAACAAGCCACCCGCCACTTCAGCCTTCTAACCCTTTGGAGGTCAAAGCAGCGAAGCCGCGCGAGGGGCGAAACACCGAGCTCTTGGTGGAATACACCACCCGATGACGTAATGGCTTGCGAGAACTCAAGCAAATCGCCGAACCGTCCTGCTCTATTTCGATCCAATTGATAGCCTAGAATTGCGAGGCTCAAGTAATCAGACTCAAGCCGTCCATGTAGTTGTTCAAGGCTGGGCTTATGATGGTTGCGTCCGATTTGTGAGTCTTTACCGGGGCTGTTTTGCCATCGAAGAACTTGGGCAGTGCACTTACCAGTTCCTGCTTAGTCGCGGCTCGCTTGGACGCTTGACCCGGAGCGCGCACTCCTGTGATAGGGGCGCGAGAATGAGTTGTCCTGTGTGGTACAGAGTGGCCAGTTCGCGTGGATGGACATTCACCTGCAGGCTTGATTCACACACCCTAACGTCATCCGAGAGCAGTTTCGATCCTGCTCTCAGACGACCTGATTTGCGTCTCAGAAGAGCTTGTGCTCTCGACGCAACTGGATCGAAATCATCTTGGCGCAGCCCGTTAGGGCGAAGACCACAGCGCAGCTTGCTACGTACGGGAATGACTCCCACAGCGTCATGCATTGTGTGACCTCAATCGTCGCCCAAGCGAGATCCCACATTCCTTTGATTGCCATCGAGAGTGCTCCGGGAATGAGCAACCATGCACCGATAACCTTGGCTTGTGGGGATTGGGTGCACTCATACAGCTTGCGAAGCATTTTCACATCAGCATCCTCTGGTGGTAAGAAGATCCCACTCTAGGGAGGTGCCAATCGAATGTCCTCTCAACTGGATGCATTTACTCAATGACGGTGCTGATGACGCACCGCCCGATGGCATCTCTCAGCCGCAACGAGTCCTTGTGAGCCGCCGCCGTCTCAAGCCCGTGTTCCTGAGCGATTGCTGAAGCTACTTCGCGCCTTGTGTCCGCTCCTGCCCCGTTGATACATTCTGGGATCGGGGATGAAGTTAACGGATATCGACCCCTCCACTGCCGCGCTAGCAGATCGAAAGCTAGACGCTAAAGCGTCCGGCTTTGAAGTAATCGACCTCTGACTTAATGCTCATCGTCAGTGTAATGGGCAGTGACCGCGACGACTCAACCAACTCCCGCGGCCGGCCTTTAACAAAATGAGGCGTTACCAGGAGGTACATCTATGGGCATCAAGATGAGCCAGGCACGAGACCAAAATGGCCATTTTTGGGATGCGGAGACCTATCAGAAAGGGCTAGGTGCAGAACCGCTGCTGTGCATGCATTGCGAGACAAACGTGGCTCACAACCCTCCTTACACCAGGGAAATGTACGACAAGTCAGTATTCGTACCTGGTTACTTCCGCTTGAAGCCCAAGGGGGCTCATGCCGCGCACTGCGATTACGGCGTCGATGAAGAAATCGAAAAGATTGCGAAATCCTCAGAGGATCTCATCGAGAGCATTCAGCGCGACAAATATCGCCTGCGCTTGGTCATGATCCAGGAGGCATTGGCTGGCAATGCAGGTAAGCCTAGGCAGGGCGATGGAGAAAGACGCCAGGGCGGCCGTACTTACACCTCAAATCCGGCGCTTCTGCCGGCGTATGTCAACTCGGCTAACAGAGTCCTAAAGCTGCGCGCACTGTGCGCAAGCAATGAGGAGATGGAACAGCATCTTGAGCTGGTCTTCGAGGGCAACACCACCGTCTCGTGGGATCAGTTCTACTTTGAGCAAGAGCGCCATAGACACGCCTACCACGCCGTGTCACAAAACACCGTGTCGCACCCTATTGCAATCCAGGGCCGTATCAAGAGCGTGCGATACGCTGTTAAAGACAAGCCTTCGAGCAATGTGATCAACCTGGTAATGAACAAGGTGCAAGCCGATCCAAATGATCCATCCAATGGCATTGGTTTGGAGGTGAGCATCTGGTCGAACCAGCCCGAATGGTTCAAAGGCTTCGAGCAAGACGAAGAGGTGGTAGTGCTTGGGATCTGGCGCCACTCAGTTTCTGAACCACGGCCAGCACCGATGCAAGGTGGAAGGTATGAAACCCTGACCAATCGTAGGCTCTCCTTAACTCTCGCACTAAAGGCTCAAATTAGCCTTGTCGAGCCCCTCAAGGTCGCAGGTAAGCGAGCCAGTGTGGAGCCCTCTGCTGCAGAGTAGAGTGCCCCCACCAAATCAGTGGGGGACACGCTATAAGTCGGGAATGATCTGTTGGTTACCTCGCATACACTTGAGTACAAATGTACTCCTGTCGAGATCGGGCACATCTCCTACACCCGCTTCAAAGGTCGAACGCGAAGGGCTGGCTGTGGGCATCAACCTCTGCTGGTGTTGATACCTGTAACAAACTCAAGCAGGTCATAAAAGCGACCCGCTCCACTACGATCCAGATGGTAACCTTCGATGCCGGCCACTCGGGGGCCATCAGCATCACATCGCCGGGAGTCTCCGATCATCAAGACCTGAGGCGCGTTCGATCCTGGGAGTTGGCTGGGTGCAACCTCGAGCTGGGTGCAGATGTGTTGGTACATGGCCACATCAGGCTTCATCAGCCCAACCTCGGCACTGAGCGCATAGCCATCGAGCCCCGGCAGCAAATTCCGGGCTACCGGGCAATACGGGCCACCCAAGTTCGAGCAAACGCCAATTTTTATTTGGTGGTGTCGCAGCAGAGCGAGCGCCGGCAGCGCATCCTCAAAGAGTGTGATCGATTCAAGTTCGAGCTCTAGGCAGCTCTGGAGCTCAGTGAGTTGAGTGGAGGAAAGTTTGATTCCAAAAAAATCAGCAGCCTCCTGCAACCCACAGGCGTTGGTCATAATCCAGCGCAGATCTCCAGGGGAAGCGGCGCGTCCCTGCTGTGAGCCTAGGCGGAGGAGCCGTCGAAAGGGGTTCTGCCGGTTTCGAATCTCCAAAAGCGTACCGAAGAGATCCAAAATTACTGCTGTCATTTATTGCTCCTCATCGACACGCGGCCTTTGCTCTGCATCGCAGCAGTCCAGCTTGACAGCTACTGTACAATCACTCCATGCGCGGCGAGCTCGTTTAGCAGCGTATCCCGGCGCAGCATCCGGGGGATCTTAAAGAGACTTCTGTATGCATAGAAGAGGCACACAGGCGTAAACAGCAGCCCGATACCAAAAGTCGCTGTTGCGATGATCAAACCCGCAGGAATTGCCGCTACCGCGAAAACAATCCCTTTAAGAATGCTGGATTTAGCAACCTGTCGCAGGTGATCAAGGTCATACTCAACCTTTCCATCTGCCTTTTGGAACGCCACTAGAACGATGGTTTTCTTGTTCAAATGCTTGTAGTACCAAGTGCGAGGCTTGTCAGTAACAATCGCCCCGTGCCTTTTCAGGTAGTCGAGCATGCAAACTTCTTTGAAATAGAAGGTTTTCCCTTCACTGTCTTCACACCGAACTTGGCTATAGAGCGTATCAATTTCAGCAGAATTTTTAACATTGTAGTTCTTGATGGTAAGTTCAATTCTTTTCAGACCAGACATGCATTTTCCTTAGTGCTTTCAAAGGCCACGTGAACACGAGTGCGCACGAAGCCGTCCAGCGGGTTGGTCAGCGGGATATATAAAGCTCTAAATCCGAGGTGCTCGCCGCGCCTTGCCAAGTACTACAGGTTGAAAGCGGCTTCCAGGCCGGGTGAGTCAACCCAATTGGATGCTCACCGCGGCTCGCTGAGCTCGCTAGCGATAACGTAGTAGTCTTTGCCGCTTAGGCTGCGCATTAGCTTGAACCCCGCCCTTGTCTCAACAAACTGAAGTGGAGGGGTAGCAACCGTCATCCCATTCGAGCTCACGTTTGACTGATCGTTGTAAACGAGCGCCGCATAGCTCTGCCCTGCCCGTGCTGCGTTGACAAGGTAAGCGTCGACGACCACCCCCCAGGAAATGCCCTGTGCCTGAATGACTTCTGAGGGAAGATCTCGCTCGAGCTCTATCGGCTCGACGGCGTGGTCAAAAAAGTGCTTCATCGCCGAAGTGGCCATTAGATTTGGATCTCGAAAAAAGGGTCAAAACCGGTGTTCTCTCCAGGGTAGCCACGGGGGTTTGAGATCACCCGGCAGCCAGCCAGCTCAACATCTGTAGCCTCATGCGTGTGACCGAACACCCACACATGGGTCTCCTCAATTAGGTGCTGCCAGTCGTTGGTGTACGCTGCAGTAAGATGCCCTTCATGCTGCTCACCAATCACCACGGAAGATGGTGAGTGATGGGTTACCACTACCGTTTTGCCGTCAAATGGTTGAGCAAGCTCTTGGGTGAGCCAGTCCTTAGCGGTGTGGTTCCGGGAAACCAGGTCATCCGGTCTCAATCGTCTGTAGTTCGAGTCTGCCCTGATGTACTTGAAGTCGTTCATGCCTTGCCTGGCAGCGTTGCTAGCGGCGATCTGGTTCCCTGTTGACGTGAAGTCAGTCCACGCTGTGCTGCCGAGGATTCTGACATCCCCCAGAATCAGCGATTCGTTTTCCAGCACATGCACGTGGCCGGCCGCGGCGTCCTTCATCTTCTGCAAGGTGCGATCAAGGTGCCCGTCGTAATATTCGTGGTTCCCTGTGACGTACACGACCAGGCAGGCGAACGTCTCGTTGGCCCATTGGACGCCCCTGGCCTTTTTGTTGATGTCGCCGGCGAGGATTACCAGGTCAACCCCAGCGTCGAGCGGCGGTGGGTCGAAACGCTGGAACTCGGCATGGAGGTCTGAGTAAATTCTGATTCGCAAACGCTGGCCTTGAGGATTTAGCGGTAAATTGACGGAGGCCGGATCTATAAGCGCGGCAAGCGCTAGCGCGCTCCAGCGTGATGGAGCGTGCCCAGCAAAAAATAGTGAGGCACCATAAGTTGCTTTGCGCGCACTATATTGCATGGAGAACAACTGCGCAATATGGCTTTATCCTCGGCTTTGGGTGCTCCAAATGTCGCTGAGAGAACCGTTGGCCGCAGTCTTGAGGCTGTCACGCGCAGCTCGGAACCTGTCCCAAGAAGATTTCCATGGTCGAGTCGAGGCTCGGCAAATGAGTAACATTGAGCACGCCAAGAGCAATCCCACCCTGTCAACGATGGAGGAATTCTCCTCAGTACTCGACATTGATCTTGTCGCCCTACTGGCGGTGGCTTCGTCCTATGCGAGTCACCAAACACCCAAGGAGTTCTTGAAAGGCGTGGCTGCTGAGATCGCGAAGCTCGAAAAACTGGGTGTGCTCGACAAGCTCCATCATGAATTCGAGGACGGCAAGCTACACTCAGTCCATCCCCGTATCAGATCTGGAGAGGCCAATCGGCAGGCGGTGCTCAAGTGCAAGGCTGAAGGAAAAAGCCAGAAAGAGACGGCGGAACTGTTGGGGCTCGACAAGTCTAGGGTTAGCAGGCTTTGGAAAGACGACCATTAAGCGTCGGTACACGCTTGGAGTAGGTACGCGTGATCATCTGGGCAGCACTAGCAACTACGCAGGAGGCTACCCAGGTTGCTGACAATCTGATTCGCGACCATTTCCTGATCGAGCTCCTTGAGCGAAGCGATCGCCTGAATCACATCGCTCACATCTCGAGGCGCTAATGGCCTTCCACCCGCCAGCACGAATGGCCCATCGGTTTCGGTGAGCATACGATCAAGTGGCAGCGATGCTACAAGCGCCCGGTGCTTCGTGGACTTCAACATCTCGATGTTGATCGAGAAGTAGCATCCGAGATCCAAAGCCCGCCTAGCCTCCGCCGCACTGCCAGTGAACCAGTGCAGCACGACTCTACCGCGATCAGGTGGAAGGATGCGCTCGATATGTCCCAGCACCTTTGCAGCAGCGCGGACGCTGTGCACCGTGAGGATCTTGCCACCCTGCTCAGAACAAGCTGACAGGATCCGGAAAAAGATCCGCTCTTGCGCCTCGAAGCTGGAGTAGAACCGAGGGCCGGCATCGAGACCAATCTCTCCGACGTATCGCGTCCCCTCCAGCAAGCGCTCGAACAGCGCGAGCTCCCCTTCACGCTCCGCCACGAGCTGCGGGTGCAAACCCAAGGCGACTCGAACGTGCTTAGAAGTACTAGCCAGTTCCTGATTTCGAGCCCAGGCCTTTGGCGTGGTGGTAACAGCGAGCGTGGCTACCCCTTCCCTATCGCACTCACGAATCAAGGCTTCGTGGTTGGGATAGAGATCCAGGTGGCAGTGAAAATCCACCCATTTCGGACGCTCGCGCACTGTTTGGCTCATAGGGGCTGCGCCCTGACTCCAGTCAAATATCGATGGACTTCATTGAGGCCGTCCACATACACCTGCTCATACGCCTGATGGTCGTCCGGATGGTCGATCAAGGGGCCAGGGATGTGGATGTCGAACCTCGGACTGTTCGGCGCCCGCTGCACTCGGCGGATGGCCATCTGGAATGATCGCACATGTGCCCCGTCAGCCTTGTTCGTGTTCAAGACATTCGCGTGCAAATCGGGAATCACATACGGGGTTATATCATCGCCGCATCCATGGGCAATGGAGGCCCGCCGGATGATACAAGGAACGCAGAAGCCGCAGTGCTTGGGTTGCCGGTTGGTCGGATCCTTTTGGTATCGTGCCTTGCCCGGTGAGGAGCACGACATGGTTTTGTGGACGTTCGCACGGAGAAACTCACCATCAGCGCACTGCTTGGCCATCTGCCCTTTAGTGCGATGTCCATACATGTTGTGCAACCGCATCCGAAGCCCAAGGCCAGCAAAGAGCTCATTCACACGAGCCATGTAGTAGGGGTGTGTTGTCCGTGTGCTCAGAGCGCCCAACCGCAGCGGATCCAGCGGGACATTCAAGGAGATCAGGCCGTTCTCAGGAACATGGATCACCATCTCCTCGCCCGTGGCATCGGCCGCCAACGCCGCCAACGCGAAGAACAGGAATGAGCGCCCCCGCAGCGTATCTTCACCCTTTGTGTTGGCCACCAGCCCTTGCGGGAAGCCCACCCTGGCCTGTACTTGGTGGATCGGAGTATCAGGGTATCGCTCCTGGAGCGCCTCAAAGCATTGATCCTGATATTTGCTGGTGCTGTTGGAGTCCCAGTAGTGGCTCACCAGCAGCGGAGACTCCCCTTGGGCCAGCAGGTCGATCGCACCAATGAAGCTGTCCATACCTCCCGAGAACAGACACACGCTTGTGGGTGTAGCGCTCCGAAAGAGCTCCACGATGGGGGCCAGCTCCTCCAAGCCTTCAGGCCTGGCGCGGAAGAAGACCCTCCATCGATCGCCGGTTAAGAAATGCAGGGTCGAGTCAAGCAGCGCAGACATCGAAGTCCACAACGCAGGATCTGCCACAGGCACGTAAAGGTCGATCTCACGCGTCCAGGCATTCTGGGATTCGGTCTTCCGGGATATCCGGGTGTCAGCCGCCGTGAGCGCTCCGGCTACGAGGGCCAGGTCGATTGAGGTCTCGCTGGGGCGCATGCCCTTATTCGCAAGCTGATCGATCGCTTGCCCAATACCAAAGCTCAGACGCTGGTAACCATCCAGAAAGGAAATTGCGGTTTCATAGCTCCCTGGGTGCTGGATGTCGATCGGATCGGTATCGCTGTCGCCGAGCCGGCAGATGATGCTGTGGTGTCTCATTGAGCTGCCTCCCCTGCGACCGCAATGACCTCGAAAGCCGATTCGTAAATTCTGCTGATCACGCCCTGGATGTCCTGATCCGTGAGACCTGGCAATCCCTCCAACCTATTGGACAAGCGCCCTCTCGTTGCTCCTGTAATGAAGTCATGAAGCTCGGTCTGCATATGCTCTACCGCCTCAACGTCATCGGGGATAGTCACGCCTCGTTGCCCGAGGTCGGCCATCACCATCCCCTCGATCGACTGCGACACGAAATCTAAAAAGAATTCGTTCATCTGTTCTGGCGTCATTTCATCGAACGTAGTCTCGCCGGACTCGGCGAGCGCGATGATATTTTCAAGCATGGCCTGACGTGCTACAGCCTCGTCGATCGCTCCGCCGGCAGGACATACAAACTCAACGAGGGCCATGAATACTTCAGAAGATGGACGGCCTGCCAGGCCATTCAGATTCAGCCGGCGCAATACCTCGGATGCACCGAAACGCTGCACATCCCTGATGACGCCAAGCAGGCGACCAGCCGCTGCACGGGACGCCCCCATGCGCCGAGCCGCACGTCCAGCCCCGCCCGTTCCGCTTCTCACATAGCCGGAGAGTGCTCTGCCCAGCGCGCTGCGGCTGCCGGTTCTGGCAAAGCGAGTGAACTGAGTTCGAGACGGCTGTAGCTTGGAGGTGCCATTGTTGTCTACAGGACGCTGCCCTGACTGGCCTCCCTGCCCTGGCTGATTAGGATTGTTCGGACTGTTTGGATCGCTGGAAGGATTTGAGGGCTGCCCAGCTTCACCGGATTGACCCGGTGTAGTTGCAGGCGCCACATCATCCACCCAAGACGGAACCAGTCCAGAAACAGATCCCCCGTAACCTTTCGATGTTCCCATGCTGCATTCCTTAGCGTTTCGGGCCGAGATCCAACAATTGCTCAGCGGCTACTTTGAGTTTTTTGTTCTCGACCTGTGCGGCCCACTGTTCTTGCACGGCCTGGAGCGCTGATTTTGCGGCTGGCTCAACCAAGCACTCGCTGAAAGAGGACGCCGCCCAGCCACCCAATCGCTCGACAGGTAGTCCCCGTATGAATTCGAGCAGTCGGTTTTGAAGCCGTGGCTGCTCTTTGACTAGGCCAACCAGACCGTCGATGCCCTGAGGGCGCTTATCGAAGATGTCTCCCTGGAGGATACGATCCCGGATCGCATCGAAGACCTCTTCAGAATCAGGAGCGGACAGCTCTCGCATGCTGTTGAGCACAGGCGCGCTTTTCAACTTCATACGTGGGCCCATCAGGGTCTCTACCAATGCTTCAAGCTGACTAGTGGCTACGAAGCCTGCGAGGGAACTGCGCTTGTCCCTGGTGACAAAGACGTAAGGCCTCAGATCAACACCGGCGAGTGTCGGGTCGATCCGTGCCCAGTTGAGCGCCCAGTCACTTTTAAGCCATTGCTGAAGCTCAGCACCGATGGCCACGGCCACCTTGGGTTTAGCCTTTCGCTCACCCGTATCCTGCTGGTCATCCTCGACTTCCTGAGGCGCGGCCCTCGCCCGCTTCTCAAGCCCGGCGAGAGCCTCTGGTGCGCCGTCCTGCGCCAAGGATGCGAGCCTCGCGATCTGCTCGTAGAAATCGCTGTAGAAGCGCTCAGCCAACATGATCTTCGCCAGGATTGGCCGGCTGATCTCATTGCCAAACCCACGCTCTTCAGCAATCGCCTGGCGGAGCATCATGGAGTTCAGGAATCGCTTGATCTGGCGTGGGTTACCCCGTGTGCCTTCACTCAGGATCTTGGTGACATGGGCGCTGATGGTGATCGCCTGGCTAACCTCCTCGGTCAGCGTTCCGCCCATGGCCGTCTGCACGACGCTGCGCTCGAGCCCCTTGCTCTTCCACGGCCGCTTCATGTCCTCTCGGGCGATGTCCAGCAACGCTTGGAACTTGGAATTGGTGGCACCCAGGGCATTCTCAAGCTGCAGCAAGGTGATGTAGACACGCGTCTCGGCCAAGCCAAGCGCCGGGATGCGGAACGGTACCTGGATGAGCTTTTCGAGGTAGTTGCGGGCGTAGTTCGACGGGCCTGAGCTTTGCGGGAGGTCTGGAAAATGCTCACGCACTGCATATTCGATCATGGCTTCATCAGAACCGATAACGAACGCGGTGCGCTCAACGAACAGGAACAGCCGTATCGCTTCCAACGTTTCGATTGCCGTTTTCGGCAAGCACCTGTCCAGGTCGTCCACGATAACAACGAGCTGGTCGATGTCCGCGGCGTCCAGCAGCTCTTTGAATTCCTCTCGGAATTTATGGATGTGCTCAGGGAGCTTCTCGGAGTCGTCACCGCCCTCCTTGAGGAAGTCACCGATCTTTTCGGCGGCACCCTTTAGATCATCCTTGCTCACATGATCCAATGGGTTTGTAACCACGGAGGTGACCAGGTCATACACCCCCTTCAACTGATCCATGGTGGGGATGCCAGTCATGGCAGTGAACGCGAAGCCGCCGGCTTTGCGCGCGACCTTCAGCCAGTCAACGCGCTTGAGCACCTTGGCCGCAGCAGCTTTCACTTGTTCTGAGTTTGGCCTTGCTCGCTTCAATTCATCGACGATGGTTTCGATCACCACCGTTTTGGCGTCTTCAAAACCTTCGAACGTCCAGCCATTAAACCAGATGCAGCACACACGATCATTGGCTTCGAGCTCTTCCTGGGTCATCCGCAGGACGCTGGATTTACCGGCACCCCAGTCCCCGTGCACGCCAATGGTAATGGGGGTGTCAGGCGTATCCTTGATGAGTCTCACAACCGTTTTGGAGATCGCGCTGTAGTACAGCAAGTCCGTTGCGGTTTCCTGGTCGTTTAAAAACACTGCGCGTTCCCTCGCCTGCAATCTGCTGATGGGATGCAGTTATACAGGCAATGGGCCACCAAGCGCCAACGTAAGCAGTGATTGAATCGGCACCCGGAGGTTGTCAGGTGCTCTGATGAGCGGAAACCTGACAAATGACTACATAAAATATCGGTTGTAACGAGCCACAGCATTGTTCATAAGCGAATCAAAGACAGGTCTGGCCATGTACCGTACTACTGCCTGACTTCCATAAACTGTAACTGGAAAGTCGTAGAGGAATTCCGTGAACGCGTCAACCAAATCCGCAGTTTGCTGCGTTTGGGTTAGGCCATGAGCATTGATCCACACAAGCTTGGTTAAGCATGAGGGCAACGGCCCAGGCAGCATGAGCCGAAGAGTACCTATCTTGTCCCTGAGTCGGTCAGTCGCATGAAACCAGGCGAGTATTTTCCTCGACGGAAATGAAACGAACATCCCTACATCCGCCTGCGCCCCGAGAACCCCGCCATCTTCGGTAACGGCAAATGGCAGGGAAAAGCGAACCTGCGTTACGAACTGCAGCAGCATATCTCCTCCCGATGATAACTATCCAACCCTGCCACCAAACGCTGCAATAAATTCTGCCAGGTAAGGGCTGTGAAATTTGCTTGAGAGCTGAATCAATTGCACGAAGAGCTGCCTTCCATGTTCTGGAGTGAAGACGTTAGCAGATCGACCCAAACCGGCTGGGCTATCAAAAAAGTAATGATGGCGGTCAAATGATTGAAGATACTGCTCCGCTTCTAGTCGCTCACCTTCCTCCAAAACATTCAAGATCAAGCCAGTCAGCAGTATTGCTAGCTGCCTACGCATTACCGGACTTATTAACGGCCCCAAATGAAAGTTATATCGGAAAAACCTGGCATCAGAACTAGTCGACTGCTTGGGGAACAAAGAATTAATTATGCCATATCGGGGATAAAGCAATATTCGTATTAGAGTCTGGATTAATCGCCACTCAGAATTCTCTCCATCACCCGAGGCAGAAATCTCAACGCTGGACATATACGCCTGCACTGACAGCATAGCGTCAAACACCTTAGGTGTCAGAGTGGCACGGGGAAATTCTACCGGACTTGACTGGGCATGGTAGTAAGCGAAGATCTTCACTGCAATGTTAAGTTTGTAGCTCTGCTTTCCGGGCGTGTCGAGCAGCGGAACTGCGTGTGCAGGGCACACAGTTTGAATAACTGAACACCACTCAGTAAGCATTGTGGGAAGCCTAAATGATCGAATGTGATCACAGAAGCATTCGTAGCAGAAGGCTCCGCGATAATAGCGTGGTATTAGCCACGCGCTCTTCGGTGCAAACATAGAAAGATCAGAGTCTGTCTTTCCAAGCCGTTCAAGCGCGACGCTACTAAACTTGTTAGGCAAACAAAAATCAGGATCGAAGTTCGCATGCTGCATTGAGGATTGATAGATCTCCAACAGATCATCAATAGGTCGACCCGCATCAGTTGGAATGGCTCCTTGGCGGTACAGCCAGGAAGTAAATAGTTCGTTCGAGACTGGGAAGATGGCTCCATTCATTTGATATGCACATTCCTTATTTCCACTTGCGTTTCAAAAGGGGGTGACAAAGATGCTGCATGGTTGAAGCGAGATTTCCGTCAGTAATTTCATACAGTCGCGTTAGTGCCATGTTCGATAGATCATGCAATCCAAGCGATGCGGCGACGCCTTGAAAGTGATCAATGTACTGCGCCATACCTGAAAAGCTGCGCAAATAACACTCATGACGCGTCTGAGGCCCCTCAATATGATTGTGACGGATACTACGATCGCGATCCCACCTCGACAATGTCTGAGAAATGATTAGACTCATACCCGGCAACGCTGAAGAAATTTTGCTCAAATGCCCTATAGTCATCTTTCTTATCGGGATAGTTATAGCAAAGTCATCGATATCTTCAATAATCACTCCGGTGATCGGCTGCAATTCTATGAGAGGGGATACAAAAGCCGGAATAGGTGAACGGTGTGAGATACCCTCAGCGCCTAGTCCCAAATGACAGTAAAATGTTTCAAGCAGGTTGCGTCCATTTATGGCTGGCCTCGATGTGAGGGGAATACATGCTGCCCCGATAGAATTCGTGATCTTTTCCATTAATGTCGAAAGGCCTGAACCTGGCTCGGCATTTAATATTATTATAGAGGGCTCAGGCAGCGCCAACTGATCCGAGACCAGATCATAAACTTCTTTCTGGCATGGTGTTAGCCTATCGTTGAGTAGACAACTCTGCATTACGATCACTCTTTGGAATATGTACGTTAAAACCGAATCGCATAGCAATGTTATGCAAACGAGGGAATTGTTCCAGCGAAATGCGCTCGACTCCCGAGTCAATTGCATCCATGGCGAGACATTTCATTATCTTGACAACGTTATCCATGATGCCGTACGACTCGGTATGAATTAGCGTTCTAAGCTCTTCTTCTGAGAGGTCGGATTTGAGTTTGAGCGGAAGATGTGCCTCATAGGTTGCAATGAAATCAACGAAGTCTTGACCCATCTCCCAATCCTTGATGGCAAACTGCACAAACCGCCGATCAATGATACGATCCAGCATGAGGACGCTACATGCTTCAGTATTTCCAAATGCAATTACGCATAGTTTTAGAGTTCCCGACAAGTTACGCATTAGTGAAAGAAGCGTACGTTTCTGAGCGTACGGTTGTAGAAGCGCATCGTTTAGTTCATCAATAACGATGGCACAAATATTGTTCGCCTTAATGTATTTGAAGATTAGCTCTTCTTTGTCAGCAGTGCTACGGCGACCGATCTCAATGCCAAACGCTTCCAGGATACGATCGTGTAACTTGAAGCGATTAGTATTCTCGGTCAGTTCGACAAATACCATTTTCCTGTCAGAGTTTGCGCTGAGAAATTTCAGCCGATGCCACGCAGCTGATTTCCCATCCCCACCCGCACCGTGTATAAAGATGCAAGACGATTGAATCTGATTGCGGGTGTACAACATGTGGTCAATACACTCAAACATCAAAGCGAATTTTGGTGTGTCGATCCAAAAATCATGCCTGCAGATCTCAATACGCTCAGTCGCAGAGAGTTGAAGATTATGGCGAAGTTCTGGTAACACGTGTTCGTATGATGAGAATTCGTCCATGATCATTTTTTGAACCTGTCAATTATCAGTGTAGGCTGCAAAACCTCGGGCGCACCTCGACTACTTTCAATGATACGTGGTGGGCCAATTACTGGTTGGACTGCTGGGTGAGTAGGTAGCCGCTCCGTTTTCGCGGTGATATCTTTGGGCGGCCTTGGCTTTTTATTTTTTTGTGTCTCAACCTCAACTGCTAGTTCGCGCTGCCTTTTTTGGGCTGCCAAAGCATGCTCATCGTCAATCAGCCCTGCGGGCGCGCTATGACCGACGTGTCGGGCACTAGACAAGGCTTTATGGCTACTATAAGACTCCCAATTTTTGGACAGTTGATTCTTGGTATATATGCACGGGACATGTAGAAATCTCCCTGGCACCATAACCCAGATTGAATCCAGGTCATAAGGCTGAAACCTTATCTCCACATCTCTTGCACCAATATACGGGTCAAGTTCGATACTATGATACCTTCTGCCCGCAAAATTTATCCCATATGATTGAATCGTGTGATTGTAAGATGGCGCCAAAAAATCAATCTCAAAGCGCTTCTGTTGATCCGGCCTAATCACCCTCTCATGATCTAGAAGCCCTTGTGAATCATAATGAACCCACGCCTGGCGCGGAGTGCTATGCAAGCCTTCATGCACCGTACCATGGTAAATAATCGCCTGTTCAAGCAGCCACTTACCACATTCCACTATGTTATATCTAGCGTCTCGCTCTGGATTTAAGCCTGCTCGTTGAATCACATTACTACCTGTGGTTCCGGGCAGGAAGTGAACTTCCCCCATGAAAGTTCCTATTACGCGCTCGATCAACCCGCCGTACCACTTTTTGTCGACTGGACGATGATCCCAATCCATCCCCCATCTCCTACACGTTGCCATGAATCTAGGACTTGTGAACTCAGCAGCATTGTCCGTGTATATCAAAAAGGGGATGCCGTAAAACGGATATTCCCTGGGATCGATCCCGTAGAGTTCTAAAAACCTAGACTTGTCCTGGACTGCAAAGGCGAGAGCGCTTGCTACAGTTATTAAGTTCGGGGGGCGGAAGCTCAGATACATCCCAAGTATCACCCTTGTGAGGGAACACATGATTATTGTCAACCAAGGGCGCCCTAGCAAAACCTTGCGATCAAACTCGTCGACCAAAAGCATGTCAACCATAGTGTGATCCATCTGGACTTGCTGAAGCACACGCTCCATAATTTTTTTCTTGGGCTTCGGCTTGTATTTGTTGTCGCCAGCCTCCTTGCCATACTTTCTGTAATACTTTTCTTTTTCCGGCTTTGCAGCCACAAACTTCCTACATTGATACCTGCTGGGCGGCAACTCATCTTCAGGCACCAGTCCTTGTGCCCCCTTCCAAACTTTCGCTGATGATGCTTTTGGCCCCTTATAATTCTCCTGATATGAAAGTTCGAGAGCGCTGAGCTGGCCCGGTGTTAGCTTATGGTTTCCGGGCTTGGTTCCGCGCTTTTTTCTAGTTAGCTCAAGATAGCTAGTCGACTGTAAAAATGACCGATAGAGATTGTAGAACTGGCTTTTTTTGACCTCCAAAAGCTCCATGGCTTTGGCTTGACCTATCAAGCCTAGTCTCAGTTGCTTGAATATCGCATCGCGCTTCCGCGCAAGCCGTAACTCTGCATCGCTCACATCGAGAGCTTCATAAGGCACGGCGGATTGAGTAACTGTAGCGTTAGCTGGCTTCCAAGGCCGTGGGATCTTCAGGGGTGGAACCTTAACTCGAACCGGCTTAGAAGCATGAATAGTTATGGCCGTGCGAATTTCCTTACTCACCTTAGTTATCACCTGTCATGTCAAACTCATAGTAGTAATCAACCATCCGAGACCCATTGACTCTTACATGCTCGTGGTTAACACCATCACTTTATTTCACTAAAATGGTGAGGCGACCTCTTGGAACCATGACTCTGCGCCGCCATCAGAATGATCTTGGTTGAGGTAATCGCCGCCGCTGGTAAGTGGCCGGCGCTCGCCTACATCAAACCTTTTGCAGCCGTATGCCGGCCAGGTCTTCATGGGCATGCAGTCCCATCACGCAGGACTTACGTTTTGATAGACGACTACTGAAATCTATCAGAAGACTACACGTCAGTTGCTAGTGACAGACGCTAGCTTACAACGCCGATAGCCACAACAACTTTTATTAACGCACTACCGTCAACAAACTGGCAGTCCGAATAATGCTTAAATTGAAATTTAAACATTGGGATTTATTTGGTATTTTTTTCGATGTATTTTTCCTGCCAGCACAATCACTTGTGAGCGAGCAATTTAATTACCTATAAATTGAAAATCGCAATATATAAATAAAGCGACGATCCGATTACCCCCAGACATGGTTATAACGCCCGAAAGAATATGAAATTTTTCGTCTATTAAATCGCGTCTCTTATGAGTGCAGGATAGCATCTGCATCCCTGATGGTATGGCGTGAACCTCGTTCCAGAACTGAATGTACTTTCGCCTGGACGCATTCTTGTAATGCAACCATCGGCTTCCTTGGGCTCGTTGGGTAAGATTTAGACGAGCCATTTAAGCGCTTAGGAGAGCGAACGCGTTGAATTCACTTTCTGAAAAATGATTGCGGACTGCCAGTCTGTTTCCCGGCGATGACTAACCGCCGTTGACAGCTGAGCTCGCGGCGAGGCAGCGACAAAGCCCCTTAAAGACATTCGCGCTTGGCCTGTGACTGAGTTCAGGATGGGGCTAGAGGTTGTCGTACAACTGGTCGACTAAGCCCCCGTTCAGTGCAGTCGTTGAGTGGAAAATGGCTGGAATTGCAGCTTTTTACCGGAAAACAGAAATCTGTTTTCCAATCTAGGGCTAGCACTGTTCATTTTGCTCAATGAAATCAACCGCTTGTACGATTCCGATAAAGCGGTGCCCGTCACAGTTCGTACCTGACGGCATTACTCATCGCCGGAGGGAACGCTAATGCTTGACTTACTTCTCAGCGAATCAAGATTCATGAGCGTGTTCCCGGAACGCTTACGTATTCGGCATCGTGAATCCGGCTTTACGTCCATGATAGCGCTCGAAGCGTTTAAGGGAGAAAGACGAGAGATCCAAGTCGGTCGAACCGCGTATGCACCACTGTGCAAACGCTTCGCCTAACGCGGCGGAATGTTTGAAGCCGTGACCGGAACAGGCGGACACCACCAAGGTGTTCTGCCACGACGGATGCTCATCGATAATGAAATGGCGATCCGGCGTCACGGTGTAGGCGCAGACAGCAGACTTGACCACGTTCGAGGTAACACCGACGATGCGGCCGCGCACCTGGTGCTCATACATGTCCCGCTCTTCCGCCGACGAGACCGTACGATCCATTGTTTGCGGCAACGAAGTAGTGTGGTATTGCGCGGTGGCGATTTTCAGGCTGCCCTCGCCGTGTAATGCGGGAAAGCCGTAGTTGATTTTGTCGTCGCCACGGCCGTGAGTGAGGATAAACGTCGGTGAGTGATCCACCCACTCGGCGCCCTCCTCCAGCCCGAACCAGAACAGCTTCTGCCGGTAGACGCTGAGCAGGCTGTCAAACGGCTCGCCCAGCAAACCGCCGCTCCAGTTGCCGGCGCTAATCACAAGCTTGTTAGCAAAGAGCGTGCGCAGATTCGTAGTGACATGAACTCCCTGCTCATTCGAGCTAATCCCAGTGACGGTTTCGCCTTTGTAGAGGATTGCTCCGTGTTGCTCGGCCAACTTGAGCTGCACATCAATGCAACGTTCAGGACGTACAAAACCTCCACCTGGCTCGAAATAGCCGATGGCAGTGTCGTGTACGTTGGCAAATTGTGGAAAGCGCTGGCGAATCTGTTCGGCGGATAAAACGTCGTGCTCGATACCATAGGCCTGTGCTAGGCCGATGGTGCGCAATGTGAAGTCGGTTTTATCGTTGGGGTCAAACTCGGGACTCGAAGTCAGAACCAATAGACCCGACTGTTCGAACAGCGACTCCCCGGACAATTGCTCAAGCTCGCGCCAGATGCGGTGGGAATTGCGCACAATGGGCACGTACTGCGCGCCCTCACCCACCGAAAGCCGGGTAATACGCGTATCGCCATGGCTGGAGCCCAGGTTGTGAGGTGGGTGATGGCGGTCGATACCCACAACATTCGCACCCGCCTTCGCCAACTGATACACCGTAGCGGCCCCCATGGCCCCCAATCCCAGTACCACTACATCACACCGCTCGGACATCAACGCTCACCGGTCAAAAAGAAGCCAGTTGAAAGTGAAGCCGATTAAGAATCAACGACTAAAAGAGCATATGCATATTATCAACCGAGCATCACCGGCCGCTCTGCTGCTGCAATACTACGCAGTGCTGAGTCCAAACACGCGCCTCTCCCGGCAACACAGGAGAGGCCGTCTGCCTGCATACCGTTGAGCTATCAGAGGAATAGAAAAAACAACATCATAATGATGGCACTGTCTGATACCGTGCACATAAACACAGCCACTCCGAGGATTGTCATGGGCGCAGGCGCTCCTATTCCGCCGAATGAAATTGAACGGCTTAAAGAGGTCGCGAAATTTTGTCCAGCTGACAGCGAGTACGATACTGTCTTCGATAAAATCGTCGAGATGGTTTCTGCTTACTTCAACGCACCCATAGCGCTGATTTCGATCGTCGATGAGCATCAGCAATGGTTCAAGGCGCGCGTAGGGCTTGAAGAGACGCAGACACCACGAGAAGTGTCCTTCTGCGCTTACTCGACGCTGGAAAACGCCCCGCTGGAGGTATTGGACGCGACGCTTGATCCCCGTTTTAAAGACAATTCCCTGGTAACGGGGCCTCCGTATATTCGTTATTACACGGGCACCCCACTGATTACCGAAGAGGGTTTTACGCTGGGAAGCCTGTGCATCATTGATACAGTCTCACGCGCCGCTATGAGTGAGCGTGATAGCGCGATGCTCAGCGGTTTTGCTGAACTGGTGATGATGCACATCCACAGCATGCGCTCTCGAAACTTCGTCGACCAACCCACAGGGTTATTTAATCGACTCCGGTTTGAGGAGGATATACGCCAAGCGCTCAAGACCCACAGCGCGTGCCAAGCGTATGCGGTTGACATCATCTCGCCAAAGTTCCTCAACGATATCGTGAAGGCGCTGGGTTACAGTTTTGCCACAGACTTGGTCCTGGCAATCAAAGCGCGCCTACAAAAACTATTACCGCCACAGTGTCTACTTTATAAAATTAGCCCGACGCGGTTTGGTTTCCTCCTTGAGGAGGATCAAACGGCCGAGCACATTTGTGAAAACATCCTCAAGGACTTCAAAAAGCCTGTCGAATGCCACGCCATCCCCATACTCATGCAAGTCGGGATTGGCGTCCTGCCTATTCATAGCTCAGGGCTCCAGCAAGACTGGCTTCGCCTGGTGGTCAGCGCTGCGGATGAGGCGCGTGACCGCAGGCTGGGATGGTCGCGCTATGAACCCCATTTTGATGCGGCTCAACAACGCGCGTTCATGTTGTTGAGTTCGTTGCCGGAGGCGGTCAGCGCCGACAAACAGTTCAGCCTGGTGTACCAGCCAAAAATCAAACTGCCCTCAGGACGGTGTCATTCAGTAGAAGCACTATTACGTTGGACACATCCTTTACTGGGGCCCATCAGCCCTGCTGAATTCATACCCTTGGCTGAAAAAACCGCACTCATACCCTCCGTTGGATTGTGGGTGCTCAACGCAATCATCCAGCAAGCGGTTATTTGGAAAGCGCAAGGTGTGCGCCTGCGGATAGCGATGAACATTACCGTCAGCGATCTTGAAAGCGCCGAATTCGTCGACGCGATGATCCATGAGATTCAACAGCACGGCCTGGACCCCGCTGGCTTTGAACTTGAGTTTACCGAAAGCATGCTCATGACCAACCCTGAAGAAGTCATCCGGCAACTGGAGCGTGTCCGTAAGTTTGGCGTAGAGGTTGCTGTTGATGACTTTGGCACCGGCTACAGCAACTGGGCTTATTTGAAGGAGCTCCCGGCCAATACCGTCAAGCTTGACCAATCTCTGATCAGCGGGCTGGGCAGCAATCAAAATGACAAGCAACTGGTTAAAACCCTGATCGGACTGGCTAAGGGGCTCGGCTACCGGGTGGTTGCAGAAGGCGTAGAAAATCAAGAAATCCTGGACCTGTTAATACAGTGGGGATGTTCCGAAGCACAGGGTTATTTGATAGCCAAGCCTATGAGCGCCGAGGCATTAGAAGCCTGGATAGCACAAGGAATCGATGGAGGTCGGGGCCGGTAGAATGACTGCCGGGGACGCGCAAGCAAGGACTCTGTAGATCGCGGAGATCACCTGCATCGTTGCGTCCTCGATCGTGCCTTCATTACGGCACAAAACCCAACCGTGATCTGCAATCGCTCGCTCGAATGCCTGGGTACAAGCGCTATGTTCTTCCAGCTTATGGATCACGGTACTGCTCAGCCCACGCCGTCGTGCCGCTGCCCTCGCCCATGAAATCTCAGGGGCGGTGACAATCCCGACATGCAGGTCTGGCACTCGCACGTTTCGATCAATGTTCAACTGCAGGATCTCTGCAAACGGAATTATCCGGCGAAACGCGGCATCCGACGGGTACCAGCGATCGATCAGGATGATGCTGCCTGGTGGCTGTTTAGCCAGCACCTGCCGGGAAATCCAGGCGCGGCTGTCAGCAAAGCGTTCACACACCCGCAGCTCCAACTCCCGGGAGGGACTTCTGACGAGCTGGTTAACAAGCGCCATTGTTCCCTCCCGGTACGGATCGCTTTTTCTCTCGCAAAGCCGGATCACCTTTTTGTTGTCTGCCCTCAGTGCTTTCGTAACGGCCTCCAACAGCGTGGTTTTGCCGGTGCCCTTGGGCCCATCCAGAGAAACAAACAGCGGATGATTCATTCTTCACTTAACAATTGAGATACCGTTTTTTTGCCCTGTCCGGACGCTGGAACCACTGAGGGCGACTACGCGAAGGCCCTTATGAACAGAAAGTGATGAACACTCTACCCTTGTTTCGGCTCACGGCCCCCCAATCCACGGAGACAACCGCTGATGAGCATCGGTTATCGCCCATCAGTCATGTGTGATGGCTCATTGCGGCCACTGTTCAAGCAGTATCGAGACGAATTTTTCTGCCGCCGGCGAAAGCGATGCTCCCCGGCGATAGACCAGGCCCAAGGAGCGGTTCACAACCGGCTCGATCAACGGGACGCTGACCAAGGTTGGATGATCTTCAGCCGGCATGGCCAGGCTCGGCATCGCCGAAACCCCCAGGCCGGCCTCCACTAGGCCCAGCGAAGTCGAGAGGTGCTGGACCTCGTAGAACCATTGCGGCCGCCAACTCAGGCCAGACAGCGCGTGATCGAGCAACATGCGGTTGCCGCTCAGGCGCCCTACCCCGATCAGGCGGTAATCGCTCAATTCGGACCAGGTGACCGAACTGCGTCCAGCCAATTCATGATCACGCCGGCACGCCAATACGAAAGGCTCGCTGACCAGGGGCACGAACTCAATGTCCGGATGCTGCCCGCTCATCATGTTGATCCCGAAGTCGGCCTCCCCCCGCAGCACCGCTTCAAGCCCCTCATTGGCACTCAAGTCCAGCAGGCGGATGCGGATTTTTGGGTAGCGCTCGTTATACAGGCGAATGACTGACGGCAAGAAATAGAAAGCCGCAGTCGGGATACACGCCAGGGTTACCCGGCCAATCTGGCGTTCGGCCAGTTCACGGATATTGAGAATCGACTCATCGAAGTCATCCAGCAACCGACGTGCCTTGGGCAGAAAGTCACGACCGACACTCGTGAGGCTGACCTTGCGCGTGGTGCGATCCAGCAACGAGGTGCCCAACCCCTCTTCCAGTTTTTTAATTCGGCGACTGAGTGCCGGTTGAGACAGGTGCAAGGCATCGGCTGCTTCGTGAAAACTGCCAAGTTCAGCGATTTTCACGAAGGATCGAATGTCATTCAGCTCATATTCCATGTCTTATCTCACCCGCACAAGGCGTCAAAAGGAAACTCAGCGTAAATTCATCATTCGAAAAACGCAATAATCTCTTCAATCTTTGCATTTGAAACATTTTTTAAAGCTTGAGACTCTTGCTCCAAGAACATCAATTACACCGATTGATCAACAAGAGTCAGTATCATGCAAAGAATTCCCTGTGTGCTGATGCGCGGCGGCACCTCGAAAGGTCCGGTTTTTCTCGACTGGGATTTGCCCGCCGCCGTGGAGGCCCGCGACGAACTGCTGCTCAACCTGATGGGCTCCGGTCATGAACTGGAGATCGACGGCATCGGCGGTGGCAGCCCGCAAACCAGCAAGGTTGCGATTGTCAGCCCTTCGCTGCACCCGGATGCGGACGTTGATTACCTGTTCGTTCAAGTGATGGTTTCACAACGCAGGGTCGACAGCGCACCCAACTGCGGCAACATGCTGTGCGCGGTGGGCCCGTTCGCCGTCGAGCAGGGTCTGGTCAAAGGCACCCCGGAGCGCACCCGTGTGCGTATTCGCAACGTAAACACCGGCACCTTTATTCACTCCGACGTGTACACGCCGGATGGCAAAGTCAGTTACGAGGGCGATACCGCCATTGATGGCGTGCCCGGTACGGCCGCACCGGTGCAACTGACGTTCCTCGACGCAGCCGGCAGCAAGACAGGCAAGCTCTTTCCCACCGGTAACACGCAGGACGTGATCGATGGCATTGCGGTGACCTGTATCGACATGGCGATGCCCATGGTGCTTGTCGAAGCCAGCCAACTGGGCAAGCGTGGCGATGAGAGCCCGGCGGAACTGGACGCCGATAAGGAATTCCTGCGGCGCCTCGAGACGCTGCGGCTTCAGGCGGGCCTGGCCATGGGCCTGGGCGATGTCAGCGACAAAGTGATTCCCAAGCCGGTACTGGTTTCGCCCGCGAAAGCCGGGGGCACGATCCAGGTTCGTTACTTCATGCCGCACAACTGCCACCGCGCGCTCGCCATTACCGGCTCGATTGGTTTGGCCACTGCGTGCGTGATCGAAGGCAGCATCGTTGCGCAGATGCTCGGCGGGATCAGTACGCCGCGCCTTGAAGCGGTGCGGATCGAACACCCGAGCGGCGGAATTGATGTCGTATTGTCCTACACCGGCGTGAACGGTGAGACAATTCAGGCCTCAGTCGTACGCACCGCCCGCAGGCTTTTTTCCGGCTACGTCTACGCCACTGACTCGCAGCGCCTTGCCGGATAAATTCCGATAGTCGTTGGCATTTTTGCATCCGCACAATTCTAAAAATGGGTGATGCCATGAAAGTTGTTAAATCGCTCTACTTCCAGATCCTCTGCGCCGTGGCGCTCGGCATCGTGGTCGGGCATTTCTGGGCCCAGCAGGCCATTGCACTCAAACCCCTGGGTGACGCGTTCATCAAACTGATCAAGATGATGATTGCGCCCGTGGTGTTCTGCACCATCGTCACCGGCATCGCCGGGATGAGCGACAAGCGCTCCCTCGGGCGCCTGCTGGGCAAAACCATGCTGTTGTTCTTCGTCCTCACGGTGATCAGCCTGGTGATTGGCCTGGTCGCGGTGTACATGTTCCAGCCGGGCGCCGGCATGAACATCGATCCCAGCCAGCTGAGCACCAAAGGATTGGCCCAGTACACGGAGTCGGCCGCAAAACTTGGGGTGGTGGAGTTTTTCATGCACATCATTCCCGAGACGTTTATCGGCGCCTTCAGTAAAGGTGAAGTGTTGCCGGTGCTGTTTATCGCGGTGTTGTCCGGCTTTGCCCTGTCGTCGCTGGGCGAGCGTGGCAAACCCGTGCTCGACGTGCTCGAATCCGCCTCGCAAATGGTCTTCAAGATCTTTTCCTACCTGATGCGTTTTGCACCGGTCGGCGCTTTCGGGGCCTTGGCGTTCACTGTCGGCCAGTACGGCATCACTTCGCTGGGTTCGCTGGCCAAGTTGATCATGACCTTGTACATCGCCTGCGGCTTTTTCGTCTTCGTGGTACTGGGCAGTATTTGCCGCGCCAACGGCTTCAGCCTGTGGAAGCTGCTGCGCTACTTTCGGGAAGAGTTCCTGGTGGTACTCGGCACCTCCTCCACGGAACCGGTGATGCCGCGCATGCTGGAGAAACTCGAGGCACTGGGCTGCAAAAAAGGCGTCGTCGGCCTAGTACTGCCCACCGGCTACTCGTTCAACCTGGACGGCACGGCCATCTACCTGTCGTTGGCGGCGATTTTCATTGCCCAGGCCTGCAACATTGATCTGAGCCTGATGCAGATCATCACCATGCTGGCGATCATGCTGCTGTCCTCCAAAGGCGCCGCCGGGGTTACCGGCAGCGGGTTCGTGGCACTGGCCTCGACCCTGACGGTCATTCACGACATCCCATTGGCCGGCCTGGCATTGCTAATCGGCGTTGACCGCTTCATGTCTGAAGCTCGCGCCCTGACCAGCCTGGCCAGTAACGCCGTAGCGACGGTGGTGATTTCGATGTCTGAAAATGCCTGCCACCGCGACACGCTGAACCGGATGCTCGACGCAAAATCTTCTGCCGCACCGGGAAAAGCCTGGGACGACCTGAAGGACGCCAAACGCGTCTAGAGACAACCGGATAACGCTTCCCCCCTGACTTGACTGAACCCCCCTCCCCGCCAGGCGCGTTGTGCCGCCCGGCGGGTCAGGGCGCGTGCGCCTCGGCGTCAGCCATTTTTACGATAACAACAAGAGAATCGTCCTATGCTCGCTTTCCTTGGCTTGGCCATGGTGGTCGTATTCACCTATCTCATCATGACGAAGCGCTTGTCGCCCATCGTCGCGCTCACCGTGGTTCCCATCGTCTTCGCGGTGATCGGCGGCTTTGGCGGCACCACCGGCAAGATGATGCTCGACGGCCTGAAAATGGTCGCCCCGTCTGCCGCGTTGCTGCTGTTTGCGATCCTGTTCTTCGGCCTGATGATCGACGCAGGCCTGTTCGACCCGCTGATCCGCAAAATCCTGAAGAGGGTCAATGGCGACCCGATGAAGATCGCCGTAGGCACGGCCCTGCTGTCGTTGCTGGTAGCGCTCGACGGCGACGGCACAACGACCTACATGATCACCTGCGCCGCAATGCTGCCGCTGTATAAACGCATCGGCATGAACCCGATGATCCTGGCAACCATCTCCATGCTGTCGCTGAGCATCATGAGTGGCATGACGCCTTGGGGCGGCCCTGCGACACGGGCTATTGCCGCGCTGGGCCTGGATGCCGGCGAGTACTTCGTGCCGTTGCTGCCGACCATGATCGGCGGTGCCCTGTGGGTGATCTTCACGGCCTTCATACTGGGTCGCGCAGAGCGCAAACGTATCGGCAACGTGCAGCTGCAAAGCGGCGGCGGCGATTGCTACATCGAGGCGATTCTCGAGGACACGCCCCACAAACGTCCGAAGCTGGCCTATGTCAATCTGGTGCTGGTGATCGCGGTGATGGCGGCGCTGGTGATGGGGCTGATGCATTCCGCGATCCTGTTCCTGATCGGCTTCGTGCTCGCGCTGATGATCAACTACCCGCAATTGGACATTCAGAAAGAACGCATCCTGGCGCACTCGGGCAATGCCATGACCGTGGTGTTGCTGGTATTTGCCGCCGGGATCTTTGCCGGGATCTTTTCCGGTACAAAGATGGTGGATGCCCTGGCACAGACCCTTGTCGACTGGATCCCGCCATCCTGGGGCCACCTGTTTCCATTGGTGGTTGCGATCACCAGCATGCCGCTGACCTTTGTACTGTCCAATGACGCCTACTATTTTGGCGTGGTGCCGATCCTGGCCAATGCCGCCGCCGCTTATGGCATCGACCCGGTCGAAATCGCCCGCGCCTCGATCCTGGGCCAGCCTGTTCACCTCATGAGTCCGTTGGTGGCCTCGACCCTGCTGCTGGTGGGCATGGTCGATCGCGATATCGGCGACTTCCAGAAGGCCACCGTCAAATGGGCCGTGCTGACCTCCCTGGTCGTCACCGCCCTGGCCTTGTTGACCGGTGCCATCAGCCTGTTCACCTGATCCACCCATAACCCCTGCTGCCTTCCAGCGCGCCTCACTCACGAGGCGCGTGCCGACCTGTACCCCAAATAACAACAACGAGTCATTTGCCATGAACCCTATGTATACCCGTCGAGCTTTGTTTTGCGCGTTAGGCCTGGTACCCGTCGCGGCGGCCAACGCCGAAGGTTTTATTGATGACAGCAAGCTCAAGCTGCAACTGCGCAATGTGTATTTCAACGAGAACTTTCGCGACGAGCACGGCTTGAGTGCGCGGGCCGCCAGAACGGCAAAGAGCGAACGCACCGAGTGGGCCCAGGGATTTCTGCTGGACTATCAGTCCGGATTTACTGCGGGCACCCTCGGCTTCGGCGTGGACGCCCTGGGGCTCTATGGGGTAAAGCTCGATTCAGGGCGCGGGCGCAGCGGCACTGGGCTCATGCCGGTGCATGATGACGGGCGGGCGGCCGGCGAGTTTGCCAGCGCCGGCGCTACGGCAAAAGCCAGGTTCGCCAAAACCACGGTCAAGTACGGCACCTTGCTGCCCAAGACGCCGGTGCTGATTTACAACGATGCGCGCTTGTTGCCCCAGACCTACCAGGGCACCCAGGTCAGCAGCAGCGACATCGAGAACCTGACCGTGACCGGCGGGCATCTGGACCGTTTCAAACTGCGCGACTCCACCAACAGCATGCCGATCGTGCCTGATGGCTACAGCGGGGAAAAATCCGGTGATTTCAACTACGCCGGGGCTGAGTACAAATGGGGCAAAAACCTGCGCTTGAGTTATTTCTACGGGGAACTGGAGCACTTCTACCGACAGAACTTCGCCGGTATCCAGCATGACCTGCCGCTGGCCGGTGGCGTGCTGACCAGCGACCTACGCTACTTCAACAGCGTTGATAGCGGCTCGGCCTACGCAGGCAAAATCGACAATGACATGTTCAGCGGCCAGTTGTCCTACGTGATTGCAGGCCATACCCTCGGTGGCGGCTACCAGGCCCTTCGCGGTGATGCCGGATTACCCTACATCAGCGGCGCGACCGTCTACTCGTTCAGTAATGCCGGCATCGGCAAATTCATTGAGGAGGACGAGAAGACCTGGATGCTCAACTATGGCTACAACTTCGCCGCCGTCGGCGTGCCCGGCTTGACCTTCTCAACGCGCTACCTGAGCGGCAATGACGGCAAGTCCGCGACAACGGTCAAGGAATGGGAGCGTGATACCGAGCTGGCTTACGTTGTGCAAACCGGCACGTTCAAGGGGCTGGGCGTGCGCATGCGCAACTATGTCTACCGTTCTGAGTTCTCCCGCGGCCGCGACAGCAATCGCCTCTACCTCACCTATGACATTGCCCTTTGGTAAGTCGACGATCGCGGCCCTTGCGGCCGCTTTCCTACAGATTCAGGTGAGGAACCCCACGCATGCTGTTTAAAAACAAAGTACTGATGCTGGTGCTGGCCCCGGTGGTGCTGTTGTCCACGGTACTGGCGCTGACAACCAGCACCACCTTGCTGTCGAGCGCCGAGCAGGAAGTCACGGCGACCCGGGAACGCCTGCTGGATGAAAGCCGGGAACGCTTGAAAGACTACGCCAACCTTGCCCGAACCTCGGTAGCGGAACTGTATGCGCAGGCCGAGACAGGGGACACAGCAACGCGTGCGCTGGCGATCGCGCGGCTGTCCCGGATGAAGTATGGGGACGACGGCTATTTTATCGGCTACGACAGTCAGGTCGTGCGCCTGTTTCGTGGCGACAGCAGCGAAGGCGTCGGCACCAACATGAGTGAGCGCAAAGACAGGAACGGGCTTTACCTGAACCGGGAAATGGTTGCCGCCGCGAAGAACGACACCCACTTCGTCAACTATTCGGGGGCCCTGATCAATACGGATAAAGTCGTTCCCAAGCTGGCTTACAGCTTTTACCTGCCGGCCTGGGACATGGTCGTGGTCACCGCGATCAATCTCGACCGAATCGAAAGCCAGGTTGCCCAAGTACGAGGGGAAATCCATCAGCGTGTGCGCAGCCTGGTCTACGGGATAACCGTCATTGCCTTGATTGCGCTCGGGATCACCGGCGTGCTCGCAGTGTTAATGGTTAAAAGCAGCCTGCGTCCCCTGTCGCGGATTCGCGAACACCTCGATGAGATCGCCGCGGGCGAAGGCGATCTGACGCGGCGCTTACCCATCAGCCGCGACGAGTTCGGCCAGGTGGCCGTGTCGTTCAATGCCTTCGCCGATAAGATTCATGGGCTGGTCGGCCAGATCGTCGGCATGGCCAGAGAACTGAATACGTCCGTGACCCAGGTGGCCGAACAGAGCAAATGCATCGATCAGGTCATGGAACAGCAACGCCAGGAAACCGATCAAGTCGCTGCAGCAATCAATCAGATGTCATCTGCGGCGCAAGAGGTCGCCAACAGTGCCCAGAGCGCTTCAGAGGCAGCAGGCGAAACCGATGTGCAGGCCCAGCACGCCAGGCAGGTCGTCAATGAAAGCATCACCCGATTGGGCAGCCTGACCGAGGACCTGTCCGCGGGAGGCGCCTCGCTGAAAAGCCTGCAAGGCGATGTAGCAGGCATTGTCACGGTGCTGGATGTAATCCGCTCGATCGCCGAGCAAACCAACCTTCTCGCACTCAATGCCGCGATCGAAGCCGCCCGGGCCGGGGATGCAGGTCGTGGATTTGCCGTGGTTGCCGACGAAGTACGCGCGCTGGCAAGCCGGACGCAACTCAGCACCCAGGAAATTCAAGCGATGATCGAGCGCCTTGACCAGGCCACCACCAAGGTCGTCACTGCAATGAGTCACTCCGGCGCAGCAGGTCATGGCGCCAGCCTGCACGCTGAACAAGCCGGGCAGTCGCTGGGCAAGGCGGTCGAGTTGATCGTTACCATCAACACCATGAACGCGCACATCGCCAGCGCCGCGCAAGAGCAGACGTCGGTTGCCGAAGCCATCAATCGCAGTGTCCACCAGATAGCCCGCGCGATTGAAAACGTCGCAGACCAGACCCAAAGCGGCGTACACACGGTCGATGAACTGTACGCCATCGGTCATCGCCTGGAAGGCCTGTTGAGGCAATTCAAGATTTAACCGGCGTGTTTTCGGTGCCCAGTGCGCTGAGGCATTGTCCGCGGCGCTCAAAGCGCGGAATCGGCAACCCCAGGCTTTCGCGCAGGGTCGTCCCTTCATACGCTTTGCGATACACGCCACGGGCCTGTAATAACGGTATGACGTCCTGGGTAAAACGCTTGAATTGCTCGGGGTGGCCGATGTAGATGTTGAAGCCATCCACGGCGCGGGCCTCGAACCAGTCGGCCATTTCCTGCGCGACCGTGTCAGCTGTGCCGACAAATGCGCCGGGACGCAGTTGTCGACCAAACTCTACGGCCTGGCGCAGCGTGAAACCTTTCTCGCGGGCCTGATCGGCAATCCGTTTGGCCGCAGTAAAAAAGCTGCTGCGCGCAGACTCGAGGCTTTCCTGGGGAAACGGCGCATCGAGGTCGTACCGGCTGAAGTCATGCCAGCCAAAGTTACGTCCGAATTCCTTCAGCGCGAGTTCAAAGCTGTGGTCGACCTGATGGTAGTGCTGCTCGATTTCACGGGCGTGCTCATCCGTGTCGCCGACGTAAATTTCAGCGCCAGGCATGACCAGTATCTGCTCCGGGTCGCGCCCCCGTTGTGCTGCCCTGCCCTTTACATCCCGATAGAACGCCTGGCCCTGTTCGATACTGGCGGCATGGGTAAAGATCACATCGGCCGTGGCGGCACCCAGCTCGCGCCCCTGGGGCGAATCACCGGCCTGGAATATCACCGGCTGGCCTTGGGGTGAGCGTTGGATGTTCAGCGGGCCGACCACCGAAAAGTGCTCGCCCTGGTGATTCAGGCGATGCAGTTTGCTCGGGTCAAGAAACTGCCCGGTCGCCCGGTCGCGCACGAAGGCATCTTCCTCGTAGGAGTTCCACAAGCCCTGCACAACCTGGACGTGTTCAGCCGCTCGGCCGTAGCGCGTGTCGTAATCGTAGTGTTCGTCCCGGCTGTAATTGCCGGCGGTACCGGCATCGCCGCTGGTCACCACGTTCCATCCCGCGCGACCTTTGCTGATCAGATCCAGTGAGGCCAGGCGCCGCGCAACGTTGTAGGGCGAGTTGTAAGAGGTGGTCAGCGTACCGACCAAGCCTATATGGCGTGTGCTCACGGCCAGCGCCGAGAGCAGCGTCAGCGGTTCCAGCCGATTCAGATAATGGGAGGGCGACCCCGGTGTGATGAACTGGCTGTCGACGATAAACATCAAGTCGAACAACGCCGCCTCGGCCTGACGCGCAATATCGATGTACCAGTCGACGTTGACGCTGGCGTCAGCCGGTAATTGAGGATCGAGCCACAGGTTATGGCGACCCGGCCCGCCACTGCCCATCGTCAAGGCACCCAGTTTGAGCTGTCTGTTGGTCATGTTCAGAGTCTTCCTTGGCGCCTTCACGGCTGGATCTCAGCGACGGCCGGCTGCAGGGACGCCGCGAATGACTGATCGAACAGATTGGCTGCCGGGTACGACTTGACCAACCCTTGGCCGGCAAAAAAGTCCACGGTCTTTTGCGCCTCTATTGGCGACTGCGCCGTCACGGGCTCGACGGTCGTGCGCGCACGGGCAAACCAGGCCCGCGCTATACCAGCGTCCGCACGCGTACGTCTGGCCCACGCATCGGCATAAGCGTCGGTGTTGGCCGGGGTTTGGCGAGCCCAGTCACGCGCCTTTTTCAGGCGCAGGAGAAAATCGCTGATCTGCACACGCTTGGCTTCGACGGCGCGGGCGTTGGCTGCAATGAAGCTCTGGGCCGGAATCAATCCATCAGCCGTCGCAAGCACCCGCGCGCCTTGGCGTTCCTGCTGCGTAACGTAAGGTTCCCAGGTGGCGATAACGTCCACCGAACCGCCTTCCAAGGCATGGGAGGCGTCCAGCGCACTGAGGTAGCGCAACTCCAGTGAATCCGATGGCACGCCGGCTTTATCCAGCGCAGTCAACAACAGTTGCTGGCTCCAGGAGCCTTTCCAGATGGCCGCACGCTTGCCTGCAAGGTCTGCAAGGCTCCTGATCGGCGAATCGTTTTTCACCAGAATGGCCACGCCGTCGAGATTTTGCCGACTGACCGCAATCACCTTGATGGGCGCGCCCAATGCGCCCAGGAACAGCACGGGCGCATCACCCAGCAAGCCAATGTCCAGGCTGCCGACGTTGAGTGCTTCGGCAACCGGCGACCCGGCGGTGAACTGCTTCCATTCAAGGGTATAGGGCAGGTTTTCAAGCACCCCCGCCGCTTCCATCGCGGCCTGGGCGTTGTAGCTTTGGTCGCCCACCACCAGCGTTTGCGCATTCGCGGTCAGGCACAGCAATACGGCCGCCAACCCGGCCGCCAGTCTCGTCAGGTAACGCACGTTCGTCTCCAGATGCCTTGTCAGGCCGTTCAAGTCGATCCGCGCGTACGGTCTCGGTAGTGTTCACAGGAATAATCTGCCCACACCATAAGGACCGGACTGGCCGCTGTAAACTTCCTATAATGCATAACGTAATTCTATAATAATGCGGAATCAGCATTTTAAGGCCGACGTGCACCATCTGTTTCCAGCATACCCCATGCTCAAACGTCATAATCCCCGCCCCGCCTGCATGGTAATCTCGCGCGACCACGAATAGACATAGATCGTCACATGACGATGACCAGAGCCAGGAAAGAACATGCCCAAAAAATCTCACTCGACGCTGCGCCGCAACTTCCGCGAACTGCTGGCCAAGCCGAGCTGCGTTGAAACCGCTTCCGTATTCGACCCCATGTCCGCCCGTATCGCGGCAGACCTGGGGTTTGAGGTGGGTATCCTGGGAGGGTCAGTTGCGTCGTTGCAGGTACTGGCAGCACCCGATTTTGCCTTGATCACGCTGAGTGAGTTCGTCGAGCAGGCCACCCGTATCGGCCGCGTCGCCCAGTTGCCCTTTATTGCCGATGCCGACCACGGTTACGGCAATGCACTCAACGTGATGCGCACCGTCGAAGAGCTTGAGCGCGCCGGCGTTGCGGCATTGACGATTGAAGACACGCTGCTGCCGGCACAATTCGGGCGCAAATCCACTGATCTGATTTCCATCCAGGAAGGCATCGGCAAGGTCCGCGCCGCCCTGGAAGCCCGTGTCGATCCTGAACTGTCGATCATCGCCCGGACCAACGCCGGCGTATTGCCGACTGAAGCCGTTATCGAGCGTACCCTGGCCTATCAAAAGGCCGGTGCCGATGGGATTTGCATGGTTGGCATCAGCGACTTCGAGCATCTGGAAAAAATCGCCGAAAACCTCACGGTACCGCTGATGCTGGTGACCTACGGCAACCCCAAGCTCCATGACGCCCAACGCCTGGCCAGCCTAGGCGTTCGCGTGGTAGTTGCCGGTCATGGCGCGTATTTTGCGGCGATCAAGGCCACCTACGACAGCCTGCGTGCCCAGCGTCAGTTGACCCACAGCACCTCGAACCTCAGCGCTACCGAACTGACCCATACCTACACGTTGCCAGAGAGCTATGTGGCGTGGGCTGAAGAGTTCATGGATGTGAAAGAGTAATCCCGAACCATCACCCTCCTTGCCTGGGTTGACTGACCCATGCACCTGCCCAGGCTTGGGCCTGCCCTTAGCCTGGTCCTGCCTTAAATTCTCCCGCCTTGGCTGCCAATTCTGGCCATTTGCCTCTATGCTTGCCGGCTTGACCGCCACACCTATCGAAAAGGACTCCGATGTCGACTGAACACGCCCCTAATCAAGCCGTTGCGCTGTGGAATATCCTCGTGGCCTCCGGTCTCGCGTCTTCGCCTCAGGTCGCTGTCGAGCAAATTGCCTGCCTGATTCTGATCAAGTATCTGGAGCACCTACGGTTTGACCGGTCCTGGACCGCGCTGCTGGAGAGCGCCGACCCCGCTCCCCTCCTCGCGGGCAATGTCTTTCGGCGCCTGCGGGACTATGAAGCGATTCACGATGTGTCCGACAAGGTGCGCCTGGACTTGAATGGGCTGTTCAGCGACGCCTATTTCCAGTTGGAATCCTCCAAACCCGAAGCCTTGCTCATGCTGTTGAAGGCCGTGGACGGGCTGTTCAACTTCGTTGAAAAAAGAACGCTTACAGCCCCGTCGGCCGGCAAGGCGTTCGATGATCTGCTCAAGCTCGCCGCCGTGGGTGGAAATTCGCTGAATACCACGCCGCCGCGACTGTCGCGATTTATCGTGTCGTTGTTGGACCCCACACCCGGTGCCCGCTTGATCGATCCCGCTGTGGGCACGGCGCGGTTATTGCTCGACGCCGAGCACTACATGATGAATAGCGGCAGCAAAGCTTCGCGCAGGATCCCTGTGGGCATCGACGTAGACAAGTCAATGGCGCGCATCGGCTGGATGAGCATGCTCTTGCACAAGCTCAATCCCACCCAGTTGCACACCGGTAACAGTGTTTCCCGACTGCTCGACGGTCAGGCCGTCAAAAGGTTGCTGCAAAGCGCTCATTACGATTATGTCCTGTGTGACCTGCCACTGGGCAACGTAGGTGATGATGCCCTGCCGGCCAGTGCGGGTTACCTGCCGCCTAGCGCATTCAGTGAAAAAGATAAACTCACCCGCCGGCTGGAGCTGCTGTTCATTTGGCGCTCCCTTGACCTGCTTAAAATCAAAGGCCGTGCCGCCTTGATCGTGCCCCAGGGCGTGCTCTACGGAACCACGCGAGCACAGCGCCGATTGCGCCACGAGTTGCTCGTGCGGCATGCCGTCGAGGGGGTGATTCTGCTGCCGCCCGGAACACTGCCACAAGTCTCTACCCCCGTCGCCTTGCTGATCTTCAAGAAAGTCCAGAGTTCGGAGCATGCCTCAGCGCTGGACACCCACACCGCCCCCAAGACCGGCAGCGTGTGGTTTTACGAAGTCGGGGACGACAAGAACGACCTGTACGACGCCATGGTGCACTTTCGGCGGCGAAATAAGCGGTTGGAAAGCGGTGTGTATTATCAGCCTCTGGATGGGACAAAACAGGCCACTCGCGACTACTTTGTGAACGAAGTGATCGCACTGTCTACAAACGACCTGGATGGCAGTGCTCCGGGCCGTCAGTTCATGCAGTTCTTCCCAAGCCGGGCCAGCGTTACCAAGCAATGGCGAGTGCCTGTTCGCGAGTGGGTGCCCAACCCCGAATGGCAGGACCTTACCGGTCAAATCAAGGGTTCCCACGACGAGGCCCAACGCGTGCGTCCGGAATACGCGGCTGAGATGGCGCGGCAACTCTATGTCGACGGCGTCCTGCAGGAGGGTTTCCTGGCCCCCCACTGTATCGAGGCCAACCAATGGAGCCTGGATCTCAATGATTACCGCTGGCCTGAAGCGCCGAGGGTTCCTGAGGGCGCCAGCACGCTGGAGCTGCTTGATGAGCTTTGCGCGATAGAACAAAGCATTCTCGACCGGTTAGGCGACTTACGTGGGCTGCTGGAGGCAGGCCAATGAGTGCCGTTTCCCGTTGGCGGGAAATGCCGTTGCTGCAGGTGTGCAAGCTCAACCCGAGGCACAGCCTGCCCGCCGATGAATTGTCGGTCGACTACGTCGACTACGCGGGAATTGACGATGAAACCGGCGAAATCCTGAACACCAACCAGCGCTTGTTGGCCGACGTCCCTGAAGGCACCGCCATGTTTTGCCAGGGCGATGTGTTGTTTGCCGGCGTCACGTCAGGGCGTTGGATTTCGGCGGTGGTCGGCGACTTGCCACAGGGGGTGGGATTCGGCCCCCAGATGAGCGTTCTACGCCCAGGCCCCCAACTCTCTGCCCACTATCTCTGGCATTTCTTCCAACAACCTTGGCTCCGGCAACTCGCCGCACGCAGTAACACCTCAACGCGCAGCCAGCCCACCTTGTCCCATGGCTTTTTTCGCAACCTGCACATTGCGTTGCCCTCAATCGACGAGCAGCGGTATATCGTCGACGCGCTTGAGCAAGCGAGTGTCCGTCCCTATCGCGAAGCCGTAAACAGAGCCCACCACCTCAAGCGCGAACTGACAACGCGGCTCATGTTGCCACCTGCCGGGACAACAGGGCCAGGCTGGGCACTGCTGACGTTGGCTGACATCGTTTGGATCAACCCTCACGATGACGGGGCCAAGGCTGGGTACGCAGCGGATACCGAGGTGGCGTTCTTTGCCCACCGGGATCTTTTAATGTCCCACCTACGGCCAACCTTGGTGCGTTTACACGACATGCCCAATCCCGGCCGTGAAGTTCGCACCGGTGACCTGTTGCTCGGAGCACATCCCGACCGGGTTACCTATGGCCAAGTGGGCGTCGTGCCCGAGGGGGATATGCCGAAATTCGCCTCACGCACATTGACCGTCTTGCGCCCAAAGAATGAGGTTTGCGCTGACTACCTCGCGTCGTTGTTCCGATCGGCCTGGTTCGGCCTGACCGTAACGACCGAACGGCCTCTCGTTGAAAAGTATCTGGGGCGCATGAAGGTTGCACTGCCGACTCGGGCCGAGCAGCGCAGCATCCTTGGAATACTTGACGCGGTGCCTGTGACCGCGCTTGAGCAGGCCAAGAAAAAGTCCCGTGTTCTCTATCATGCAATCGCTAGGGACGCCTTCGACGGCAAGTTGTCCGCACGTTGGCGCGCGCCTTCACCGCCGTATGTGGCGCTATCGGTACCCGACGATGAAATCGACGCCAGTGAGGTTTCACCGGTCTTATCCAGCGCATTCAGACGTGCCTACCGCACCACGGCGACTGAACAACTCTCCTTGCTCCAACGCCTGGTATGGCGCGGCCTGCGTGGACGCCGCCAGGCGCTGATTGTCGACGACCCTGAAAGCTTCGACGCCTTCTGCACCTCGCACACCTTGAACCCTCTGCATGAATACGTCAGTCCCAGCCAGATCCGCCGGACCTTGGAGCAACTCTGTGCGCTGGGCTTGATCCAGCACATCAGCCTTCCGCCCCGTGGCCAGGGCGATGCAGCGCCCTATCTGGCAGCGTTCCGCGCCTATCGGCAGAGCGCGGACGGGCACGTAAAAGACGGCCTGGCATCACGGGATGCCAAAGCATTGAGAGCGAGCATTCTCGAAGCCGAGTTGGGGTTATAAATGCGCCTGCGTTATCTGAGTATCGACCGTTACCCTCCACTGTCCCACGTAAAGATCAGTTTCTCGAACAAGGCCCCTTGGCCGGTGCTGGGTGATGAAACCAACCGCTGCGGGATCCATTTCATCGCCGGGCTTAACGGAAGTGGCAAGAGCCATCTGCTCAGGGCGATTTCCGCAATCTTCCTGGCAATGGCGGACGGGCAGCTCCCGGGTTTTCCCTTTACGCTGATCTATGAGTTGGGCGCGGATGAACAGTTTTCCGAAATCGTCTTCGACAACCCTGGCAAAAAAAGCGAAGCCGCCATCTGGCAACGCACGGAGAATCCTTTTCCCAAGCATTGCGCCGAAGCCACGTTCACCCAGTGCCTTGCCGCGTTGCGCAAGGGTGAGCATGAGTCACTTGGATTCGTCACGCGGGTACCCAGGGGCAGCTTCCCCCAGGGCGTGAAAGATCTGCTGCCCAAGGTCCTCGCCTACACATCCGGGTCGTGGAGGCCCTGGCAAGCCATCTGGCAGCCACCGCTCAGCGCCGATGCGCTCCCCGATATCAACGATCAGGAGCTCTACGGCCAGGGCATGGAGCGCCCGGCCGGCTGGACTCATTACGATGAGAGCAGCGTACGGCTCACCGAGTTGCCGAGCCCGCCAACCAGCCCCTTGGAGTATACCAACCGGGATGCCAGTGACCTGCTCAGTCGGCCATTCCTGCTGAGCGACAATCGTCCTGATGCAGCCCTGCTGGCGGTGGCGCTGCACGATAGCCTGGTTACCCGCAACGGCCAGGGAGAGCCTCGGTTGGCCGCGCTGCTGCAAACAGCAGGCTGGCATCAATTGGTCAGTGTGGGCCTGCTGATTGACTTGGATAAAGTGAAGGACGCGCCGCCCGCGTTCCAGAAAAAAATCCATGACCTGCTGCTGATGGCCGGTGATGTGATTGCAATCCCCCATCCGAATCGCTCCTTGCGCAGGGTTTATTTCGATATCGAAGGAGATGTGCCTGCTACGCGAACGTCCTGTTTCGACGCACGCTTTCACAACCAGGGCATTCAACATCAGGGCGACGTACTGGCGCTGATGCTTGGGGAAGCCAGCCAAAGTCCATTCAGTCGCTTCCATGAGTTGATCCGCTGGATGGCCCTGGGCTTGGTTGGCGATCTTGAGATGTGCATTCGTCGCGATGGCAAAACCAGTCGCGAAGACGCCCTCCACGACCAAGGCATCATGGCCTACAGCGAAATGTCGGACGGCGAACAGATGGTCCTGCGGCGCTGGGCGCTGTTTTATCTGCTGGCCGGCGAGCCGGATGCGCTGTTGCTGTTGGACGAACCCGAGACCCATTTCAATGACAGCTGGAAGCGCGAAATTGTCAGCATCATCGAGCACGCCATGGGCAGGGACAACAGCGCCGTGCTGGTGGCCAGCCATTCGTCAATTGTGTTGTCCGACGTGTTTGACGAGGAAGTCATTTTCATCGCCAAGGACAGCGTCGGCCACTCCCGCGCCGGCACATTGAAAACACGCACCTTCGGCACCGAGCCTGGGGCTCTGTTGATGTCGGTGTTCAAGGCCAAGGACAGCATCGGTTCACGGGCGAAGGCTCGCATCGAGAAATTCCTGGACGAGGTGAAAGGTATCGAAGTGCCGCTGGCTGAGGACATTGCCCGCGTCGAAACCTTGATTGCGCACCTGGGCACGGGTTTCCACCGTTCGGAACTGCGGGTGCTGTTAAACCGCTGGAAGGAAGATGACGAGGTCAGGGCATTGAAGCAACTGCTGCCAAGCTTGAAAGACGGTGCGATGCGCAACGGTGTCCTTGAGTTGCTCAAGCAACATTACGAGGGCAAATCGGATGCTTAAGCCGATTCAATACAGCAAGTGGGCACCGGCGTTGGCAGCCTGCCAGAAAATGATGCACACCTTTGCCTTGTGGTTGTGTGAACCCACGGTCCACAGCGGCCGACTCACTGAAGCAGAACTCATCAAGGCACTCGGCACGCGGATCGAGGGTAAATGGCTCTGGCACTTTCTGGGGCGAAAGGTGGGTAAAACACCGCTGTTGACGCACGCCATTCGATTGGCCGATCTCAGCGTCAGCGACAAAAACAACCTGAAACAGTGGGTGATGAAAACCAGCGATGTGTCGGGCTATTTTTCATTGGCGCCCAACACCCCTGTGCTCCCGATCAAAAAACCATTCCAGACCGATGCCGACTGGGACGCGCTGCAAATACTGATGGAAGCGTTCTACTCGCCAGGGTTACGCAAGGGATTGCCCTATGGTGTCGCGGGCAATGTCACTGACGACAAGCCCAGCCAGGTTACCTACGAGTTCTTCAAGCAGGACTTTCAGCAGATCCACAAAGTCGACGACCATCCCGATGCTCGCGAGGCGTGCGTAGTGTGTGGGGATGAACTGGGCAAGGCGCATGTGGATCACTGGGTAGCCAAAGCGCAATTCCCGATGTTGTCAGTGTGCAAAGACAACCTCATCCCCATGTGCGACGACTGCAACGAAGCCCCGAATAAAGGAACGGACAAGGTCCACACAGATGGCTCGTTTCAAGAGTGGTTCCATCCCTACAAACGGCCACCGGCGGGAAAGTTTGCGCTGAAGCTGCTGCCGGTCGACCTTAAGGTTGAACTGGAAAGCATCGACCCGATTGATGCACCAAGGGTTGTCAACCTGAATGGCGTGTTCAATCTGAGCGAACGCTGGAGCAAAGAAGTGCGCGCCGAATACCGTCGGGTCCAGCGCTGGCTGGAGCGCTGGCAGGTGGATAAAAAGGCCGCCCTGACAACCCAGGAACTTGATCGGGAAGTGTTGGATATGGCCAAGCGTCTTTGCGCGGCAGAACCCAATCATGCCGTGCATCAGGCATTGTTTGAGGTGATCTGCGATCCAGCTCGACTGCTGGCGTGGCAGACCGAGCTAAAAGCTGACTTCGAGGAGAAAGTAGCACTGGGCCTGGTCTGAGCCCTGCCCGTGCAGGTAAGCCTGTCGGTACGCGGGAATTATCCCACCCAGCCGACAGCCGTCTTGGGAATAACCTCCGACTCATCCAGTTTCGACGCAAACATACTCACGGCCTGCACCGCATCACTGGTGCTGGTGCGGATCTGCAAAATCACCGAACCCGCCTGGTCCGCCAGGTTCACGCCACGCTGCGCGCCTTCCTGGGTGGCGCTCATGCTGGCCACCGCGTCGCGGGTTTCCGAAAGGATCATGCCGATCATTTCAGAGATCTCCGCCGTGGAGCGGCTGGTACGCCCGGCGAGTTGCCTGACCTCGTCGGCCACCACCGCAAAACCACGGCCCTGATCCCCCGCGCGGGCGGCCTCGATCGCCGCGTTGAGCGCCAGCAGGTTGGTCTGGTCGGCGATACCGCGAATGGTGTTGACGATGGCGGTGATTTGCTCGGAGCGATCACCCAGTTGGCCGACCAGCCGTGCGGACGCGCCGATGTTGTCGGCGATCCGACGCATTTCACTGGCGGTCTCCTGGATGACCTGGGTACCGTGCTCGGCAAACCGCTCGGTCTCGGACGAAATATGGTAGGCGCGAGAGGCGCCACGCGAGTCTTCCTCGAACTTTTCCACGCGCTCGGTAATGTCGCTGGCAAACTTGACGATTTTGATCAGTGTGCCATCGCCGTCATAGACCGGGTTGTAACTGGCCTCGAGCCAGACCACCCGGCCCTGTTTGCCCAGGCGCTTGAACTGCCCGGTGAAGAATTCACCGTTGTTCAAACGGCGCCAGAAGTCCGCGTACTCATGGCTGTTGACCAAGGCCGGTTCGCAAAACTGACGGTGGTGCTTGCCCTTAATATCCGCCAGCGAATAGCCCATGACGTTCAGGAAGTTCGCGTTGGCATCCAGCACCTGGCCGTTCAAATCGAACTCGATCACCGCCATGGCACGATCCACCGCAGTCAATTTGCTGCGGGTGGCGGCCTCTTGTTCGACCTTGGCGGTGACGTCCAGGGCGTACTTGACCACTTTCAGCACTTGGCCACGCTCATCCAGTACCGGGTTGTAGCTGGCTTCCAACCAGATGGTCTTGCCGTGGGCATCCACGCGTTTGAAGGTGCCCGACACGAACTTACCGGCCTTGAGCTCACCCCAGAACTGGCTGTAGGCCGGGCTGTTGGTCAGCGCCGGCAAGCAAAAGTCCCGGTGGGATTTGCTCGCCAATTGGTCGCGACTGTAGCCCAGGGTTTTCAGGAAGTTATCGTTGGCACGCAGAACCTTGCCGTTGAGGTCGAATTCGACGACCGCCATGGAGCGTTCCAGGGCGCTGATCAGTCCTTTGTACTCGGTGACTTCGGCCGTCCTGGCCGCCAGTTCTTTTTTGAGTGTTGTATTGAACATGACGAGCCCTCAGCCGTGCGGAAAAACCTCTGTCTTGACTCGCTATCGGCTGGGAAATACGCGACTTTAAGGGGTGCAGCAGGATTATTTTCTGGCGTCAAATTATTGCTTGAGCCCGCAGGATTCAAGGCTTTGCGGCAAGCGAAGCCAAGCGCTCCCGCATACCGGTACTGGCCGCCGGGCCGGCCTGCAACACACAGTCCTCCAACGCTACGATGTGTCCCTCTGCACTCGCCAACATCGGCTGCACCGGCCGCCCCGTGTCCCGCTCGACCAACTCGACACTGGTGCCCTCTTCGGCGTAATGCCGGTTACCCCACGCCACCAGCGACATCAGCACCATGCGGAAATCCTCGCCCTTGGCGGTCGGCACATATTCATAACGCGGCGGCCGCTCACTGTAGGCCCTGCGCTCCAGCATCCCCGCCTCCACCAACGCTGTCAGGCGACGTGTGAGCATGTTCGGCGCGATGCCCAGGCTGCGCGAGAACTCATCGAAGCGGCGCAGCCCCTGCAACGCGTCGCGCATGATCAGGATGCTCCACCACTCCCCTACCCGGTCGAGGCTGCGGGCGATGGGGCATTCGTCGCGGGTCAGGGACTTGCGTTGCATAAGGATTCCTTGGGGCCGGTGCACAGTTGTGTGATGCCATGTTACTTTCATCATGATAGTGACGTCCATAAGGTCTGGACCCTCAACGCAACCGGAGTCGATTGATCATGAGTAAACGTATCGTTGTGACAGGCATGGGTGCGCTGACACCGCTGGGCGCCGATGTGGAGTCAACCTGGAAGCGCCTGTTGAACGGGCAGTCGGGCATTCGTCGCCTGCCTGAAGAACTGATCGGCGACCTGGCCATCAGCATCGGCGGCCAAGTGCAGAGCGTGCTGCAGGACCCTGAAGCCGGGTTCGATCCTGATCGCCTGCTGGCGGCAAAAGAGCAGCGCAAGATGGACCGTTTTATCCTGTTCGCACTGGCGGCGGCCGACGAAGCCTTGAAGCAGGCCGGCTGGGCACCGAACACCGTGCAGCAGCAGGAACGCACCGCCACCATCATTGCCTCGGGCGTCGGCGGTTTTCCGGCCATCGCCGAGGCGGTACGCACCACCGACAGCAAGGGGCCGCGACGCTTGTCGCCGTTCACCATTCCATCGTTCCTGAGCAACATGGCCGCCGGGCATGTGTCGATCAACTATGGCTTGAAAGGCCCGTTGGGGGCACCGGTCACGGCCTGTGCGGCGGGGGTGCAGGCGATTGGCGACGCTGCGCGGATGATCCGTGCCGGTGAAGTGGACGTGGCGGTGTGCGGTGGCGCCGAAGCGGCGATCCACCGCGTCAGCCTGGGCGGCTTCGCGGCGGCACGGGCGTTGTCCAGCGCCTTCAACGACGCCCCCGAGCGCGCCTCGCGCCCGTTCGATCAAGCGCGTGACGGCTTTGTGATGGGCGAAGGCGCCGGCATCCTGGTCATCGAGGAACTGGAACACGCCCTGGCACGCGGTGCCCGGCCTATTGCCGAATTGGTGGGCTATGGCACCAGTGCCGATGCCTACCACATGACCGCCGGCCCGGAAGACGGCGACGGTGCGCGCCGGGCGATGACGCAGGCGTTGCGTCAGGCGGGGATCGAGGCGTCTGCGGTGCAGTACCTGAATGCCCACGCCACCTCGACCCCGGTGGGCGACAAAGGCGAACTGGCAGCCATCAGGACCGTATTCGGTGCCGGTGGCCCCCTGGCGATCAGCTCGACCAAGTCCGCCACCGGCCATTTGCTGGGCGCCGCGGGCGGCATCGAGGCGATCTTCACCGTACTTGCCCTGCGCGATCAGGTCGCACCGGTGACCCTCAACCTGGAACACCCGGATGACCTGGCCGAGGGGCTGGACATGGTGCGCGGTGATGCGCGGGCGATGGCGATTGAATACGCGCTGTCCAACGGCTTCGGGTTTGGTGGCGTGAATGCCAGCGTGTTGTTCCGCCGCTGGGTATAAGCCAGCGGTTTGCCCCTGGGATTGTTTTCGGGGACCATGGCGCCTTTCCGTTATTGCCAACAAGAGGCGCCCATGGCCAACCACGACCTGTCCTACACCCCCGATCCGGATGCCGACTCGATTTCCTCCGACGTTATCGGTTTCAACGGCATCCTGGTCTCCACCCAGATCCCGACCCGCGCCGACGGCAGCCTGGAACTGGGTGACATCACCCTGCAAAGCGAATGCACCCTGCAAGCGCTGAAAGTCGCGCTGGAAAAAGCCGGCAGCTCCATGGACCGGGTCATGCACCTGACCATTTATCTGACCGATATGGCCGACCGCGCCGCGTTCAATGAGGTCTACAAACGCTTTTTTGCCAAGCCCTGGCCCGTGCGCGCGGCGGTTGGCGTGGCTGCGCTGGCGGTAGACGGTATGCGCGTGGAAGTCACCGCGATGGCCGCTCAAGCCTGAAGTAATGCCGGTCAGGCATTTCACAGCTACAATGCGCGCCTCAACCGTGACAAGCCTGACTAAAAAAACTATGTCCTTGCCCAAGCATCACCTGGAATTGCTCAGCCCCGCCCGCGATGTCGCCATCGCGCGCGAGGCCATCCTGCATGGCGCCGACGCCATCTACATTGGCGGACCCAGCTTCGGCGCGCGCCATAACGCGTGCAACGAAGTGAGCGATATCGCTCAACTGGTGGAATTCGCCCGTCGTTACCACGCCCGCGTCTTCACGACTATCAACACCATCTTGCATGACAACGAACTCGAAGCCGCGCGCAAGCTGATCCATCAGCTCTACGACGCCGGTGTCGACGCGCTGATCGTGCAGGACCTTGGGGTGATGGAGCTGGATATCCCGCCCATCGAGCTGCACGCCAGCACCCAGACCGACATCCGCACCCTGGGCCGCGCCAAGTTCCTCGACCAGGCCGGGTTCTCGCAGTTGGTGTTGGCCCGCGAGCTGAACCTGCAGGAAATCCGCGCCATCGCCGACGAGACCGATGCCGCCATCGAGTTCTTTATCCACGGTGCCCTGTGCGTGGCGTTCTCCGGGCAGTGCAATATCTCCCACGCGCAAAATGGCCGCAGCGCCAACCGTGGCGACTGCTCCCAGGCGTGCCGCCTGCCGTACACCTTGAAAGACGACCAGGGCCGCGTCGTGGCCTTTGAAAAGCACCTGTTGTCGATGAAAGACAACAACCAGAGCGCCAACCTGCGCGCGCTGGTGGAAGCCGGCGTGCGTTCGTTCAAGATCGAAGGCCGCTACAAGGACATGGGCTATGTGAAGAACATCACCGCCTATTACCGCCAGCGCCTCGACGAAATCCTCGAAGACCGTCCGGACCTGGCACGCGCGTCCAGCGGCCGTACCGCGCACTTCTTCCTGCCCGACCCGGAAAAAACCTTCCACCGTGGCAGCACCGACTACTTTGTCAGCGACCGCAAGATCGACATCGGCGCCTTCGACACCCCGACCTTCACCGGTTTGCCGGTGGGTATGGTGGAAAAAGCCGGCAAGCGTGACCTGCAAGTGATCACCCATGAGCCGCTGTCCAACGGCGACGGCCTCAATGTGCTGGTCAAGCGCGAAGTGGTGGGGTTCCGCGCCAACATCGCCGAGCCCAAGGGCGAGTTCGAGGAAGACGGCGAGAAGCGCTACCGCTACCGCGTCGAGCCGAATGAAATGCCGGCCGGCCTGCATCAGTTGCGCCCGAACCACCCGTTGAACCGCAACCTCGACCACAACTGGCAGCAGGCGTTGCTCAAGACCTCAGCCGAACGCCGTATCGGCCTGTCATGGGTCGCACGTTTGCGTGAAGAGCAGTTGGACGTCACCGCCACCAGCGAAGAAGGCATCCACGCCAGCGTCACCCTGCCCGGCCCGTTCGGCGCGGCCAACAAGCCGGAACAGGCGCTGGACACCCTGCGCGACCTGCTTGGCCAACTCGGTACCACCGAGTATCACGCCACCCGCATCGAACTGGATGCACCCCAGGCGTTCTTCATTCCCAACTCGCAGCTCAAGGCATTGCGCCGCGAAGTGATCGAAGCCCTGACCGCAGCCCGTGTTGCCGCCCACCCCCGTGGCGGGCGCAAGGCCGAGACCACGCCGCCGCCGGTCTACCCGGAAGCGCACCTGTCGTTCCTGGCCAACGTCTACAACCAGAAAGCCCGCGACTTCTACCACCGTCACGGGGTGAAGCTGATCGACGCAGCCTTTGAAGCCCATGAAGAGAAAGGCGAAGTGCCGGTGATGATCACCAAGCACTGCCTGCGTTTCTCCTTCAACCTGTGCCCTAAACAGGCCAAGGGGGTGACAGGGGTGAAGACCAAGGTCGCGCCGATGCAGTTGATTCATGGCGACGAAGTGCTGACCTTGAAGTTCGACTGCAAACCCTGCGAAATGCACGTGGTGGGCAAGATCAAGGGGCATATCCTTGGGTTGCCACAACCGGGCAGTGTGGTGGAGCATTTCAACCCGGAAAATATCATCTTTCAGGGCACGCACTGACCCTATGGGAGCGGGGCCACCACCAGCCCCGCTGCAACCCCGCCGCCGCCAGCAGAATCGCCGCCACGCCCAGCCATTGCAGCCAACCCAGGCGATGCCCGAAGGCAATCCAATCGACGAAGATCGCCGCAATCGGGTAGATAAACGACAGAGCGCCGGTGATGGCGGTGGGCAGTTTCTGGATCGCGCCATAGAGCAACACATACATCACGCCGGTGTGCACCACGCCGAGCGTGACCAATGCCGCCCAGGCGTTGGTGGTGACCGGCAAGCTATGCCAAGGTACCAGCGGCGCCAATAGCAGTGCGCCCGTCGTCACTTGGATCAACGCCATCAAATGCGGCGGTACGTCCTTCAAACGCTTGATGATCAGTGCGGCAATCGCGTACAGCAATGCCGCGCCCAGCGCCAAGGCAATGCCTGCAAGGTAGTCGTCGCCGGTTGGCTGATCGCCATGGGCGGTGACAATCGCCAGCATTCCCAGGAACGCCAGGCTCAGCCACGCCAGTTTCTGCACGGTGATCTTTTCTCCCAGGAACAGCGCCGCCAGCATCACCAACATGAACGGCTGCACGTTGTACACCGCCGTGCTGATGGCGATCGAGGCGCGGGAATAGGATTCGAACAGCAGCAACCAGTTGCCGACAATCGCCACGCCACTGAGCGTCGCCAGGCCGAACGTGGCCCAACTGAGCAGGTCCAGGCGCAGGTAGCCGAGCAACGCGCACACCAGCAACAGGGTCAGGCCGCCGATCACGCAGCGCCAGAACACCACTTCGATCACCGATACGCCGGACACCAGCACGAACCAGCCGATGGTGCCCGAAATCAGCATGGCGGCGATCATTTCCCACGAACCGCGACGGATGGATGAATCCATGATTGATGCTCCTCAAGTGAGGCTCAATTATGGCAATCTGCTTGTGCGCGGCTCCAGTGGGTAAAAAAGGCAGAATCCCGCAATCACCTTTTCTTATTAGGCGAACACCATGATCGACACCATCGACCAGCAACTGATCGCCGCCTTGATGGATGACTCGCGGCTGTCCCTCAAGGCCCTGGCGGGCATCACCGGGCTGTCCTCGCCCAGTGTGGGCGAACGCCTGCGCCGCCTGGAAGAACGCGGCGTGCTGACCCACTACACCGTCGACATCGACCCCAGGCACTTCGGCTACCTGCTGCAAGCCATCGTGCGCATCCGCCCCCTGCCCGGCAAATTGCAGGAGGTGGAGCGCCAGATCCAGGCGATCCCCGAATTCACCGAATGCGACAAGGTCACCGGCGAAGACTGCTTCATCGCACGCCTGCACGTGCGCACCCTGGACCATCTCGACAGCCTGCTGGATCGGATCAATGCCTATGCCGAAACCAACACCGCCATCGTCAAGAAAACCCCGGTAAAGCGACGTTTGCCACCGCTGACCAACGACTGAACAACAACACACCGATTCCTGTGGAGAGTGGGCCGGGTGTGGTGAGCAGGCTTCCTGTGGCAAGCAGGCCTGTTGTGGTAAGTGAGCTTGTTGTGGTGAGCGGGGCTGTTGTGGTGAGCGGGCTTGCCCCGCGCTGGGGCGCGAAGCGGCCCCTAAACCTGACTACTCACCATGCCTGGATAAACGCGGTGCCTTTATTGGGGCAGCTTCGCAGCCCAGCGCGGGGCAAGCCCGCTCACCACAACAAGCTCACTCACCACAACAGGCCCGTTCACCACAACAGGTCTGCTCACCACAACAGCCCCACCCACAACAGGAGCCTAATCGTGAAGGGCCTTGGCGGCGGGCAGCAAACTTTGAAACTTGCGATAACGCGCCGCCAACACCGGCTGCTGCGTCAGGTCAGGTGTGTACCGGGCTTTAACCGGCATCCCCGCCGCGAGTAACTCAGCCCCCTGCCCCATCGCCACAAACCCGAGCTTTGCCGCGCCAATACACGCGCTCAATTCACTGCCCTGCAACGTGAAGATCTCCCGCTGCAGGATATTCGCCAGCAGCTGCGCCCAGTACTCACTGCGCGCGCCGCCCCCCACCAAGGCCAAAGCGGTAACGTCGGCGCCGGTCGATTGCACCGCGCGCAACGCATCGAGCAAACCGAAACCCACCCCTTCCATCACCGCATAACCGAGCATCCCCGGCGTGCAATCGTGGCCCAGATTCATAAAGCCGCCGCGCAGCAAAGGATCATTATGGGGCGTGCGTTCACCGGCCAGGTACGGCAGGAACAACGGCGTCCCCAAAGGCACGTGCTGTTCAATCGGCAATTGCGCCTGCACCTGCTCCAGCAACGCTTGCTCATCGGCCGTACCCGTCAGACGTGTGACCCAGCGCAGGCAACTGGCGCCGGCGAGCATGGCGCCCATGGTGTACCAGCGGTTGGGCAGCGCGTGGCAGAAGCTGTGCACTGCACTGGCCGGGTTGCCTGCAGCGTGACCGGTGATCGCAACAATGGCCGCGCTGGTGCCAAGGGTGATAAAGCCATCACCGGCGTTGACCGCGCCGATGCCGACCGCCGCCACAGGGTTGTCACCGCCACCGCCGGCAATCACCACGTCAGCTGACAGGCCCAGTCCCGTGGCCGCCAACAACGCGCTCGCCGCACCACCCTCCACCAGCCTGGGCAATTGCTCAGGCGTAAGGCCTGTAGCGCGAACCATTGGGGTAAACCATTGCCGCCGCGCCACATCCAGCCACAACGTACCCGCCGCGTCGGACATCTCGCTGATGCGCTCGCCACTCAAGCGCAAGCGCAGGTAATCCTTGGGTGACAGCACGCAGTCAATCGCCTGGAACACCTCGGGCTCATGCCGTTGCAGCCACAGCAGTTTCGGCGCGGTCAGCCCGGCCATGGGCAGGCTGCCGGTGACGTCGGCGAGGCCGGGGCCCAGCTGTTCGGCTTCCGCCACCGCACGGGAGTCGTCCCACAGGATCGCCGGGTACAACACGCGGTTGTCCGCCCCCAGCAACACCGCGCCGTGCATCTGCCCCGACAGGCCGATACAGGCCACGCGGGTAAACGCCTGGTGCTGGCGCAGTTGCTGCAACGCCTGCAAGCAGGCTTGCCACCAGTCTTCCGGCGCCTGTTCAGACCAGCCGCTGTGCCGGCGCGACACGCTCAAGCGCACGCCGGCATGAGCCAGCACCGCGCCCGTGGCGTCCATCAGGATGGCTTTGAGTTCCGATGTGCCCAGGTCAATGCCCAGGGAAACAGGACTGTTCATGCGTGTGTTATTCCCATCAATGACAGCCACAGGAGTTACGTAACTGCAGGGTCGGTGCCAGGCGCACGCTCTGGGGCGCTGCGTCAGGCGACGCCATGCGTTGCAGCAACAGGTCGACCGCGCGGGCGCCAAGGGCCTTGACCGGCTGTGCGATCAGGCTCAGGCGCGGCACGAAAAAATCCGCCCAGTCAAAATCATCAAAACCCACCAGGGCCATTTGTCTCGGCACTTCAAGCTGCGCGTCACGCAGGGCGTGCATCGCGCCGAGGGTCATCAGGTTATTGCCGGCCATGATCGCCGTGGGTGGCGAAGCCAGGCCCAGCAACTGGACTGTGGCCTGGCGCGCCGGCTCGGTATTGGAGCCGCCGTTGACCAGCAGCTGTGGATCGAAGGCCAGCCCCGCCGCGTGCAACGCCGCGCGGTAACCCGCTACCCGCTCATCCGTAGTACTGAAACCCGTGCGCCCGGCGATAAAGCCGATGCGGCGGTGCCCGTGCCCGATCAGGTGCTCAATCAGGGCCTGGGTGGCCTGGGCATTCTCCACCCCGACCTGGTCAAACTGCTCGCTCATCATGCGGTCCACCAGCACCGCCGGAATCGCGTTGGCGCGCAGGTATTCCAGGGCCATCGAACCGTTCGACGGCGCCAGCACAATACCGTCGACCCGCCGATGATGCAGCGCCATGACGACCCGCAGCTCCTGCTCCGGGTCGTCGTGGGTGTCGACAAACAGCATCATGTAGCCGTGCTTGGCGCACTCGGTTTCAATCGCGTGCACCGTCTCGCTGAAGTAATGGTTGGACAGCGCCGAGATCGCCACGCCGATCGTGTTGGTACTCGACCGCGCCAGCGAGCGCGCCAGGGTGTTGGGGATATACCTCAGTTCCTGGATCGCCCGCTGCACTGCCAGCACCGTGGCCGGGCTGACCTTGCGGGTACCGTTCAACACGTGTGACACGGTCGACGTCGACACCCCCGCCCTGCTTGCCACGTCATCCATGGTCACCACGACGCTGTCCCTCTCACGCTATCAGTGTTTACTCGACCAGCCGCTGTACGTACCGACGTTGTCGCGGGTGATCAGTTTTGGCGTGAGCAGGGTCACCGCTTCGGCCGGGGCCTTGTCGTTGAGCAGGTCATTGCCGACATTCACCGCCGTCTGCGCCATGGCCCATGGGTCCTGGCTGGCTGACGCCTGAATCTGGGTGTCGGTCTTCAGCGCGTTCTCGATATCCGGCGCGCCGTCCACCGAGGTGATGATAATGCCGCTGCGCTTGAGCTGCTTGGCCGCCAGGTCGCTGCCGATGGCTTGCGGGTCGTTGATCGCAAACAGGCCGTCGATTTTCGGGAAGCGCGTGAGGTAGCCCTGCATCACGTTCAGGCCGCCTTCGCGAGAGCCTTTGCCGTCCTGGTCGTCGGACAGCACCTTGATCTCCGGCGCGCCGGCCAATGCGGCTTTACAGCCTTTGACGCGGTCGGTCACGGCGGTGACTTGCGGACCGTTCTGGATAATCACGTTGCCCTTGCCGGAGAGCTTGTCCACCAGGTATTGGCAGGCCAGCTTGCCGGCTTCGACGTTATCGGTCTGCACGGTGGCATTCACGCCCTTGGCGTCCACATCCACCGCCACCACGACGATGCCGGCATCGCGGGCTTTCTTGATCGCCGAGGCCATGGCTGACGGGTCGACGGCGTTGATCAGGATCAGGTCGACCTTGGACGAGATAAAGTTGTCGATCTGCGAAAATTGCTTGCTCAGGTCGTAGTCGGCGGACACCGAGGTGACCTTGACGTTGGGGTTCAGCTCCTTGGCCCGGGCCGTGGCGCCATCGGCCAGGGTCACGAAATACGGGTTGCCGAGCGAGCCCATGCTGATGCCCAGGGCCTTGAGTTCGCGGGCCTCTGCGGCTTGGGACATCAGGGCAGCCAAGGCAATGACGGGAAACATGCGTTTAAGGTTCATGCGGGTCTCTCTTGTGATTGTTATGGAAGTGAAATCAGGTCCGCGCACCGGACTGGCGGTAGCGATCCAGCGCGACCGCGCCGATGATCACAATGCCCTTGATGATGTACTGCCAGATGTCCGACACCCCCAGCAGCACCAGGCCGTTGGTGAGTACCGCGATGATCAGCGCGCCGATCAGCGTGCCGCCGATGGTGCCGACGCCACCGGTAAAACTGGTGCCGCCGAGGATCACCGCGGCAATCGCATCCAGCTCGTAGGATTGCCCCAGTTGCAGGCCGTTGGCGGCAAACAGGCGCGAGGCGCTCATCACCGCCCCCAGCCCGGCCAAGGCGCCGGACATGGCGTAGACGAACAGCAGCACCTTCCACACCTTGATCCCGGAGAGTCGCGCCGCTTCGGGGTTGCCGCCCACCGAATAGATCTGCACGCCCATCACCGTGCGCCGCAGGATAAACCACGACAGCGCCACCACCGCCACGGCGATCACCACCAGCCACGGCACGCCGAGGATCGAGTCGTTGCCGATAAAGGCAAACGGCAGGTCGGGGTTGAACACGGTCTTGTCATCCGCCAGCAAACGCGCCAGGCCGCGCATGGCGGTGAGTGCACCGAGGGTGACGATAAACGGCGGTAGGCGCATGAAGGCAATCAACCCACCGTTGACCAGGCCCAGCAACAGGCCAAAGCCGATACCGGCCGCAATCCCGAACATGCCGAACTGCGGCGACATCGACGCCTGCAACGCCACCACGGCCGACGCCGCCAGGATCGCCCCCACCGACAGGTCGATCCCCGCGGTGAGGATCACAAAGGTCATGCCCGCCGCCAGCACCACGTTGACCGAGGCCTGCTGGGTGATGATCGACAGGTTCTGCATGGTCAGGAAGTTCTCGCTGGCCAGGGCGAAGCCCACCAGCAGCAAAATCAGCACCGGCAACATGCCGACGGTGCGCATCAGTTCGCGGGCACGTTCGGCCTTGCCTGTTGTTGCAATCATCGAATCAGCCATGGGCAACCACCTGATCGCCACCGGTGGCGAGGTCAATAATACGTTCCTGGGAGATGACGTGGCCGGAGGCCCCGCCGACTTCGGCCACCAACTGGCCTTCGCGCATGATCAGCACCCGGTCGCAGGTGCCGATGATTTCCGGCAGCTCGCTGGAGATCACCACGATGCCCACGCCGGCCTGCGCCAGTTGATTGATGATGCGGTAGATCTCGGATTTGGAGCCGATGTCCACGCCGCGTGTGGGTTCGTCGAGGATCAGCACGTGTGGCTTGACCTCCAGCAGCCGCGCCAGCAGGACCTTCTGCTGGTTGCCGCCGGACAGCGTGCCGACATTGACCTTGCCCGACGCCACGCGAATCGACAGTGACTTGATTGCATCATTGGCGCGTTGCCAGCCATGGCCACGGTCGAGCACGCCACCGGCGCGGGCATCCGGCACACAGGCGCAGACGTTGATGTTGTCGGCCACGCTCATGTCCAGGAACAGGCCCTGGGCCTTGCGGTCTTCGGTGAGGTACACCACGCCGGCACGAATCGCATCCGCCGGGTTGCGCAGTTGGGTCACGGTCTTGCCCACCACTTCCAGGGTGCCGCTGGTGCGCGGGTCGGCGGCGAAGATCAGCCGCGCCAACTCGGTGCGCCCTGCCCCGACCAGCCCGGCGATACCCAGCACTTCACCGGCGTGCAGGTCGAAACTGCAATTACGCACGCGCCTGCCATCGGCCATGTCCCGCACGCGCATCACCACCGCACCGGGGTCGTAGGCGGCGTGTTCCTTCTTGTAGAAACCGGACAGATCGCGGCCCACCATCATCTTCACGAGGACCTCAGCCGACAGCGCGTCGCGGCTCAGCTCGCCGATGTATTGGCCGTCGCGCAGCACCGAGACACGGTCCGACAGTTCATAGATCTCGGCCATGCGATGACTGATGTAGATGATCGCCAGGCCCTGGCTGCGCAATTGCTTGATCAGCGCAAACAGGCGGTCGGTCTCGCGGGACGACAATGGCGTGGTCGGTTCGTCCATCACCAGGATCCTGGCATGGGCGTGCAAGGCCCGGGCGATTTCCACCAGCTGGCGCTCGGCAATCGAGAGGCTGCTGACCTTAGTGGCTGGAGTGAATTCGGCGCCCAGACGCTGCAGGACTTCGACGCAACCGGCTTGCATGCCCTTGCGGTCGATGGTCCAGCCACGGCGCAGTTCGCGGCCCAGGTAGATGTTCTCGGCCACACTCAGGTTCGGGCACAGGCTCAATTCCTGGTAGATCACGGCGATGCCGAGGGCTTTGGCGGTGGCGGGGGTAAAGGTGGCGAAGGCCTGGCCGGCCATGCGGATTTCACCGCCGGGATCGGCCTGGTAAGCGCCGGAGAGGATTTTCATCAGGGTCGATTTGCCGGCGCCGTTCTCCCCCATCAAGGCGTGGATTTCGCCGGGGTAGACCTTCAGGCCGACATTCTTGAGCACGCGCAAACCGTTGAAGGTTTTGCTGATGCCCTGCATCTCGAGCAAGGGTTCAAGGCTCATCAATGAGCTCCTGGTTTTATTATTTTTGTCGTTCAGCCCCCTTTGATCAGAGCCGATTGCCACCGACTCTAATCAGATACATTTACTTACGCAAGCGCTTGCGCAGCCCGTTTGTCGCTAGAAGAAACGTTTCATCAAGCACATAAAGTGCAATTTTGGCATTTTTAACGTTTTGGCAGCAGGTGCTCAGGGTGTTCTGCGCGCGGGCTTTCAAGGCGTAATCGCGACTTTCATCACCCCATCGCGCTGATGGGCGAACAGTTCATAGGCCGCCTCGATGTCGTCGAGCTTGAAGCGGTGGGTCACCAGCGGAGACAGGTCCACCCCGCCGCTGGCGACCACCGCCATCAAGCGACGCATGCGTTCCTTGCCGCCGGGGCACAGGGTCGAGACGATGCTGTAATCCCCCAGGCCTGCGCCAAACGCGTCATAGGGGATGCGCAGGTCGCTGGAGTACACCCCAAGGCTGGACAAGCGGCCACCGGGACGCAGCACGCGCAAGGCCGATTCGAAGGTGCCTTGGGTGCCCAACGCCTCGATGGCCACATCCACGCCACGCCCGTCGGTCAGGGCCATGATCTGCTCGACCACATTGCCTTGCTTGAAGTCGACGATATGGGTCGCGCCCAGGCCACGGGCGACGCCCATGCGTTCGCTGACGCCGTCGACCCCAATGATCATCGACGCACCTTTGAGCCGTGCCCCCGCCACCGCGCACAAGCCGATCGGCCCGAGGGCAAACACCGCCACGGTGTCGCCAATGTTGACCTCACCACGCTCGGCACCGGAAAAGCCGGTGGACATGATGTCCGGGCACATCAGCACCTGCTCGTCGCTCAGGCCATCGGGGATCGGGCACAGGTTGGCCAGCGCATCGGGCACCAGGACGTATTCGGCCTGGCAGCCGTCGAGGGTGTTGCCGAATTTCCAGCCGCCGGCGGCACGGAAACCATGGCGGGTGTCGGGGCCGTCCTGGGCGCCGCAGCCGCACAGGCAGGCATAGCTCTGCCCGCTGGGCGTGATTGCGCCGGCGATCACCCGTTGCCCTTCGACGAAACCGCGCACCTGGGAGCCCAGCCGCTCGATGACGCCCACCGGCTCATGGCCCACCGTCAACCCTTTGGCCACCGGGTACTCACCGCGCAGGATATGCACGTCGGTGCCGCAGATGGTCGTGGTGGTGATCCGCACCAGGGCGTCCAGCGGGCCGACTTCGGGGATCGGTTTATCCTCGAGGACGATGCGGTTTTTCTCAACGAAGACAGCGGCTCTCATGGTTGCCATGGTGTGACCTCCTGCTGGGCATGTGGGGTGGAACCAGACTGCGCCGCGACGGCGCGCCGAACGTTGATCATCGTCAACCCTTTGCCGATGCACATGACCGAACGTCGCCTGCCCTGCCCGGCGGCCAGGCGTCTTGATGCAGATCAATGGCGCCCCTGCTCCCTGGGGCATGATCGAACAAGGCACTGTTGCCCGATGCTGACCGCCAGGAGCCCACCATGCCTACCCTCGAAGCACGCAACCGGCGGGCCGCCCTCGCCTACGCAGCGCAACCGAGACCCCACTGGATCGATCGGCTCGACGATGGCCGTCATGTGCTGGTGCGCCCCCTCGGCGCCGACGACCGTGAACGGGAATACACGTTCATCAAGGGCCTGTCCCGTGAATCGCGGCACGCGCGCTTCCTGGGGGAAATCAACGAGCCCGGCAAGACCCTGATGGACCAATTGATGGATGTCGATAACCAGCGACGCCTGGCCTTTATCGCCCTGGTGCACGACAACGGCCAGTTGATCGAAATCGGCGTGGCCCGCTATGCAGAGGCCAGGACGGATGAATGCGAATGCGCGGTCACCGTGGCCGATGCCTGGCAGCACCTGGGCCTGGGGCGCCTTTTGATGCTGCACCTGATGACGGCGGCCCGCGCCAATGGCTTCAAACGCATGTACACGGTCGACGCGGCAACCAATGCGCCGTTGCGCGAATTGAACCAGGCCTTGGGATTCCACAGCGTCATCGACCCGGATGACAGCACCCAGGTCATCAGCAGCGTGCTGCTCTAAGCCACGCCGCACGGTAACAGGGCGGCCCGCCGCCCTTTGCCGGCGTACACCCGTTTGAGTGTATCCATACCGTAGTGCGGACAGTATCTGCTATTGTCCGGGGATCTCATCTCCTCCTCATCGCGTCCACGCGATTTTCTGTGAGCATGCTCTGCGGCCCTGTCATCGACATGGCCGGGCCGATCTGCCTGGAAAACACCGCCATGGACAAACCCGTCACTGGACCACCGCTTGAAGCCCAATCACGGGCTGAAAAAATCGTCGAATTCAAACGCCAGAAAACCCTGCTGAAAACCGGTGCCCTGCAAGACGCAATCTTCAACAGCGCCTACTTCTCTAGCATCGCCACCGATGAAAAGGGCGTGATCCAGATCTTCAATGTCGGCGCCGAACGCATGCTCGGCTATGCCGCCGAGGATGTCCTCAACCGCATTACCCCCGCCGATATCTCCGACCCCGACGAACTGATCACCCGCGCCGCCGCCCTCAGCCTGGAGCTGGACACGCCGATCACGCCGGGCTTCGAAGCCCTGGTGTTCAAGGCGTCCCGTGGCATCGAAGATATTTATGAGCTGACCTATATCCGCAAGGACGGCAGCCGCCTATCGGCCATGGTCTCGGTGACGGCGCTGCGCAACCGTCACGACACCATCATCGGTTACCTGCTGATCGGCACCGACAACACCGCACGCAAACACGAAGAAGCCGAACGCAAGGGCTTTGAGCGCGCGCTGGAGGAAAAGAACCTGGAGCTGGAACATGCCAGCCATATGAAGTCCGAGTTCCTCGCCACCATGTCCCACGAATTGCGCACACCGCTGAATGCGGTGATCGGTTTTTCCGAGGCGTTGAAGGACGGGCTGGTGGGCGACATGAGTGAGACCCAGCGCGAATACATCGGCGACATCTTCACCAGCGGCCAGCACCTGTTGTCGCTGATCAACGACATTCTCGACCTGTCCAAGGTCGAAGCCGGGATGATGGACCTGGAGCTGGAAGCCGTAGAGCTGGCGGGCCTGCTGTCCAACAGCCTGTTGATCGTGCGCGAAAAAGCCGCCCTGCAACGCATCCAGTTGAAGCTCGAAAGCCAGGGCGACTTCGGCACACTGGCCCTGGACCTGCGCAAGACCAAGCAGATCATCTACAACCTGCTGGCCAATGCGGTGAAGTTCAGCGCCCACGGCAGTTCCGTGACCCTGGCGGTGCGCCAGGTGGCCCGCGCACAGGTCGGGCGAGTGCCCGGCGATTGGCCGATGCACGGGTTTGTCCTGCAACCCAGCGCCCACCAGCAGTTCCTCGAATTGAGCGTCAGCGACACCGGTATCGGTATCGCCGAGGAGGACATGGGCAAGCTGTTCAAGGCCTTCAGCCAGATCGACAGCAGCCTGGCGCGCAAATTCGAAGGCACTGGCCTGGGCTTGGCGATGGTCAAGCAACTGGTCGACCTGCACGGTGGCAGTGTTGCGGTGGCCAGCCGTGAAGGCCTGGGCGCCCGGTTTGTGGTGTGGCTGCCACTCCACCGCGGCACGGAGGCGCAATGGCCCATATCCTGATCGTCGAAGACAACGAGGCCAATATGCGCCTGGCCCGACTGCTGCTGGTCAACGTCGGGCACACGGTGGTGTGGGCCGCCGACGCCGAGAGCGGCCTGACCCTGGCCCGTGAAGCCCAACCGGCGCTGATCCTGATGGACATCCAGCTGCCGGGCATGGACGGCCTGGCCGCTACCGCGCTGCTCAAGCAGGACCCGCACACCGCCCATATCCCGGTGATTGCCCTCACCGCCATGGCCATGAAGGAAGACCGTGAAAAGACCCGGTTGGCCGGTTGCGATGCCTACATCAGCAAGCCGCTGCGCTACAAAGAGCTGTACCAGGTGATCGACACGCTGTTGCAACACACCACCCTCTCCCCCCTCAGATGAGTCCTCTCCATGGCCAGCCAACCCGCAACGCTGTTGATCGTTGATGACGAACCCCAGGTTCGCAAGCTGCTGGAAACCCTGTTGCAACACGAGGGCTACCAGACCCTGACGGCGGCCAGCGGCGAGGAAGCCTTGCAACTGGTGGCCAAACAGCCACCTGACCTGATCCTGCTGGACATCATGATGCCGGGCATGGACGGCTACGAAGTGGCCAGCCAGCTCAAGGGCGATGCGGCCACGGCGAGCATTCCGATCATCATGCTGTCGGCTCTCAGCGAGTCGAGTGCACGGGTCAGTGGCCTGGAAACCGGTGCCGAGGAGTTCATCAGCAAGCCGGTGGAGCGAGTCGAACTGTGGCTGCGCGTGCGCAACCTGCTGCGGCTCAAGAGCCACGGCGATCAACTCAAGCGCCATAGCCAGTTGCTTGAGCAGCAACTGCTACACCATGCCGGTGACAGCGCACGCATGAACGTGCACGACCTGGCCCGCCAGGACCTGGAAACCGCCCTGCGCCAGGCCGTGGAGCGCGAGGAATTCACCTTGCACTACCAGCCGAAAGTCGCTTTGGCCGACGGGCAGATCTGCGCCCTGGAGGCACTTCTGCGTTGGGAGCGCCCGGGTTACGGCGCGGTATCGCCAGCGGTGTTCGTGCCTGTTCTGGAAAGCCTGGGCTTGATCATGGAGGTGGGCCGTTGGGTGATCCGCAGCGTGTGCCAGCAGATTGCGACGTGGCAGCGCAGCGCGATCGGCGCCGTTGAGGTGTCGGTGAACGTCTCCGGTCATCAGTTGATCGAGGGCGACCTGATTGCCGATATCGCGCGCATTCTCACTGAGACCGGCGTCGAACCCCATTGGCTGGAAGTGGAACTGACCGAAGGCTCGCTGATGGAGAATACCCAGCACACCATCGCCAGCCTGCAACGCCTGCACGCCATGGGCGTGAAGATCTCCATTGACGACTTCGGTACCGGCTATTCGAGCCTGGCCTACCTGCGACGCTTCCCCATCGACACGCTGAAGATCGACATTGCGTTTATTCGCGAAGTCACCAGCAACCCCCAGGATGCCGCGATCACCCGCACCATTATCGAGTTGGCCCATAGCCTGAACCTGCGGGTGGTCGCCGAAGGTGTGGAAACCCAGGCGCAATTGGCATTCCTCAAGGAGGCGGGGTGCGATCAGATCCAGGGCTACCTGTTCAGCCGGCCGCTGCCAACTGAAGACCTGGAGCGCCTGCTGATCAATCGCCAATGAATTCAAAGCGACGCAATCACATTGAACCTGCAGTCGGCGACACGCCTCGAACGTGAATAGACCACGGCCCTGGATACCCTCCCGATGACTTTTATTCTATGGATGGCCGTCCTCGGTGCCGTGCTGCTGACCCTTGCCCTCACCTCCTCTTACCTGCGCTGGATGCCGGTGACCACCTCGGCGGTGTGCCTGTTGCTGGGCGTGGGCATCGGCCCCCTCGGCGTGGACCTGCTGCACCTGGATATCAAGCAGTCTGCCCGCTGGATGGAGCACCTCACCGAAGTCGCGGTGCTGTTTTCACTGTTCGTCAGCGGGCTCAAACTGCGCCTGCCCCTGGGCCATCGCACCTGGCGCATCGCGTTCGGCATGGCCGGGCCGGTCATGCTGTTGACCATCCTCGGCAGCTGCCTGGCGCTGCATTACGTGTTTGAACTGTCATGGGGGGTGTCGCTGCTGGTGGGTGCCATTCTCGCACCGACCGACCCGGTGCTGGCGGGGCTGGTGCAGGTCAATAATGCACAGGATTACGATGCGCTGCGCTTCGGTTTGTCTGGAGAAGCCGGGTTGAACGATGGCACGGCCTTTCCCTTTGTGATTTTTGCCTTGGTCTTCATGCAGCACGGCGGCTTTGATGGTGACTGGCTAGGCGGTTGGGCGTTGAAGAACCTGCTGTGGGCGGTGCCGGCAGGGCTGTTGATCGGTTACTGGATGGGCCGGGGCATTGGCCGCACGACCCTGTGGCTGCGCGTCAACAACAGTGATAGTACGCTCTCCCCCAATGACTACCTGACCCTCGCCCTGATCGCCCTGGCCTACGTGGTGGCCGAAGCGGTGGGGGGTTACGGCTTTCTGTCAGTGTTCGCCGCCGGGCTCGGGCTGCGTCAGGCAGAGTTCAGGTCAACCGGCCACTCGCACACGCCATCGGAGCATTTGGCGCTGCCGGTGGTGGGTCATCTTGAGGTGGAACCGGAGCACGCCCTGCAAGGGGATGTGAGCGAGCTGGCCGAGACCCAGATCGCCGCCGGCGTAATGATGGGCGACATGCTCTCGTTCGGCAGCCTGGTGGAGCGCTCGATGGAAGTGTTCCTGGTCACGGTGCTCGGCATCGTGCTGGCCAGTCATTGGGATTGGCGGGCATTGCCGTTGGCGGCGTTGCTGTTCTGCGTGATTCGACCGGTCAGTGTGTTTGCAATGCCCTGGGGCCGCCTGGTCGATCGCCAGCAGCGCGGGCTGATGGGCTGGTTCGGGATTCGCGGAATCGGCAGCATCTACTACCTGTTCTACGCGCTCAACCATGGCCTTGTCGGCACCAGCAGCGCGGTGGCGGTGAACCTGACGTTGTCAGTGATCGCCTTGAGCATCGTCGTTCATGGCTTGAGTACCCAGCCGATGCTCGCGTGGTATGAACGACGTGCCCAGGCGAAAGCTCAGTCCTGACGCTCGGTATTGCCCACATCCGCCGCGTCATCCAGATCATTGAGCGGTACTTCTGCATCATCCATCAGGGAACCCGGGTCTTCATTGCCCGGATCGTTGAGTTCTTCTTCCAGTTCTTTGGACATGACCGTCTCCTCTAACCGCCTTGGGTGTCGATATCGGCATCGGTTTCAGGCTTGGGCTCGCGCTCAGGCTTGAAGTCTGGACTGTAGTCGTTTTCCCTGGCTTTGGGGTCGGCGGCGGGTTTCGGGTCTTTCGGTGCATCGGCCGCCGTGCCTGGGGCCGGTTCGCCGCCGTCGATTGCCGGGTCGTTGCGGTTGCTGACTTGGGGATCATTGTCTGGGCACATGGGTCACCTCTGTTGAAAAAACGCAGCCTAGGTAAAGTTAAGGCCCCTTATGGCGCGATGAAGTTCCAATTGCTTCGCCATAGGCACCTGCTCAGTCGGCTGGTGCCTATGGAAACCTCAGAGCGCCTGCTTGCGTTATAAGCGTTTCAGCCCGCGGGTGAAAACGTGACTGGCCGATAGGTGAATGTCCAGGCTTTGATAGGGTTGTAATGCGGATTTTTCTTCGCGACTTTGAACGCCTGGCTGGCGAATTTGTATTCCACGTAGAAATTAGCGAGACCATCAACAGCCTTGCGCTCTACCGGAAGCAGCTGCTCTTCCCCTCCCAGGGTTCGTGAAATGTATTGTGTCGATTTGAGCTTGAGTTCGTTGATGAGCTCCGGTGTGACATAGGCCGACAGGGTGCCCTCGTAGCCCTTTACCGGCTTGCCGATCAGCTTGCTGAATTCGGCGGCAAAGGAGTTCTCTTTGCCATTGCCGGAGTAGCACATCAATAACCGCACATTGTCATATTCGCTGGGATCGACCCCTTTGGCTTTCAACGTATCCAATAACTCTTGTGGCGTGTGCGGCTTGCCGTCGTAAAAAATTCTCGTTGGTGTCTTGGTGTCAGTGCTCAATGTCCAGGTATTTGGCTCTTCGCCGTGCGCCAATATATTCAAACGCACCTTGGTGTCTTTTTTATTGAGATCGGCAAAGGTAAAGAGGCCATCACCCGCTTCCTTGAGATTCTCCATGGTGCCCCCCAACTTAATCAGTTGGCCGTTCTGAACAGACATTTCGCTCACAGGTTGTTTGCCGTTCACAGGGCTATGCGAGGTCTCCTCAGGCAACTTTTCTGTCGCGCCCGGTATCTTGGTCCGCACCGAACTTTTAGGTTTGCCAAGCATCTCTGAGGCAGGTATGTTTTTTCTGGCGGGGCTGTCAGGTTTCAATGCAAGCGCATCCGCCATGTCCCTCGTCTCTTGATCACTGAGCGGTTCATTTCTTATCGCCTTAGCAAGCAATGCCCCCAACATTCTTGCCTGCCCATAAAAAGGAACAAAACCCTGGGCTACGTTCCCAACGCCACTTAATATCGAATCCATTTCTACTTTTTCGAGACCGAACACCTTGCCGATCTGATTATTCTTATTCAAATCCAGCAGCAGTGCGCTGAAGGGATTATCCATGTAGCGCTCTATGCTGTCTGCGGTGCTTTTATCGACACCAAACACCTGCAATGCGTCGCCAATACCGTTGAAAGGATGTTCAAGGTGTGTCAGAAGTTCTTCGTACAGCCCTCGAATATCATTGGCGCCTACGTTATTGGCCGCCTCGTTCTCAACCTTTGCGGCGAATTCTCCGGCCGTCATCGGCACCAGCGGCTTGTAGGTATTCAAGCCCCCTTTGATAAAATAAAAATTCTCTTTTTTATCTTCTCCGATGAAGTTCCCATAAGCGTCATATGTATAAAGTACTTTTTCTCCGTCAGGCTTCACGCCGGAATAAAAAACACGCCCTTCAGGGCTGACGCGCTCTTTTTTAAGGCTGGTCAACCCGTTGACTTTAGCCGGAGGTTCAGAGTTTTGTTTATCCAGTCGATTGAATACATCTTCGCCCTCATTGGCATAGGGGCCAACGATGGCATTGATATCGTTATTCTTAAACCGGGTCATGGTGTCGATGACATGATTTTTTGCCCCGGTGCCACCCTCTGCAAAGTGCTGACTGAAAGAATCCAGCTGAGTGGTGTCACTCGCCACTGTTTTTAGCCAGTTATTCATCTCCTCCATGGTGTTGAATGCCTGAAATGAAGTACCGTCCTTTTGAGGAATGAAAAGCACGATATTGACGCTGTCTGTACGAGTAGGCACACGCTGCATGAAAATTATATCGCTGGCTTGTATACCATCCACGGCAAAAGTCTTGACTTGGACATTAGGCAAATTTTTTTTGCCCGGTGATAACAATGCTTCAACGATATTATTCGTGTCCGGTGTCACACGGCCACTAGTCAAATCCTTCACCAGAGCTTCACTCAACTTTTCCTGGGAATTTTTGAGCGTATAAGCGGTATGTGACGGCTCTGCGGTGCCAGAAGCCGTTGGGGCACCTGACGATTGCGTCTTGAACTTGAATTCATTACGGGGAGCAGACCAGGCAGAGGGAGCTATAGACATTAGTTTACCAAGATCGATGGAATTATCGGAGTAATGACTCAGCAACGCAGGATCCTTCCGGCGAGGTGATCGATCTTATGTGATTTTGTTATAGGAAATTGTTCCTACAGCAACTATTACTTATTGTTTCAACAGTAACTATCATCAGTTCCAAATGCCTAGGAGCCCGGATTATCCACCTGAATGTAAAACGCATACGCCCCCAGCAACACCCAGAACACCATGAACAGCCACGGCGCACGCATGGAGAACAACAGCGACTTGCGATAGCCCTTATGGGACGACTCCATTTCGGAAAACAGCGGCGACTCATCGTAGGCCATGCCCATCACCGGCTCGCTGCGCAGCAGTTCGCTCTGTTTATAGTGCCAGTGATCGATGATTTCATACGCGGCCCGAATCCCCGGCCAGGCATTCAGGGAACTGAGTATGCCGAGCAGCGTCAGGAACACCGGCACCACCAGGGTGAACAACTTGCCCCACTCGGGGTTGAGGTTGCCCATGCCGGAGACAAAGGCAATCACCAGGAACGACTGCGCCGTCAGGTAGGCATCGGTGCGGTTGGCAAGGATGGTGGTTTCGTATTGGATTTCGCGACGGTAGAAGTCCAGGCGGTCCTTGGGCGAGCCGAAGATCTTGGCGTTGTGCTCGCTGTGGTCGGCCAGGTTCGCTTCCGGGGTGTCGGGTGAAATGATTCTGGGCACATCCGTGCTCCCTGCTGGGTTCAAACCCCTTAGAAGAATCGGGTCGTGGCGAAGTTCAAGTTTGTTGCTGCACCATCTCTGTGCGCAAGCCGCTCCCTTATGGTGAGCAGCCTTGTCATGGCCTGCCTTTTTTCTGTGATAAGCGGGCTCACCACAGCAGTCCAGCTCCCCTCCCCAGCATTCCAGCTCACCACAACAGCCCAGCTCACCCCAGAAGGCCCGCTCACCACAATGGGAAATCAGCGCGGGATGCCCATTCCGGCACACGCATTGCTTTATCCATTCATCTGCCCGAATACAGGAACATTCGTTACCCCCCGACCCAGAGCCGACCCCATAAGAAAGTAAGGACCAGGCCCGGTGGCACCCTCAGCCACGGGCTCATAAAAAAATGCGTTTTTTAAAGCGGCAGTGCCACCCAAGGCAACCCTCGGCACTGACAAGGTACTGGAATGGCTCGATCTTTCTTCGATGAAATGAATGACGCAAACGGCGTGTGCCGTGCGCACTATCAGGACTTCTCCCGCTGGCTGGCCAACACGCCGCCGGAACTGCTGGCCCAGCGCCGTCGCGAAGCCGATCTGCTCTTCCATCGCGCGGGAATCACCTTCACCCTTTATGGCGACGAGCAGGATACCGAGCGCCTGATCCCCTTCGACATCATCCCCCGCAGCATCCCCGCCAGTGAATGGAGCGTGATCGAACGCGGCTGTATCCAGCGCGTCAATGCACTGAACATGTTCCTCGCCGACATCTACCACGACCAGCGCATCATCAAGGCCGGGATCATTCCGGCCGACCAGGTGCTGGGCAACGAGGGTTACCAGAAGGCCATGGTCGGCCTGGATCTGCACCGCGATATTTATTCCCACATCTCGGGGGTGGACCTGGTACGTGATGGCGACGGTACCTACTATGTGCTCGAAGACAACCTGCGCACCCCCAGCGGCGTGAGCTACATGCTCGAAGACCGCAAGATGATGATGCGCCTGTTCCCCGAGGTGTTCGCCAAGCAGCGTATCGCGCCGGTGGACCACTACCCCAACCTGCTGCTCAAGACCCTGAAAAGCTCCAGCCGCCTGGATAACCCCAATGTGGTGGTGCTGACGCCTGGGCGCTTCAACAGCGCGTTCTTCGAACATGCGTTCCTGGCGCGGGAAATGGGTGTGGAACTGGTGGAAGGCGCCGACCTGTTCGTGCACGACCTCAAGGTGTTCATGCGCACCACCGACGGGCCCAAGGCGGTGGACGTGATCTACCGGCGTATCGACGACGCCTTCCTCGACCCGCAGGCGTTCAACCCTGAATCCATGCTCGGCGTGCCAGGGCTGGTCGCGGCCTATTGCGCCGGCAATGTGGTGCTGGCCAATGCCATCGGCACCGGCGTGGCGGACGACAAATCGATCTATCCCTATGTGCCGGCGATGATCAAGTTTTACCTGGATGAAGAGCCGATCCTGCAAAACGTGCCGACCTTCCAGTGCCGCAAGCCGGATGAACTGTCCCACGTACTGGCCAACCTCGCCGACCTGGTGGTCAAGGAAACCCAGGGCTCCGGCGGCTACGGCATGCTGGTAGGCCCCGCTTCCAGCGCCGCCGAGATCGAAGACTTCCGCCAACGCATCAAGGCCCGCCCCCATGCGTATATCGCCCAACCGACCCTGAGCCTGTCCACCTGCCCGACCTTTGTCGAAAACGGCATCGCACCCCGGCATATCGACCTGCGGCCCTTTGTGCTCTCGGGCAAGGAAACCCGCCTGGTGCCGGGAGGCCTCACCCGTGTGGCACTGAAGGAAGGCTCGTTGATCGTCAACTCGTCGCAAGGCGGCGGAACCAAGGACACCTGGGTGGTGGAGGGCTGAGTATGTTGAGTAGAACCGCCGCAGATCTGTATTGGATGTCCCGCTACCTGGAGCGCGCCGAGAACCTGGCGCGCATGCTCGAAGTCAGTTACTCCCTGTCGCTGATGCCCCAGGCCGGGCGTAGCGATGGCCTGGACGAACTGGCGATGTCGTTGCTCAGCAGCGGCACCCTGGACAGTTACCTGGAGCGCCACCAAACCCTGGATGCCGAGCGCATGCTGCACTTCTTCGCCCTCGACGAAGAAAACCCGGCCAGCATCTACAACTGCCTGCGCGCCGCGCGGGGCAATGCCCATGCGGTGCGCGGACGCATCACTGCCGACATGTGGGAAAACCTCAACGCCACCTGGCTGGAAATGCGCAGCATCGCCGCCGGCGGCCTGGCACGCCATGGCATCAGCCACTTCTGTGACTGGGTCAAGCAGCGTTCGCACCTGTTCCGCGGCGCGACCTCGGGGACCATCATGCGCAACGACGCCTATCGGTTCATTCGCCTGGGCACCTTTGTCGAACGCGCGGACAATACCTTGCGCCTGCTGGACGCGCGCTACGAGATGTTCGGCGAAGAGTCGGAAGAAGTCAGCGACCTGTCGGCACGCGGGTATTACCAGTGGAGCGCCCTGCTCCGCGCGTTGTCGTCGTTCGAGGCGTATACGGAGCTGTATCCGAATGCGCTGAATGCGCGGTCGGTGTCGGAGTTGCTGTTATTACGCAGTGACGTGCCGCGTTCGTTGCATGCCTGTATCGAAGAGTTGAGTCATATCCTTGCGGACCTGCCCGGCAGTTACGGGCGCACCGCACAGCGCCTGGCGGCGGAGTTCGAGGCGCGGCTGAGGTATACCGGGATTGATGAGATTCTCGAAGACGGCCTGCATAGCCGTCTCACGGAGTTCATCGACACCGTGCGCGAGTTGGCGCGTGCGATCCACAGTTCCTACCTGGAAGTGGTCTGACGGTTCAGTGCCGACCCAGGAAATCGAGCAGCAACGTGTTAACCCGCGCGCCCTGCTCGTTCTGGATCCAGTGCCCGCAGTTGGCCAACACGTGCAGCTCCAACTGCGGCACGCATTCGGGCATGCGTTTGAGCGTATGGGCCTCGAATACGCCCACCGGGTCGCGGTCGCCAATCAGGAACAAGGTCGGTTGCAACACCTGGCGGCCGGCGAGGAATTCGGTGCGCTGCCAGTTGCGCTCGAAATTGCGGTACCAGTTCAACGGGCCGCGAAAGCCCTGTCCAGCGAAGGTTTCCACGTACACGTCGAGGTCCGCCGGTGTACACCAGCGCGGCAATGCACCGGGCGTTGAAGTGCCCTCAAGCAACGTGGCGGTGGCCGGTTTCTGCTGTAGAAACACATCCTGGTCCTGCATGAACAGGCGCAAGGTGCGTTCGATATCGGCATCCAACTCCTGCTCGGCCACTCCCGGTTCCTGGAAATACAGGATGTAATTGAAGCGGTCGGCATACAGCTCGCGCATGATGTCGATCACCGGCCGCCGAGCACGCCCGGCAAAAGGCACGGACATTGTGACCAACCGAGTGACGCGCTCCGGCTCGAGCAACGCCAGGTGCCAGGCCACCACGGCGCCCCAGTCATGGCCGACCATGGTGACCTGATCATGACCGAAGTGATCCATGGCCTGCTGGATATCGCCACACAGGGTCAACAGGTCATAGTCGGCAATCTCGGCGGGCGAACTCGATGGCCCGTAACCGCGCATTTGTGGGGCAAACACCCGATAACCTGCCGCGGCCAACGCCGGAATCTGTTCACGCCAGGAGTGCCAGCACTCGGGAAATCCATGGAGCAGCCAGATGGGGCGGCCCTGTTCCGGCCCCGCGACATGCACCCATAGCTCAATACCGTTTACAGGGATCTTTTGCGCGGGCAGTTGGCTCATGGTCGGTGCCTTTCCTGGAAGTTTTTGCCTAGCCTGGGGGATCCGTCGTGCAAGAACCAGCATTATTGATGGCAGGAATAGCTCAATAAACCGTCCACCATCCCGGCAACAACTGGCGGACCCGCGCCTCCCCGAACCGATCATCCATCAACATCACCACGCCCCGGTCGTGCTGGCTGCGGATCACCCTCCCCGCCGCCTGCACGACCTTTTGGATGCCGGGGTACAGGTAGGTGTAGTCGTACCCTGCGCCAAAAATCGCCGCTATGCGCAGTTTTATCTGCTCGTTGACCGGGTTGAGTTGCGGCAATCCCAGGGTAGCGATAAATGCGCCGATCAGGCGTGTGCCCGGCAAGTCGATGCCTTCACCGAACGCGCCGCCCAGCACGGCAAAGCCGACGCCTTGGCTGTGCTCGGTGAATTGGTCGAGAAAGCCTTGGCGTTCGGCCTCGGCCATGCCCCGCGACTGTTGCCACAGCGGGATCTGCGGGTGTGTTTCGGCAAGCAGTTGCGCCACCTGTTGCAGGTAATCAAAGCTTGAGAAAAACGCCAGGTAGTTGCCCGGTTGCCGGGCAAACTGACGGGCGATCAGCTCGACAATCGGCGCCAGCGAGGCTTGGCGATGCACGAAGCGGGTGGAGATGTCGTCAACGATGCGCACGTGCAGTTGTTCGGCCTTGAACGGCGATTCCACGTCGACCCAGGCCGTGTCCGCTGGCAACCCCAGCAGGTCGGCGTAATAGTGGCGAGGGCTCAAGGTGGCGGAAAACAACACGCTGCTGCGGGCCGCCGTCAAGCGCGGCCGGATGAATTCGGCGGGTACCACGTTGCGCAGGCACAGGGTCGAGCTACTGCGTTTGCCGCCGAGCTGGCGCTTGCTGATGTCGAAGATGAAGTGCTCGCTGAACAGCTCGGCGACCTTGGTAAATTGCAGCGCTTCGAAGTAGAAGGCTTGCAGGTCACCGCTGAGGGCTTCGGGGTGGTCGTTGAAGTAATCGCCCAGGGCGCTGGTGCACAGGTTCAGGGCCTGGAGCAGTTTGTCCGGGCGCAAGCTGTAGGCCTGGTATGGCGCGAGCTGGTCCTTGTGCAGGGCGTTCCATTCGCGGTTGAGGCGCTGCAGGGGTTTCTTCAGCGGCTCGGGCGCGGTGTCCCGCAGGATCTTCAGGCTGTACTGGTCGAGGCTGGCGCTGTACATCGAGCGGGCGCGCTCGACCAGGTTGTGGGCTTCGTCCACCAGCACGGCAGCGCGCCATTGGTTGAGCTGGGCCAGGCCAAAGAGCATGGCGCCGAAGTCGAAATAGTAGTTGTAGTCGGCGACCACCAGGTCTGCCCAGCGCGCCATTTCCTGGCTCAGGTAATAAGGGCATACCCCGTGAGCGAGGGCGACATCGCGCAGGTTGCGCTGGTCGAGCAGGCGCACCTTGGACGCGGCGATGCGTGCGGCGGGCAGGCGGTCGTAGAAGCCTTTGGCCAACGAGCAGGAGTCGCCGTGGCAGGCTTTGTCCAGGTGTTCGCAGGCCTTGTCCCGCGCCACCAGTTCGAGAACGCGCAGGGGCAGGTCGCTGCTGGCATGCAGCACCGTGGCGGCATCGAGGGCGAGTTTGCGACCGGGGGTCTTGGCGGTGAGGAAAAACACCTTGTCCAGTTGCTGGGGCGCCAGGGCCTTGAGCAGCGGGAAGATCGTGCCGATGGTCTTGCCGATGCCCGTTGGCGCCTGGGCCATCAGGCAACGGCCGGTGCTGACAGCCTTGTACACCGACTCGGCCAGAGTGCGTTGGCCGGGGCGAAAATCGGCATGGGGGAAACGCAAGGTCTGCGCCGCAGCGTTGCGCGCTTCGCGGTGCTGCATTTCCTGGCGGGCCCAGCCGAGAAACAGCGCACATTGCTGATTGAAGAACGCTTGCAGCTCGTCCGCCTGGAAACGTTGATTGAGCAGGGTTTCGCCTTCGCCGACGATATCGAAATACACCAGCGCCACGTCGATATCCGTGAGGCCAAGCTTCTGGCACATCAACCAGCCGTACACCTTGGCCTGGGCCCAATGCAGTTGCCGGTGGTTGGCGGGTTGGGCAGCCAGGTCGCCGCGATAGGTCTTCACCTCCTCCAGGCGATTGGCGTCCGGGTCATAGCCGTCTGCCCTGCCCCGCACCTTCAGTTGCTGGTAGTCGCCTTCGAGGGCCACTTCGTTCTGGTAGTGCGCGCTGCGACGCGACGCGACGGTGCGATGGCCCGCTATACCTTCCTGGGCGCTGGGCGACGGGGTAAAGCGCAGGTCCAGGTCGCCCACCTTGGCGGTGAACTCACACAGCGCCCGCACGGCTACGCTGTAGCTCACGCGGGTTGCTCCGCCCAGCGTACGTAGCAGACGGTGACGGGCATCTGGTATTCGCCGCAGAACTCCAGCCAACGCAACTGGTTGTCTTGCAAGCGGTCGCCAGGGCCCTTGACCTCGATCATGCGATAGGTCTTCTGCGCCGGCCAGAACTGGATCAGGTCCGGCATGCCGGCACGGTTGGCGCGGATATCCAGCAGCAAGCGTTCGAACCAGTAGCGCAGGTGTTCGGCCGGCAGGCAGGCCAAGGCTTGTTCCAGCAGGTCTTCACTGAGCAGGTTCCAGAACACAAAGGGCGACTGGATCCCCCACTTATCGAGGTAGCGTTGGCGGATGGTGGTCGTGTAGCGCCCGTCCTGCAGTTGCGCAAAACACGCGTCAAACAGGGGGACGCGGCGCGCGTGGAAGTCTTCGCTGTGCAGGTCCGCCGGCCCACGCTGGAACGGGTGGAAAAACGCCCCCGGCAGCGGCGCGAAGATCGCCTCCCAGCACAGCAGGCCGAACAGCGAATTGATCAGACCGTTCTCGACGTAGTGCACCGGTGCATCAGGTGCGCTCAGGTGGGCCTGGACACAGGACTCCACCGACATCAACGGCTCCGGCAGCGCAAGTTCCAGGTCCAGGCGCGTGACTTCACGGGATTTGAGCGTCGGCAGCCGGGGTTCGCCCAGCTTGCGCCGCAGGCGGGGCATCACGCGCAACAGGTGCTGCTGTTCGGCGGCACTTTCCGGTGCCTGTTGCGCGACGCTTGCCAGGGCCATGGCCTGGACGTAATCCTCCTGGCGCTCCAGCACGCGAATCAGCCGCGCGCGGGCGCCGGGGTAGGCGCAGGTGCGGTAGATCTGCTGCGCCAGGTCCAACTCGGCACTGCGCTCGCAATACTGGCCGAGCTGGAACAACAGCTTGGCCCGGCGCTTTTCCAGCCAGGGGTTGTCGGTGTTCAGCGTGGCCACTTCAGCCAGCACCTGCGCCAGCGCCTCACCGCGTTCAAACGCCTGCTGGCATTGGTGCAGGAACAGAAAACCGTGCACGTCGGCGCGGCTGCGCAACCCCCGCGATTCGGCGCAGAACTCGACTTTTTCATAGGTGTAGATGCCCAGGTCGGCGAGGACGAACTCGGACCAATCCTGGTGCAGGTTGCCGAAGAACATCAGCCGCAGGCGGTCGCATAACTCCATCACGGTGAGGCTGTACAGCGTGTCGGCCAGGTCCGGGCACCAGTCGGCGAAACGGCGCGTGTCGGTGAACTGCGCCGCCAACCCGTGCAGCCAGTCGGCCTTCCTGCCCTTGGGCTGGTCGATCCAGGGGGCGAAGGTGCTGAGGATCTCGCCTTTTTGCAGCAAGGCGAATAATGCTTCAAATGCCAGAAGATGGTTGTCGTCCACCCATCCCAATTCCCGCAAAGGCGCGGCAGCGGCATGGGGGCAACCAATCTCCGCGTAGTGCAGCTTGCCCGCACGAAAATGCACGCCCTTGCGCATCACCATGCGCACCAACAGCGCCTGGGACGCTTGCGGCAACCTGTCGAATTGCTGAATGAAATGCTGTTCGTCAGGGTCGAGCAGATCGGCATAGCGTTGCCCCAGCCAATGCAGGACCTGGCGGAAGTTATGCAGGTAATAGAGCGGATCGTCGAGGGGATTGGGCATGGCGGGCGCAGGTCAAATACTGGTTATGCATACAGAGTGCCGCTCCCCATACTGTGTTGCAATCGGTAATAGATAAATGGCGCACGCAACTTTTTGTATAAAAGTGATCAGATGGGGGAGTCGATGGCGTAAAATTTATGGCCCGCAGCCTTGGCGCGGGACTTTTCAGGGTTAACGGTAAGGGTTATGAACATGAAGAATTTGGGGCTGCCACTGGTTGCACTCACTTTTCTGGTATTGGCCGGTTGCGCGACGCAAACCGTAGTGACGCTGCAAAATGGCACGCAGTATTTGACCAAAGACTCTCCAAAAACCAAGACGGCCGATGGTTTCTACGAGTTCACCGACATTGCCGGTAAACACATCCGTGTCAAAGCCGACGATGTGGCGACAGTGCGCAAGGAGGACTGATTTCCAGCGGCCCGCACTGATCAAATGTGGGAGAGGGCTTGGCCCCCTCCTGACGCCGCGCGCGAAAAAATCGCGCCCTAACGTGAGATAAATAGCTTCAGGTTCTTTTGCGTCTGCTGCAACAGAATATCAAAACAGCCCGACTGAATCGGGCCGCTTAGCCGCCTCTTACTTTTTCAAATTCGTCCTGCCAGCCAAGATGGTACAGAGGGGCGATGCTCAATCAGGGGAAACTCTCCCGCTTCCGGCCAACTGCGCAGCGCTCGGCGGTAAGCCTGTAGGTCTGTGTACTGCTCGGGTGTTAACGTGGTTTTCACCCCGTCCTCCAATTCATCACGGTGCCGCGAGACAACACCGTCAGTCTGAGCAAGCTGTTCGTCACGCCATGCACGCTCAACCGCCGCTAGAAGGTCTGGGGATGGCGCCGGTGGAACAATTAATTTCGGATAGCCTCTTTCATCGGAAGCAATCACCTGGCCGTCAGCCTGCCCTTGCAGCAGCGCGGCATGTTCTTCCTCCGTAATTTCTACACCGTCGCTGCCACGGGGAAGGAACAGGAAACGCTGATCCTCAGCCAACCACTTAGCCCAAATAGTCATGCGACTTGTCCTTTTGCAATGTAATGGCAGATAGTCGATGCGAGGTTACAGTGGCCGTTGAATCCCGAAACGGTAGCGGAGTCGTGCCAGGCGGAAACCGCCGCCGTTGAGGTGCTAACCGGCGTTATCACCAGCTGACTGATCGATCCAAACCCCAAAGGGAATGTTACGTTTACCGGCGCTCCGGGTGTAGGGCTGGACGTGAATGTTCCCCGGCATTCTTGCTGGCCGCTCGGTAGCCTCTGATAACCGGTAACCCCGGACGACCCAGCCATTGAGAATGCGTATTTAAGCGCCATTGAACCGCCAACCAATCGCCACTCGCCCGTCAGCCTCGCCAGTACCGCCGAATCACCTTGTCCAAGGACAACGGCAATTGCACTGCCGCTCAAGTTCGTAAGAGCTTCGCCGTTCGAAGCCAGCAGGGTTACAGTTCCGACCGCACTGTTTACCACCATAATCGCGCCACCAGACGCGATTGGCGCAGTGAGTGGAAAGGTCAGGTTGACTGGTGTTGCAGACCCGATATTTACGATGCCGCCAACACTTCCATTGCCCAATACCGTACTGGCGGTGAACGTGCTGAAGCTTGACCATTCGAACCCCATCCGCTTTACAAACTCAGTGGTTGCAAACGCTTGGCTGTTGTCGAACTGTGGTCTTGTTGTCCAGTTTGATCCGGACATTACGGCCGCGTATTTAAGGGCCATGGAGCCGCCACGCAAGCGCCAGGAGCCAGAGACTTTCACAAGCGCGGCGTTATCCCCTGATCCTAAGACGACAGCTATCGCACCCGCGAATGGGGACGTCAGAACGTCCAACCCGGTAGTCAGAACAGTTACCGCACCTGCTCCTGCATTCACGACGTCGACCGTCGCCCCGTCCGGTACCCCTGCGGTCGGCGGTAAAGTAATGTTAATAGGTGCAACAGATGCTGCGGCCACAACACCGCCAATGCTTGAAGCCCCCAGCGTTGTGCTGGCGGTAAGCGGCGCGAAGCCCGAATACTCGACGCCCATTCGCTTTGTAAACTCGGTAGTGGCGAGCGATTTGTCCTTGTCAAATTGAGGCGCGGTAATTCCCTCTGGCAGGTCATTCGCGCCAAGTGCAGCCCCACCAGTGACAAGGCCCTTGGCATCGACCGTTACCTTTGCGTAACTGCCTGCAGTAACCCCACTGTTCGCCAAGGTCAGGGTGATTTCGGTATCTGCACTCCCGTCGAAGCTACCTGTGCCTGTTGCGGCACCTTTTAACTTCAGATTTCGAGCTGTCTCCAACCGAGCGGTCTTACCAACCGAGGTCACACCCCCTACAATTTTATCGAGCTGATCCTTGAGCCACTTCGTGCGGTTCGCAAGCTGCTTACCCTGGAGGTTGTCTATCCCCTCAGGGCCTCCTAACACCGGATCGGACGTTTCCAGTTGGTAGATACCAAGCGTCCATTCATTTGACTCGGGTAGATTGGCCATTAGCTGCTCCCATGGTTGTATTGGCCGTCCCGGCGCGCTGAGCCGTTATGCCTGATAGCCACGGACTGATAGTCCAAGGCAGCCAGCTTGCAACGTGCAGGTGCGACGGAAAGAAGAAGGCGGCGCAGTAGCGCAGCCTGGTCATTGGTGATGGCTCTCTTCAAAAAGACTCGGTAAAGCGGCCAGGCGGATGGATCACCATGAACATGAGTACCTGTTCTGTTGATAGATCCGTTGCGGATTTGATTGTTGAGGCCTTCTTGGATTGTTACCTCCCCGAATCCGAGCAGGCGAATCACTTCACGGATCGCCCAGGGAGTGCCCTTGTAGCGGTGCAGTTCGGCAGAGTTCTTGATCAGGTTACGCTTGGCTTCCTCCGACTCGGCCAATAGCCAGGCAGCCTCATCGAGCAGTGAAAACTGGTCGGCCAGTACTGGTAGCAACGTCGGCTGTACCAGGTCAACCAAGTAAACCAGCATCGAATTCAGATCCAGAGCGCCCAAAGCCTCGTCGAGTAGCTCCAACAGCAAAGCAAAGCGCTCATCCCCCTCCAGAGCAGGTGGCAACTGCTGCTTAGCCATTGGCAACGCCTGCATCGAATAACGCTATAGATGTGCAGTTCGCCCATTCATTGCCTTCAACCACACGTGGCGCACTCGGGAACTCCAGATCTGCCCGATACACCCCATTAACCTGGAGTACGGCAATCAACTGTTCCTGGATAAGATCACGGCCCAGGCCCGCACGCCGTTCAACGGCATAGGCATCCGCTGCCGCACGGGCAGCCAACATTGCGCCAGCACGATCAGCGGTTGCATAGAACGTTATATGGGCCTTGATCTGATAGCTGATCTCCAAGGGGGCATAGGCGTGCACCGTGTCACACAAGGGCCTTAGCTTTTCGCCTGTGACCTGGTCTTTGATCTGCTGCAACAGGTCCGCCGAAGGCAGTCCTGTGTTCGTCAGTGGATACAATGCGACATGGCCAGGTGGTTGGCCCTCGTCAGGACCCTGGACCTCTACATCTATAATTGACTGATGCACAGCCAGCGCGTGATAACGGTACGCACCACGGCTTCCGGCATTGCTGAAGGCCTCGGGTGCCAGAATGATGCGCTCGCGATAGCGGTCATCACTCTCGTCCTCTGCACCGTCAGCGGTCACGTTGGTGTTACTAGCGACCAAACTTTGCGCCGGGGGATTACCAATACTGCTGATCTGGCCGACGGCCCAGCCGTTGCCTTGCTCACCCGCGACAAGGCACGTTGCTGTAACACTGACATTAGTCTGCCCTACGGCAATCATGACATCCTGGTCCGTCAGGAACGTCAGTTTGGTGTCCTGGGTACTGACCCGAGTGCCAGCAATGATCAACAACGGCTGCTGAACAGCTGCTGGCAGACTGAACCGCATGATGCAGCGCGCCGGTTTTGCCAAAAGTCGAGGTGTAGCCACCAACTCGCCCAGGTAATCAAGGATTGCGCCATTCGAGAAACGCACGAGCAGCTGCTCGCCAGCATTCTGAATACCCATCTGTAGACGGGTAACGGCATAAGCGATCTGGTCTATAAACAGTCGCTCAACTTGAGCCGGGTACAGGGTCTTTTTGGACTTTTCCTCATATCGAGCGATCAGGCTTGCCTCATTGGCAGCTGGATCAATCTCAATAAATACCGGTTTAGGCAGCTCGCGCATAAGGCACCTCGGTCAATTGAGGTATGCCGTCGGCTACACGCCATCGCACACGCACAGTGATGTGTTCGACATCAATGCTGACTTGCACCTGGACGACTGTTACGCGGGTTTCCCAGCGACGGATTGCGTCGACGGCTTCACGCACCAGGTGCGGAGTGACTCGGTTTGTGGGCCAGTCGATATATAGATGTAGGTCGCTGCCGAACTCTGGCCGGTGGGCATCGCTGCCCTTGGGCGTGGTCAGGATAATGCGGATAGCCTGGTCGATGTCGCGCAGGCCTTCGACCACCTCGCCGGACGTGCCGAGGGTGGGCTGCCAATGGGCGGCGGCGATGCTGGTGTAGGGAGTGGGCGTTTTCATGCACCCAATGATGCAAAATGCCTAGCGTGTTGGCTTTTAATCGAGTTTAAAGAGAATGAACTCACACAAGCTTAGAAGCCTTAATATATCGAAAACAGACAAGAGAAAAGCTCATGACAAAATTTGTCCCCCCTGAAGCTGGCAAGAAGAGTTTTAATTGTCCTTTCTGCTTAGCGTTGACAGGAATGCAGTGGGATCAGCTGGCGCTGGAAGATGATAATTTGTCCGACTTCTTAGCTGCGACTTGTCATAGCTGCAATGAAAGAAGCATTTGGACGTACGTAGCGCGATCGACCCAAATGGTCTATCCACACGTAGTACAGGCCGAACCTGCTCATCCACAAATGCCTGAAGAGATAAGAGAGGGGTACGAGGAAGCAAGGCAAATTGCCTCGCTTTCCCCACGGTCCGCAGCCGCCCTACTTAGGCTTTGCATTGAAAAACTATGCTTAGTGCTAACCAAGCAAGAAAAGGGTGATATCAACACGATGATAGCGACTCTCGTAGAACAAGGATTATCTACGAAAATTCAAAGGGCTTTGGATACAGTCCGGGTGATTGGGAACGAAGCAGTCCATCCCGGCGTACTCGACCTTTCAGATGGAGATAAATTTGTTCTCCCTCTCTTTCGCTTGATCAATCTCATCATTGAGGAGCAAATTGCTCTACCAGGTGAAATTGATGATCTTTTCAATCTGCTACCGGAGAGCAAGCTTAAAGGCATTGAAGACAGGGACGCAAAGGCAAAAGCCAGTAAGGCTGGGAATAATTAACTCAATGTGAGTGATGATTTGAATTCCCACTTACATCCATGATTGTCCCGATTGCATCAATGTTCCCATCCACCTGCAGGTTTCCTTTTATCAGCAGGTCTCCATTCAAGGAGACCTGCGGTACATCTAACGTTGCTGAAGGCGCCTTCACAACCACCGGTTCCCCAGCTTCAACCGTGATGTTTCGTCCACACTTCACAAGCAATGCCCCCACACAGTCCAGCGTCATAACCCCAGCTGCACGGTCGTAGGTTGAAACCGTCCCGTCACTGAAGCGGACATAATCAGTATCTTCGTCTACGACTGGCGGCGGCTCAGCAGTCGAGTAGATCCCACCCAGATACACACCACCGACACCATCGGCATCAAGCAGCACTGCGCCCTGTTCCCCCAGTTCGGGCATCAAAGGACGACGCTGAGTCCCCTGCGTATTGCGCTGGGGCACGTGGAGCCAATAGCTCTCAACGCCATCACGGTCATCCAGGCGGACCCGCACGCGGCAGGTTGGGTAGTCCACGCCACTGATCTCTCCATACTCAAGCTCAATGCCCATCAGGCCACCACTTCATGCTGAATGCCGTAGGTCGACAACGCCAGGTCGGGCTTGGTGTTGGTCAGGCTTAGGTTGATCAAGGGTGCCGAGATGCGGCAGACCTCTTTCTCCACGGTATAACCAGAACGGGTCACCCGGTGGTGTGAGGCAGTAATCAAGTAGTTACCGCCTAGCATGCCCGCCGCAACCAGAGTGACGACATTGCCGCTCACCAGGTCCGGTCGACCAATGCAGCTCCAACTGCCGGTGGTGCGTTCCCTGTTGGTTTTGGCCAGCTCAGCTTTAGCCTTCGCTTTGGAGACTTCTGCCGAGGCGCTGCGCTTACGCTGCTTCTTCGTATCGGCGCTGGTGGTGGTCTTGCTGGAACTGCTGGGCACCGCTACGGTTTCTCCGTTTTCCATCTTGTAGGCGATCAACTGCTTTTTGGCCGGGTCTTTGTGCTTCACCTCAACTGCCTTAGGCACCACAGTGATCTGGTCACGCAGGCGGACACTGGCAAGGTCCTTTAACACCAGACTGGCAACCGACACGCCCTTGGCCAGGTCGCTGATTGCGTGGAACACCATGCGTCTGCCGGTCACCTTGAAGGCGTAGTCGTACTCGCCAGCCAGGTTACGCAGGAAGGCCAGGTCCGACTCCTGTTGAGTTAGGCGATCCAGCTTGATCGGTTCGATACGACCGATAAGCTCCAGCCCTTGACGGGTGGCGATCTGCTTGGCGACCGCGTCCAGTGTCATGTTTTCGTAGGCTTTATGCTCAGTGGTGCGCAGCGCTGTTTGAATACCTGCGCCAAGGGCACGAATGCTGATGGTCGACGGCGGACAGTTCAATTCGACCTCATCTATTTCAAAGCTACCCACAGCCCGCAATGGTTCGCCTTCCCAGCCTATGGACAGCTTCAGTGTATCGCCGTGCCCTGGGTACCAGGCGTCCCGCCATTTGCCTTCGGTGTCCTCCAGTTCTACCTCCAGGCTGTCAGCTTCCCCTGTCAGGAAGTCGTCGTAGGTCAACGACAGCAAGTGCTTGCTGACATCACGGGTGATGTTGCGTTGCTGATAGGTGAGTACAAAGCGCGCCTCGGGTACCAGCTTTGGAATCAACGCATCCATGGTGGGAGATCCTCGGTCGACGTTACGGGTTCCAGCATAGGGATGGCCAGCGTCAGTCCAGCTGGAAGCGCGGCGGTGATGGGGACATGGGTGTTTGCTTCCACAATGGGCAAATAGCGGTGAGCGTCACCGTAGTAGCGCCAGGCTAACTGATCCCAGCGCTCTCCCTCGGTGGTTACATGGGCGATAAACATCAGGCTCTCCGGGTCAGGACTTGAGCTGCCAGGCCTGCAAGGCGAGTGCTGGCGCTATTCAGGGTGGCCGCCGCCTGTCCAAGAGACTCGCGGGAGCTGGCGAAGCGGTCGGCGATGTTGCCCAGGTCAACCGGGTTGAGGCTGGATTGAGCGCCCATCACGCTCCCCAGCACGCTGTCGCTCAGCCGTGACAGATCGGCGCCGTCATCGAACAGATCTGCAGCGCCCTTGAAGCCTTGGAGCGGCTCAATCGCCCGAGCGGTGATGCCGAGCAGTTGCGGTACCTGGCCAAGGATCATGGACGGGCTGCCGCTTTTGACGGAGTCGTACACGTTCATCCCCGTACGCAAGACGTTGCCCACCGTTTTCGCATGAGCAATAGCCATCTGTGTGGGGCTGGCTGGCGGCGTCAATTTAGAAATCAGCCCCGGCGATCCCATGGCTGCTGCAGCTGTCCCGCTAAGAGCAGGATCAAACAGTCCCGGTCGGAGTACGTTGCGGTTAAACGCTCCGGTGTACTCCTTCAGGCTGACCTGGACTGTCGCGGCGGCGATCTGGCCCACAGCAGTCCCACGTCGCATCGTGTTACTGATGTCGGTGATGACGTAGGCGCCCAAGTACTCGCCGCTGCCCATCACGAAGGCCAACGGTTCATGCTTGCTCTTGGCCTGTCGCAGTGCCCGCAGCCGCTCCTCAGGATCACCCAGCATCGGATGCAAAACCATCGTCAGGTTGCAGGCGTCCAGGCCTTCGCCAATCCACTCCAGTAAGGGCTTGCCCTGAATACGAGCATGCTCAGCCCAATCAGCGGTACCGCTTTGGTCCAGACCACTGATGCCGCCTGCAACGGTGAACTCAATGTCTCCCAGGATCGCGAACATCAGGCAAATCCTTCCTCGGGTGAGCCGTAGCTGCGGCGGCGCTTATCGTGGTTGTAGCGCTCCATGAATTTGACCCAGTCGGCATAGCCTGCCTGCAGACCCTGTTCTATCTGGCTGCGTACATCAGAGCCACCGGGCACGGTGATCTGCGGGGAGAAATTGTAGGTGGGCTGAACACTCGCACCAGGTGCAGTCCCTTGTCCCGCTCCTGCAAAGCCTCCCATCATGCTCGCCCTGGACATATCAGCCGGGTTGGGCGGCAGCATGTCGACCTTCGACTGTGTTGCCATTCCCAAGGCTGCCCTGCGCACCAGGTCGGATTGCGAGGTGATGCCAATGGCGGCGCCTTCGCTGATGTTCGCCCCATACCCCATGAACACACGGCTTGGCGATTGGATGCCCAGGGTCTCGGTAAACCAGCCTTTCACCGACGATCCGATGCCTACCACGCTATCTTTCAGCGCCCCGGCCATATTGCTGATGCCGTTGACCAGCCCTGTCACCAGCATCCCGCCGAACTCACTGAATTTGCCGGGTAACTCGATCCCGAAATAGCTCATCACACCCGCAAAGGCCCGGTAGAACAGGCCGAGCGGAGAGAAGTTGATGATCAGCCCGGTGATACCCGCAAACCCGCCGCTGAAACCGGCTTTGATCTCTGTCCACAAGCCGCTGAAGAAACCCTTGATGGGTTCCCAATAGCGGTAGATCAGATACGCGCCCAAGGCGATGCCGGTGATCAATAGTCCGATAGGGTTCATCAGTAAGGCTCGACCCAGCCAGAGGACGGCCTGACCCGCGAGCTTCAAACCGAACAGCAATGTTCCGCCGAGGATCTTGCCCAGGAACAAACCACCACGCGCCACCATCATCAACGGTGCGCCGAGGGCCATAGTGACGCCACGTAAGAACAGGCCACTGTACCGGGCAACCGTGAGCAATCCGCTGCCAATACGGGTCAGGCCGCTGACCAGGGGCGCGAATTTGCCCATCTGCCACATGCCGCGCAACAGAGTCCATTTGGCGGACACCGTAGTGATGGTGGTGGACATGGCCACGAATGGCGACATCACCAGGTTGGCGCCGTAGGCGAGACCAATAAAGGCAAGTTTGCCTGCCAGCAGACCGCCGACAAGGCCCACAACCCCCTTGATGATTCCGGGGTTCTCACTTGCCCAAGTGGAGAATGAAGCCATCACTGGCACCAGGGCTTTGGTCACATCTACCAAGGCAGGTAACAACGCATTACCTACCGAAATACCTATGTCTGAGAGATTGGTCTTTAAGCTTTTCAGCTGCTCTTTAGAGCTGCCCATTCGCTTATTCCAATCCTCATCCAGTACACCTTTATCCGCAGCATCCTTACTACCAGCCTTGATACTGCCAAGGTCTTTTTGGTTTGCGAGGGCAGGACGAACAAACGAAAGCACCTGTTGATCAGCAAAAAGCTCCCCGAGTTTGTAGGCTTCATCCAACCGAGCGAGGGCGACTTGCTTTTCCTGGTCGTCTTTTAGATCCAGCGCCTTCCCATATTCTGCAGCAGCTGCGGGCGCTTTCTTTCCGAGATGTACCGTCAATATTTTGATCATTGCTTCAGCGGGTGAAAAACCCTCGCTGACTAAGTTTTTCATACTGCTTTTAAGATCAATACCCGCCTTCTCAAAGGCCTTAATCGAGTCGGGGGCGGTTATCTTCGAAAGGAAGTTTTTGAAGTTGTTAGCGGCCTCATCATTCGTGCCTGCTCCACGTCGGGCTATTTGCAGTGAAGCCCCGATTTCAGCAACCGCTCGTTCACCTGTAACCCCCAGCGCAGCGAACTGAGGTGTCAACTGTGGCAACCATTTTGCCATGTCCGCAAGTTCAAACTGGCCGCTTTTCCCGGCAAACGCCAGCATGTTCATTGAACGCTCTAAGCCAGCCGCGCCAATACCCAGGTTATCGTTCAGTGCGATAGCTACAGAGCCGAGATCGTCCATGCTGGCTCGGGTCGCGGTTGCGGCCTTGGCCATTACTGGAGCGTAATTTGCGAGTTCCTTCGCGTTTGATATGCCCCCCGCGATCAAGACGCCAGTACCCTTGGCCACGTCAGTTTGAGTTTGATTCCACCTCAACGCCGCCCCACGCATTACGTCGCTAAGCCGTTTTTCCTCAGCCTCGTCGAAGCCACCTGTAATGGCGATGTCACGGGTCTGGTCTTGAAAGTCGATAGCCGTACGCATCGACTGCACTACAGGTGCGCCTAGGGCGACCCCAGTGCCGATGGTCTCCATCGCCTGGCCACGCAAATCCCCGCGTTTGTTCTTCAGCGTTTCGCCACGGGCAATACTGGTATTGAGGCGCTCCTGCTTGGCCTTGAGCTGTTCAATGGTGCGACCGACCTGGTCGTATTGCCGGCGAAGGCGCTCGACACCGGTACCGCCTCTGGCGATGGACGCCGCCAGTTCTGTGCCCATCAGCTTCTGCTTGGTGGTCAAGCTATCGGTAGCGCGGCCCAGCTGCTGCACGGTCGACTTAGCCGAGCCAAACGCGGCGTGCAGGCTGCCCGATACTACGGCACCAATCTTTAACCCGACCAGGACTTCATTAGCCATAATTTGCTACGCTGCAAGCATGTTTGAAAAAGCCGCTCTGCTCACCGCCAAAACCCTTTATGCACTGGCCATCGGCGTCGGTGTGATCTGGCTTGCCTGGCTCTGCCTGGCGAACCTGCCCTTGTGGGCGGCGGTGCTGATGTTCTGCCTGGGACTGCCGTTGCTGGCCCTGGCAGCCGCCCCAATCGCAGCGGGCGGCGCATTACTGGCGGGAGTGGTGGTTGGGTTGGTAGCGATCAGCGGTTCATTTGCTCGGAAAGTTCGATCCGGCGGTTGATCTCTCGCTCACAAACATCAACCCAAAACCAGTACCGCTCCATCTCCAGCTCGTCAATCTCAGACGGTTGCATCCTCAGTACCAGGAGCAGCGCCTCGTCCCAGGAATTCAGCAATGTCTCGTCCGTTGGACATTTCCCGCAACACCTCAGTGGCTGACTTGGAGTCAGCAATATCAAACTCCAACAGGTCTTCCAGAGTAATGCCGAGCATCTTGGCGCAGAGCATGTCTTCCATGGCGCCTTCGTCCTTGGCCACTGCCTGAGCTGCACTGATGTCTTTGCGCTTGAGACGTTTGATAGGCAGAGATTTGAGCTGGTCGCCCGTACCTGATTTGAAGGGAAATTTGAGGGTAAAACTGACTTGGTCGGCCACGTTTGATACTCCAGGTTGATCGAGTGATCGGTTGCTCTATGAGAGCCCTGAGTGTCGCGCCTGGACGCGGCGCTGGCTTTTAATCGAGTTTAAAGAGACAGTAATTCTTGGGAGCACCAGTCACCTTGCGCATTACTGTTCATTACGAAAGGAGTAAGAAAGTATGAGTAACGATCACGAGTTCAGTTTCAGTGGTTTGGTAAGGACGATACTCAACTTATTGATAGATTCTTGTCCTTTGCAGGTTGAGATTACCGTTGAAACACTGAACCTTCCAAAGGGGAATTACGAGAAGAGTCCACCGTCTAGTGGGTTCATTCTGGGTTTCTATAATCAGACTCCAGAGGAGGAAGTTCTGAACAGCACGCTTGAATGGCTTATCGCGGAGGGCTACATCCGAGCAGGAGCGCGTGATCACTACGTTGCTACGTTGCAGACTCTGAAGCTTTACGGATCAGTTCCAAGCGCGCTGAGCTCTTAACAGGCCAACGAGCTATCAGTGAGGGATTGACAAAACTGAAGGCATTTTGCTTAGCAAAATGCCTTCAGTTTTTATGCCTGACCGATGTTCTTCCGGTACTTGGACAACTGATCCTCACCGCCCACGCGGAAGATATTGGAGAGGTAGTCCAGTCGCACGATTTCCTCACCGTTCAACAGCTGGCGCACGTACGTGGCCGAGAACGGCGTTTCGAACTTGGTGGGGTCACGTGGTTTGTAACTGCCCAGGGCGTATTCCTTGAAGGTCACCGTCATCAGGGTGACCAGAGGGATTTCATCCACCAGCCCCGCACTGTTGAACACTTGTACGTTCGAACGGCACTGCAGTTGAACACTTTTGAACGGTGTGGCCAGCTTCTTCGCCGCGTCGTAGTAGAGGCTGTTCCACACGATCTTGCCTTCCAGCTTGTCGAGGCCGTCGGGCAACTCAATCAGACCGACCATGCCTAGTCCTTGGAAGTCAGACATCACCGCTTTTACCGTGCCGAGTTCGATCTCCTCGCAACGAGCAAAGTAGCTGTTGCCGTCCAGGTATACGTTCGCGTTGGCGATCCGATGCGCGCTAAAGCCAGCCATTATTCGGCTCCCAGTTTGACCAGGTATTCCCCGGTGATTTCGGTTTCAAAGGTGCCGCGTTCAAAGGGCACCGGCACGGTGAGCTTATAGTTGATCAGCAGGTTGCCCAGTTCGACCTGCGTCTGTGGATTACGTGTCGGGTCAAACCAGCACTCACCGCCGAGCAGAGCCTCGTCGCCGATCAGCTTGCGGAAGAACTGGTTGACGCTTTCAGTCAGGCTGTCGATCAGCGAGTTGGTGATCGGCATGTCAACGAATTGCAACGAGCTGTAGCGAATCGATTCGTCGGCCACATCCTTGGTCCGGCGCACGTTTTCGAAGTTGCGCATATGGGTCACGGTGGGCCATGCCGCCGTTCGGTTGCCCCAGAGACGCAGGCCGGTACCGAACGAATTGAACACGGTGGTCACGCCGTTTTCGTTAAGCAGGTTGACTTCGCTGTTCGGATCGTCGACCCGCGCCGTCAGTGGCCGCTCCAGACCGATGACCCCAACCAGCTCCTGGTTGGAGCTGGACCACCAGTAGCCCTTGTCGTTATCTACCTTGGCCCGAAGGCCAGCGGCACGGATCGACAGAGGCTGTAGTCGCTCGCTGTTGGTGCGTGCGTTATAGACTTTCACGTGGGGATAGCACAGACGCGCCCGGTCGCTGCTGGTGTTGAAGTTAATAACGCCACGTGGCCCGCGACCCGCGATTACCTGCTGCACGGTGCTGCCGATGGGCGCATCAATGTAGGCAACGCCGCCCAGTTGGGTTGCTGACGCGATCAGTTCCACGCTCACCGAGTTCAAGGTACTGAACCCTGGCGCGATGAAAATCTTGGGGAAGAAGCCAAACAAGTTGTAGCTGTCCGGGAACGCCTTCAAGCCTGTGCGGCGACCAGCCAGGGTGACCGATCCAATGATGTCAGCCGGAGTGACCTTGCTCGGGTCAGTATGGGTGTAGTCCGCCTTGACGTTCGCAGCGGCAGGAATGGCACCCGACGGCAGCCGTGTGACGCGACCGGTCAACAGGTCTACCGAGTAGTCGGTACCAGGCACATAGGTTGTGGCACCGTCCTCGGACTTCAACGCCAGATTTTGCAACGCGCCGTGCTGCACCTGCAGCAAGTCGTTGTCTCCGAACGGGTGAGCCTGGCCGACGACATTGCTGCGATGCACCGCTGGATCAAGCACGTTGATCACCAACACAGTCCCGGCGCCAAACACGTGAATCCCCGCAAGTGCGTCGGCGACGCTAAAGCCTTCAAGATCTGGACCAAACTGGGCGTCGTCCACTTCAGTCTGCGACAAGGTCAGCTCGTTGACCGGACCAATTGGCGCAGTGCCAACCAGGGCGATGACTGCAGACTTGACCACGCGAATAGCCCGAGGGCCGCGCTCGACCTCGATAGTCTCGATGCCGTGTAGATAGTTAGCTGGCATTGGCTTTTACTCCTTTCCTTTCAGTGGTCGGCAGCAACACCAGGTGCTTCAGCTCCAACAACACCTTGGTGTATTCGTGATCAGCTGGAAGCTCGACCGGCTGACCAGGTAACAGCTGCACGTCGAGCAGTTCACGCGACTCGCCAACGCGCAGGGATGCGCAGCTCTGAGGGCCGGTGTAACGGTATCGGGTCAATGTCATGGGTAAACCTCGAAGGGGACTTCTGTCAGTAGCGGGCCGTCTTCAAGACCCATGGTTTGTAATTGCACTGCACGAGTGGCAATGCTCAGGCCGTATTGCCAGAGCCCCTGAACCTGGCCGATAAAGTTCTCGGCAGTTGGGCGACACGTCATGTCGCAGTGCGGTGGCTTCCAGCCGGTCAGGCATTCGCGAATCCGATCCAGGTAGCTGATCGCGCCGCTGGTGCCATGAAGCTGGCGAAACACCAGAGTCAGCTGAAAGCTCATGTTGCGTGCCTGAAACACGGCATCAGTAGACTCCGACGCACCGAACGTCGACTTGCCGTAGGCCACTAGGATCGCGCCACACGCATGGTTCAGCCGGTACTGGGCGGGGTTTTCGGGGAACAGCTCAATGGCCAACTCGCGGTCAAAGTCCTTTTTCAACCGAGTGACAAAAGCGTCCAGCAGCTGCTCGGTTTGTGTCTTTGCCCTGGGCTGACTCATCAGTAGCGCTCCCAGCGGTCATCAGTGAATTGAGGACGTCGCGCACGAACCCTGATCTCACCGGGCTCTGGCGCGGCTTGGCCGGTCGGCATACCCAAGGTGACTACGCCGTCGCGGATGCTTTCCAGCAGCTTGATGGTGTCCTTGCGGCTGTCCTTAACCGCATCGGGCACCATACCTTCCGGCCTACGCTGATAAAGCCAATGCCGAGCCAGATACACTGCCGCATCCCGCAACACCGTCGGCACCGGATCAAGGGGCAGGTTGTAGCGACCACGTAGGTAACCGTCGACCAGCTCCTCTGCCTGGCGTACACCGTCCTCAATGACTGACTCGTTGGGTGTCTCAGCCGCCGGATCATCATTGGATAGCTGAATCAGCGTGCGCTCAGGAATGGCGTTGTTGACGTCAGTGCGAGTGCAGTAGCGCATAGGTCAGCCCAACTTCATCTCGACCAAGGCTTCAGGGAACAAGCACATGGCCAATGGGTTGCCCTGGGCTTCCAGGTCCCAGCCTTTACCCAACCGACGTGGCTCGGCCTTGCTGTAGAACGGTTGGCCGAGGGTGTTCACGGTCTCGTTGTAGTTGGCTGGTGCGTTAAACATGCGGAACACGCCACGGGCCAACGGGAAGACCTGGGCGATATCCGTTGGAATAAACCGTTGGCTACTGACCGTAACGTCGTATTCGATAAATTCGACGCCGCCGAACGTGAACCCAGAGCGCACATCACCACCGAGTCGATCCTGGGCTTCCTGATAATTGGCAAAAGCTGCCTTGACCTTCTCATGGTCAATCAGTGCATCGAACCAATCCGGCCCGCACAACGCACGAAAACCGGTGACCATCACACCGCCGAGCTTCGACTCGGAATGGCGCTTGGCGTCGAGGCATGCCTTGCGCACGTTGGTGCTGGCATTGCTCAGGGCCACAGTCACTTTCTTCTGAGTGACTTCAAATTCCTTGTACAGGTCGAACATGGTTTCGCCGTCCGCATCCAGCAGCTTGCCGCGCAGCGCGCCGACACGTTGGAACTCGCGGGTGGCCTCAATGCTGTTTTTCAGCTCCTGCAGGTTGTCATTGATCACGGTCGCAACTGGCGCAGCAGCACCTTCCTGACCAAACGCGGCAACCCCTTGCAGTTGGCTTGGCAAAAGAGGCCGCGAGATTGGCAGGTGCAAGGTTTCAAAGCTGCGGCGTTTGCGTTTACCTGCTTTTACCGGCGCAGGATCGTCATTACGTGACGTATTGGGCACCAGGACCAGACGCCCCTCTCGCTCGTCGATCACTACGCTGGTGCTGTTGACGCCTTTCTCGTCGAACAAGCCCATGGCGCCGACTTTTCCCGGAATGGCCGGGAGTTTGTTGATGGCCGCCGTGAGGTTGGCAACGCTGAACATGTCTTGCAGATTCATGGAGTACTTCCTAGTCAAAGGGCCGCACGAGCCACAACGCCCAAGGCATTGAGTTCGTCCAGGGCGGTCGATTTTTGGGCTTCGGTAATGCCTTCCGGCCAAACCAGTTCGGCGGTGGCAACAACAGCACCGCGAGCAATCGCGACACCTGTCGTGTCACCTGCCGTTGCGTCGATGTGTTCGCCAAGTACCGCAGCTGCCTTTTTTGCGGCACCAGTGCCTGCAAGGTCGAGCACCTGAAACTTGCCAGCCACCTTGGCCAGCACCTGCCCGAACGCGTAATTGACGCCCCCCAGCAAGGTTGCTTTTTCTTTGGTCCAGCCTGGAGCGACCTCTACCAGCAGCAAGTCACCCAGGTCTTTGGGCTGATTGAATGTGGCCATGGGGCCTCCTATCGTTGAGCGCGGGCTTCAGCGTCTGCCAGCAAGGGGTTGGTGGATTGGTTGACGGTCTTTCCAACGCGAGATTTGGTGGCCACCTCGGCGAAGCTGACGCCGCCCGCTAAGTCGTTGAAGATGGCTTTCAAGCCATTGCTCAACGGCTCACGTTCGTCCTCTTCACCGAACTCCAGTGGGGTCTCGCTGGAGTCGGCGTAGTCCAGCGCCGCGATCACCGCCGATGCATGAATGGGTTTCATGCCCGCTGCAACGAGCTGTTCGGCGTATTCAACGTTCGATGTGTGAATGGCAGCCTGGGCGGCGGCGCGGTCTGCTTTGTCGCGTTTGGTGATGACTGCTTGAAGGCGTTTGTTCTCCGCCTCCAGGGCGGCGCTGTCTTGCTCGGACATGTTGGTTACCTCAGTGGCGCGAGTGGGTTCGGAAAAGGCGGTTTGAAGGGGTTGATCTGGTTGGCGTGAAGTTTCGGCGAGGCTGTCGATTGCCCAGGATGGAGCGACCTGGTCGGCGGTTTCTTTGTCGAACTTGCCAATGAGCCACTCGCGAAAGCGGCGCCACAGATCAGAGCTGACTTCGTGCCCGTAGTCGCCGAACTCGACGACGCCTTGCTCACCGTCGGCCAGTTCGATGGGGCGTAACCCTTTCACCGATGGCGGTTGGGCGCCCAGGAAGCCGACGTGGCGCAGGTAGTACACGCCTGGCACAGGGTTGTTGGCAGCATCGGGGTGGTAGAAGGACGCGGAAATTTTCTTGTAGCTGCCCTTGGCCACTTGTTCGGCGAACTCAGTATCGACCTGCGCTGGGACGGCGATCAGACCTTCTGGGGTAGCTGTGAGTGACTGAATCCAACCGGAAGCTGGGCCGTCATGTTTGGGATGGCCGATAACCATCGGCGCTTCGTGCAGGGCCGGGTCGTACGCACGCACGGTGGCAGCCAGATCCGACTCGCTGAAGTCGAAGCTGGCGCCGCTCATTGCGGTGTGTTTTCCGGGTTTGAAGATGTGCAGTGGTTTCATGACTGTGCGCTGCGTGGAGGTGATGCGCACAGCTTGGGCCGGTGGATGGCCCAAGACTTTTAATCGGGTTTAAAGAGTGGTTCCCAGGTTTTATCTAATTTGTTGTACATATCCTGATCGTACTGAATCGGGGAGCCATTAATCTGCTCGGCATAATGGTTTTTCAGGCTCATTAAGTCTCCGAAGACCTTGCTGTCTGGTAGAAATAATGGCTGATTTTCAACCGTGGCAGCGATGAGGATGGATATTGCGATCCCAAATTCGACACACTGGATGAGGCTTCCACCGATGTATCTCCCCCAGCCATACAAACATCCATAATCCACCAATTCACCGTTATTCTCATTGGTGGTGATGTGTCCATGCATAGCCCGAGGGTTAGGGTGCCCGCCAAAATCGATTGCCGCTTCATAAAGCGATTTTATCAACGTGGCGGCGTCATCATCTATCTCGCTAATGACAGCTGCTGCCGAAGACACTGCTGCTCCGAACGCTTTTTTTTGAGCCTTTAGATCCGTCTCACTTTTATGTCTGCTTTGCCAAATCTCTACCAGGCGCTCATCACGTGCGACCAGTAAGGCGTAGCAGGCCGACTCTAGTGAGGTCCGCAAGGGAATTGATACGGCCGCTGCATGGCCTGACAGAGCGGTACGTATACCTGCCATGTAGATAAATAGAGAGTTCGTCGCCAATGACTTTGCAGCTGTGTTTGTCTCGCTGGCCTGAATTAGCTGATGAATGAGATCTACACATTCACTAGCTAGCAGCAGTATTTCGGGTTGCTTATTCTTCACCTCATCAGAGGTTTCATCAGCAGTGCTCAAGTACCTGTGAAGGTTACTCCCGTCAAAATTTCTCACAAAAGTTTTCCTGGGTTATCACCTGATGAAGCTGCGGCTCTCAACGAGCCGCATAATTTAAGGGCCTATGGCTATCGTGCCCAACGGTCTGTAGCGACACCAGTGCTGACGCTTAGATGCTCCATGTGATGGTAGTGGTCAGAAGATTCATCCCCCTTTTTCACCACCTCAATGTCGCAGTAATAATTTCCTGTGCCGTAAATTGATTGCACGATTTCAGTTAAGCGGCCTTCGAGCTGTTTTTCAGCTTGGCTGGTCGTAGCAACATGAATGCTGTAGACGCAGGCTTTATCGTCAAAGAAAATTCGGACCAACCGGGCGTGTTCAGCGTTGTGGTCCAGCGCCTTGGCAATTACCGCCGCGATTAGCTTTTGATCATCATCAGGGTAGCTTGCTCGAGCCTCCAGCAAAACGCGATGATTACCAACGGTGAACCATTCAGAATGGAAACCTTCAACTGGCATGTGAATCTCCTTTCACAATATGCGGGAGATAGCTTTATAAAGGCTTTACGAGGTTTTTTCGAGCTGTCTCCAGATGACCAGTCCAGTTTCTCCTAAAGATGCCTTGTGAGCCTAAATGCGGGCCGCTTGTTCCAAGTGCGTCAAAGCTAACTGGAGAATGGCTTCCTCTGATTCTTGCTGCAACGAACCATTGCCATCCATTGGAAGAAACGGTCTCCCAGGAATATCACCCCACAGGTGCGGAAAGGCCGATTTGCTACCTCCGAAATGCATCATGGCTGCATAGGGCTTGTTACTACCCACCAATGCCGAACTGTCATCCGCATGGCTGGTGACCGACGCCGCCAGCCCTGCCGAACTGATCTGCAACATCTGCCCAGGCCAATTACCTGTCTTCGCTCGCCGCTCCGTGGTCGTCTCTGAGAGGTCCGCCCAATCAGGCCGACCTTCTTCCGCAAAGTTCTCCTCAGTCTGACTAACCAACTCAGCAGCGATGCCGCGCATCAGCGGAGCGACATCTCCCACGGCCCACTCAACACGGCGCAGGGCGGCCTGCAGACGTTCGTGATCCAATTCAACAGTGATCATCTCAAATCCCCTACGCAGCCGTTTGTTTGCGTTTCAGCATGTCAGCGAGGCCAGCACCTGGTGCATGGTTGAACCCTGGGTCCGTACGGAAGGTAACTGCCTTACCTGCCGCATCCGTGGTGCGCAGGCCCGTGACCTCGGCGGTGCGTATCTCGCCAGTTCGTTTATCCGTGCCTGTTTCAACCGTTTCGGTGAACATACGGCCCTCACTTGAAACGATCCTCAGACCACGACGCTTCACCGCCGCCTCCGTAAGCGCAACGACACGACAGCGGCAGTTGAAACCATTCGGTGGAAAGATCGCCGCCCAGATCGGATCATCGTGGCGGAACGCCTGACCATGTAACGCTCGATGGCTCGGCCTTGTTTTTCCATCCAGAATGGCGACGTACATCCAATACGGATGGGTGTCCGTGGTTTCTTCCATGTCGGCCTTCCGGCCAGCCATGTAGGCGCTCTGCAGATTTGTCTGGTAGATCGTTCGAAGCCTGCGCGGACTGCCGAGCTGCACCAGCTCACCCACGCCTTGGCTATCAACGATTACCCGCTGGCCCCACCAACCTTGAGATTCCAGCGTTGGTTGCAGTGCGGCAATGAACTGTTTGAGCGTTTGCCCATCCTGGAGCGCCGTCTCCAGGGCGACACGAATGTCGGACAACAGATCGAGACGCATGGCCTTGGCCACGGTGAAGGCCTGGTCATGTGCCTGATCGAGCATTTCCTGCCAGTTCCACGTGATCGCATACCCTTTGGACTTCAGGTACTCCATAGCCTTTTCTGGCTCCAGGCCGAAAATCGCCTTAAGGTCAGCCGGGTTCACTGGTTTTGTAGCGCTGGCCATGTCAGCTCTCCCGGTCTGCGCTGGCGCTCAAGCGGCCCCAGGTGTCGGCGATGAACATCAAGCGTGCCAGCGCCTGCTCAAGGGCTTGGGTATCCATCTGGGGGTAGGCCTCGGCCAACAGCCCGAGCGCTTCGCTGTCTGCACGGCCACGTTGCAACGCTTCGATCAGTGGCCCTATTGCCCGTTCGCTTTGCTCCTGGAGCAACGACGCAGGCAGACCGTTTATGGCCTGGTCGAGTGCAACCTGGTCAAGGATCGGTTTGAGCGTGGATTCAGCGAACTCTGGGCCGATATCGGAAGGCATCGTTTCAACGATGTCGCCGTCCTGCAGGTTGTAGGTGCGTTTGAAGTATTGCGGGGTGAAGGTGACGCCTGACTCACTGAGGCTTTTGTCTCGCTCAGCCAGCACCTTATCAATCTCTTCCTGCTCCCACAGCTCGTAAACGGGAGCGATCACTTGTTCGCCAAAATTGATATCGACGATGCGACGAATCACAGCATTCAGTGATGCGGCAACAATTCCGGCATCGCCGTCACGAATATCCTTAGTGACCTCAGCCCCCGCCGTAGCGCTTGCACGGGTGCTGTCTTTCTCTGTGGTCTGGTTTTGCCCGAGCATGGCCACGTTGATTTCGCTGCGGCAATACTCCAACAGTTCACGGTAAACCTCTGCGCTGCCAGCCTTACCAGCGGCTTCAATGATCTGCACGCTGGAGTCATCAGGGATCGCCGCGACGGCGTCCTGCACCATCGCCTCCAAGCTATCGAGAAGCAGATCGGTCTCGCCGTCAGTGGCACCACGCGGGTGTTTTCCGATAACCCACGGGCTGCCGTACTTCTCGGTGAACTGCACCCAGAACTTCAACCCTCCCTTCATGAAGGTCGCGGGCCAGAAGCACATGCTGAGGTCCGGGAAACCGTATGGGTTCGCATAGGTAGCGTCCTGGCGAGCAACGATAAACCGCTGCGGGTCGCACAACTCGCCGTCCTGGCCTGCTTCTTTGGATCGAAAGCGCAGTTCGTTGTCCTTGTCATAGAAGAACCATTCTGCAGGTTTGCCGAGCAGGTCTTCCGGCACGAGGTTCATACCCAATGGCCGCCACATCAGTTCGACGGGCTGGTATCCAAACAGCGGCGCGTCGAGCAGTTCGCGGATGATGCGGTCCAGATCCAGATCCGTCAGCCAGTCGCGGATGAAGCGCTCAACCTTGATAGGCGCAGCGCCGCGTTTGATCCCGCGTTCCAGTGAAAGTACCGACGCTTTGCGGCGGCGGATATTGCCCCCAACCAAAGCCGAGCTACGCAAGTCACGATAGACCGTAATGTCCTTGCCCTGTGCCTTGAGGATCGGGTCAGGGTTTGGCAGGTTGGCGCCGCTGAAGCTGCCTGCATCGGATCGGCCACGGGTGGCGATATGTTGATTGAGCGTTGAGCCGCGCTTGGCTTCGGCAAAGCTTACGAACTCCGTGGGGCTAACCCACAAGCCTCTCTTGTTCATGCGAACCCCTGGGTGATGCGTTTGCCCTGACGGCGGCGACGTGATTTGACGGAGACCGGCCCGGAAGTGACCTCCAGCGTGGCAAAGTTGGCGAGCGCACCTGCGCCCGCGAAATCGCCATGGCGGTACAGGTCCGGGTCTTTTAGATCTTGGGAGCGGGCTTTAACGATCATAGGAATGCCGTCCACCTGCTCGATGGCGCGCACATCTTGGTGCAGGTTGTCGTCCTGGGGCATGGTGATGGTGTTGTCTTCAAATAGGCCGACGAACTTCGGCATCCAGGCGCCGTACCAGGCTCGACTGATTTTCACTTGTTTGATGAGGTTGTGGCCGAACTCGTCGGCGGTCTCTTCGGCGAGCGTTTCACCGTTACCTGACGCATCGAGTGCCGCGCCGCTGAAGCGGGGTAATCCACGCAGGGTGTAGAACAGCACGAGTTTCTGCTGACGCGCGGGAACACGATGCATCTCGATGACAAAGGGCACGTCTCGGTGGCGTGACTGGTCGACTGACATCGGGCAGGCAATGGAGAAGTCGCGGTGGCGGGCGTAGTCCATTCCCAGGTAGTGGCGCAGATCGAGAGGGAGCTGCTTTACCAACGGAGCCAAATACCGCTCTATCCAGTCTTCAACGTAGGCGTCGCGCCGTTGGACCGATTGCTGGGTGAAGTCGTCCGGCAGCGCCAGGCGCAGTACTTCTCGACCTGCTCGCATAGCGTCGTCGATCCACACGCCAGGAATGCAAACACCGTTGCCGTCCCGTGGGATCGCGTCCAGCTCTTCGCGCATCTGTGCTTTGCGCGGGCCGTAGGCATTGCGGATCTTCTTGTACCAGGCTTCCTTGCCTTCCGCTGTGGCGGGTTTCCCGGCCATGAAGCACACACGTTCATACAAACCGTTGGCCACCGCGTCATCAAACGTTGCCCGAAACACCTCAGCACTGTCCCCATAACGCTTGTCCTGGATGTCGTTGACCATCTGATTGAAAGGGTTGGATTTGCCGTTGTGGGTACTGATGATGACGATACGACCGCCCCAGATCAGCAAGGCAGTAGCGGCATCCAGCACGGCGGACACGTCACGGTGAAACGCTGCTTCGTCGATGATCACTTTGCCCTGCAAACCACGGACACCGGCGGGGTTACTCGAAAGTGCAACGATCTTGAAACCTGACGCATAGCGAATACGGTAGGCGTTGATTTTACGGGTGTTGCCTTCGTCGTCCTGGTCATCGAACAGGAACTCCTCAATCTGACTAACACCTGAGGTTTGAGCTTCTGCGATCACTCGGCTGAACTTGGCGCAGTAACCGATGAACTCAAGGCCCTTTTCCTTGGTGTCACCGATGTAGAAGCAATCCATGCCACCGGCCACATTCTGAGATGCGGCAGTGATCACCGAATCCAACGCTTCAGCAAAGGTGATGCCTGTACGGCGTCCCTTTTCACAGAGCTTTATCTGAGCGTCCAACGCCAACCAGGCGGACTGGTGGGCCATCAGGATGCCCTCTGCCAATGGGTTATAACCCTCGGGGATCTGACGAACGCTGGGTGGCAACTCGTCCCATTCGATGACACGAACAGTGCTAGACGATGGTTTCATTGCCTCACGCCCAAGAATTTCTGACGCCAGAACATAGCCTGGTCTTCTGTCATACCTTTGGCTTTCACAGCACTGTCCAGCTCAGCGGCTTGTTCCTGGAGCAATCGTTCGCGGGCGACTTTTTCGATGACCTGGCGTTCTTTCACACTCATTGTCCGCGCCTCCATGGTGGCCTTGGCGGCACGGGCCAAGGCCGAGACTTCGGCGATGGTGACCTCGTCCTTTTCATGTGCGCCCATCGCTGCCTGGTAAGTCAGGGTTGAAATCGCTTCCACCAGCAATACGCCGGTTTTGTCAGATGCATCCTCGCCAAAGGCACCGACAAAAGCTTCGGCCATCTCCCGCTGCTGGCGGACCTTGTCGGTGAGTTCGTCGAAGCCCAGCTTGAAGCGACCCAAGGCGCTGCGGCTAGGGGGCTTCTCATTGGGGAAGCGCCCCTGAATGTCGGCCAGCATGTCATCCAGTGTCATGCGATCTTCGCGCAGCAGCTTCTGGATGTATGCCTTGACCATGGGCGGCAGGCGGCTGATGGATGACTTGCCCGCCATGGTTACGCTCCTGGCCGCTTGATACCAGGCACGCGAGCGCGTCCTGCAGCAATGTCCTGCCCGCGCTCGGAGAGCGTGGCCACCATCACAGGGCCGACATCCTGAAGGGTCAACGCCCCTTGCTCGGCCAGCCAGTGCAGCTCAGTTTTGACTTGGTCGCGGCTGAGAGAGTGTCCGTAGCTATCAAGGGCCATGGTCAGCACGGAGCTGTTGGCACGGTAAGCGGTCATTTCCACCAGCAAGCGAAGCAACACTAAGCGGACATCCTGGCGGATGAAGTCGGAGTATGGAGTCATGTCTTCTCTCTCAGCAGGTAATCATTGATCCGGTCCAGCGAACGTGCCAAAGGGCCGAGCGCATCCTTCATTCCAGAAAGCTCGGCCCGCACCGCTTTCATATCTCCCAGCAGATCGGTGACGGCAGTTTGGTCAGGCAGATGCCGAACGTGTTCTTCCAGGGCGACAATCCTGGTACGCAGCACCAGCAGCTCCTGGGTGCTGGCTGCCTGGCGATTGGTGAGCCAGGTGTAAATGCCGATCACCGTGAGGACTACCCACTGCATGGCGGTGAAGCTGAAGTTCAGTTGTTCCAGGTTCATCGAAAACCCCGTCTATTCATGTGTTGTAAAGCGTCTTCACAGTCGCTGCAGTGTTCGGTGCCTGGTTCGTTCTGGCGGCGGTCCTCCGGGATCGCATCGCCGCATGCGTCACAGCGATAGGTTGAACGGCCAGATCGCCGTTGCAGCCCTTGGGCGTGAATTCGTGCTTCCGACTCATCGTCGTCCTGCTCTGTAGCGTGTTCGGCTACATCCATAGAGCGTCAGTCCTTTTTCTGTAGATCCAGCAAGCCGTTGAGTTGGGCGAAGTTGTTGCGGGCCCACACGCCGTAGTCCTGGGCGTGGGCAAGAATGTCTGCGGGAGTGACGCCGCTTTCCAATAGTTCGGCGTCAGTGCCGGGGGCGGCCCAGGGCGCTTGCGCAGGTTGGGTAGCAGTGGCGCCTGCTCCTGGGGCGGGCACACCAAGGGCGGTGTTGTAGTCGCGCAGCCAGCCAGCAGTGAACACGCAACGAGGGATAGGCTGAGCAGCTGCGCCAGGCGCAGGACGGTATTGGGTCGTGACATGGGGGATGCGCTCCTGGAGCAGTTGTTTCTCTTTGGCGTACTGGTCCATCAGGTTGAACAGCAGCGACTCGCTTTCGTTGGCTCGGGCAACCTGCTGCAGCAGCTGCAGGCGGTTGGCGCTTTCTGCTGCCAGGGCTTGCTCTGCGTGCTTGGATTTGAGGTCTGACAAAGCAGTCGCGCCCAAGGACTGGGCATAACGAAAGCCGAAGCCATACGCGATTGAACCGGCAGCTGAGGCGCTTAGCAGGCATGCGAGCCCGACAGCAGCGAGCCGAGCCGGTAAGGGCCAAACCAACTGCTCAAGCGCGCCCATGATGATGCCTCTGGCGGTTGCGTGATTTGCGCGCACGACGTTTGGCAGCGACGATGCCGGTCTTGCCGTGCCGATAGGAGGGTGTGACTGACGCCCTGGTCCAACTGCCGACGGCGGAACTGGACACGGGCCAGCGAGGCACCCACGTAAAACTCGCGAGCAATGCCGAAAAGAGACGGCCAAACAAGTTGAACTTCATGCCGATGCCCCCTGATCCGGACCTTGCTTGATCAGGCGAGCGACGAAAAGCACCAGCGCCAAACCGCTGTTGAGGGCGGTATAGGCACGTGGTGAAAGTTGGGCCTGCCACATTGGCAGCAACTCAAGTTGAGCGAACCCCAGCAGCGCGATCAGGATGGTGATCTGGACGCTGTAGAGCCGGTAGCAGCAACGCCAGCCGCAGATGGGTTTCATGCCGCCACCCCATGCTTTGCCCAGCGCTCAATACCAGCGAGAGCCAGCCCATCGGCAATGATTGCATCGCCATACCAATGACCACCGGGCAATGGGCCTGGGCCGTTTTCATGACGGACGATGGCGCTGACAAGTGTGCGCATGACGTCGAAGTCGTACACGTCCACGCCTTCATAGTCAGGGTGAAGGCCAAGCGCACGTGCCACGCTAGCCGTGTAGGCATTGGTGTTGTTTTCGGAGGGTGGCGCCCAGCGTTCGATGAACTCGCGCACGGTGTCAATGCGGCTGCCGTCCTTGGCCAGGCGCTTGTCCTGATAGGTGATCAGCACGCGGGCGATGGCACGGATACCCCAGCGCGGGGCGGTGAACTGGACGAACTCCGTGTCGCCCTGGGCGATGGCCATACCTTGCCAACGCACGCCCTTGGCATGGCGGATATTGCCGGGGTTGAAGTTGCGGATACCGCGAGGGGTTTCGGGTCGCATGGGACGCCTCCTGTAAAGGCGCCGTAGGTTTCAGGCGCCAGAAATACACACGCCGCCATGATCGGCGGCGTGGGAGAGGAAGGCTTTTAATCGGGTTTAAAGAGAGGCTGTGAACAAAAACGTAGGTCGTTGAGAGACGACGCCTTACGCAGGCTAGGCCCTTTTTTTGTTATCTGGATCTAGCGCGTATATACGCCCTTTAGGGGTTAGCTCCCAATAGTTGTAATAGTTAGCATCATACTCAGTGTGTATTAGATACTTGCTGGTAAGAACATCAATGGCAGCCTGAGTTGGGAGCGGCGTGAGATTAAGCTGATTCATAATGTCCTGATCATCAGGACGTTGGTTTTTTTCGAGCAGTGCAGCGATTGTCATGAGCACGGAATGCTCGGTATCACTAAGCTGTGGCGTTGCAGGGGTTCTCTTGGGTGGGTTTTTAAGTCTCTCGATCTCAAAATTAGCTGCTTGCAATGCTTTGTTTTTGAAATAAAACAACAAAAATAGGGACAGTGCCAAGACCAAAATACTTAGTAGGCACCATAAAGGTGTTGGTATTTCTTGCTGGAGGAGAGCTATTCCATATAGGACGCCGCCCCACAATGTAGACAAAATCGTAAAGTCAAGGAAGTGGTCGAGAGCTTTGGTTGCACCCCAGGCAATGACAAAAAACACACCCGACCACACAGCTTTTTTTATTGATGACGCTGTGAAGATTCCATTCATGTTCATTTCTAGTTCCAAATACTAACGTGTGCAAGCCCCCCCGTGTGGGGGCAGCGTCCAATAATCGACGATTCGAATGATAAAACTCTATCCGCTAGCGTTTACAATGATCGGGCTTAGCTTTTTCAACCATTTCCTTTGTCTTTGGATCAACGCCAAAAACTGTTAGGCATTCTGATTTTTGGTTGTCTTTTAGGGATTCGGTAGAGACATTAGGTAGAGCGCTTTTTAAGCATTCGGCACTGTTCGCTCGGAATTGTTGTAGCGCTTCCGATAACGAGCCTGGTACAGACTCTGTACCACCTCTACGGGCAGCAACAACTTGCGCTTGCCACCAGCTTTGAGCATAAACACCTGCAGCACTGCAATGCCCTAAGGGATCAAGAGTTGATGATCCAAACAACGCCTGGCCCGAATTGACCAGGGATTTAAAGTGTTGGCTATGGGCCGCGACGGCTTTCAGTTCACCTGTCTTCAGTATTGCCGAACCGTCGTTCATCGCTCGATCAAGCAGATTCATCTGAGTCGAGGCTTTTTTGAATGAGTCTGGACCAGGTTCGGTAAACGGAGAAGCGTTGCTGACCGAGGAAAGTATCAGGCTAAAAGCGCCAATAAGGCTCGTTACTGTACCGGCCCTCATTGTTTGCTCCCTTTTATCAACCTGAGGATAAGTTTACCGGCAAGAGACAACGCTTCAGCACCGTTAAGCAGCCACCACTTCTGAAAGGCACTCCAAGCAGCCGCCCCGAGGATAACAATCAGCGTCGCAATAGCTCCCAACTCGAAAAAACTAACAGGCGGAAAACCTGGAGCGCGGCCATTCAACCACTGCAGCAATACGCCCCACACCACCATAATTGCAAAGCCATAACGCAAGAGCCGTTCGTTACGAGCTTCTGTCTGAAGCTCGTGGCGGCAATGATTGCAGATGCTCACGTCGGCGCTTACAACCCGATCTTCGCATCGGGCGCAGGGTTTGATGGCTACCTGCATAAGCTGCTCGGGCGTCAATTTCAAAAACGTGTTCTGTTCGTAATAGTCGCGTCCTGCTACTCGATTGTTATCCCCATTGATGCCCATTTCCCATATCACTCCTTTGTATTGAAATCTCGCCCTGCTACTCGGTGACCAGATCCGGAAACGGTTTGAGTATTCGTGCGCGATGCCTGCTTCGATTCTCCTAAGGCAGTGATTTCCCCTGTCAGCATGGCCGCGAGCGCGCGTTTTTTGCTCGGGGTATCAAGCGCTCGGTATCCATCGAGCAGCACTTCTTCATCAGGTGCCAGTTTGCTGGGCAGATGCTGAGTGCGATCACCAGTTAGGACATACATCGCGTCCACACCGATAACCAAGAGGTTCGCCACAAGGTCTGCCGGGCACTTTTGCCTGCCCGATACAACGTCTTTGAGCCTCTGAGGGCTCGATTCATTTGCAGCACGAGATGCCGCTGCCAGCGAAAGGCCGCAGCGGTCGATTTCTTCGCGCAGCCTTTCGTGTATTAATCCCACCAAATCAGTTGACACGGTGTATATATCCCACCAAAATAATTCACACAAACATCAATCATCTTTGCATCACAGGAGCCACCACCATGGCCACCCATGCCAAAGCCCTATCCGCCGACCAGGTGAAAGAAAACTTCCGTCGGGTTGGCAAAACCATCACTGAATGGGCTACCGAGAACGGCTACACCCGTAACGAGGTGTACCGCGTACTCAATGGCCAAGCCAAAGCCCATTACGGCAAGGCTCACGATATTGCGGTGAAGCTTGGACTTAAACCTTCATCGGCGTTGGCAGCGTAATGGCTGCCGTGCAGATGGACGTCGACCGCTTCGGCTTCTTGCTTGTCGCGTCGTTGATTGGCGCGCCACGCGGGCTTCCGCCAACTGATCGCACAGCCAGCCCAGCGTTCTTGTGGCTTCGGCCTCAATTGATTGGCCTGACCAACGAATCGGTCTTAGGGCCTGTTCAAGGCTCTCAGCCGTCACAAGACCTTCAACCTCAAGAACTGCCGCAAGGCGTAACCAGCCCTGCGCCAAAGCATTCACTTGCGCCTCAAGCGCATCAATACGGTCGGTCATAGCCATGTCTCAGTTTGCGAATGTACCGCAAAACTTTGCAGCTGGCGCAACCCGTTTGGCTAGTTGCAAAAAATGCATTTGTTTGGAAGGCCGTCTGCTGGAGGGTTTCCAATGAATCGTCGTCGCTGGAAGAACGTTCGTCCTACATCGCTGCGCCACGCCCTAGAGCTGTGCAAGGACTTTGCAATCGATGCTCACAATAAAAGCGTGCAGCGTATCGCTGATGAGATGGGCCTCCCTGATCACTGGGCGCTTTATAAATGGTTACAAACTGGCCGCATGCCCGCCAACTTAATTCGCCCCTATGAGCGTGTTTGTAACTGCGATTTCGTCACTCGTTGGATCGCGGCAAGTGCAGGGCGGCTGACTATAGAAATACCCACCGGGCGTAATTGCACCGCCCAGGACACCCAGGCCCTACAAGAACTGCTGACAACCGCCGCTGGGAAGCTGCTTGCTTTCTACGCCAAAAACAGCGAGGCCGACGAAACCCTAGCCGCTATTCAGGCCGCTATGGAAGGGCTCGCCTGGCACCGGGGCAATGTCAGCCAAACCCAACACCCACAACTTGAACTGGAGGGTCAGCCATGAGCCGCACCGCCTCAGGAGCTGCCCGTGTGCTGGGCGTGCTGAAAGCTCTCAAGGGCCACACCGTCACAGGTCTTAGCAATACCGAGCTGGCTCAACTGACCAAGGACAGCCCGAGCAACATCACACGCGCTATGCAGACCCTGATTGAAGAAGGGTTGGCGGTGAAGCTGGACAACGGTCGGTTTGCCCACTCAGTGGCAATGCTGCAAATCGCCCAGGCCCATGCTGAGCACATGGCTCGCCTGACCCAACGGATGCAAGAAATCAATCAGCGCATAGCCGCTGGCTCAATGAATTAAGGAGACCACCATGGCACGAGCTAAAGCCCAACCTACCGCCCCAATGGAATTGCCTGCTTTGAATGGTGAAGTACTGACGGCCACTCAAAACTCTATGGCCACGGCAATAGCATCACATACCGACGAGCGCGACCTACTTAATCAGCTCCTCGGCCAAGCTCAGATGGCAGAGTCATTTTCAAAGTTTTCGCTGACCGTCAGCACTTCCAAATTGGCCTACGTAAAGGAAAGCAAGCTGTATCGGGCCTTAGGCGGAAAGAAAACCGCTGACGGTCAGCAGTTTTCAGGAACGTGGGATGAGTTTTGTTCCTTGCTTGGCCGCTCCCGTCAGCAAGTTGATGAAGACATAGCAAACCTTCGGACCCTTGGGGAAGATGCCCTGGAATCTATGTCCCGCATGGGTATCGGCTACCGCGAAATGCGCCAGTACCGCCGCCTACCTGAGGACGCCCAAGCCGCCCTGATCGAAGTCGCCAAGGCTGGTGATAAAGATGCCTTCGTCGACCTGGCCGAAGAAATTATTGCCAAACACGCCAAGGAAAAATCCGAACTCACCCAACGCCTGGACGAGGTTAACGCCGACTACGACGCCCAAGGCGAAGTCATGGCGAAGAAGACCAAAGAGCTGGACAGCACCAAGCAGGAGCTGGAGAAGCACCGTAAGCGCATCCAGACCGCAACGCCGGACGACGTCATCAAAGAACTGCGCACCGAGTTAGTTGCCCTTCAATTTGAAGTGGAGGCCAAGATCCTGGGCGAGCTGCGCGAAGGGTTTTCCAAAATGGCGGAACACGCCGCCGACAATGGCCAGGACCATCGCGCCTATCAGGCCGACTTGATCCTGCAGTTGGAAACAACCCTGGCCACTGTACGCAGCGAGTTTCATCTGCCCCATCACCAGGGCGCTAACCCTGTGTGGATGGACCAGGCAGAGGCGTAACCCATGAACCCGGTACAGACCCAGCAACTGGCCCAGATCGCCCAACGGGCAGCCAATGCCCCGCACGGTCAGCGCACCGCCATTTACAAGGCTGGCGCAGCCGAGCTGGGTGTTTCCCTTCAAACCCTACAGCGCAAGCTCAAGGAGGTTGCGGTGAGCAAACCCCGTAAACGTCGCAGTGATGCAGGCAACAGCGCGTTGCCCTTGGATGAGGCGCGCATGATCTCAGCCGTGTTGTTGGAGTCCATCCGGGCTAACAACAAACAGCTGTCCACCATTGAGCGAGCTGTTGAGCGCCTGCGTAGCAATAACTTAATTCTCGCGGGCCGCGTGGATGAGGCGTCAGGAGAGTTTCGGCCATTGACTAACGGCGCCATCAGCCGAGCCTTACGCACTTACAAGCTGCACCCGGAACAGTTGCTGCACGATGCACCCGCCGTGTCGCTGGCCAGCAAGCATCCCAATCACGTCTGGCAGGTCGATGCGTCAATCTCGACGCAGTTCTACCTGGCGGACGATGGCGCACGGGTGATGCTCAAGGCCGAATTCTATGATGGCAAACCGGGCAATCTGAAGAAGATCGAACGCCAACGTCTTTGGCGTTACGTGATCACCGACCACACCAGCGGCACGTTGTATGTCGAGTACGTGCTGGGGGCAGAGTCGGCTGAGAACCTGTGCAACGTGCTGATCAACGCTATGCAGAAACGCAGCGAGTCAGACCCATTCCACGGCGTGCCCTGGATGCTGATGACCGACCCCGGCGCCGCCATGACCAGCGGGATCTTCCGCAACCTATGCCGCGCTATGTCCATTGAACTGATCATCAACCAGGTCGGCAACGCTCGGGCCAAAGGGCAGGTGGAACAAGCTCATAACATCGTTGAACGCGAGTTTGAGAGTGCACTGAAATTCCGGGCCGCCAGCAGCCTGGAGCAGATCAATGACTGGGCCGGTCAATGGATGCGCTATTTCAACGCGACCGCCATTCACACCCGTACCCGCCGCAGCCGCTACGGCGTGTGGCAGATGATCAAGCAAGACGAATTGCGCCTGGCGCCCAGTGTTGAGGTTTGCCGCGAGCTTGCGGTCAGCACGCCGGAGCAGCGCAAGGTCAGCAACCTGTTGCGGGTTTCGTTCCGAGGGGATCAGTTCGATGTCAGCTCGGTGCCGGAGGTGATGGTGGGCGACAAGCTGCTGATTACTCGCAACTGCTGGCGCGATAAGGACTCAGCCATCGTCGTGATGATCGGCGCCGACGGTCGCGAGCATTACCACGTCGTTGAGCGGATCGGCATGGACCAATTCGGCTTTGCTCAGACGTCAGCGACCATCGGTGAGCAATACAAGCGCCATGCGGAAACACCTGCGCAAACCTCGCGCAAGCTGCTGGAGCAGATCGCTACCGGCACTACCAGCGAGGTCGACGCACAGGCAGCCCGTAAGGCCAAGACCCTTCCATTCGGTGGGCTCATTGACCCGCACAAACACGTTACCAACACCGTGCTGCCAGCCTACCTGCCGCGTCGTGGCACGTCCCTGAACGTCAACGCTCCGACTGTCGAGCATGCACTTTTGTCGCACGTCGAGGCCGCGAAATTGCTGCGTCCGCGGATGGCGAATCTTTGGTCAGCCGAGACATTCAGTTGGCTGCAGCAGCAGTACCCGGAGGGCATTGCCCAAGAGCAGCTCGACAACATTGAAGCCGAGCTGAAACGACCTGTAGAGGTCATGCGAAAACCGCTCAGCCTGGTTCGGGCTGCGGTTGGAGGTGAGTGATGTTGAAACTGAAGCACGTTTTACAAGGGGTGGGCCGACCTCAGTCGGCCCTGGCTGAGTCGCTGAAACTCAGTGAAGCCGCTATCGCCCAGTTGCTGAATCACGGCCAATGGCCACGGAGCTTAGATAGCGCCGATCTGCAGGGACGCATCCGTATGTTCCTGACCGAGTCTGGCGTCAACGATGCCGATATCGCAAACGCCTTTGAAGAAGTGGATCTGCCGTGCGCCAACACGGCAGATCCGGCCCTTAAGAAAGAGCCGTCCGGGGAGGACGAACCTATGTTACTGCCAAAACAAACTCTGCTGCCATCTACCCGCAAGGCATTCAGTCTTTTCCGCGATCCGTTTGATGAGCTTTCCTGTGCCCAGGACATGTGGGTGAGCCCGGATATTCGCTACGTCCGTGAGGTGATGTACCAAACCGCACGGCACGGTGGGTTTCTGGCGGTTGAGGGTGAATCGGGTGCGGGTAAAAGTACCTTGCGCCGCGACCTGGTTAACCGGATCGCAGAAAACAACGACCCGGTGTTGATTATCGAGCCCTATGTATTGGCCTCGGAAGATAACGATACCAAGGGTAAATCGCTGAAAAGCACTCACATTGCCGAGTCAATGATGGCGGCAGTCTCGCCCCTGACCAAACCTAAGAACAGCCCTGAGGCGCGCTTTGCCCAGCTCCACAAGGTGCTGAAAGACTCTTTCGCCGCAGGCTACCGCCACTGCCTGGTCATCGAGGAGGCCCACAGTCTGCCGATCCCGACACTCAAGCATCTCAAGCGCATCTTGGAGCTGGAGATGGGTTTCACCAAGCTGGTCAGCATCATCATGATCGGCCAGCCCGAGCTGAGTGTGAAATTGAGCGAGCGCAACGCCGATGTGCGCGAGGTGGTCCAGCGATGCGAGCGCGTCACGCTGCCGCCAATCGAAGGCGCACGTCTGGAAGAGTTCTTGAGGTTCCGCTTCGAGCGTGCCGGTAAATCGCTGGACGAGGTAATCGACGCCAGTGGCATCCAGGCCATTACAACGCGCCTGTCCCAACCAGACCGCCGTGGTGGTCGCGACGACACAGTCTCGCTGCTGTATCCGCTGGCCATCGGCAACCTAGTGATCGCCGCGATGAACCTGGCCACCCACCTCGGTGTGCCGACAGTCACCGCCGATGTTGTGAAGGGGGTGTGAGATGGCTGCGTTCTATTTGGTCAGCGTGCAAATGACTCAACCGCTCAGCATCCTTGCGGAGGAGTTCCCGGTGAAATTGTCAGCTTTCAACGAACTGACCCGCGATATTCGCGATGCCGGTATTGGGATCAAGCACCTGGTGCTGGTGGACAACAAAATCTTTATCGATCAGGGCAGCGTTGAGCTGTTCTTGCGGCGGTTTGGACATGAACTGCGTGGGTTGCGTTACACGCCTGCTGGGCGATTCACACGTAACACCGTGACGGTGCGTGGTGTTGATGTGGCTTGGTACTCCTTGGTAAAGGAGCAAGACCAATGAATCACGCACTCGATGTCTCGATTAAAACCCTGAGAGCGGCTGTTGACTGCAAGGTCCCGTCCTTGTTCTGGCAGGAGGCAATGACGCATGTGGCTGTATTACTGGACCATGTTGAGCAGGTGCCTGACTCATCACAGGCGTTAGAAGCCGCTCATACGGCCATTGCTGAAGATCGCTTCCCGGACGCTATCCAGCATTTGCACCAGGTCATGAACTGCCTGCACGCCGAGTGCAGCGAACACGTTATCCAGTTAGCCGGTTTGTTGGTGGCATTTGACGCGGCTCTGGAGCGACTTCATTTCCTTTGGCTGGAGATTGGCTTCAACCGAATCAGTGGATGGATGATCACGGTATACGACAAGGCTGGCGGTGTAGAGCGTGTCGTTGTGCAGGCACTGGGCCTGCACGCTGACGACGTCTGCCAATGGGCCACCTTGCATCTTCAAGCTCTTATAAAGGAGAGCAGCCATGTCTGACTTCAAGATTCCAGAAGGTTTCGTCCGCAATGCCGTAGGTCATCTGGTCCCAGTCGACCAGGTACGTGACCAGGACAAACTACGCGACCAAGTCGCCCGCGAACTGGCTGAAGACGCGAAGGCGCTGAACCTGGCGCTGAAGAACTTCAAACAAAAATCGCTCGGTGACGTGGCCGATCTGATCAGTATTGCCGGTGAGCGCTACGGCGTTCAGATGGGCGGTAAGAAAGGCAACGTCACCATCGCGACCTACGATGGCCAGTTCAAAGTGCAGCGCTCATATGCTGACCGGCTGACGTTCACCGAGGAAATGGAAGTGGCGAAGGTCTTGGTCTACGACTGCATTCGGGCATGGAGCAAGGGCGCGGACGGCCATTTGCTGGCTATCGTCGACAGGACTTTTAGTCCAAACCGTAACGGACAGATCAAGACCTCTGATGTGCTCGACCTGCTGCGTCTGGAAATCAATGACGACAACTGGAAGGCGGCGATGCAGGCGGTAAAGGATTCGATCCTGGTCACGGGGAGCGCCGTGTATATCCGTGTATATGAACGGATCGGCGACTCGGACAACTACAAAGCGATCCCTCTTGACCTAGCGGTGGTGTGACATGACTGATCTGGCCAAAGCAAACATCCGCGACCATAACGTCTTGGAGATTATCGAAATGCTCCAGCAGTGGCATGCCAACCGCATTGAGAAACTGCAGATGATTGTGCAGGCACCTTCGGATACCGAGTTGGTGTTGCGCGGAAAGAATGGGCAGCAAGTTTCACTGATCGGCGAGGAACGTAAGGGCTTCAAAGCTGGTTGCGCCACAGCACTGGAACTGTTTGGCAAGTTCCCACTGACCATGACCAAGGTCGCCAGCGACGACACAGACGCGGAGCAAGAGTGATATGGACAACAACCGCACTCTGGAAAAAATCAAAAAATGCCTGGAGATGGCCAAGTCCAAAACCAGCAACCCCCACGAGGCTGAGACCGCATTACGCCAAGCCCATAAGCTGATGGAAATGTACAACCTGGAGGTGGGTGATGTACTCGCCAGCATGGCGAGCGAGCACACAATCCTTGCGGGCTCTGAGGGTTCTCCACCTGTTTGGCGTGTGCGCCTGGCCCAAGTCTGCGCAGATGCATTCGGTACCAGGATCATCATTTCCAATCCTCGGTGGAGTGCCGCGCGCTTCATCTTTGTTGGCTGTTCAGCCGCACCTGAGCTGGCCGGTTACGCGTACCAGGTACTGGGGCGCCAGCTGCAGAAAGCACGCCGTGACTTTCTGGACACTCAGAAGCGTTGCAAGCGCTCGACCAAAGTTGCCCGAGGTGACGCGTTCGCTAACGGTTGTCTGGATGCTGTGCACAGCAAGATTCAGGCTTTCGCGGGAGTTGAGGACAATATCGCGGAAGCAATCGAAGCCTTCATGCAGAAACATCACCCTGAGTTGGAGAGCGTCGAACTCAAGCGCCGCAAGGTCAAAGCACGCAATGAGGGTGCCAGTGATGCCGGTTATGAGGCTGGTAAATCCGCTCAGCTGCACCAGGCGGTGAATCACCAGCCTCGTGCACGCTTAACCATGGGGCTTTGAAATGACCACGACCAGCACAGGGAAACTTTCAGCCGGTGTATTGGAGTTCCTGGCGATCTGCGATCAGTGCCAGCGCCCCCGGAACACCGGCAACCACACCAAATGCAGCAAGGCTCGGCAACAGATTCACGCTGCCCGAAACCAGCAGAGCAATAGCGCACGTTCGACGCAGGGAGGTGCCCAGTGAAAGCCGCGCCTTCCAACCCGAACCGCCTGCGCTTGATCAAGCTGATCCATGTCGCCCGACGTGAGCTACGCATGGAAGATGACACCTATCGCCTGATGCTGGCTGGCATGAAGGGTTTGGACGGCGCAACGTCCACCGCTGATCTGAGCGTTCCAAACCTGCTCAGGGTTTTGGAACAGCTCAAGCTAAAGGGTTTCAAGGCTCGTCCAAACAAAGAGCAGAAGCGGCCTCTGGCCGACGACATCCAATCGAAGAAGATCCGATCACTGTGGTTGGAGCTGCACGGCCTGGGTGCGGTGCGCGACCCCTCCGAGGCGGCTCTGGCCAAGTTCGTACAGAGCATGACTCGTGTCGAAGCGCTGCAGTGGCTGACCACGGCCCAGGCAAGCCGGGTCATTGAGAACCTGAAACAATGGATGGGGAGAGTCCAGCAATGAGTACATTACGCGGCAGTGATCTTTTGAGCGAAGCCGTCGAGCCTATTGCCAAAGTGATTCGCGACACTCTAGGGGTCAGCCCCGAACTTGCCGAAGCGACGAGCGTGGAAATCACCACGCTGTTCGCATTTTTGTGGGGGGGCCAGGTGGTATACGTCCCGAAGGGCGTTTTTATCCAAGCTTCGAAGCTCCACCAAAAAATCTACGATGACTTCACAGGACGGAATCACCACCAGGTGGCGACGAAGCACGGCGTCTCTGTTCAGCACGTATATACAGTGGTGAAACGTATGCGACTGGCAATCATCGCCCGTGACCAGGGAGACTTATTCCCACCACCGGACGACGAACATGCTTGAGCCCAATAGGATCTAAGCCCCGTTACATGCCCCCGCCAGCAGCAACTGATCGGGGGCCACTTCCAATTGCACTAGCTGCAACTCCATTTCACAATCCATCCCAACCCAGGCCAGCGTATCCCGGATTAGCTCGGGTTTACCTCACCACCCCCTATGGATTTATCTCAGTCCTAAACACCCTCCCACCGTTTTAACCGATCACAATCCCCTCCCCCGACAAGCCAACCACCCCCACCAACGTCACCGAGTCCGCGCCAAAACTGATCACCGTATCCCCGCCCACGACCTTGGCGTGATCACGGTAATCCGCACTCCCCTCAACGTCCCTGAACACCAGCTTGTCCGTTGCTTGATAGCCGATAATCCGGTCCTGGCCAAACGGCCCGCTGAACAAAAAGGTGTTATGCCCGCTGCTGTCGCGGATCGTGTCATTGCCCTTGCCGCCCTCGATGAAGTCCGCGCCCTTGCCGCCCTGGATCAGGTCATTGCCGTCGCTGCCAATGATGTAGGTATCGCCCTTGTGCGGTTCGGCATTGCGGTTGAGGTCCTGCACCCAGGTGGTGGCGCGTGCCGGGTCGGACAGGTTGGCGACGATAATCGTCGAGTCGCGGCTCATCTGCCCATAGAACCCGGACTCGAGGATGCGCGTCATCCCATCGCCATACCCCGTAGGCAAATGGGAGATCCAGGTCGGCAGGTTGGTGATGGAAAACGGCAGCACATTCCACAGCGTCGAAGCGTAGTGGTCGTTGAAGCTGACGATATTGTCGGTGGTCGATTCATGGGGTTTGTCATGCACGCCCAACGATGACCAATTGAAGGATGAGCCGTCCAGCGCCCGGAATACCGGGTCGTTTTCGTAGCCGATATTAAGCACCTTGTCGCCGGCGCTCTGGGTCGGCGAGGCGTAGGCCAGGTAGTTGGCGTCCTGGTAGAAACCTGCCCATTTGCTGCTGCTCAAGTCGGCCATGCTGTTGACCGCCAGGCCGCCCAGGCTGTGGCCGCTGACCACCACGTCGTGGCCGCTGAGGCCGTGGGCACTGGCGTAGTCGGCGACGTTCTTGAGCAGGCCGCCAAAGGCTTCGCCGGCGTAGTTCTTGGCGTAATCCTTGGGCCCCAAGGCCGCGAGCAGATCGCTGACCAGATCGCCAATGGAGTCGCTGACCAGCGTTTCCCGAGGGCCCGACGTACCGCGAAAACCGATACCGATTTCCAGCAACTTGCCGGCGTCATCGTACTTGCCCAGCACCTCGACCTGGGCCGTGGTGTAGCCAGCCTTTTCGCCGAAGAACGTACCGCGGGCGTCGACCTTGCCGGTATAGCCCAGGGTGCTGGCGCTGATGGGGGTCCAGCCTGCAGCCTGTACGGCGTCCAGGGCGGCTTTTTCCGAATCCGGGTTCCAGGGAATGCCGGGAATCACGCCCTGGGAATCCGTGCTGCCCAGCAGTGCGCCCACCAGCGTGGCGGGCAAACCGAGCCCCAGACCGTTGTGCTGGTAGCCCACGGCAAAGCCGTTATCCAGGTTGTGGTAGGTATACAGCGTGATCGCCATGGCATCGGCGAACAACGCTTTGGAGCCCTCGGCCCCGAGGTTTTTATAGTCAAACACGCCCATGGTCTTGCCTCTCTGTTGTTGGAGTTGTCGAGAAAGTCAATTAATGCGGTGCCGGCCCGAACGCCTCATCCACCTTGGCCAGGTCGGTGTCGCGCAGGTTGCCGGCGTAGTAGTGCAATTTGGTCCAGGCCATCAGGTAGTCGTAACGCGCCTGGGCCAGGTCGCGCCGCGTGCTGTAGAGCTGTTGTTCGGCATTCAGCGCATCGAGGTTGACCCGCTCGCCACCGAGGATGCTCTGTTTGGTCGACACCACCAGCGCTTGCGCCGAGGCCAGGGCCTTTTGATAGGCGCGCAGTTTGCTCACGCCGGACAGACAGGCACTGAACTGCCGACGCAGTTCGATCAGGGTCTCGCGGGTCTTGCCTTCCAGCTCATACTCGGCCTGTTCCATGGCGCGGCTGGCCTGGCGAGTGGACGCGGAGATGCCGCCACCGGCATACAACGGCAGGCTCACTTCGACGCCGATGGTGTTGGTGTCGTAGCGCTGGTTGTAGGTGTTGCCGCTGTCGGACTCCTGCTGGCGCGAACTGGCATACGCAGTGACCTTGGGCAGGTGCCCGGCGCGGTTACGCTCCACTTCATAACGCGCGACTTCCAGGGCCTGGCGCTGGGACGCCAGCGTGGGGTTGTTGCTGATCGCCAGTTCATGCCAGGTGTCGTAGTTCGCCGGGGTCAAGGTGAACGCGGCAAAGCCTTCGTTCAACGGGGCGAGGTCGTGGATATTGACGCTTTGCACACCGATCAGCGCGCCCAGTTCTCTAAGCGAGGCATCCTGTTCGTCCAACGCCTGGATCTCTTCGGCGGTGGCCAGCTCATAGCGCGACTCGGCTTCGAGGATATCGGTGCGGGTGCCCTCGCCCTGCTGGAACAGGTGCCGGTTCTGCTGGAACTGCTGCTCGAAGGCTTTCTTCTTGGCCCGTGCGATGTCGATCTGGTCCTGGGCAAACAGCGCCTGGGTGTAATAGCTCAGCACCCGCACCAGCAGCGCCTGGCTCTTGTCGCGAAAGCTTTCATCGGCGAACAGCGCCTGGGCCACGCCCTTGCGGTAGTTGGCGTAGGCCTCATAGTCGAACAGCGGCTGTTGCAGGCTGAAGGTCGAGCCGTAGCTGTTGTAGTTGCGGTCGTCGTGGTAATTGCCGCCGCGCCCGTCGGGCAAGGTGGCCTGGGAGTTGTTGCGGCCCTTGTTGTAGTTATACGACAGCTTGGGCAGCAAGCCGGCGCGGCCGATGGTGCGGTTTTCCAGGCCGGCGTCGCGCTCCTTGACCGCACCGAGAAACACCGGATCGTTACGCAAGGCCTGCTCGTACACATCGAACGGGCCCATGGCGGCCTGGGCATGGACGCAGGTGAACAGCAAGGCGATGAACACAGCTTTCATGCTCATTCCTCGGTCAACGCGGAGCCGGCGCGGTCGAGCAGCGGCTTGAACAGGTAATTGAGCAACGAGCGCTCGCCGGTGCGCACGAACATCTCGGCGGGCATGCCCGGCTTGATCACCAGGCCGTGGAGGGTCTCCAGCGCCGCCTCGCTGACGGTGGTGCGCAGCACGTAATACGGCGCGCCGGTTTTTTCGTCGAGCATCTGGTCGGCGGAAATCAGGCTGACCTCCCCCGGCACACGCGGGGTGCGGCTCTGGTTGAAGGCGGTGAACAGGATATCCACCGGCAGGTGCGTGCCGACCTTGTCCACCAGGTGCACCGGCAAATGCCCTTCCACTTCCAGGCGCGTGCCCTGGGGCACGATTTCCAACAGGGTTTCACCGGCACGCACCACGGCGCCTTCGGTGTGCACGCTGAGGTTGACCGCAATGCCGTCGGCCGGTGCGTTGATCTCGCTGTGTTGCAGATCGAAGCCGGCCGAGGTGAGTTGCTGCTCCAGGGTCAGGCTGCGCAATTGCGCGTCGGCCAACTGGCTGCGCACGTCCTTCTGGTATTCCTCGCTGTGCTGCTGCAATTTCAGGCGCGATTCAAGGATGCCCTGCTCCACCCGGCCGCTTTCGCCGGTGTTCTGCGCCAGGTCCTGTTGCACCTGGGACAGCTGGCGTTGGTACTCCATCAGCCGGTTGCGCGGGATATAGCCGTTGTCCGCCAGGGGTTGCAGGTTGCTCAGTTGGTCGCGCAGGGACTGGGCCTGGGCGGTCAGGTCGCTGCGGGCGCGGCGCATGCCGTTGAGCTGCGCGGTGGCGCCCTCGATATTCGCGCGGATGCCCGCCTGTTCACGGGCAAAGGCTTCGCGACGGCTGCTGAACAATTGGCGCTGGCCTTCCAGGACCAACGCCAGTGCCGGGTCGGGGTTGCTGCTCAGCTCGGCGGGAAAGGTGATAGCGGATTGGTTGTCGCGCTCACTCTGCCACCGCGCGACGCTGGCCCAGGCCATGCGGTACTGGGCTTGCAGGGACTGCACGTCGGCCTGGTGCTGGGTCTGGTCGAGACGGAACAGCGGCTGGCCTTGCTTCACCAGTTCACCCTCCTTGACCAGGATCCGACTGACCACGCCGGGGCTGAAGGTTTGCACCGCCTTGCGTTTGCCCGACACCACCACCGTGCCCTGCACCGGGATGCCCTGGTCCAGGGGCGCCAGGCTGGCCCAGAGGAAAAAGCCACCGGCACCGACCAGGGTCAGCAGCCAGCCCATGCGCGCAAAGAACCGGGCGTCGCGCTCTTTGAAACGTGATTCAACAGTGATACTGCTCATGCGCCTGGATTCCTTCCGGCTTGATACTGACGGCTGAAACTCACACCGGGTTTATCCTTCGGTGCCTCATGCTGGCCCGACAACGCCCGCAGCACGTCCTGGCTTGGCCCGAATGCCTGCAAACGCCCTTCGTTGAGCACCAGCAATTTATCGGCCTGAGCCAAGGCCGAAGAACGATGGGTCACCAGCACCACACTGCTGCCCTGGGCCTTCATCTGCACAATGGCGCTGGCCAGCGCGGCTTCGCCGACGGTGTCGAGGTTGGAATTGGGCTCATCCAGGACGATCAAGCGCGGCCCACCGTACAGCGCACGTGCCAGGGCTACGCGTTGTTTCTGGCCGCCGGACAGACCACCGCCGTTATCGCCGAGGACCGTGTCATAACCGTGGGGCAGGCGCAGGATCAAGTCATGCACGCCGGCTTGCTGCGCAGCCTTCACTACCCGCTCGGGGTCGGCCTCGCGAAAACGTGCGATGTTGTCGGCGATGCTGCCGCTGAACAGTTCGATGTCCTGGGGCAGGTAGCCGATGTGCGGGCCAAGGTCGTCGCGGTCCCAGCGGTGAATATCCGCACCGTCCAGGCGCACGGTGCCGGCCAGGGTCGGCCACACGCCCACCAGCACGCGGGCCAGGGTGGATTTGCCGGAGCCGGAGGCGCCAAGCACGCCGAGCACTTCGCCGGCGCCAAGGCTGAAGCTGACCTGATGCAGGGTGGGCATGCGCCGCCCGGGCGGCCCCGCGCTGACCTGTTCGAAGCTGACATGGCCCTTGGGTGCGGGCAATTTCATCTGCTCCACTTCCGGCGGAAACTCGCGCAGCAGTTCGTCCAGCCGCTGATAGGCCAGCTTGGCCGAACTCCATTGCTTCCAGACCGCAATCAACTGGTCGATGGGGCTGAGTACGCGGCCCATCAGGATCGAGCCCGCGATCATCATCCCGGCGGTCATGTCGCCCTTGATCACCAACAGCGCGCCCAGGCCCAGCACCAGGGATTGCAGGCACAGGCGCAGGGATTTGCTCAACGAGGTGATCACCGACCCGGTATCACTGGCTCTGTTCTGCAAACCCAGGAACTGCGAATGCACAGCAAACCAGCGGTGGCGCAACGCACCGAGCATGCCCATGGCCTGGATGGTTTCGGCGTTGTGCAAATGGCTGGTGGCCAGCTGCGTCGACTGCTGGGAGAAGCCACTGGCCTCGCCCAAGGGTTTCTTGGTCAGGTATTCGTTCAGGCACGCAAGGCCGATCAACAGCACGGCACCGGCGGTGGCCAACACCCCGAGCCACACATTGAAGAGGAAAATCACAAACAGGTAGATCGGAAACCACGGCGCATCGAAGAACGCGAACAGCGCCGGCCCGGTGATGAATTGGCGGATATGGGTCAAATCCCCCAAGGATTGCCCGGCATGCCCCTGGCCGCGTTGCAGGTTGCGTTCGAACGCGGCCTTGTATACGCGCAAGTTGAAACGCCGCTCCAACTGGCTGCCGATGCGGATCACGATAAAACTGCGGATGACCTCGAGCAGGCCAATAAAGGCAAAGAAGCCCACCACCATCAGGGTCAACATCACCAGGGTGGTTTCATTCTGCGAGGAGAGCACACGGTCATACACTTGCAGCATGTAGATCGACGGCACCAGCATCAACAGGTTAATCAAAGCGGTAAAACAACCGACGCTGATCAAGATGCTCTTGTATTCACCCAGCGCCTTGAATAAAGGCGCAACCGCATGGGGCCTGGCCATAGGTTCTGATCTTCCTTGAATCAAATTACGCGCATAAGTTTGCCGTCCTCCGCGATAGAGGCCGCTCAACTAATGAAATCGAGTTATAGGCTTATAACAACAACTAAGGCACTCGTTTTAATTCAACCACGGTGCCGGACTTTGTCCGTGCCTGGTACTCACCGTCTTTCTGACGATTCAAATGGGTGATCCCGCTGCCTTCGGCATTGAACAGCCAGATACCGTCGGGGGTGGGCGACCAGGTCAGGGGCTTGTCCCCCAGCCACTGCGCCACACAGGCCACATCGCCGCCCAGGGCATTGGCCTGCTCGAGCAGGTCCAGTGCACACACCTGATCCTGCTGGTGCAACTGCCAATGCCCGGCCAGTTGGGCGCTGGTAGGTAAAACAAGACTGCTCGCCATTGCGTGGGCTCCTGCCGACACGAACATCACCTGCAACACGCAGGCGATCACATTGTAAAAACGCTGCATCTGTACGCTCCAGCCTGGAGGCGCGGCGCTTGCGCGCCGCGCCCGTGCATCATGCCACGATGTCGCTGACCGCTGCCTGGCCGACGGTGGTGACGAGGAAATCCGCCACGCCGTGCCCGGAGAAGTCGACCGCCAGGGTGCCCAGGTTGGTACCTGCCGCGTAGGTCAATACCGCATCGCCGGCATGCCCGGTGAAGGCATTGACGAAGGTCAGGCCGGCCCCTTTGGTGATGCCGCTGAGGTCGATCTTGTCGGAGCCCGAGGTGAAGTCAAAGATCTTGTCCGCCGCCCCTGGCTTGGAATCGGAACTGGCGCCGAACACAAACGTGTCGTTGCCCGCGCCGCCCCACAGTTGATCCGCGCCGCCGCCACCGTAGATAAAGTCGTTGCCGGCCCCACCCTTGATCACGTTGGCCGCGTTGTTGCCGATGATCAGGTCGTTGCCCGCACCGCCGAACGCGTTCTCAATGGTCACGCCCTTGGCGATGGAGACGTTGCCCACCAGGCCGCCAACGTCGGAGAACGAGGCCTCATTGAGGTTGATCTTCTGGTTCTGGGTGAAGCCGGAGAAGTCCAGGGTGTCATTGCCGCCACCGTCCCAGACCGAGAACACCAGCTTGTCGGCGTTGGACGTGGCGCTGAGGAAATCACGCCCGGTGTTGGAGTTGAACCCGTAGGTGGTGTCGCCGGCGCGGGTGTTGTAATTGGCACCGTAGAGCTTCTGGATCGCGGCGATGTCGTCGATCAGCGGGCCGGAGGCATAGGCTTCGACCCCGCCTTTACTGAAGTTCTGGTTGGTGTTGCTCTCGCTCCAGTAACTCATGAGGCTGTAACCACGCGTGTCCTGTCCATAGGTCGCGTCGTTGTAGGTCGGGGCGCCTTCGCCGGCGTTGTAGTCGCCAGGGTGAGCCAGGCCCAGGGTGTGCCCGATTTCGTGGGTCAGGGTCTGCCGGCCGTAGTTGTTCAGGTCCGGGGTCTTGTTCGGCGTGTAGCTGTTGTTGGTCAGGTACCACGAGGTGCCGTCGTAGCCTGCACCGGTGCCGGGCAGGTAGGCGAAGGCTGCCGCGCCGTCCTGGCCGCTGCTGTAGTTGCCGAATGTCATGTGGCCGTCACCGCCGCTGGCTTTCTCGGTGAAGGTGACGTTGGCCACGTCCGACCAGGATTGCATGGCCAGGGCGGCCTGTGCTTTCTGCTGGGCGTTGAACTGGCTGAAGCCCGAGATGCCATGTTTGTTCATGGTGCTCGAGGACGCCGAGGTCAGGAAGGTGTAGGTCAGGTCGATCTTGCCGTTGCCGTCAAAGTCCCGGTACGCGGCGCCGTCGCGCAGCAGCTGGGTGGCTGCCTGGTCAACGGAATAGGAGGGTTTGCCATTGACCGTGAGGTTGCCACCACGGTCATACAGATGGCTGAAGCTATCGATTTGCGAGTAAGCGGTGCTGGCTTGCGCCGCCGACACGATAGCCTTGTCTTTAACTTTTGACATAAACGTACTTCCTTGTTTGCAAGTTCATCAGTCTTTGATCGATAGGAATCTCGCGGGCGAGATCGTCCTATCACTCGCCTCTTTTGAAGGCGTCACGAAACTGACACAACTTGAAATCTTTCGTCTACATCTTTTCCAGCCTGAAAAACGCACCCACAATAGCGCCAACAAGTTTGGCTCCGTATTTATTGGGTGGCGTTGCTTTTGTCTGACAAAACACACCGGGCACTTATTTAAATATTAAATAGCGTTAATGCCGCTCAAGTTGAGCGGCACACTTGATAATTGGATCCATAATATTGTCACGGTGTCATTGGCAACATTAAACAGCCACTATTTATATGTATATATCGGCGTTGTCCCCTATTACCGGGACACGCGCCAACCCGTGTCGTGCAATGCCTGTAACAAGATCTCGCTTTTCAAACCCGGCACCTGTACGCCGTCGTCGGTCACCATGTCTTCGCCCGCCAGGATCGCGTTGATGATCGCTTCTTCTACCGCTTCCGCCGCAGCGCTGAACAGCGGGGAAATATGATCGTTATTCACCATCTGTAAGGTGCTGCTCAACGGCAGGCCCTTGCGCGCGTAGTCTGCTGGCGGCAGATCCTGGTTGCCGGTGGCGAAGGCCAGGAACAGGTCGCCGCTGGAGTCCTCGGTGCCGCCGCCGGTGCGCGCGATGCCGATAGACGCGCGTTGTGCCAGGCGCTGGCATTGGTGCGGCAGCAGGGGCGCATCCGTGGCGATGATCACCACGATCGAGCCCATGCCCGGCGTGCCTCGTTCGGCGAAGGGTGACGGGATGTCCATCAAGCGGCGGCCCACCGGATAACCGTCGACCCGCAGCTCCTGGCGCTTGCCATGGTTAGCCTGCACCAGCACGCCGACGGTCCAGCCGCCCTGCTCTGCCGGCAAGCGCCGCGAAGCGCTGCCGATACCGCCCTTGAATTCATGGCAGATCATCCCCGTCCCACCGCCCACGGCGCCTTCTTGCACGGGGCCGCGTTCGGCGCTCTCCAGCGCCTGGCGCACATGCTCGGGGGTGACGTGCTGGCCCCAGATGTCGTTGAGCAGGCCGTCGTAGGTTTCCATCACCACCGGCATGCACCAGTACACCGCCGGATCCGCCAGGCGCTCGCGCTCCAGGGCAATCAAGGTGTCGCGCACGATGCCGATGCTGTGGGTGTTGGTGATCGCCAGCGGCGTGGTCAACAGGCCTGCCTCGCTGATCCATTCCAGGCCGGTGGCGTCGCCATTGCCGTTCAGCACGTGATACCCGGCAAAGCACGGCTGCAACCGCGCCTCCCCGGCGCGGGGCTGGACCACGCTGACACCGGTACGCACCTGTTTACCGTCGACACGGGTCTTGAGCGTACTGTGACCGACCCGAACCCCGGGAACATCGGTGATGGCATTCAACTCACCGGGTGTGCCCAGCCCCAACGTGATGCCCAATTGACGTGCACGCATAACCACTCCTTACAATTTCTGAAAGGCCGGACTCGACCGGCCGCTGATGCAATACAGAATCACCGACAGGGCCAGCAAGCCGATGATGATCATGATGTCGCGTACTGACGCGGCGTAGATCAAGGTCACCAGCAAGTAACCCGCGCCCAGCACAGCCAGCAGCGCCGGCAACGGCCACAGCGGCATGCGATAGGGATGCTCACGGTCGCGCAGCAGCACGCGGCTCATCAGCGCGCTCAACGCCACCACCAGGTACACCAATATGATCAGCAATACGCTGAACGAGGTGAGGTCGGCCAGGTTGGAGCTGAAGCTCAGCAACGCCGACGGGATCGCCAGGAACAGCGTGGCCAGCCAGGGTGAATCCCAGCGCGGATGAATGCGGGTGAACAGCTTGTTGATGGTAGGCGTCCACAATGCATCGCGCCCGCTGCTGAACACCACGCGGCCGATCTGGATAACGATGGCGACGATGGCATTGAACACCGACAGGAAGATCCCCGCACTGACCAGGCGCGACAGGGTTTCGTTGCCATGGCTGGTGAGCAGGTAGCCGATGGGGTCCGGGCTACTGATCATCGCACTCAGTGACGGCGCGCCGATCAACAGCGCCGTGATCGGCACCAGCTCGATCACCACCACCAGGCCCAGGGACCACAGCACCGCCTTGTGTACGCCCTTGCCCCCGCATTTCATGTCTTCGGCCAGCAATACGGCGGGGCCGTAACCGTTGTAGGAAAACAGGCCAATGCCTACCGCGCCTATCACCAGGGCCCAAGGCGCCAGGTGCAATACACCGTTTTCGACGATCTGGGGTTGAAACAGCACGCTGGCGGGCTGCACCGGGTTACCGAAGCCGATGCACACGATCACCAGCAACGCCGCGACTTCCAGCAGCAGGCAGGTCCCGGTGATCCAGGCGTTGAGTTTGATATTGAGGATGCCCAGGGCGTAGCTGCACACCACGATCACCAGGGCCACGGTTTGCGCGTCGAAGGTGGTACCCAGGGCATTGTTGAGATAGGTTGCGGCACCGGTGGCCAATACCGGCGGAATAAACAACAGCATCACCAGCACGGTCAGGAACGTCGCGTAGCCGGCCATGCCACCGAACACGCGCTTGGCATACACATACTCGCCACCGGCGCTGTTATGGGCGCGGCCCAGTTCGGCGTAGCAAAACGCGAACATCAGCGCCAGCAGCCCTGCCATCACGAACGCCAGGAACACGCCGCTGCCGGCCTGCTGGATGGCAAAGGGCGCGATCACGAAGACGGAACTGGCGGGGGTCACCGCTGAAACGGTGATGGCCACCACATCGAAGACGCTCAGGGTGGGTTTCAGCACGCCATCGGGCGTGGGGGAAGTGCTCATATCGTTATCCTCTGTCGTTGTTCTTGGTGTGAGGCAGAAACGAAAGGTCTGAACGTGGCGGGATATGTTTCCCGCTGAATGCTACCGACGTTAACGGTTGGGCTAGTGCCAGCCAATTCCCCTATTGGCGTACTCCCCTTGACGGCACCCGGCAAAAGCCGAACCCTTGGGGCGATCTTTTGTTGGCGGGAGCCTGCTACATGAGCCTGTTTCGTGAAGTCGGCATGCACGCCGGCCTTGGCCGCACCGTTGCGCACATCGGCACCGAGCGTTTCTGGAAACAGCTGGTGCTGTTGTTGCACCAGTGCGTGCCCTTCGATAACGCGCTGGCGATCTTCTACCCCGTGGAGGGCCCGCCCCAGGCCCTGGAAGAATACGACGCCCAGCCGAGCAGCAAGCCGGCGTCGATGCTGGTGTACCTCAATGGCCTGTATTTGCTCGATCCGTTCTTCCAGGCCTGTCGCGAGGGTTATGCCAGCGGTGTGTATCGCCTTGAGGAAGTGGCGCCGGACCATTTTCGCCAGAGCGAATATTTCCTCAGTTACTTTCACGACAATGTGCTGGAAGACGAGGTGCAGTTGATCCTGCAATTGCCGGGCGCGGGGACGTTGTCGCTGTCACTGGGCATGCAGCGGCGATTCAGCGTTGAGGAAACCGGGCTGATGACCACCCTGTCGGCCTGGGTGCTGCCGTTGATGCAGCAGCACTGGCAACAAAGCACCCGGCGTTTGCCGGCCATGGACAGCCAGATCCGGGATGCGCTGAGCCAATTCGGCTGCGGTGTACTTTCGGACCGCGAACTGGAAATCGCCCGCCTGGTACTGCGCGGGTTCTCGTCCAAGGCCATGGCCGAACGCCTGCATATCTCGCCGGATACAGTGAAAGTGCACCGCCGGCATCTGTACGCGAAGCTGGACATCTCGTCACAGCCGGAACTGTTTTCGTTGTTTATCCAGTCGTTGGGGCATGACCTGGAAAACCCCTGACATCGGCGGTGTGCCGACGCAGCCTCGCTTGCGCTCGGCAGCTGCTACGGAGCGCGGTAGAGAGTGCGGGCCACCGAGTCCACGAAAAACAACTCGCTGCCCTCACTTGCCCACGCCAGTCCATTGGGCAGGCTGACGCCGTCCAGTATCACCGAGGCATTCAGGCCGGCGTCGTAGCGATAGAGCTTGCCCGTAGTGCGGCTGTGACCTTCATCCATCAGCCGGTGATGAAGCGGCCCTGAGGGTCGCATGCACCGTCATTGAAGCGATAGGACGACAGCGTAATGGCCAGCTTCGAGTTCTGGATGACCCGCAGGCTGGTGCGATCGAGGATGGCAACGCCAGCATTCTGGGTGAAAATCAGGTTGTCCTTTTCAGTCAATGCCAGGCGCCAATGCGCGCAGGCGACTTATACAGCCGCGTCAGGTGACCCTGTTGGTCCAGGGCATTGATCTGGCCGCCACTGATGTCGACAAACAGCAGGCACTGATGGGTTTCATCCCAGACCGGGCTTTCACCCAGGTCGGCCTGGCACGCTGAAAACAGTTGGAGCTCTTCCTGAGCAGGCATATTCAACACTCCTTGATTTGGTCCCAAAGCCGGGCAACTTGTTCGGCATTGGTGGCCTTTACTCGGGCCAGATCGACGGGGTAGTCGACACCCGGGTTTTCGACAAACCGCGTCGCCGTAAACTGGCCATTGCTGGCACGCAGGACATAACCGGAGTCCTGGCAGTGCTGCGACGCCAGGAACACCACGCCAGGCGTCACCCATTCAGGCTTGAGGTTCTCCGGCTCGCCCGTCACGCCCCACATGCGGGTCTTGGCCACCGGGGATACCGCATTGACGAGGATGCCGGCCTCCGTGCCTTCCATGCTCAGCGCATTCATGATGCCCAGTTGTGCCATCTTGCCGGCGGCATACGCCACCAGGCCCGGTTGGGCATATTGCTGGTACATCGCGCGGTCGGATGACGTCAGCACGACCCGTGCGGCAGCAGACTGCTTGAGGTGTTTCCAGGCATGTTTGCATAACCACACGGGGGTATAGATATTGATATCCACCGCGCGGCCGATGAAGGTTGCATCGGCCTCTTCAATCGCTTGATAACCGACCCAACCGGCGTTGTGAATCAAGATATCGAGTTGGCCAAACGCCTCGATGGCCGTTGCCACCAATTGCTCGCAACCCTGTTCGCTGGACAAGTCGCCATGATGCCCCACCACGTTGAAACCTTTGTCCCTGAGGGTTTGCGCAGCCTCCATGGCGATGGAGCCATCGCCCCCGGCGCCCAGCTTGTCTGCGCCGATATCACTGATCACGACATTGGCGCCCAACGTGGCTAGCGCCTGCGCATAACTAAAACCGAGCCCTCGGCCAGCGCCCGTTACAACGGCCGTCTTTCCTGTAAAGTTCATTGGCTGTTTCCTCTTGAGTGCCACCTCACCTTAACAATGTATATTCACGCTGTTTAATACTAACGGCGGCGCAAGTTGATACCTGGTTCATATCAAGTTGATGCTCAACCCGAATGGTCCCTTCAGGCCAATGTTTATTCCTTAGTCGAGTGCCTGTTTACCGGTACCCTTGCCGCACCCAGTCCACAGATCAGTTCAAATGAAGGAACAGAAGAAATGATCGAAACCCGCCTGCTGCGCCAATTCATCGCCGTGGCTGAAGAGCTGCATTTCCATAAGGCTGCCATTCGCCTGCACATGGCCCAGCCTCCGTTGAGCCAAGCCATCAATCGGCTGGAAGACAAACTGGGGTTCAGTCTGTTCACGCGCAATAAACGCGGGGTCAAGCTGACCCCGGCAGGCGGTGCATTCCAGAGCGCCGCGTACAGCACGTTGAAGGCGTTGGAGCTGGGCATCGAACATGCACGCCAGGTCTCCGAGGGCATTGCCGGCAAACTCACGGTGACTGCGGTGTCGATCACCTACTACGAGTCACTGCTCGGTACCCTGCGCCAGTTCCGCGAGACCTACCCCAAAGTCCAGTTGATCATCAAGGAGATGCCCTCTTCCAGCCAGGCCAAGGCCATTCTGTCGGGAGAGGCGGATATTGCCTTCATGCGCAAGTTGCCGATCTCGGCGGAAAACGTCGAGTCCCGCCTGTTGCTGGACGAAGAGATCGTGATGGCGCTGCCCGCCCATCACCCGAAGGCGAAGGAAGGTCCGATCGACTTGAGGGATTTCGCCGGGGAAGACTTCGTATTCACCCCCGAAGCCCTGGGCACCGGCTATCACAGCCAGCTGATCGCCTTGTGTGACGCCGCCGGTTTTTACCCCAAGGTGGTGCAGGAGGCCGCGCAGATCCATACCTTGATCGGCTTGGTGGCCTGCGGTTTCGGCGTTGCCCTGGTGCCTGAGTCGATTGCCAACTCAATCATGCGCGAGAAGGTCCTGTTCCGCCGGATCTGCCCCGTGACCGCCTCCCCCAACCCGGCCATCGGCCTGTACATGAGCTGGAACACCCACAACGAATCACCGTTGATGGACAGCTTCATGTCCATGCTCGACTTCAACGCCGCTCCCCGGGTCGAGGGAATGCTGGCCGCCCAGGTCAGTTAGAGCGCCAACTGGTAATCCTTGAGCCACGCGGCAAGGGACGAGGCAGTTTCCAGGTTATTGCGCTTGAGGGCCCGGCAACCTCTACAGAAATCCACCCAAGCCCCGAAGCCGTGCACTGAAACACCTAAGCCGTTGCCTGAACGAACGTGCTTCATTTGTCCAGATTCATTGGTTCATGCATCCGTTCGCCTATTATTGCGCGCAGCCATGCAGCATGAAGTTCCATGTCTTCCAGAGAAGTCCCCTCAGCCAATCGATATTCGAACTCCTTGCCCCTCCGCCCCTGACACACGACGCTGAAATGGCCATGGCGGTCATAACTGGCGAGCAGGTAAGGGCTGATACAAATGATATCGCTGAAGGGCACCTGCACTTCGGCGGGTTTACGGCCGCGACGGGTGACGGTGAGAGTCAGCAGTTGCCGGTTTTCGTCAAAGGTGAAGGCCAGCACTCTGGACGCAGAGAACATCCACGCGAAAACCAGCCCCATGAGCACAACAACACCAAGCATAGCCAGGATGAGAGGCGACGTGGTGGGACTCGCCCCATCGCTGGACGATGCGCCTTGCATCGCTTCGAGACCGAAAAGGATCAGCACCGTCACCCCTATGACCGGCAGGAACATAAGCAGCACAAAACAGAAACCCAATATGGCCGCCCCAGTGCTGCCGAAGGTGGGTAAGTCCGGATTGCCATGCCACATAGGTGGGTGAGCGCGCGGTTTTTCAGGGCCTGGCGCGGCGGGAGGCGTTGCGATGGGGTGAACTGAAGTTTGATGGGGCATCCAGCAGGCTCCGGGGGGACTGCGTAGACAGTAGCACTATCGCCAGACAGTCTGGTCCGCTACCCACCGATAGACGTCAACACCTGGCTCACACTGCCGGCCGGCAGACGGGGGGACGCCCTCCCGCAACGGTTCAAATCGCAGCCCGCAATTCACGGGGTGACAGGCCATAGTGTGAGCGAAAACGCACGGCAAAACGTGAGGCCGAGGCGTAGCCGCAGGCGCCGGCAATTTCGCCGATCGGGCGAGACGTTGTCTGCAGCCGTTGTAATGCTGTCGACAGTCGAACGCCCTCCAGAATGTTCCTGAAACTATTCCCCTCGTTCGCCAGTTGGCGACGCAAGGTCGACTCCCCCAGGTTCATGTGCTGTGCGATGCTCGCAACCGTCCAGTCTCGCTCCGGGTTGGCCATTACCAGGTGCTGCACCCGCTCGCACAAGGGATCGTTGCGCCCCATCAGCAAAGGTCCGACCTGGCCGCCAAGGCATAGGCTCAGCAGCACCGCTTCCCCATAATGTGTGCAGAGCGCCTGCGGGGCGTTTGCATGGATGGCGACCAGCAACTGCTCCCATGCCTGGGTGGTGTGCCTGTCCAGGGGAACGCATAGATCGCTCTTCAGTGCCCCGCGACCACTCTTGATCTGCTGGCTATATCGACTGCTGAATTGACGCAATGTCGAGACGGGAAAGGTCACCGCATCGGCGATGTAGTGACCCTGAGGGCCGGGGAAGTTTGAGATACCCAGCTCGCGCCCGGCCGGCATCAGAATCAGATGCCGAGGCCCTGCGCGCATTTCCCGGTCATCCCATTGCAACAGTTTTTCCCCCTGCCGCACTCGACACAAGGTGGTCACGAACACCGGCACCCTGGGCAAGGTAAGGGCATGTCGCGCCCGTATGACACAGGCATCGATAATATTTTCCCGGTGCTGTATGCCGTCACAAGGGCGCATGGTTCTTAACGTCCGTAAGTGGAAGTAATGGTCGCTTTGGCCAGGACGTTGGCGTTGAGCATATAACCGACCAAGGCTCCGCTGGCCTGGTTGTCGAGCGGTAGCTTATCGACTTTCAAGGCCCACACGGTGAATTGATAGCGATGAGGTTTATCGCCGACAGGAGGGCAAGCGCCACCGAACCCCGGCTGGCCATAATCGGTTCGCCCTTGTACTGCACCCGCAGGCAGGCTCGCCCCCACGCCGCTGGGCAAACTATGGGTGGAGGCTGGCAGGTTGACCACCGTCCAATGCCACCAACCGCTGCCGGTGGGGGCATCGGGATCGTAAACGGTGATCGCGTAGCTTTTGGTCCCTGCCGGGGCGTTTGTCCACGAAAGCTCAGGAGACGTGTTGCCCCCGTCGCAACCGAAGCCCTGGAACACTTCGCGACGGGTCAGCGGGCGGTTGTCTGCAATATCCCGGCTGGTCAGTGAGAAATCCGCAGCGTAGCCACTGAGTGTGACGGCCATGGAAAGTGCTGGCAGGATCAATCTGATGTTCATCGCGGCTCCATCTGAGTCTGAAAGTGAAGCTCGAGTCTAGGTTGAACAAAACCGGGAGACTGTGCCGAAATGCTCGATAACAGTGCCGAAATGCTCGATTGTCCGGACGAACGATGGCTCTCGACGTGCCCGACCGCCTTCAGATGCTCAAGAGCTCGCTGACGGGCAGTCGATGAGTGGTCTTCATCTCGCGCAGGGAAAGGTTCGAGCGAATACTGGAAACCCCCGGGAGCTTCCTCAGCACTGTTTCGACAAAGCGGCTATAGCTGTCCAGGTCCCGTGCAACCACCTCAAGGAGAAAGTCCGCCTCCCCCGTTGTGTTATGGCAACTCAATACCTGCGGGGCCGCCTGGATAATCTTTTCAAACGTTGTCGTGGCTTCTTCGCTGTGATCCGTGCAGGAGATCTGGACAAACGCCTTCAGGCCCAGCCCAAGTTTCTTTCGATTGAGAATGGCCTGGTATCCCTCGATAACCCCGCATTCTTCCAGGCGTCTTTGCTTGCGCCAACAGGACGCTTCGCTGAGGGACAGCTGCTCGGCCAGCTTGACATTCGACAGCTTGCCGTCCCGCTGCAAACGCTCCGATATTGCAATGTCCGCTTTATCGAGTTGTTCAATCATGAAATAACCCCTCAAATTCATACTTAAAAATGAAGGCTAATTTCAATTCTTGCGTTCGGTCAATGGCAACTTGAAGGGTAATTTCAAGGCGCTCATTCATAATGGCAATGCCTGAATCGCCCCTCCAAGCCTAGGTAATTTGAATGAAAGCAGTCGTCTACGAAGCCTTTTCCAAACCGCCGCGCCTGATGAACGTGGCCGATCCATCCCCGGAACGCCATGGTGTAGTGATCCAGGTGCTTGGCACCGGAGTGTGCCGCAGCGACTGGCATGGCTGGAAAGGTCATGACCCCGACATTGAACTGCCCCATGTACCGGGTCATGAGCTGGCCGGCATCGTGGCCGAGGTGGGCCACGACGTCACGCGGTGGAAGGTCGGTGACCGAGTGACCGTGCCGTTCGTGGGTGGCTGTGGTGCTTGTGCGCAGTGCAACAGCGGCAATCAGCAGGTGTGTCACACGCAATTCCAGCCGGGCTTCACTCATTGGGGGTCGTTTGCCGAGTACGTCGGCATCCATCAGGCCGATCTGAACCTGGTCGCGCTGCCTGAGAGCATGGACTTCGCTACCGCCGCAAGCCTGGGTTGTCGCTTCGCCACCTCGTTCCGTGCAGTCGTCGACCAAGGCAACGTCAGCGCCGGTCAGTGGGTCGCGGTACACGGCTGCGGAGGTGTAGGCCTGTCTGCGGTGATGATCGCCCAGGCCATTGGCGCGAACGTGATCGCCATCGATATTTCCCAGGAAAAACTCGATCTGGCACGCGCCCTCGGCGCTGTCGCCACCATCAATGCCCAGTGCGTCGCGGACGTCACCGAAGCCGTGCTGGAAATCACCCAGGGCGGTGCCCACGTATCGCTGGACGCCTTGGGCCACCCAACCACCTGTTTCAACTCCATCAACAACCTGCGCCGTCGCGGCAAGCACGTCCAGGTCGGGTTGATGCTCGCTGATCACGCCACGCCGGCCATCCCCATGAGCAAGGTCATCGCCCACGAACTTGAGATCTACGGTAGCCACGGCATGCAGGCGCATCGCTATGGCGCCATGATCGAGATGATCACCTCAGGCAAGCTGGCGCCTGAAAAACTCGTGGGCAAAACCATCAGCCTGGAACAGTCCATCGACGCGCTGACGAACATGGACCGCTTCGAGACGGCAGGGGTAACCGTCATAACCGAGTTTTGACGCATAGCGCCACCCTGAACATCCACCTATCAAGGGCTTGCCTGATTAACCTCATGCAGGCCCTTGTTTCCTTCCCACGAATGTCCGGCCGCTTTGACAAAGGATCAGGCGCCCACGGAAATATTTAATAGACTAACGATTAGCGCGCAATAATTTATCGCAACTATCACCTCGATTCATTTTTTTGAATTCCTCACTGTACGCATCGCCGCCAGGATGACAGTCAGCGCCAATGTGCCGCCTGCAAAGGCAGCCCTTGTTCGTGATCAACAAAAACTGACGCAGGGGCTGCCCCCTCCCCTGACACCTCGGCCTTCGGAGGCCTATATGAAACTAAGATCCTTGAATATCGCGCGCAGAGCGTTCGTCTGCTTCGGTCTGATCACCCTCTTGCTGATCAGTTTGGCAGGCTTCTCCTATTTACAAATCGGTCATTTGCGCACGGCGGAGCAGAACATCGAGAAAAACTCCCTGCCGAGCATCCAGGTGATTGACGATATTCAGATCGCCCTTCTGCATGCGCGCCTTGAGAGTATCCGCATGCTCTCGAGTACCTCCAAAGACGTGCATGATGCGTCGCTGTCAAAGGTCGAAGAGGCCATGCGAACGCTTGAAGCGAAGAGCGCGTTTTATCGTGACAACCTGATCTCCGGCGAACAGGATCAACTGCAGTTTGAGAAGGCCAGCCAAACAATGGATGCCTACATTGAGGGCCTGAAAAAAGTACTCGCCCTCGATCAGCCTGACCATGAACAAGCGATCTCGTTCGCCAACACCGAGCAGGCACAGCGGGCCAGTGCCTATCAAGAGCAGCTCACACTTCTACGTGAGCAAAATGCACGCCAGGCGGTTTTGTCGGGGCAGGATGCAGCAGAGGTTTATACCCATAGCGTCAGGGTACTGATAGCTGTGCTGGTGGTGGCTTTTGCGCTCACTACCCTGCTGGCCACGTTGTTCACCAACAGTATTGTGAACCCCATCAGTTCGTCCCTGAAACTGGCGGAAGATATCGCGGCCGGCGACCTTACCCATGACCTGGAAGTCACCGGTTCGGATGAAGCATCCCGCTTGATGCATGCGCTCAATATCATGCAGAAGAACCTCCGGAGCACGATACTGGAAATATCAGGCGCCTCAGCTCAACTCAGCAGCGCTGCCGTCGAGATGATTTCGATCACGGAAAGTGCTGATCGCACCTTGCAACAGCAGAACAGCGAGATAGAGCAGGCTGCCACGGCCGTCACCGAGATGAGCGCTGCTGTCGAAGAGGTTGCCCGCAATGCCAACTCCACCTCGGAAGCCGCAATGCAGTCCAGCCTGGCAGCCGATCTTGGCAATAAAAGGGTCACTGAAACGCTCACGGCCATGCGCGGCCTGACGGGGTTAGTCGAAGTTTCCTCGGAGCAGGTAAAAGCGCTAGCAGGCCAGGCGCAAGACATCAGCAAGGTACTCGGCGTTATCCGGGCGATTGCCGAGCAAACCAATCTGCTGGCGTTGAACGCTGCAATTGAAGCAGCCCGCGCAGGAGAACAAGGCCGCGGTTTTGCAGTGGTCGCCGACGAAGTCAGGGCACTGGCGCACCGCACCCAAACCTCTACCCAGGAAATTGAACAGATGATCTCGACGATTCAAACAGGCTCCTCAGCCGCCGTCGAATCGATGCAGATGAGCACGTCTGAGGTCTACAGCACGCGAGATACGGCGGAGCAAGCCGGCCAGTCGCTGCGCCAGATCATAGATTCCGTACTCGAAATCAACGATCGCAATATCCAGATCGCAACCGCCTCCGAGGAACAGGCTCACGTAGCGCGTGATGTGGATCGCAGCCTGATAAGCATCCGCGACCTTGCCGTTCAAAGCAGCGAAGGCACTCGCCAGACGCTGACGGCAAGTAATGAGCTGTCACGGTTGGCTGTAAACCTGAACGACCTGGTGCTTCGCTTCAGAACTTAGTAATTGCCGTAGCGCGCCATTTCGGGTGAATGACACATGCCTGCAAACACCGTGGGGCGCGCTCGGTAAAACTCACCTTTTTTTCACGTTTTTTTTTCATTCCCGGCTCTACATTCGCCGCGCCTCAGCATGCAAATGATTCCTATTGGTCAGGAATCTCCAGCTATATTCCTCAAGCACACCCTCACCATCAGGAGCTTGCCCTCTCATGACTATCGGTTTTCCGTCGTTCCTTGAAAAAGCCCTGCTGGTCGGCGCGCTGCTTGCGGCCGGGCACGTCTATGCCGCGAGCGACAGCGTTGGCATCGTGGTGTACAACGCCCAGCACGAGAGCCTGACCAAGGCGTGGGTCGAAGGGTTTACCCAGGAAACCGGGATTCCGGTGACCATCCGCAATGGCGATGACACCGAGATGGGCAACCAGATTGTGCAGGAAGGTGCTGCCTCCCCGGCCGATGTGTTCCTCACCGAAAACTCACCGGCGATGGTGCTGGTCGATAACGCCGGGCTGTTTGCCCCCGTGGCGCCGACCACCCTGGAACAGGTCGGTGCAGCCTATCGTCCGGCCCACGGCAAATGGGTGGGTATCGCTGCGCGCTCGACGGTGTTTGTGTATAACCCGGGCGCGCTCAAGGAAGCCGACCTGCCCAAATCCCTGATGGACCTTGCCTCTCCACACTGGAAAGGCCGCTGGGCCGCCTCCCCGGCCGGGGCCGACTTCCAGGCGATCGTCGCTGCCGTGCTCGAACTCAAGGGCGAGGCCGCCACCCTCGACTGGCTCAAGGCAATGAAAGCCAACGCGAGCATTTACCGCGGCAACAGTGCGGTACTCAAGGCCGTCAATGCCGGCCAGGTCGACAGTGGCGTGATCTACCACTACTACAGCTTCGTCGATCAGTCCAAGACCGGCGAAAACAGCAAGAACACTTCACTGCACTACTTCAAGCACCAGGACCCGGGCGCGTTCGTCAGCATCTCCGGTGCCGGCGTGCTGGCCTCCAGCACACACAAGGAGCAGGCCCAGGCTTTCCTGGCGTGGATCACCGGCCCGGACGGCCAGGCGATTCTCAAGAGCGGCAATTCGTTCGAGTACGCCGTGGGCCGGAACGCCGAGTCGAACCCCAAGCTGGTACCGCTGACGCAGCTCGATGCTCCCAAGGTTGATGCGTCCAAACTCGACAGCAAAAAAGCCGTCGCATTGATGACCCAGGCCGGACTCCTCTGATTGTTGCCTGAAACCCTGGAGGCGGCTGCCGCCCGGTCGATACCCGCGCGACCTTCACAGCGCAGCCACGCGCGTTTTTTCAGGCGTGGCGGCGCATGGGTCACCGGTTTATCGGTGCTGGTTTCGCTGCTGGCCCTGTTGCCCATCGCCTTCGTGATCGGTGTGTCCTGGCAAATCGGCTGGGCACAGATCGAGGCCTTGGTGTTCCGGCCTCGGGTTGCCGAGTTGCTGGTCAACACCGTATTGCTGGTGGTCATCACCCTGCCCTTGTGCGTGGCGCTGGGCGTCGCGCTGGCCTGGTTGACCGAACGCACCGACCTGCCGGGACGCCGTCTGTGGTCATTGCTGGCAGTGGCTCCCCTCGCGGTGCCGGCCTTTGTGCACAGCTATGCCTGGGTCAGCCTGGTGCCGTCGATCCATGGCTTGCCGGCGGGCGTGCTGGTCTCGGTCATCGCCTACTTTCCGTTTCTGTACCTGCCAGTGGCGGCCACGTTGCGGCGGCTCGATCCTGCTATCGAAGACGTAGCCGAATCCCTGGGGCTCAAACCCTGGGCGGTGTTCTTCAGGGTGGTGGTGCCGCAGTTGCGCCTGGCGATCTGCGGCGGCGCGCTGCTGGTGGGCCTGCACCTGCTGGCCGAATACGGCCTGTACGCGATGATCCGCTTCGACACCTTCACCACGGCGATCTTCGACCAGTTCAAGTCGACCTTCAATGGCCCGGCCGCCAACATGCTGGCGGCGGTATTGGCACTGTGCTGCCTGGCGATGCTGACGATCGAATCGGCGGCCCGCGGTGCCGCGCGTTATGCACGGGTCGGCTCGGGCAGTGCCCGGGACCAGCGCACCCTGCGCCTGGGCACTCCCATCCGCATCGCCGCCCTTGGCCTGCAAGCGTTCACCTGCGCGCTGGCCCTGGGTGTGCCGCTGATCACCCTGGGCAAATGGTTGGTCGCCGGCGGCGTGGCCGTGTGGCAGATGAATGAACTGCTGCCGGCCCTCGAGCAAACCCTGTTGCTCGGCGCTGCCGGAGCGCTGCTGACCACCGGCGCGGCGGTACCGATTGCCTGGCTGTCGATACGTGCGCCAGGGCGCTTGCAGCGCATCCTGGAGAGCTGCAACTACATCACCAGCTCTTTGCCCGGCATCGTCGTCGCGCTGGCACTGGTGACCGTGACCATTCACTTCGCGCGACCGATCTACCAGACCACGATCACCGTGCTGCTCGCCTACCTGCTGATGTTTTTGCCAAGGGCGCTGGTGAGCTTGCGGGCCGGAATCGCCCAGGCGCCGGTGGAGCTGGAACACATGGCACGCAGCCTCGGCCGCTCGCCCGCCCGTGCACTCTGGCTGATCACCCTGCGCCTGGCCGCACCAGGTGCAGCGGCCGGTGCCGCACTGGTGTTCCTGGCGATCACCAATGAGCTGACCGCCACATTGCTGCTGGCCCCCAACGGCACCCGCACCCTGGCCACCGGCTTCTGGGCAATGACCAGTGAAATTGACTACGCCGCCGCAGCCCCCTACGCGCTGATCATGATCCTGTTGTCCCTGCCGTTGACCGGCCTCCTCTATCACCAATCCAAACGCACGGCTGGCCGATGAACGCCCTCGAACTCAATGCAATCTGTAAGTCCTTCGGCAGCCAGCGCGCCTTGGCCGACGTCAACCTGTCGGTGCCCACCGGCAGCCGAACGGTGATCGTCGGGCCGTCAGGTTCAGGCAAGACCACGCTGCTGCGGATGATCGCCGGATTCGAGTTTCCCGATAGCGGCAGCCTTGCGCTCAATGGCCAACTGCTGGTCGACGCCACGCACGCCGTCCCGGCCCATCAACGCCAGATCGGTTATGTGCCGCAGGACGGTGCGCTGTTCCCGCATATGAGCGTGGCCGACAATATCGCCTTTGGCCTGGCCGCCAAGGGCGCGCAACGCGAAACACGCATCGCCGAACTGATGGACAGCGTGGCCCTTGACGCCAGCATGGCGCGGCGCTGGCCCCACGAACTGTCCGGCGGGCAGCAACAACGGGTGGCCCTGGCCCGTGCACTGGCGCAACAACCACGCCTAATGCTGCTGGATGAACCCTTTTCGGCGCTGGACACCGGCCTGCGAGCAGCGATGCGCAAGATGGTCGCACGGCTGCTGAGCGACGCCGGTATTACCACGATTCTGGTGACGCACGACCAGAGTGAGGCGCTGTCGTTTGCCGATCAACTGGCCGTGATGCGTCAGGGACGCCTGGTGCAGTCCGGCCATCCGATGGACCTGTACCAGTCCCCCGGCGACCAACAGACCGCCTTGTTCCTGGGCGATGCAGTGATCCTGCCTGCCAGGCTCGAAGCCGGATGGGCCCATTGCGAACTGGGCCGTATCGCGGTCAACAGCCTGGACAATTGTCCCGTTGCACAGATCATGCTGCGCCCCGAGCAGTTGCAGGTCAGCACGGGGTCAGGCGCCGGCTGCCAGGGCGTGGTGACCGAGCGTGATTTTGGCGGGAACACCTGCACCCTGACCGTGGCGCTGCAGCCTGACGATGGCGCACCGGGGCGCACGATCCTGGTACGCAGTTCGGGCCTGCAGGCGCCCTTGACCGGCAGCACGGTGCAGCTGACGACAATCGGCGTGGCGCATGTATTTTCCGCATAGGTCGCCGGCCCTCAGTCCCGGCTAAGTTTCGTGCCGTACCTTCTCCCCTGCGCCACCACCGCGCACAGGAGAGGTAAACCCGATGAATGCCACAGCAGCCCGCTGGCTGAACAAAGTACCCGAGGTGACCCTGTCATTCTGGGTGATCAAGATCCTGTCCACCACCGTGGGCGAAACCGGCGCGGACTATCTCGCCGTCGATGCGGGCCTGGGTGCCGGCTGGACCAGCATCGGCATGGCCGCCCTGTTGGCCATCGCGCTGTTTTTCCAGCTGCGCACCAAAGCCTACACCCCCTGGATCTACTGGCTGACCGTGGTGCTGGTGAGCATTGTCGGGACGCAGATCACCGACATCCTCACCGATAAACTCGACGTCAGCCTGTATACCAGCACGGTGATCTTCTCGGTCCTGCTCGCCCTCAACTTCCTGGTCTGGTACCGCACCGAACGCAGCCTGTCGATCCGGGCCATCGTGACCCCACGGCGCGAGGTGTTCTACTGGGCCACCGTGTTGTGCACCTTCGCGCTCGGCACCGCCGCCGGCGACCTGGCCACCGAAGCGCTGGGCCTGGGCTTCACCCTGGGCGCGGTGATTTTTGCGCTGATGATCGGCGCAACCCTGCTCGCCTGGCGCCTGGGTGCCAATGTGGTCCTGACCTTCTGGATCACTTACATCCTGACTCGCCCCTTCGGTGCCTCCCTCGGCGACTTGCTGACCCAGGCCAAGACCTACGGCGGCCTGGGCATGGGCGCCAGTTGGACCAGCGCGATCTTCCTCTGCGTGATTGTCCTGTTGGTGGCCGTCGCACAAATCGGCGTCGGCAACCGCAGAACCCTGCGCCCATAACTCAATTACCCTCAAGGACCTCATCATGCGCCCTGTTCAAAACCTTATTCGCCGCGCCGCAATCGCCGCTTCGATCCTGTTGTTGGGTATCGCTGCCGGCTGCTCGAAACCTGCCGATAAACCCCAGGCCCCCGTCACGCCAGGTTCGACCAACAGCCAGGGCAAGGCCGCCTCGAAACTGGGCGACCTGTCCGAGTTCCGCAGCATCGCCGTCGAAGTGGCCGGCCTGGTCGACAAAAACGACCTGCCTGGCGCGAAAGCCCGGATCAAAGACCTGGAGTCCACCTGGGACTCGGCCGAAGCCGGCATCAAGCCGCGCGCGGCCAGTGACTGGCATGTACTGGACAAAGCCATCGACCGTGCCCTGTCGGCACTGCGTGACAGCAGCCCGAAACAGGCTGATTGCAAGGCTGCTATGGACGACCTGCTCAAGGCATTCGACGCGATGAAAGGCTGATACCGTCCGGTGCGGACAAATACCCGCGCAGGTGCTTCAATACAGGCGCGACAGTCAGCCCTGCCGCGCCTGTTTTTTTGCGGAGAGGGACATGCGGATACTGTTGGTCGAAGACGATTCGATGATTGGCGATGCTATCCAGCGCGCACTCAGCGACGCCAGCTATGCCGCGGACTGGGTCAAGAACGGCCTCAGCGGCCTGGCCGCACTCGACACCCATCACTATGACCTGGTGCTGCTGGACCTTGGCCTGCCCGGCAAGGACGGCCTCGACGTGCTGGCGACCATCCGCGAGCGTAACAACCCGGTGCCCTTGCTGATCATTACCGCCCGAGACAGCCTGGATGATCGCCTGCGCGGCCTGGATGGCGGCGCCGACGACTTCCTGCTCAAGCCGTTCAACATGGCGGAATTGCTCGCGCGCATGCGTGCCGTGCTGCGCCGCAAGGGCGGCAATGCATTACCCGTGCTCAGTAATGGCGTGGTCTCGCTGGACTTGCTGTCCAAGCAAGCGACAACCGTCGAACTCAGCGATATAGCGCTATCCAGCCGCGAGTTCGCGCTGCTGCAAGCCCTGTTGATCCGTCCCGGTGCGATCCTCTCGCGCAGCGAACTGGAAGAGCGCCTGTATGGTTGGGGCAATGAAGTTGAAAGCAACGCCATCGAGTTCCTGATTCACGCCTTGCGGCGCAAGTTGGGCAGTCATGTGATCAAGAACGTCAGGGGCATGGGATGGATGGTGTCAAGAAACGCTTGAGTGAATCGGTACAACTGCGGCTTTCGGTGGCCCTGTCGCTGGCCATTTTGCTGGTCGCCTTGATTGCCAGCGGGTTTGCATTCGTCTCAGCCTTCGAAGAAGCCCACGAACAGCAGGACGACACCCTGCGCCAGGTGGCGATCCTGTTTGATCGCCAGCACATGACCCTGCAGTACCCGCAAGGCACCACCATCGACGGCGACGACGAAGAGTCCCGGTTGATCATTCAACACCTTGGCGACGGTATCGATCCCTCGGGTCTCACCGATGAGGTCATTCCACTGCCATTCCCGGCCAACTTGGCCGAAGGGTTGTCCACGGTCGAGGTGGCGGGCGAGGCTTTCCGTGTACTGGTCAGGACCACCGCCAACGGCGAGCGTATTGCGGTGGCCCAGGAGTCCGACGCCCGCGACAACGATGCACGAGAAAGCGCCTGGCGCAGCCTGCTGCCGTTCCTGATCCTGTTTCCCGTGCTGTTGCTGGTCGTCGGCGACCTGGTGCGCAAGCTGTTTCGCCCCATCGCCAGCCTGTCGGCGGAAATAGATCAGCGCGCCGAACAGGAACTGCACCCGATACATGAACAGCATCTGCCCACCGAAATCCGCCCGTTTGTGGTGGCCATCAATCGCTTGCTGGCACGGGTTGCCCGGTCCATGGACAACCAACGCCGTTTCGTTGCCGACGCGGCCCATGAATTGCGCTCGCCCATGACCGCCCTGTCCCTGCAGGCCGAACGACTGGCCGCCACGCACATGTCATCCCAGACCCGCGAGCGCTTGCTGCCTCTTTCACGGGGTATCGAGCGCGGACGCCAATTGATCGACCAACTGCTGAGCCTGGCCGCGGCGCAATCGGAGGCAGCCCGGGATCAAAGCGTGGTGTCAGTGCATGAAATCTACCGACAGGTCCTGGAAGACCTGTTGCCATTGGCTGAATGCAAACAGCTCGATATTGGCGTCGAAAGCACCCAGGATGTGCACCTCACCTTCAACCGGATGGACCTGTTTACCCTGGTCAAGAACCTGGTGGATAACGCGATCCGCTATACCCCAGCGGGCGGCCGCGTCGATCTGTCGGTGGCGTCGGCGCCCGGTGCGGTCAAGCTGCTGATCCAGGACTCAGGGCCTGGAATCCCCCTCGAGGAACAGGCACGGGTATTCGATCCGTTCTATCGAGGCCTGGGCACCGATGAGGCGGGCTCGGGGCTCGGTTTGTCCATCGTCAAGGCGATCACCGAGCGCACCGGGGCACGCGTCCAATTGTCGTTTACCGATACCGCGCAACAACGCGGACTGAGTGTCACGGTCTGGCTCGATTCAACCCGTACATGAACGGTTGGGGCGTCGACATCAGCGAGGCGATTACCCGGGAAGCCGGCGACATCCTCGTGGAGGGCAAGCGCGGGCTGGACGGTTTTGCTACCACAGGCCTGGACCTGGTGCTGCGCAACAACGGCATCCAGACCCTGGTGGTGGCGGGCTTCCTGACCAATTGCTGTGTCGAAGGCACGGTTCGATCGGGTTATGAGAAGGGCTATAACGTGGTGACCCTGATCGATTGCACCGCGACCTTCACCGACGAACAACAACAGGCCGCAGAACGCTTCACGCTGCCGATGTTTTCCAGGACGTTGTAACACACAGAGTTTCTCGACGGGCTGAACGCCCAGTAGCCATAAAGCAGGAGGCGGCTTTACCGTCGCCTTCAGATTCGCAGTCACCCGCGCGTTACGCGTCGCCCCTCAATAGTTTAGAAATCTCTGAACTATCTATTTGCACTTCCCTATTCTTTCCGCCAAGCGCCTCTCCCTACTATTGGCGGCAACAAAGGAGCCTTTCCACAGAGATGCGGCCCGAAGATTGCCTTTTCTGATTGTCACTGCCGTTTTTGTGCGTTTCGGTCCACGCCGAAACGCCGCTGTGTCAATCATGCGAAGGCACCTTTGGAGCAGATCGATGAAGTTGGAAATATTCCGGACGTTGTGGGGCTACACCGCGAGCAAGGCACAAGCGCTCGAAGAGTTGCTTGAAGCCGGGTTCGATGGCATGGAAGCCCGCCTGCCCATGACCGCCAGCGAACGCGCCGAGTTCGCAGCCTTTCTACGCGCCAACCACGTCAGCTATATCAGTACTGTCTTCAGCGCCTACGATGTGCTGCCGCAACAATCGGCGAGCGTCGACGAACACCTGCTGGACCTCGATAAAAAACTCGCTTGGGCGGCTGAGTTGTCGCCGCGCTTCATCAACCTGCTGGCTGGCAACGACCGCTGGCCACTGGCACAGCAAGTCGACTTCTTTGGCCGCGCAATGGACGTCGCGCGCAAGCACGGCCAGGTGTGCGCCTTTGAAACCCATCGTGCGCGCTCGTTGTTCAACCCCTGGGTCACCCTCGAGCTGATTTGCCAACTGCCGGACCTGCGCTTCACCAGCGACATCAGTCATTGGGTCGTCACCTGCGAGCGCCTGCTCAACGATCCGGAAGATGACCTCAGCGCTTTCGTCGAGCGCGTTCACCACATTCAAGCCCGGGTCGGTTATGACCAGGGGCCCCAGGTTCCACACCCCGCCGCTCCCGAGTACACCCAAGCGCTGGCCTTCCATCAGCAGCATTGGGAGGCCATCTGGCGATCCCAGGAAAGTCGCGGCTATCAGGTCAGCACGCTGACACCGGAGTTTGGTGCCGACGGCTACCTGCATCACCTGCCCTTCACCAATGTGCCGGTGGCCGACCTGTGGTCGCTGAACGTATGGATGGCAACTACCGAGCGCGAGCATTTCCGGCGCTTCAGCGGTGCCTCAACCCGATAAGGAGCGTTACTTCATGCCTGACCAAACGCCAAAGGCCGCCAACTTCAATCGCATTCCGCTGGTGGACATCGCCGGGCTGTACAGCGACGACATCACACAGCGCCAGGCAGTGGCCGAAGAACTCGGTAACGCCGCCCGCGCAGTGGGTTTTCTGTACATCAAGAACCACGGCATCGAGTCGTCGCTGATCGACGGCTTGCGTCACGCGGCGAAGGACCTGTTTGCGCAATCTCTTGAGTACAAGATGCAGCATTACATCGGCACCTCCCGCAGCCACAAGGGGTTTGTGCCTGAAGGCGAAGAGGTCTATGCCAAAGGCAAACCGGACCACAAGGAGGCGTTCGATATCGGTTTTGAAGTGGGTGAAGACGATCCGCTGGTCAGGGCCGGGACCCCCTTGATCGGGGCCAATGAATGGCCGGACCTGCCGGGATTCCGTCCCGCCGTCGAAGCGTACTACGCTGCGGTGTTTGCGCTGGGGCGTCGCCTGTTCAAGGGCTTCGCGCTCGCATTGGGCCTTGAAGAGGACTATTTCGAGGCACTGGTTACCCGCCCACCGTCGAAACTGCGCCTGATTCACTACCCCTTTGACCTGGCCGCCCAAGACGCACCCGGCATTGGTGCGCATACCGACTACGAGTGCTTCACCATTTTGCTTGCCGACAAGCCAGGCCTCGAGGTGATGAACGATCAAGGGCAATGGATTGATGCGCCGCCCGTGGACGGTGCCTTTGTGGTCAACATCGGCGACATGCTGGAGGTCATGACCGCGGGTGCGTTCGTCGCTACGGCTCACCGAGTGCGAACCGTCAGCGAAGAGCGCTACGCCTTCCCACTCTTCTACGCGTGCGACTTCCATACGCAGATCAAGCCACTGCCACAGTTTCTTGAAGGCGCTAAGGATTACGAGGAAATCACCATCGGGGAGCACATGTTCGGCCAAGCGTTGCAGACCTATCAGTACCTGCGCCGCAAAGTCGAACGGGGCGAACTCAAGCTGTACGAGAAAGCACGCAAGCCGTCGAGCTTCGGTCACTTGAAGAGCCAGGCGCAGGACGCGTCCTGATGCAACCCTCAGCCTGGTCACACCGCCCTGTTTAACCACCCGCCCAACCCTACTTTACCGACGTGGAGTCATCGATGATGCGCAATCCAATCAATCATGCTGTCCGCTTGACCCTGCTGGCCGTCGCACTCCTTGGTGCGGCCGGCGCCCATGCAGCAACGACGGTGACACCCGGCGTACTCAAGGTCGGCATGGAAATCACCTATCCGCCCTTCGAGTCATACGACGAACATAAAAACGTCGTCGGTTCCGACCCCGAGCTGGCGCACCTGCTCGCCAAGCACCTGGACCTCAAGGCCGACTTCGTCGACGCCAAGTTTTCCAACCTGATCCTCAGCCTGAACGCCGGCCACTACGACGCGATCATCTCCGGCATGTACATCACGCCCCAGCGGCAGACGCAAGCGCAAACCATCCCGTACGCCAAGACCGGCGCAGCGATCATGGTGCTGAAGGACAGCCCGCTGAAACCGAAAGTACCGGAAGACCTCTGCGGCCTGAAAGTCGGCCTGGAAAAAGGCACCACGTGGGTGACGCAGTTCAACACGCTCTCAACCGACTACTGCACCCCGAATAACAAGGGCGCGATTATGGTCAGCGAGTTCCCGTCCGCACCGGAGGTAACCCAGGCGCTGCTCTCCGGCAATGTGCAGGCTCAGGTGGAGATCGACGGCGCCGCCGGCATGATCGCAGAACGCACCAAGGGCCGCGTCGTGGTGAGCACCGAGCACTCGATCTACCAGCAAACGCTGGGTATTTACGTCAAGAAAGGCAACGACGCGCTCTATCAGGCACTGCTCAAGGCCTTTGAGGCGAGCAAGGCCTCCGGTGAATACACCGCCCTGTTGAAGAAATACAACCTCGAAGAACCGACTAACTGACCCGGTGCAGCCCTGTGGGAGCGCAGCCGCTCCCACAGTCGGCGGCTTTCGCTTGACTGCCCGGCCCAGGTAAAGCCTGTGTCGACGCCAGCAGTTGGAGAGACACATGCAATTTGAATGGCCTTACTTTTTTTCACTGTTTTCGCTCTCGGACTTCTGGAAAGCCTGCATTACGGTGGTGGAGCTCAGCACGCTGGCCTGGTTCATCGGCATGCTGCTGGGCTTCCTGCTGGCTTCGGCCAAGCTTTCGGCCGCGCGTTGGATCAGCGTGCCGGCGTCGATTTATATCTGGTTCTTTCGCAGCGTGCCGCTGCTGGTACTGGTGGTGTTCGTCTATAACCTGCCGCAGATGTTCCCGGTCACCCGTGGCGTCCTGTCCAACCCGTTCTATTCCGGCCTGTTGGCCCTGGTGGTCACCGAAGCGGCCTATATGGCGGAAATCCACCGTGGTGGCTTGATATCCGTGGCCAAAGGTCAAAAAGAGGCCGGCCGCGCGCTGGGCATCGGCCTGATCGGTTTGCAGCGCCTGATCGTGATTCCCCAGGCGTTCCGCATTTCCCTGCCGACGCTGATCAACGAATACATCACCGTGGTGAAACTGACCTCGCTGGTCTCGGTGATTTCCTTGACCGAACTGTTGACCGTGGGCCAGCGCCTTTACGCGCAAAACTTCCTGGTGATGGAAACCCTGTCGGCTGTGGCGGTGTATTACGTGCTGATCGTGACCGTGCTCGGCTGGCTGTTTCATTGGCTGGAGCACCACCTGGAACTCAACAACCGCACACCCCGGACGCTGGATGACACCAGCATGGGGCGCCTACGCGCCTCACAACCCGCCCCTCCTTCGGCAAGCGCTCGGAAAGCCTCCGGGCCTGGCTCGGCACCCGCCCTGCAACTGGTCGACATTCACAAGCGCTACGGCCAGCACGCTGTGCTCAAAGGCATCAACCTTGATGTAAATGTGGGTCAGGTGGTTTCCATCATCGGCCCGTCCGGCTCGGGGAAAACCTCGCTGATTCGCACCGTCAACGCCCTGGAAAGCATCGACCAAGGCGAGATCATTCTGTTCGGCGAAAGCTATATCCACGCCGGTGACAACACCAACACGCTACAAGTACGCCGTGGGGTACAGCACATCGGCATGGTGTTCCAGGGCTTCAACCTGTTTCCCCATCGCACCATTCTCGACAACGTCACCCTCGCGCCGCGCTATCACGGCCGCGACAAGCTCATCAGCGAGCAGCTCGCCTACGCCCTGCTGGACAAGGTCGGACTGCTGGCTCACGCGCACAAGTATCCGCATCAGTTGTCTGGGGGTCAGCAACAACGCGTGGCAATCGCCCGCGCATTGGCCATGGATCCACATATCATGCTGTTTGATGAGCCGACGTCAGCCCTCGACCCGGAACTGGTAGGCGACGTGCTCAAGGTCATCGGCGACCTGGCCAAAGAAGGCATGACCATGCTGATCGTGACCCACGAGATGGACTTCGCCCTGTCCATTTCCGACCGGGTGATTTTCATGGAGGACGGCCTGGTTGCGCTGGATGCGGCGCCTGGGATGATTCGCGCCGATCAGTGCGGCGAGAGAATCAAGGCGTTCATGCGGGTTTGAACCCGGCGTGAGTGGGGCCTGAAATTCGAAACGCAAGCGTCGCTGATTAGCGCCACTCAACGTACCCTCAGCGCCTGGCCTTGAGCCGGACACTGGCAAAGGTCGACTCCCCTCGCGCCTGCTCCAGGGCACTCATTGGCATCGGCACAGGTACGGCTCGAATCATCGGCCTCAACATGCCAACTCGCTCGCCCGCCGTCACCTGTCGCTCGTCGCTGGGCGGCACGCCAAAGTACTCGCGGTAGCATTTGGAGAAGTGCGGCGTGGACACAAACCCGCAGAGCAAGGCAAGCTCCACGATCGAAATGGGGGTTTGCTTGAGCAACTGGCGCGCACGGATCAGCCGCAACCGCAGGTAGTAGCGCGAGGGCGAACAGTGCAGGTACTTCTGGAACATGCGCTCAAGCTGCCGGCGTGACAGGGCCACGTACTCGGCCAATTCATCCAGGTCGATCGGTTCTTCCAGGTTGGCCTCCATCAGCGCGACGATTTCCTGCAGCTTCGGTTGCTGGGTGCCGAGCATATGCTTGAGCGGCACGCGCTGATGATCCTGCTCGTTGCGCATGCGCTCGTACACGAACATGTCCGAAATCGCCGCCGACAACTCATGCCCATGCTCACGCCCGATCAGGTGCAGCATCATGTCCATGGGCGCGGTGCCGCCCGAGCTGGTCAGGCGATCGCGGTCGAGGGTGAACACGCTGGCGCTGAGGCTCACCCGTGGAAAGGCTTCCTGCATGGCCGCCAGCCATTCCCAATGCACGCTGCATTCAAACCCGTCGAGCAGCCCCGCACGAGCCAATACCCAACTGCCGGTACAAATACCACCCAGGCGCTTGGAATAACGCGCCTGGGTCCGCAGCCACTTCATCAGCTCATCGCTCAGGGTGTGTTGAATACCCGTGCCGCCGCACACCACAACGATATCCGCAGAGGGCGCAGCGGCTATGGAACAGTCCGGCGTGATGGGCATGCCGTCGCTGGCCCACACAGGATGGCCGTCGACACTGGCGGTGTGCCAACGATACAACTCCTGGCCGGACAGTTGGTTGGCCATGCGCAGCGGCTCTACCGCCGACGCCAACGAGATCAGGGTGAACTGATCCAGCAGCACGAATACCAAACAGGTGACCGGCCGGGGGTTCATGGGCGCGAAGCCAGGGGGATCGGTTTTTGGGTGCGGTCGGGCTGCCTCGCCGTGATCACGCCGACCAGGGAAATCAGCAAGGCCAGGCCGATGGTCGACGACACCTCGAAGCGGTGCTCGGGCGTCAACAGCATCACCGCCAATGCGCAACAGATGAAGACGATGACCACCCAGGTCAGCCAGGGAAACAGCCACATCTTGAACGTCAGGGTGACATTACGGCGTTGCAGGACCTTGCGCATGCGCAGTTGCGACACGGCGATCACCAGGTACACCAGCAAGGCGATGGCGCCCGAGCTGGCCAGCAGAAACTGGAACAATCCGGCGGGCATGAAGTAACTGAGCAAGGTCACGCCAGCCCCGAGGATCGTGCTGGCGATCACGGCGGCCCTCGGCACACTCGCGGCGGAGGTCTTTTTCATCAGCGTGGGCGCATCCCCGCGCTTGCCCAGGGAATACAGCATGCGTGAAGCAATGTAGATGGACGAGTTCATGCAGCTCGCCACGGCAATCAACACCACCACGTCCACCAGTAACTTGGCGTGGGGAATGTTCATCAGCTCCAGGGCACGCTGATAAGAGCCTACCGACGCCAACAGCGGGTCATTCCACGGCACCACGGAAATCACCACGAAGATCGACAACACGTAGAACACGCCGATGCGCCACATCACCGAGCGGGTGGCCCGGGCGATATTCTGCGCCGGGTTATTGGACTCGGCAGCCGCGATGGTGACGGCTTCCGTGCCGATAAAGCTGAACATGATGGTGATGAATGCCCCGACCACCGCCGACAAACCGTTAGGCGCGAAACCGCCGTGCTCTTCCATCAGGCGACTCAAGCCGCTGGCCTCCCGCTCGGGAATCCAGCCCATCAGCACCGCGCCTCCCAGGCCGATGAAGCCGATGATCGCCACCACCTTGGCCATGGCAAACCAGAACTCGAATTCACCGTACTTGGAGACGCTGAACAAATTGGTGACCACCAACAAAAAGATCGACAACAAGGCGAACAGCCAAGCGTCGATCTGCGGCAACCACTGGTTGAGGATATGCCCGGCGGCCAGGGCTTCGATGGGAATCACCAGCACCCAGAACCACCAGTACAGCCAGCCGATCGTAAACCCGGCCCAGCGGCCGATGGCCTGGTCGGCGTAGGTCGAGAATGAGCCGGTGTCGGGGTTGGCCACCGCCATCTCCCCCAGCATGCGCATGACCAGCACCACCAACAGGCCGGAAAACAGATACGCCAGCATCACCGCCGGCCCCGCCGCCGCGATGGCGTGCCCGGAGCCGACAAACAGCCCCGCGCCGATAATGCCTGCAATGGAGAGCATGGTGACATGACGCGGCTTGAAGCCCTGCGCCAGCTGGCCGTTGGAATCCTTGGAAATCAGGCTATTCATCGTTGTTTTTTATTCTCTGTGATCGACGTTAAGACGTACTGACTGGAAGGTCAGGCGATCATCATTTCTTAATGACGGGTCACAGTACGCGGCCTGCGCGCCGCAAAAATAGCCTCATAGCGGCACGCCGGTGCCTGATATCGACATTGGCGGGCGGCCGCCGCTCATTGCCTCGGCGGGTCAAGGTTCGCCAGAAAGCCTGCGATCAGCGCGTTAAACACCGCACCCTGATCGTCGTGCACATAGTGGCTCGCGTCGGCGACCTCCACCGTCCGCACATGGGGGTTGCTGGCCCTCATCGCCTGCAGCGTCGCCGGCGGCAGGAAGTCCGAGCGACCACCGCGAATGAACAGGCTGGGGCAATCCAGCGCGCGCACCGCTGGCCACAGGTCCGTCGGCTCGATACTCAGGCGGGCCTGGGCAATCCCCTGCTGATCATGGCGCCAGCCAATCACACCGTCGCGCTCCTGCATCGAATGTGCCAGCCTCGACGCCAGGCCCTGCTCCGACAACCCTGGGCGCGAAGCCTTCCAGAACGCGCGGGCCGCGTCCCAATTGTCGAACTGCAACGGCGTCTGGCCCATCTCGCGGCGGATACGTGCGGCGCCATCGCCCTGGGTTGAAGAGCCGGGGCCGATGTCCTCGATCAGCAACCCCAGCAAGCGTCCCGGATGTTGCCGCGCATACTCGAGGGCGTTGGCGCCGCCCAATGAATGCCCGAGCAGGACAAAACGCTGCAGGCCGACATGGGCGATCAGATCCTCAAGGTCCTCGACATAGGATTGGGTGTGATACGTGGAGGGCTCGGCCCAGTCGCTCAACCCACGACCACGTTGGTCGAGGGCATAGATGCAGTAGCCCTCCCCCAAGGATTGCACCAGCGACTCCCAGGTCTGGGCATAGGCGCGCAGGCCGTGCAACAGCACCAGGGGCACGCCACTCGATGCGCCCCAGCGCAAATAATGCAGGCGCAGGCCCGAACGGTTGGTGAAGAAACAGCTGTCTGCAGGCATGGGCTTGCTCCTTTAGAAACGGTCGAAGCGATAAGGGCTTGGGTCAATGATCGGCGCATGCCCACTGACCAGGTCCGCGGCGAGATGACCCGCCGCCGGCGATGTACCGAAGCCGTGCCCCGAAAAACCGGTGGCCACGGTCAGCCCCGGAATCTGCGCGACCGGGCCGATGACCGGGTTGGAATCGGGGGTCACGTCGATAGTGCCGGCCCAGGCCTGGGCGATCCGTGCCTGTTCAAACACCGGCCAGGCGGCCATCAGGTTGTTCATCGCGTCGTTATTGAGCTGCGGGTTGGCCGCCGGATCCTGCACCCTGACGCGCTCGAACGGGCTGACGCTGTCGGCGCGCCAACGCCGCGCCAGGGCCAGGTCATTGATGAACGGCTTGCCCAGCGACACGTTCAGCACACTGCGTTGCGCACGGAACTGCGGCATGTATTGCTTGGCGAGCAGCAGATGGTCGAGGGTCAGGAACGCATCCAACTTACCCCGTTGGGTAATGATGAAACCGCCGTCCTGGTGCTTGCGAAACGAAAAGTCCGGCGCGCCGACCGCGATCTGCGTCGGCCCCTCCATGGGGTAGGTACGCAGCACCGAGCAGGTCAGGGGCAGGGTCGGCAACGCCACACCGAGGTTGCCCAGAAAGCGCCTCGACCACATACCCCCCGCCAGCAGCACATGATCACAACGGATTTCGCCCTTTTCCGTGACCACACCGCTGACCGCGCCGCCGGACATCTGCAGCGTACGTACCGCGCACTGCTCGATGATCACCACGCCCTTGTCCATGGCGGCCCTGGCAATCGCGCTGCTGGCCAGCGTCGGTTCGGCACGCGCATCGGAAGGGGTAAAGATGCCGCCGGCCCAGTCACCCGTGCCGCCTGGCACCAGCGCGTCGATCTCACGCTTGCTGAGCAGGCGTGAATCCAGCGACAAATGCTCCACCGACTTGAGCCAGCCCTCGTGCATTGCCATTTGCGCCGGGGTGCGCCCGACAAACATGATGCCTTCCTGACGATACCCCACATCCGCCCCTACCCGCTCGGGCATCTGCGCCCACAAGCGGTCGGCGGCCAGGGCCAGCGGGATGTCGGCCGCGTGGCGGCTGGTCTTGCGCACCCAGCCCAGGTTGCGGGACGACTGTTCGGCGGCGATCCGGCCTTTTTCCAGGACCACCACGGCGATATTGCGCTCAGCCAAGGTCAGGGCAGCCGTGAGGCCGATGATCCCGCCGCCAATGATGACGACGGCGGTCGCGCTGGGAAACACGGTGGAGGTTGTCACGGGCGCTATTGTCGGTGCCATGGTCAGGACTCGGTAAACGAATAAGGGCGGCCAGGCCTGTGCATGGCCGCGTGACGATTATTGCGACAGGCGAATGAGATCGACCTGCGCCTTCGACGCGTTGCGATACGCCGTCACTTCCAGCTCTACCTTGTAGACCGTCGAGCCCAGTGGCGGGCAGGTCACGGTGCTGGCCGGGTCGACGCCGCGAAACTTCTCGCCGATCAGGCCCATCACCGCCGGCACGTCCTTGGGGTCCTGGATGAACACCCGCGAACACACCACGTCGGCCAGGCTCGAATCGACAGCCTTGAGGGCCGATTCGATGTTGGCGAACACCTGGTGCGCCTGTTCCAGGACATCCTCCGGGATCAGCTTGGTCTGGGGGTTACGGCCGGCGGTGTTGGACACGTAGATCCAGTTGTCCACGCACACCAGGCGCGAATAGCTGGCCTGGTCTTCGAACGGTGAGCCGGTCTTGAGCTTGGTGATTTTTGTCATGTCGAATGCCTCGTCAAAGTGAATGAAGCTACGGCTCAGCGCAGCTCCGGGGTTTCCCACAGGTTCAAGGTCACGCCGATGCCGTGCTTGACGGCGTTGCGGTACACCACCGTGCCCCAGGCCACGTCTTCGACGGGCATGCCGCCCACCGACATGATGATGATTTCCTCATCGTTCCTGCGGCCAGGCGCGGCCCCGGCGATGATCTTGCCGATGTCTTCGACGTCATCGAGCTGCATCTTGCCTTCGGCAATCATGTCCATGAAGCGCACGCCAATGACCGGCACGTTGTGATGCGCAGGCTTGGGCAACTCCTCGAACCAGGCCTGGTACAGACCGGTGTTGTCGAGCACCTTGCGTACGTCGGGCTGCTCCATTCCCGCGTCGAGGGAGCAAGACGCCGGCATCGCGAGGAAGGCACCTGGCTTGACCCACTCACGCCGCACAATTGGGTAGATCGAGGGGTCCCCCGTGGCACCGGAGCTACAATAAGTAACAAGGTCCGAGTCGCGGACCACCGCTTCGAGGGTGTCGACCACCTCTATCGTGGTGATCTGCGGATACGTCTGTTCCACCCACGCAATAAAGTTGTCGAGGCTCTGCTGGCCACGGCCCTTGATCTTCAGGGTGTCGATATGCGGGCACACCGCGATGAAGGCCGCCAGGGTGGTCTTGCCCATCACGCCAGGGCCAAGCAGGCCGACGACTTTCGAGTCCTTGCGCGCCAGGTGGCGTGCGCCCACGCCGGGGATCGCACCGGTGCGGTACGCCGACAACAGGTTGGCCGACATATGGGCCAACGGCGCGCCGGTGTCGGGGTCGTTCAGGGTGAACATCAGGATCGAACGCGGCAGGCCTTTTTCGCGGTTGGCGATATTGGAGCCGTACCATTTCACCCCGGCGGTGCAGAAGCTGCCGCCCAGGTAGGCCGGCATGGCCATCATGCGCCGATCCGCCGTGGGCTTGGGCATGTTCGGGAACGGCGAATCCTGCGGGAAAATCACCATCGCGCCATGGGAATCATTGTTCGGGCCGGCCATGCGGTAGTCACCGGCATACAGCAGGCCGAACATTTCCTCCATGGTGTTCACGCAGGCCAGCATGTCGGTCACACCCGCGCGGATCATGTCCTGCTCGGAGAGGTAGATAAAATCGATTTTTGTAGTTGCAGACATAGTTATTCTCGGGCTGAAGGTGATATCGCTGCGGTAGGCGCAGCTCCACGCTGTCGAGATCGAGTATCGGGCGGGGGATGGCGGCGGTATTGTAAATTTCGGACATACCGCTCAGTCGGGCATGACGATAGTTGGCGCGATTAATGCGTTAATTTTTCCCTGGCGCTGCCTGCCCAAGGAGCAACCATGATCAAACCGAGTATGCCGACTCCCCGGCTCCACACCGCGAACGAACAACCCTGGTTCGTGCTCAACTCTTCACGCTATTCAGTGATGCCGTCCGCGCACCCGGCAATCTCGCATTTCTATGCCTTCGATGTGGCGCAATCGACCAACCTGCTGGCCGTGCCGGATGGCTGCGTGGATATCCTGTTCGACTGTGATGCGACGCGACCGACTGCGCGCATCTGCGGCACCCCGCTGGTGGCCCAGGCGGTCGAGCTGCACCAGCACCACCATTATTTCGGCGTGCGTTTTTCGCCGGGTGTGATTCCCGGTTTCGTCAATGTACTGGCCGAAGAATTGACCGAGCGGGAGCTCGATCTGCTGGAAGTCTCCGAGTTCGCCCAACGCCTCTTCGAAAGCATCGTCCAGGCACCGCTGCTGGGCGACCAGATGCGGCTGTTCAACGACTACCTGACCCCGCGCCTGATGGGCAAGACGTCACGACTCACCGCCATGATCATCCAGCAGGCGCTGCACCATCGCGGCGATATCCGCATCCAGCAACTCGAAGACCTCAGCGGCTACACCAGCCGCACCCTGCACCGCCAGTTCAACCAGGACACCGGCATGTCACCCAAGGCGTTTTGCCGGATCATCCGCTGCCAGGCGGCCCTGGACACCCTCAATACCCAGCACGATGTATCGTTTTCGCAGTTGGCCCTCGACCTGGGGTTTTCCGACCAATCCCACTTCCTGCGCGACTTCAAGAAACTGGTCAGCACCACCCCCTGTGACTACCAGCGCACCATGACGCAAAACGCCTACAACGACAGGATCAGCTACGCCTGATCACGCTGTTTGCGAATAAACCCGCGTCTCCATCGTTTCTCCATAAAACCTCCCATGAAAGCGCATGCTCGTGGTGCACAGTAGCCTTCGTCGCCCCATGGTAATTCGCCATACTGCGATGACCGAACAGCACGACCGAGCCGACCATGACTGAATCACACCCTGTATCGACACCGACGGACCTCGCGGCCCCACGCCAGGCGTTGGTACTGATCGCCGAAGACGAGCCGGAAATCGCCGACATCCTCGCGGCCTATCTCAAGCGCAGCGGCTTCCAGACCGCCCATGCCCTGGATGGGCGCCGTGCCCTTGAACTGCATCAATCCCTCAAGCCCGACCTGGTGCTGCTGGACGTGCTGATGCCGAAGCTGGATGGCTGGATGGTCCTGGCCGAGATCCGCCACCGGGGCACCACACCGGTGATCATGCTGACCGCCCAGGACCAGGACATGGACAAACTCATGGGCCTGCGCATCGGTGCCGACGACTACATCGTCAAGCCGTTCAACCCCGCCGAGGTCGTCGCCAGGACCCAGGCGGTGCTGCGTCGCTCCCTCGATCATGGCTACGGCGCCCGCCAGCGCGTGCTGCGGGTGAATGCCTTTGAAATCGATATCGACAGCCATGAAGTCAGCGTGCAGATCGGTGCCCACACGCACAGGCTCAACCTGACGGTGACCGAGTTCAGATTGTTGGCGCAACTGGCCAAGGCCCCCAAGCGCGTATTCAGTCGCGCCGAGTTGCTGGCCCTGTGTTCGCCCGAGAGCGACAGCCTGGAGCGCACCGTCGACAGCCACATCAGCAAGTTGCGGCGCAAAATCGAAGACCTCGGCCTCCAGGGCGTACCAGCCAGCATCCGTGGGGTCGGCTACCGGTTCGGGAGCCAGCCATGAAGACCGCCAACAGTTTGAGCCGGCAGATCATCGTGTCGATGTCCGCCGTGGTGCTCTGCGTGATTGCCCTGGCCGTGGTCGGCTCCTACGTGTTTTACGCGCTGCTCTGGACGTTCTGGCCGCCGTCGGATCTGGACGTGGACGAATGGCTGCCCACCGGCATGGAGTGGGCCTGGATGGCGCTGATCACCTGCATCAGCCTGGCGGTGGGCGCCGTGGTGGCGATCAAACTGTCCCGGCGCATTCTGATGCCCTTGAACTCGGTCGCAGCCAGCCTTCGCCGGCTCGCCGATGGTGACCTCGATGCCCGGGCGACGGCGTCCGACCGCTCACTGGCAGAGGCCACCTTGCTGGTGGATGACTTCAACAGCATGGCCCAACGCTTGAAACGCATGGCGCAAGAGCAGTCGTTCTGGAACGCCGCGATTGCACATGAACTGCGCACCCCGCTGACCATCCTGCGCGGCCGCCTGCAAGGGTTGGCGGAAGGCGTGTTCACCCCGGACCAGGCACAGTTCTACAGCCTGCTGAGCCAGGTCGAAGGCCTGACGCGCCTGATCGAGGACCTGCGGGTCGTGGGCCTGGCGGACAACGGCTACCTCGAAGTGCAGATCCAGAGTGCCGACCTGGCCGAGGAGATCAAGGCCGACGCCTGCCTGTTCGAACCGGGCCTGCAGGCCTGCGGGTTCGTGCTGCACCTGGACCTGCTCGAACGGCCTGTGCAGTGTGATCCGGCGCGGATTCGCCAAGCCTTGCTGGCCATGCTCGACAACCTGAAACGCCATGCAACCCCCGGCAACGTCACGGTGCGCCTGGGCAACCAGGATGGCCTGAATACCTTGAGTGTCGCGGACGAAGGCCCGGGGATCGCAGAAGCGTTTGCAACGCACATCTTTGAGCCGTTCCAGCGCGGCGAAAGCTCGCGCTCCCGCGCCCAGGGCGGCAGCGGCCTGGGGCTCGCCGTCGTACGCGCGATTGCCCTGTCCCATGGAGGTCGCGCGACCTGCCGGAACCTCGACAACGGCGGCACCTTGTTCGAGCTGAGCTGGCCCGACCAGTTGGTCGCCATCTAACCCCAACCGCCCCCAGGTGAAGGCATGCGCCTCTGTATTTTCAGGGTCAATCGGTACCGCCACTTTGCCTTGCTCGATGCACAAGGACGTTGCATTGCTTTCAAGAGCTGCGAAGGGATTCCACAGAACGGCGAATGGGTACAAGTCAACGAAGTCAACCTGGCCTGGTTGAATCGCGCGCTGCCTGCGCGCGCCATGACCAGGCCACACACCCGCCGCTTGTAGTCAGCCTGGAATTGCCTGTATGCCTTTCAACTATCGTGATCGAAACGTGATTGACGTGGCGCTGCTTGAAGACTCGGTACGGCTCTATGGCGCCAAGCTCAAGCGGTTGCAGCGCTTCTGGATTCCCCTGCAGAAACAGGCGCCACGCCTGGTGTTGTCACTGTGGGTCCTGGGGGTTGTCGCATCGCTGTTCAGCCAGTCCTATTACCACTGGTTATTTACCGCGCCGGCGATTTGCCTGCTGATCACCCTGGAAATCGTGATCGAAGAAGTGCAGATCGACTTGTTATTGATGACCGAGGAAACGCGCTATCTGCTCGACATCACCCGCGGTCTTTATACCGGGACCCTGAGTTCCCGCCCCCCTACTTTGCGTAAACCAGGTGGCCCATGCCCTCCGTCACACCTCCACTACTGATCGAGCAGAGCCGCAAAATCGGTCAACAATCCGCCAGCCAGACACTCAAGGCGATCGCCAAGGCCTACCCCGGCAAGTTGTCCGGCACCCTGTCGCTGGTGGCGCTGGAAAACGCGCTGCTGCTGGCCTACCCGTTGTTTGCGGGGTTTGCCGTCGACGCGATTATCCGTGGCGACACCGGCAATGCCCTGCTCTACGCCGCCGTGGTCCTCGGGTTCTGGGTGGTGGGCGCCGCCCGACGGGCTCTGGACACCCGCACCTTTACGCGTATCTACGCCGACCTTGCCGTGCCGGTGATTCTTAACCAGCGCCTGCAACGCCACAGCACCTCAACGTCCGCCGCGCGGGTGGTGCTGGCACGGGAGTTCGTCGATTTCTTCGAAAAACACGTGCCCACCATTGCGACGGCGCTGGTCTCGATCATCGGTGCGGCGGCCATGTTGCTGGTAATCGAACCCTGGGTCGGCCTGGCGTGCCTGGTGGCGCTGGGCCTGTGCCTGGTGGTGGTGCCTGGCTTTGCACGGCGCAACCAGCGCTTGCATGAGCGGCTGAACAACCGCCTGGAAAAGGAAATCAGCCTGGTGGAAAAGGTCGGCGCCCCCACGCTGCGCCGCCACTATCAGGTGCTGTCGCGGCTGCGTATCGGGCTGTCGGACCGTGAGGCGGTTGCCTTCCTCACCATCGGCATCCTTGCGGCCCTGCTGTTCGTGGTCGCCATCAGCCAGTTGGCACTGGCGCCCGCGGTGAAGGCCGGCCATATCTATGCGGTGATGACGTACCTGTGGACGTTCGTCAGTTGCCTGGATGAAGCCCCCAGCGTGGTCGACCAATTGGCCCGGCTCAAGGACATCGGCAAACGCGTGGACCCGGGACTGGATGACACGGCGGCCTGACCCTTCGTCTATTCAGCCGACCGCCCGCTGGGTGTGCGAAGGCGACTCGCCAAACAACTCGCGGTAATGGGCGGCAAAGTGGCTCAGGTGGAAAAAGCCCATCGCCACCGCCACATCACCGACGTTCTGGCTGCAGGCCGGCGTTGCGATCAGGCGTCGACGCACCGCATTCAGGCGCAGGTTGCGCAGGTACTCGACCGGGCGCATGCCGGTCACCGCCTGGAAACTGTTCTGCAGGGTGCGCCGGCTGACCCGCAGGTGTTCGCACAGGTCGAGGATGCTCAGCGGGGTATCGCCGCTGGCATCGATCAACTCCTGGCAACGCTTGACCAGGTACGCACTCACGGCGAAGTTGCCACGCCGACAACGCACTTCGTCGGTGGCATTGCTGAACAGGTCGAGAAAGGCGCCAAGCAGCTCGTCTTCAAGCATCTTTTCGGCGCAGGCACTGATAGGGTCCGTCTGTTGCAATAGGTGACGAAACAGCGGGTAGATACGCTGGCGTATCCGCAACAGTAACGCGTCATCCACGCAAATCTGGGAACGGGTGGTGACGCGCTTGAGTTGGTCGCTGGACAATTCGAAAGCGGCGAGTTTGGCAAAACGTACGGTGTCGACGTTAAGCGCGAAGAAATGCGTGCCTTCGGGCGCATGCAGCACAAACTCCTCGCCATCGCGCAACAGCACCACGTTGTGCGCGCCCACCTGCTGCCCCTGTACCACCGGTGCACTGCCCAACGACATGGCCACGCACAGTCGTCCTTTAGGCGCAAAGCCACGCTGCACCACGCGCTTGTCCAGCACTTCCTGGAAGATCTGAAAGCGCTCGGCAGACAATTGGCACAGCCCACTGGTCAGGCAGCCACGCCCCAGTTGGTCATACACCTGCTGCCAGCCCTGGATGGAACCGGCGTGCAGTTGAGGGTCATTGAAGGTTCGAACTTCGGCAAGCATGGTGGTCGTTCCTCGGGGGCCCCGTTGTTGTCATCGGCCTGAAGGGGACTGGAGTCATCCTTGACGGCAGCTAGGGCTCACACTGCGGCAGTGTCCGCGGTGAAAAGCAAAGCCAGTTCCGTGCCAAACATCTGCAGGCGGTAGGTGGCGGGCTGGATGTCCATGGGCGCCAACAACGCACCGGACAGCACCACCTGCCCGGCCTCCACCGGCTGACCGTCGGCCAGCAGACGGCGAACCAGCCAGCACAGGTTGGTCAGCGGCGAGTCCTCCCGGCCCTCGGTATCGCCTTCGCCGCACAGCGCACCGGCACATTCCAGGCGATAGGCGACGTGGGTGTGCGCGACGGCATCGAACGCGCTTCGTGGCCCCAGGCAATACAGCCCCGCCGCCGCATTGTCGGCAAGAAAGGCTCCGACCTCGAACGCCCAGCCCCGCCAACGGCAGTCGGCAATCTCGAACGCCGGCGCCACTTCGGCAATCGCGTCCAGGATCTGGTCATCGCTGTAGTCGCCCGGCGCGAGGCTGCGCCCCAGTACAATCGCCACTTCGATCTCCAGCTTGGGCTGGATCAACCGTGAAAGCGCCACCGCCATGTTCGACGGCACGCGCATCTGATCGGTCAGGCCGCCATACACCGGTTCGTCAATGCCGAAGCGCCGTTGCGCGGCGCTGCCAGCGAAGGCGATTTTCCAACCGCTGAACTGTTCGCCCGCCGCCAGGCGCGCATCCAGCGCCTGGCGTTGCAGTGCGTAGCCGCCGCGCAGGTCCAACGCCTCGGGGGCCAGTGGCGCAATCGCTTGCACCGTACGCGTGGCCTGGTCTAACTGGCTCAATACGCCCGTATCGATGCTCATGACAGTTGCCCCGCTAACTTGCGTAATACCGCGTCAAGCCGCTCCGGCGTGGTGATGGCGGCAACAAACCGGTCCGGACGCACCACAACGATGCAATCGCGCACCCTGGAGAACCATTCGCCGAGGCGGTTATCCACGTCCTCCACGCTGATGGCGTCCGTCGCCGTCAATGGCTGGTGGCGGCCCAGGCCGCTGCGCGAGCGATTGACCTGGATAAAGCGCGTGTCCCAGCGCGCCCAGAACCTTGCCATGTCTTCGCTCAGTGGCTCACGGGGATTGACCCGGTAACCCAGCACCGCATAGGAATTGCCCAGCACGTCATCCAGGCGCCGACGCTGGCCCTGGGCGTCTTCGATAAACGGCTGCACAAACAGCTGGCCCACCAGGTCGTCTTCACGCAGTTCGGCACGTTCGTGATAGACCAGCCCTTTGGTGAGGGTGGCCTTGGGTTTGAACTTGAACTCCAGCAGGTGCGAACGCAGGTTATCGACGCTGTTCACCGCCTGGAACAACCAGTCGCGCACGCCGGCCATCAACGGGTTGGTCAGCCCCAGTACCGTGCCCATATTGTCGGCCAGGGCGACCAGTTCGGTGGCGTGTCCGCGACGTTCCTGCTCGTAGCTGGCAAGGATCCCATGGGCCGCACGCCCCTGGATGATCGCGGCCAGTTTCCAGGCCACGTTGGCCACGTCGCGCAACCCGGAATTAAGGCCCTGCCCGGCCCAGGGTGGCGATATATGCGCGGCATCGCCGACCAGTGCCACACGCCCCTGGACAAACCGTGCCGCCACACGCGAATGGTGGGTGTAGGCGCGGATACGGATGATATTCAGCGCGTCCACGGCGTCGCCGATATGCCCACGGATCAGGTCGCGGATGGTGTTCTCGTCACACATCTTCGCCTCGTCCTCGCCCTCCATCAGCATGAACTCCCAGCGCCGCTGCTGGTACGGCAGGTAGATGCACACGAAGGGCCGCTGCGGGTCGGCGTGCAGGGCGGTGTAAGGCGCATCCAGGGTGTCATTGGCGGTATCGACCACCACCCATTTGCGCGCATGGGTCAGCCCCAGCAGTTCGACGCCCAGCTTTTTGCGTACGGTGGAGCGCCCGCCATCGGCGCCGATCACGTAATCGGCGCGCAGCTGATAGACCTCGCCCTGGGCATCGCGCACCTGCAAGGTCACGCCCTCCCCATCCTGTTCCAGCTCCAGCATTTCATGGCCCTGGCGCAACACCACAGTGCTGCGCTGCCCCAGGGTTTCGCGCAGCGTGCCTTCGAGCAACTGCTGCATGAAAATGTTGCGCATCGGCCAGCCGTACTGCGCGGCACTTGGCTTGACCTCGGCAAAACACACGCCCCGCGCGTTGTAATAACGCAGCGGCACATCGCAGATCATGTCACGCACTGCCAATTCGGCGATGCCGATCGCCTGCAACACGCGCAGCGCTTCATCATCCATGCCCACCGCGCGTGGGTAAGGCAGTATGCAGTCGGCAAGCTCAAGGACGACGCAGTCGATACCGTACATTCCCATATAGTGCGCGGCCGTGATCCCATTGGGCCCGCCCCCGACAATCACAACCTGGGTCTTCTCCTGCTTCATCGCTGTTCACCGCTTTCTTGTTGTGGTTTTAAACCGGCGTTGCCAAGGCCGCACGCGTGTCATCAGTGCAGCCCGTCAACGCCCTGGATGTCTTCGGCACGCAGGCCACCCAGCCGTGCGTGCAGGCGCCCGCGCGTGGCGAAGGCCCAGATCACGATGACTTCGTCCGGCGCGGGGCCGTCGCCGAACATCAGCGACATGCTGTCGTAGTGGGAACGTACGTAGAGCGCATCCTTGTGCGCCAGGGGGACGTCGATGGTCGAACCCGGGCCGCCGCGCTTGCCGGTGGAAGGCACCCACGACTTGCCACCGCCCAGCGCGACGCGAATCGGATCGGCGGCCGGGTTGGTCAGGAACGCGTTGCCGTGCTCGTATTCGCCCGCGCTGCCCACCAGGATCGCCTTACCATAGCTGACAATCTCATGGGCACCGGCCAGTGCCTGTATGCGCCGGCCAAACTCTTCGCCCAGCAACGGCGAAGGGTCGACCAGTTCGGCGAGCGACTCGCTGTAACGACCGGCATAGGGGTTGGCGATCACGGCGGCGATCGCGTACTTGAACAGGGGCTCGCCATCGGCCAGCTGGCCGGTTTCGTTGGCCAGGGTTTCTTCGACAAAGCTGTACCATTTGCGGATGTGATACGTAGCAAAATTCGCGGTTTTCATCAGGGTTGCCTCAAAGTGGGTCGAGTGGATCCAGGTTGAAATGTCGGCTCGGCGCACCGGCGGCCTTGAACCGGGCCTTGCCGCGCGCATCGTCGTGTTCGGTCTCGAGGAAGAACTCCATGCGATTGCCGTCGGGGTCGTTGAAATACACGCCATGGCCGATCTCGTGATCGGTGATCTTCACCACCTCGACGCCCTTGCCCAGCAACATGCCGTAGAGCTGGCGCAGGGTGGTCATGTCCCCGGCGATTTCCAGGCCGTAGTGCTGCAGGCCCAACCCGCCTTGATGGGCGCCGGGGTCGGCGCGAATCAGGGCGATGTCGTGGTGCTTGCCGCCAAATGCCATCATGACCCAGCTCTCGCCCCGGGCACTTTCGTGCATGCCCAGGATGTCGGCGTACCAGCGTGCCGACACGTCAGGGTCACTGACCCACAGCGATAAGTGAGTCCGCAGGATCTCGATCTTCATGGCGCTATCCCTCAGTGCTTTTTGACGATGGATTGATGCGCGGACTTGATCTGCGCAACCGCAGGCGTCCAGAGCACATCAGCGATCTCGCTGAATTCCCGCCAATGCTTCTGCCAGCCGTCACCGCCATTGTCGGAGGTGAACAAATGCCCGTACTTGGTGCCCGCCACGATCTGTCGCGGGTTGGCCGGGTTGAAGGCAATCGCCCAGACACAGGAGTTGGGCTGCTGTGGCAGCGGCAGCACGTTCCAAGTGAGTGCGGCATCACGGGACACCAGGATCTTGCTGGTGGTGCCGGGGGTGCCATCGGAAATACTCAGGTACAGCTCGTTCTGCGTGCCCAACGGCGCGTTCATGGCGCGTATGTAGTACAGGCCGAAGGCTTCGCGACCGATGATGCCGGTCCAGGTCAGCCCCTCGTCCAGGCTGCGGTACACCGCATTGACGCAGACCACCACAATGACTTTCTCACCGTGGTTGGGCAGCACCAGTATGTTGTGGACGTCGGAGTTGTAGTCCCACAGCAGCCGGTCGTCGACGCGGGTCCAACTGTCGCCGCCGTCACGGGAATGGAACAGCCCACCCTCTTCCAGGCCGAACCACAGCTGGTTGCGGTCGGTGGGGTCATAGGCGAATGCCAGCAGGCGTGGACGGCTGACACCATCGCAGAACTCGGGGATTTCCACCGGTGCGCGGTCCCAGCTCAGGCCGGCGTCGAGGCTGCGCCACAACACGGCGCGTGACGGTGCACCGGTGCCGACGAAGATCCGTTTGGCGTCCTGGGGGTCGACGGCGACTTTCCACACCGTCTCGCCGTTGAACGGCGAATCGACCCGCCGCCAATGGCCGCCGGTGTCGTGGCTGACGCACAAGCCCACGTCCGTGCCGGCGTAGATCACCTCGGGCGCGTCGGGGTGCAGGCTCAACGACCGGGTAATGGCATCGAACTCAAGGTCTTGCCCCAGGCCGAGGCGATGCCAGGTACGGCCATCGTCGGCACTGCGGATCACCGCTTGCCCGACGGTAGCGACTAAAAGGGTTCCGTTACTCATCACAGATGCTCCTCAGATGTAGATACCACGGGTCAAGCCACCGTCGATGCCGATGGATTCGCCCGTCACTGCACCGGCTTTTGGCGATGCCAGGAAGCCGATCAACCAGCCCATTTCAATCGGTGCGAGGGTGCGGCGAATCGGTGTCGCGTCGATGTAGGCCTGCTCGACCTGCTCGGCGGTCTTGCCCTGCTTGACTGCTTCGCGCTCGTACAGCTCCTGGATATGCGGGGTGTCGACGACGCCAGGGTGAATCAGGTTGACCGTGATCCCCGACGGGCCGAGCTGGTCGGACAGGGTCTTGGTCATGTGCGCGATCGCCAGGTTGCGCATGCCCGAAAGCACCTTGCTGCTGCGCCCGGTGAGGCCGCCGATGTTGATGATGCGTCCGAAGCCGCCCGCCTTCATGTGCGGGGTCACGGCCTTGGCGCAGCGGAAGTAGCCGATCACCTTGGTGTTGAGGTCCGACAGCAGCTCATCGTCGCCGGCGTGTTCGATGTCATTGCGCACCACACCCGATGGCGCCGCAGCACCGTTGACCAGGATGTCGATGCGGCCGAAATGCTTGTGCGCCGCCTCGACCATCTCCGACACGGCCTTCATGTCATTGGTGTCGCAGAACAGCGGCAGCACTTCATTGCCGGTCTGTGCACTGATCTCCTCGGCCGCCAGTTGCAGGAACGCCATGCGCCGCGCGCAGATCACCACCTTGCAGCCTTCCTCGGAGAGAAAACGTGCGACTTCCTTGCCGATGCCCATACCGCCACCGGTGACAATGGCCACGCGGCCTTTCAATTCCAGATCCATAGCAATTACCTCGTGTGATTATTCAGTTCAGGCCAGATCGACAAACACGCTTTTGGTCTCGGTGTAGGCATCGATCACGTTCTTGCCCATTTCCCGGCCCCAGCCGGATTGTTTGTAGCCACCGAACGGTGAAGAGGGATCGACCACGTTCCAACAGTTGATCCATACCGAGCCGGCCTTGAGCTGTGCCGCCACGCGGTGCGCCGAACGCAGGTCGCGGGTCCACAGGCCGGCGGCGAGGCCATACGGCGAATCGTTGGCGCGCAGCACCAGGTCGTCGATGTCGGTCCAGCTCATGACGGTCAGTACCGGGCCGAAGATTTCTTCGCGGGCCACGCAGGCGCGCTCGGCACGGTCGAGGAACACGCTCGGTTGAATGAAATGCCCATGCTCCAGGTGCTCGGGACGGCCGCCGCCGCAGATCAGTTCGGCGCCCTCTTCCTGGCCCCGCTGCAGGTAACCCTTGACGGTGTTCAACTGCCGCGCGGACACCAACGGCCCCATGCTGTTGGCCGGGTCCAGGCCATTGCCCAGCACATAGGCGGCGGCATGGCGCTGCAATTCTCCGAGCACCTGGTCGAGCACACTGGCGTGCACATACAGGCGCGAGCCAGCCGTGCACACCTGGCCCTGGTTGTAGAAAATCCCATCGGCAGCCCCCTTGGCGGCGCGCACGATGTCGGCGTCGGGCAGGATGATGTTCGGCGACTTGCCGCCCAGTTCCAGCGAGACCTTTTTCATGTTGCGGGTAGCCGCCTGGGCGATCAGCCGCCCGACCTGGGTCGAGCCGGTAAAGGCGATCTTGTCCACCTCGGGGTGCTGTGCCAGTGGTGCCCCCGTGTCGGCGCCCAGGCCGGTGACCAGGTTGACGACGCCGGCGGGGAAACCTGCGGCCTCGATCAGTTGCACCAGGCGGATCGCGACCAGCGGGGTCTGCTCGGCGGGCTTGAGCACCGCCACGCAACCGGTGGCCAACGCCGGGCCGAGCTTCCACACGCACATGGTCAACGGGAAGTTCCACGGCACGATCAGCGCGCAGACCCCCACCGGTTCGCGCAACGTATAGTTGAGCATCGGCGCGCCGCTGGCCGGGGATACGGGCAGCGTGCTGCCTTCGATCTTGGTGGGCCAGCCGGCGAAGTAGCGAATGATGTTTGCCGCGCTGGCCGCCTCACCGCGCGCGTTGGCGATAGGCTTGCCGTTCTCCAGGGTGATCAGTTGCGCCAGCTCCTCGCGGTGCTGGTCCAACAGATCGGCTAGGCGAAACAGCAACAGGCCGCGCTGCGCCGGTGACTGCAAGGCCCACGTGCCGGTAAAGGCTGCGCGGGCGGCCGCGACGGCCGCATTCACATCGCGTTCATCGCCTTGGGCGACTTCGGCCAGGGTCTGTTCGGTGGCCGGGTTTTCCACGGCAAAGCGACGACCGCCGGCGGCGTCCTGCCAGGTGCCGCCGATAAACAGGCGACCGGGCTGCGCCAGGAATGCCTGGACGGCAGGTAATAATTCGGGCTGATGCATAGTCGACTCCTTCACAGCGCCATTTCGATCAGGCAAGGGCCACGGTCGGCCTTGGCATTGGCCAGGGCCCGTTGCAGTTCGGCATTGGTCTGGACCGTGCAGGCCGGTACTCCGTAGCCCTTGGCCAGGGCCTTCCAGTCGATACGCGGGTTGTCGAGCACGGTCAGGCGCAGGGCCTGGGGGTCCATTTCGGTCATGCCGAAACGGCGCAGTTCGTTCTGCAAAATCGCGTAGCGATGGTTGGCGGCAATCAGGATCACCACCGGCAACTGCTCGCGGGCGATGCTCCACAGGGTCTGGATGGTGTACTGGGCGCTGCCGTCGGATTGCAGGCAAAACACGCTATTGCCGCGTTCCGCCAAGGCGGCGCCGAAGCCCACCGGAATCCCCTGGCCGATCGCGCCACCGGTATTGGTCAATACCCGATGCCGCGCGGCGCGGGCGGAGGCGGTAAAGAACGGGTAGCCGCAGGTGCCGCCCTCGACCGAGACAATGCTGTCGTGGGGCAGTGACGCGGCCAGCACTTGGCCAATGGACTGCGGTGTCAGTTCGGCATGGCCGGGCGGCAGTTCGATCCCCTCCGGCGTCGGCACGTAGGCCGGTGCAGCCAGGGCATCGGCCAGCGCCGTCAACGCGCCGGCGACATCGTCACCGACCTCGGCCAGGCTCAGCAGGCGCTCACGCTCGGCGAGGCGCGACGGGATGCCTTCGTAGCCAAAATAACTGATGGGCTCCGGCACGCCCGCACAGATGACCAGGTCGTACTGCTCAAGGATTTCAATCGCCACTTCCGGGAAATACGGCAGGCGATCCAGGTCGGGCAAGCCACCGCCACGGTAGCTCAGGCGCGGAAAGGTCTCGGCAAACAGGCGTACGCCGGGCAGTTGTGCCAGGCGCCCCGCCGCTTCCAGGCCGGCGACCGACAAGCCCTCATCGCCGACGATAAACACCAGCCGCTGGCCGTCACGCAATGCCTGCGCCACGGTTTCGATCCGGTCACCGGCAAACCGACGAACCGGTGCGCGCAGAGGGGCGAATACACCGTTATGGGTCACTGCGTGGGCCTGCAGGTCCATGGGCAGGATCAGGCTGGCGATCTGGCCTTTGGCCTGCCAGGCCGCACGCACGGCTTCCTGCAGATCCTCACCGATACCGGCAGCGGTGCGCGAGGTGCGCACCCAACCGGAAACGGCACCGGCCAGGGCCTGGATGTCGCTGGCCAAGGGCGGATCGTAGTTGACATGCCAGGAGGCGTGATCGCCGATGACGTTGACGATCGGCGTATTGGCCCGACGCGCGTTGTGCAGGTTGGCGATGCCATTGGCAAAGCCCGGCCCCAGGTGGGTCAGGGTCATGGCCGGCTTGCCGGCGATCCGGCCATAGCCGTCCGCAGCCCCCGTGCAGACCCCTTCGAACAGCGACAACACCGGCTTGAGAGCAGGTGCGCTGGCCATGGCGGCCACCAGGGGAATCTCGGTGGTCCCGGGGTTGGCGAAGCAGTACTCGATACCGCTTGCCGCTGCCGCATTCACTATCAGTTGCGCACCATTCATTTTCAGCCCTCTTGCTTGAGCATTTGCAGTGATGAGATTTATCACATACAAATCCGCAACCAACAAGAACTTTATGTGTGTTTTTCTCACTTAATGAGATTTATGAGATTTTAGTAGCCTCAAAAGCTAACCCGCGATTGCGTTTTTCTCTCACTGCGGTAGTGTTGCGCCAGCGCTTGGGCAACCGGCTCCCCGTGGGGACGCCACAAGCGCCCTTCCCTTTTTTTTAGGAACACAATGAGCAGCCTGAGCAAATTGCTGAGCATCCTCGACCTGTTCGGTCCGCAAATGCTGAAGATCGACCCCGACACCATTGCCGAGCGCATGGGCCTGTCACGGGCGACCGTGTACCGCTACGTCAAGGATTTGTGTGACGCCGGCCTGCTGACCCGCGTGGACGCCGGCAGCTACGGCCTGGGCCCGCGGGTCATCGAGCTGGACTGGATGATGCGCCAGTACGACCCGATCCTTCTCGCCGGGCGCGAGCTGATGCACGAGCTGTCGGCGCAAACGGGCCTGGCGGTGTTCGCCAGCGTGTTTTACGACGGGCGCATCATCAACACCTACATCGCCGAACCCACCGACACCTATCACTTCGCGTTCGGGCGCGGGCAACCGCTGCCGTTTTTCCGCGGGGCACAATCGAAGGTCTTGATCGCCTTCCAGAAAGGACGTCGCCTGCAACGCCTGTTCGACGAGCACATGGCCAACGACCCGGACAGCCCGTATGACTGGGCGGGCTTCTCCAGGGCCGCGAAAAAAATCCGCAAGGACGGCTACTGCCTGACCCACGACGAACTCAACCTGGGCCTGACCGGTATCGCTGCGCCGATCATCCAGGCGGACCTCGACGAGGTGGTCGGCAGCCTGTCGGCCGTCGGCACCACCCAGAACTTCAAGCTGCTGCGCCAGGAAACCGTAATCGAAATGGTCATGGACACCACCCGGCGGATTGCCGAAAACATGCGCAACCCGCCGAGCCACACCGCCCCCTAGGCGTCATGTTCAGAACGGCACGGCCACCGTCAACTGGCTGTACAGGTTGGTGCCGTTGCCGCCGACCTGATTGCCCCCGGTGGTCGCGTCCTGCCTGGGTGTGTACAGCCCCACCAGCGGGGTGATGATCAAGTGCGGGTTGACCGCCCACTCGGCGTACACATCCAACTCACGGCCATCGAGGTTCAACGCGTTGCTTTTGCGCACGGTGGCGTAGTCGAAATACAGCGCGCCCAGGCTCAGGTTTTCCAGTGGGGTTGCCTTCAGCCCGACATGGTGGATGCGGGTATTGGTGTTGAACGGCCCGGCGTAATTGCCGGCCACTTCGCCCTGGAACCAGGTGCCGTAGCCCGTGCTCTGGCCGGTGAACAGTGCATCCCAGTTCTGCGAATAGCGGGTGTAGCGATACGTCACCTTGGGCGCCCAGGCGATATCGGCGAAGGTGTAGCCCGCTTCGCCGTACCAGGCTTTTTCTGGCCCGGCGTCCTTGTCCTGCCAGGCATACTCGAACGCCAGGCTTACGTTCTTGATGCCCGCATCGCCTTCACCGCGCACGCTATAGATGTTCATGCCCTTGCGCTGGCGTTGAAAGTCGCTGGCCCATTGATCGTTCACGTCCATGCCGTGCACCCAGGTCAAGCCGAGCGTCCCCGGCTGGGCGGTGTAGTCCAGGGTCGCGGCGGCCAGTTCGGTTTCGGCCTGGATACGGTTATCGGACTTGAGCCACAGCACACTGCCGTGCAGGCCATCCTGCCCCCCCAGGCGCACCACCGCGGTTTGGTCGAACGCGTGCCGGGCCGCCAGGTAGTAGGCGCCTCCACGGTTCAAGGTGCCATCCGCCGGGCCTTTGCCCGGGTTCAGCCCATCGTCGTTGATCAGGAACCCTCGGCCGACCTTGACCACCTGGCGCCCGCCGGAAATATCCACGCCGTCCTGACCGAGTGCCGGGAACAGGTCGCCGGAGCGCCAGCCCAGGTAGGCGTCTTCAATCTTCGTGGTGCGCTCGGTGCCAACGCTGTTGCCACCCGGATCGCCATCGCCCCACGTGGCGGAGCTGACCAGGGCAAATGCCCCGTAGGCGCGGCCATTGCCGCCGAGTGCCTGGTCGCCACTCACGCCATACTTGATAAAGCCTTCACGCCAACTGGAGCCGCCCGGCGTGCCGTCGTAGTTCTTGCGACTGTTGAACTGACCGAACACTGCGGTCATGTCGGCGTTGAGGTGACGGCTCTCATCGCTGTACAGCTCATAAGCGTGCACCTGACTGATAGCGCCGAGCGTCAGGGTGCACACAAGCGTGCAACCGAATACGGGATGACGGGATAGATAACGCATGGCTCAAACTCCTTCTTCGACAGCCTGCTTGCGCACAAACAACAGTTGCTGCCCCGTGAACTCCAGCAGCCCCTCCAGACCGAACTCGACACCGAACCCCGACATCTTGCTGCCGCCAAACGGCGTGTTCGGCTGGATCTGTGCGTGGCAATTGACCCACGCCACACCACTCTCCAAGCGACTGGCCAAGGCCTGGGCCTGCTCGACATCCGGCCCCCAGACCGAGCCGCCGAGGCCCATGTCACCGGCATTGGCGCGCTTCAGGACATCCTCGACATCCCGGTAGGCAATCAACGGCAACACCGGGCCGAACTGTTCTTCGTCGACCAGGCGATGGCCGTCGGTCACGTCTGCAACCAGCGTCGGCGGATAGAAATAGCCCGGATGGTCCAGGCGCGCACCGCCACATAACACGCGCGCACCCTGTGCCCGTGCGTCGTCGACCAATGCCTCCACCAGTTCCAGTTGCTCAAGGTTCTGCACCGGCCCGAAGGTGACACCGGCGTCCAGGCCGTCGCCCACGACCTGGCGCGCCGCAATGTGCGTCAGCGCGTCGGCAAAAGCCTCGTACTGCGACTCATGGATATACAGGCGCTTGAGCGCAGCACAGGTCTGGCCCATGTTGAGAAAGGCCGCCTGGAAAATTTCCTCGGCCACGGCCTCCACGGAGGTCCCCGGCAATACGATGGCGGCGTCGTTACCACCGAGTTCCAGGGTCAGGCGCTTGAGGTTGCTGGCGGCACCGCGCATCACGCTTTGCCCGGTGGCGGTGGAACCGGTGAACACGATCTTCTGGATCCCCGGGTGCGAGGTGATCGCACTGCCGAAGCCTCGCTCGCCGGTCACGCAGTTGATCACGCCACGGGGCACATGCCGGGCAATGATCTCGGCCAGGCCCAGGGTGCTCAGCGGCGTCAGGCTCGACGGTTTGCTGATCACGCAGTTGCCGGCACGCAGCGCCGGCATGATGTGCCAGACGGCGATCATGAACGGCCAGTTCCAGGGGGTGATCGACGCCACCACGCCCAAGGGTTTGCGGTGCAGCTCAATACGCTGGGTGGGCGTTTCTTCCACCCGTTCCACCGCAATTTCCTGCCCGGCCGCGTAGCGAGTCCAGGCGGCGGCGCCCATGACCTCGGAAAAAGCCAGCTCCAATGGCTTGCCCTGTTCCAGCACAATCAGCCGGGCCAGTGATGGGGCCTCCTGCTCGATATCCGCGGCAATCGCCAACAAACGTTCACAGCGATCAGGGTGACTGCTGTGGCGCCAGCTCTTGAAGGCCAATTGCCCGGCGTTCACCGCCTGGTCGAGTTGCCCCAGGGAACCGGCCGGGCACTGGGCGAACACGGCCCCGGTGGCCGGGTTGATCACATCGAACCGGCCTTCTTCACCGGCCACCTGGATCCCATCGATGAGCATTTTATAGTTGTGCATTTGAAACCTTCCTTTCACACGCTGGCGCGCCATGCCGAGCAACGGCAGGCTGCGATTGTCTGGTTAGTCGAGCGATAAAAACGCGGGGGCCTTAAAGCTTGTGGCTGCCCAAGGCCAGGAAGCGTTGCGGCGAGCTGTTGCGCAGTCGCGCGGCGAGCACGATGCCGATGATCAAGGCCGCCGGAATAATCGCGCAGAGGCTGTAGGACAGCAGTTGGCTGGCACCGGTCAGCACATCGAAATGCACCACCGCCAACACCAGCACCATCACCAGCGCCAGGCACGAAATACCGGGCAGGATCCGTCCACGCAGCAGCCCGACCTTAAGCTCGGGATGGCGATGAAAGTAGACGCACACCGACACCGAGGTCAGCGCCATCAACAGGATCACGCACAGCGTGGCCAGGTTGGACAGCCAGGCAAACAGTTGCAGGATCGGATCGGCGTCCATCGCGGCAAACATCAGTACCACGACCGCCGCGATCAGGCTTTGCAACGCCGAGCCCATATGCGGGCTTTGGTGCACCCGGTGGGTGGTGCCCAACAGGCTGTGCAACAGGCCGTCGCGGCCGATGGCGTAGAAGTAACGCGCGGCGGCGTTGTGAAAGGCCAACAGCCCGGCATAAATACTGACCATGAACAGCACGCGGATGATCTGGGTCAGTTGCGGGCCGACAAAGTGGTCGGACATGCCATAGATAAAGGTGGTCGGGTCCTGCAGGGACTGCAGCAGCGGCACGATTTTGTCCGCCCCCACGCCCACCACCATCGACCACACCGACAACGCGTAGAAACCGCCGATCAGCAACACCGAACAGTAGGTGGCAATCGGGATACTGCGCTTGGGGTTCCTGGCCTCTTCGCCGTAGATAGTGGTGGCCTCGAAGCCGATAAAGGCGGCGAAGCAGAACAGCAAGCCGATTGACGGCGTACCACTGAACACATGATGACTGCTGAACGAATCCAGGTTGATGCCGCTGTCGCCGCCGGACTTGAGGATGGCGAAGTCCAGGACCAGGATCGCCAGGTACTCGGCGATCACCACCACCGACAGCACCCGTGCCGACAGGTCAATCTTGCGATAGCCCAGGATCGCGATGCTCACCATCGCCATCAGCGAGTAGGCCCACCAGGGCAGCACCAGGCCGAAGGCGGTTTCCATGGTGCCACTGACCACACCACCGAACATCCCGTACAACCCGACCTGCAGGATGTTATAGGCAAACATCGCCAGCACCCCAGCGGCACCGCCCGCCAGGCCACCCAGGCCACGGGACGTGAACGCGTAAAAGCCACCGGCATTGGTCACGTGGCGCGACATGGTGGTGTAACCCACCGAGAACGCCAGCAGCACCAGCAAGGCCAGGATCAGCAACGCCGGGGTGCCCGCACCGTTGCCCAGCATGATGCCGATGGGGAAGCCGCCGGCGATCACACTGAGCGGGCTTGCCGCCGAGATCACGAAGAAGATGATGAAGCCCACACCCAGGGCACCACGCTTGAGCTCCGTAGAGCTGTTGACCGGGATAGATACACTCATGTTGTTGACCTTATTGTATGAGGCAGTCGCTTTTGGGTTGGCCCGACCACACCGCATCGGCACCGGTTAGCGTTTTGTTTTAGTTGCGCGCTGAATTTGATCCTATGCCCGCCCTGGAACGGCTCGCTATCCCAAATCGGTAGCATCCAAAGCCCCGCCCCAAAACAGGTCGGGGCCGCCCGATCCCTCCTCGCGCTGTTGCCGATTTGGGATAGCCGCCCGGCCTGTCATGCCCGCACCCTAGCCTCACCCGTGCTATGCGCGGATGCCGGCAACAAGAATAAGAACGTGCCCATCACCGCCAACGCCTCCGTAGGAAGCCCCAGCCATGCGTCCAACCCATCTCACCCTCCAATGGCGTATCACCCTGCTGAGCGGACTTTGCCTGCTGGCAGTCGTGGGCGCGCTGATTGGCGCCAGCGCCTACCAGAATCAAACCAGTGCAAAGCTGCTCAAGGAGCAGAGCAGCGCGTTGCTGACACAGGCCGCGCTGGAACGCTTGCAGGCCCAGGCCGTGGCTCATGGCCAACAGGTGGAGCGTTTTTTCAATGAAACCGCGCTGTATGGCGAAGGGTTCGCCCAGCAGGTTCTGCAACTGCGCGAGCAAACCCTCAATGGACGCCTGACGGTCGTGCAATTGCGTCAAGCCCTGGTCGGCATCGCCCGAGAAGCCCTCAGGCAGCGCGAAAAAGTCCTCGGCCTGTACGTGATCATGCTGCCCGATGCCCTGGCCGGCAGCGACGCCGATTGGCGCGACCAACGCGCCCTGGCCGCGAATGAAACCGGGCGCTTTGCGCTGTACTGGTCCCAGAGCCAGCCGGGGCAACTGGTGCAGGAGGTGTTGAGCGAGGCACAAATCGCCGCCAACACAGCGCCCCCCGGCAGCGCACCGGCAAACGCCTGGTACGCTTGCCCTCAGGCGCAACGACAGGTGTGTGTGGTCGAGCCGTACACCATCGAAGTGGAAGGCCACAAAGCCCTGATGAGCAGCATTTCCATCCCCCTGATCGTCGACGGCAACGTGCTCGGCGTGGTGGGCATGGACATCAGCCTCGACACCTTGCAGAAACTGGCCGCCAACCTCAGCCAGGACCTGTACCAGGGCGACAGCGAGGTCACCCTGGTGTCGGCTTCGGGTCAAGTGGCGGGACGCAGCGGCGATGTCGCGGGGGAAACCCTGGACATCCGCCAAGCCGTGCAAACAGCAGCGGGCACTCCAGCCTGGCAACTGCAGATCAAGGTCCCGCAGTCGCGGGTGCAGGCCTCCGCCCGGCAGATGCAGAGCGAACTGGACGACAAAAGCCGTGAGTCCAATTGGCTCAACCTTGGCCTGGGCATCCTGGCCAGCAGCCTGGGGATGCTGCTGATCTGGCTGGCGGCCTACGGCGTGACTCGCCCATTGCTGAAGATGGCCGAGCTGCTCGATGCCATTGTCGAAGGCGACGGGGACCTGACCCAGCGCCTGCCCGTCGGGCGACGCGACGAGCTGGGCCGCCTGGCCAATGGTTTCAACCGTTTCCTCGACACCTTGCAGCCGATTATTCGCGCCATCCAGACCGCGTCCCTGGACACCCGCGACAGCGCCGACACCTCCTCCGGTATTGCCCGCGAAGTCAGCGCCGGCATGCAGCGCCAATACCGCGAAGTGGAGCTGGCCGCCACCGCGTTGCACGAAATGAGCGCCAGTGCCCAGGAAGTGGCCCGTCACTCCCACAGCGCCGCCGACGCCGCCACCGCCGCCGAAAACGCGAGCCGCTCAGGCCAGGCGGTGTTCTCCACCGCCGAACGCAGCATCGAGGCCCTCGACCAACGCCTGGAAACCACCCTCCAGCAAGTCAACGCCCTGGCCGACAGCAGCAACCAGATCGGTCAGGTACTGGACGTGATCAGCGCCATCGCGCAACAGACCAACCTGCTGGCGTTGAATGCGGCCATCGAAGCGGCCCGGGCCGGCGAACAGGGTCGCGGTTTTGCGGTGGTGGCCGATGAAGTCAGGCACCTGGCCAGCAACACCCAGAGTTCGGTCGAACAGGTGCGCACAGTGATCGAAACGTTGCAACAGCTGAGCCAGGCGGTGGTACACGGCACCCAACTGAGCCGCGAGCAAGCCGGCGGCAGCGTACTCCAGGTGCAACAGACCCGAGTGGCGCTGGGGCATATTTCCCAGGCCGTGGATGTGATCGAACAGATGAATCAGCAGATCGCCAGTGCGGCCCTGGAGCAGAGCAGCGTGGTGGACGATATCAGCCATCGCGTCAGCGACATCCGCGGTATCAGCGAAACACTCGCCGGGCGCATGCACGAGGCGTCGCAGGCCAGTGACGCATTGCATCAGATGGCCAATCACCAACAACAGCTGGTCGGGCATTTCCGCGTGTAATGGCGTGCTGCTGGTCAGGCGGAGCAGGCAGGCACCGCCGCCCACGCCTTAAAGCTTGTGGCTGCCCAAGGCCAGGAACCGCTGCGGCGACGCCTTGCGCAGCCGCGCCGCGAGAAATACACCGCCCAGCAACGCCAGGGGAATGATCGCGCAGAGGCCGTAGGACAGCAGCTGGCTGGCACCGGTCAGCACATCGAAATGCACCACCGCCAGCACCAGCACGGCCACGAGCGCCAGGCACGAGAAACCGGGGAGGATCTGCCCACGCCAGAGCCCGACCTTGAGCTGCGGATGGCGCCGGAAGAACACCAGCACCGCGGCCGAGGTCAGCGCCATCAGCAGGATCACGCACAGTGTGGCCAGGTTGGACAGCCAGGCAAACAGCTGCAGGATCGGATCGGCGTCCAGCGCCGCGAAAATCAACACCACCACGGCCGAGATCAGGCTCTGCAAGGCCGAGCCCATATGCGGGCTCTGGTGCACCCGATGGGTGGTGCCCAACTGGCTGTGCAACAAGCCGTCACGGCCGATGGCGTAGAAGTAACGCGCGGCGGCGTTGTGAAAGGCCAGCAGGCCGGCATAGATGCTGACCATGAACAGCACGCGGATAACCTGGGTCAGTTGCGGGCCGACAAAGTGGTCGGACATGCCATAGATAAACGTGGTCGGGTCCTGCAAGGCCTGCAGCATCGGCACGATCTTGTCCGCACCCACGCCCACCACCATCGACCACACCGACAACGCGTAGAAACCGCCGATCAGCAACACCGAGCAGTAGGTCGCAATCGGAATGGTGCGCTGCGGGTCCCGGGCTTCTTCACCGTAGATGGTGGTGGCCTCGAAGCCGATAAAGGCGGCGAAGCAGAACAGCAGGCCGATTGACGGCGTGCCGCTGAACACATGGCGGCTGCTGAACGAATCCAGGTTGATGCCGCTGTCGCCACCGGACTTGAGAATGGCGAAATCCAGGACCAGGATCGCCAGGTACTCGGCGATCACCATCACCGACAATACCCGCGCGGACAGGTCGATCTTGCGATACCCCAGGATCGCGATGCTTGCCATCGCCATCAGCGAATAGGACCACCACGGCAGCACCAGGCCGAAGGCGGCTTCCATGGTGCCGCTGACCACCCCACCGAACATGCCGTACAAGCCGACCTGCAGGATGTTATAGGCAAACATCGCCAGCACCCCGGCCGCGCCACCGGCCAGGCCGCCCAGCCCACGGGCGGTGAACGCATAGAAACCGCCGGCATTGGTCAGGTGGCGCGCCATGGTGGTGTAACCCACCGAGAACGCCAGCAGCACCAGCAAGGCCAGGATCAGCAACGCCGGGGTGCCCGCGCCGTTACCCAGCATGATGCCGATGGGGAAGCCGCCGGCGATCACACTCAGCGGGCTTGCCGCCGATACCACGAAGAAGATGATAAAGCCCACACCCAGGGCGCCACGCTTGAGCTCCGTGGAGCTGTTGATCGAGTTGGATACACTCATGCTGTTGACCTTATTGTATGAGGCAGTCGCTGTAGGATCGGTGCAGCCGGCTGTCGACCGGTACCGAATAGCTTGTCGTTCTTGTTGCACGCTGGCATCGATCCTATGCCTGCCCGACAGCGTGCCGGTATCCCAAATCGGTAACGCAAGCGCCCACGGCGAAACACCTGCGCATCCCGAGCGGACGACGCAGGCTGATTCCGATCTTGCTAAAGGCTAGGGTTCAGGCGCGCACGTTGCCGGTAATGGCGGCGCGGGTCGTGTGGGACGGCAACTGCGCGAACAGTTCCTGGTACTCCGCGGCAAAATGGCTCAGGTGATAGAAGCCCCACTGGGCGGCGGCATCCCCAATCGACAGCTCGGATGCCCGGGTAGACATCAAGGTTCGGCGTACGCCGTTGAGCCTCACTGAGCGCAGGTAATTCAGCGGTGTGGTCTCGGCGACCGAGCGGAAGCTGTTCTGCACCGTGCGCCGACTCACCTGGAGACGCTGGCACAAATCGATCACGCTGGGCACGTTGATCATTTCGGTCGTGGCCAGGCGATGACATTTCTCGACGATAAAGCTGCGCGTGGAACTGGGGCTGCGCTGCTGCTTGTCACAGGCCGGGTCGGTCATCAGTTGCAGCAGCTCGCCGAGCATGGCCTGTTCCAGCGCCGACTCACGCTCGCGCGTGTAGTCGAGGTCATCGTTTACCAGGGCCTCGGAGAACAATGCCAGCAATCGACGCCGGGCCTGGGCGAAACGCTGGGGAGACACCTTTATCACCGGTTGGCGCAGCAACCGATTGAGTTCTTTCGCCGACGCCGTCTGTTCCAGCGCCTCTTCGAACAATTCACGCTCAAAGGTAATGGACAAAAGCTCCATGCCCATCGGCATATGGAACATGAACTCCTCGCCACCGTGGAGGAAGAACAGGCTGCTGTCATCCACCTCGCGGCCCTGCATGCGAACCGAGCCGGGCACATTGATCGGCACCGCAAAACACATCTTGTCGCGAGGCGCCACGCCGTTCTGCACCACACGCTGGTTGATCTGCTCGAGGAACAGGTGGCAACCGGTCGTCGTCAGTTGCATCAGCGAACTCTCGGCCGAACCGGCGGTGAGCTGGCTGTAGTCCTGGCTCCACTGTTGGATGGTGGCTGCGTGGACGTGGATATCGCGGAAATGGCTGATCGTCTGGTTTTTCATTGGGGGGTGTGCCTCTACCAACATTCTTGTTTTTAGATCGCCGATGCCTTTGATACTCGCACATCGGTCACATCCTGCAAATTGTTTATGCGCTGGAATGCCCGCGTCTCATGTGCCGATTCGGGCTACCGGCCGGGAACCCGCGGCGGAGATGATCGGCACACTTAAATCGACATTCCAGAGAGACCGTCATGAGTGAAGCCAACTTTCAAGCCCTGCACTTCGCGGATGCCCCGCACATTGTCTCCGGCACACTGCCCGGCCCCAAGACCCGCGAGGCCCTGGCGCTGTCGGCGCGCACCGAGTCGATGGCACGCGGCGGCGGCCGCATGCCGGTGGCCATGGACCGCGCCTTCGGTGCGACCTTCAAAGACCCCGACGGCAACACCTACATCGACCTGTCTGCCGGCGTGGGCGTCAGCAGCGTCGGCCGCTGCCACCCCAAAGTGGTGCAGGCGATTCGCGAACAGTCCGAAGTGCTGATGCACGCACTGGAAATCAACAGCACGCGGCGCACCGAATTGGCGGCCAAGCTCTCCGAGATCGCCCCCGATGGCTTGCGTGGCGACTGCGTGACCTTCTTCACCCAGAGCGGCAGCGATGCGCTGGAGGCCGCGATCAAGTTTGCCCGGCGCATTACCGGACGCCACCAGATCATCGCCTTCCATGGCGGCTACCACGGCGTGTGGCATGCCTCGGGCGCGCTGACCACCGGCACGGCCTACCGCAAGGGCTTCGGTGCCCAGATGGGGGGCGTGATCCACGCGCCCTACCCGTACGCCTACCGTTTCCCCTTCGACACCACCCACAAAAGCGCCGAGCAGATCGCCGGCGAGTACATCGACTACCTGTTGAACACCCCGTACACGGCCGCCGATGACGTGGCGGCCGTGATCGTGGAGCCGGTCCAGGGCGAAGGCGGCTACGTGCCACCCTCGCCGGAATTCCTGCAATTGCTGCGCCAGGCCTGCGACCGCAGCGGCACATTGCTGATTGTCGATGAAGTGCAATCCGGCGCAGGACGCACCGGCAAGATGTGGGCGGTCGAACATTCCGGCGTGAAGCCCGACATGCTCACCTTCGGCAAAGGCATCGGCAGCGACCTGCCCATGGCCGGGCTGATCATGCGTTCGGACCTGGCGGCCAAGATCCCCGACGGCTCGATGCCCAACACCTTTGCCGCCAACTCGTTGTCGGCGGCCGTGGCGTTGACCAACATCAGCATCCTGCAGGATCCACAACTCGACCTGCTCAACCGCGCCCACACGTTGGGGCTGGAAGCCCAGGCGCATATTCGTGGCTTCAACAGCCCGCTGGTCGGCGAAGTGCGCGGGCGCGGCCTGATGATCGGTATCGAACTGGTCGAGGATCCGCTCACCAAGGCGCCCCTGGCGGGCGAAAAGATCGGCCAGTTGATGGGCTACCTGCTCAACCACGGCGTGCTGATGATCCCCTGCGGCCGCTACAGCAACGTGATGCGCGTGATGCCCTCGCTGACGATCTCCCGCGAACTGTTCTTCAAGGCCCTGGACATCTTCGGCGACGCCCTGGCGTCCCTTAAGGCGTGAGCCTGCCCACTACTCGAGGACCGCAACATGACTGAGCACTTGAATCATTTCATCGAAGGTACGCCCTGCGAAGCCTTCGACCGTCGCCGTTTCGACCTGGTCAACCCCGTGACCGAGCAGGTGTATGGCAGCTCCGCCCGTGGCACCCGCGAAGACGTGGAACGTGCCGTGGCGGCGGCACGCCACCAACTGGAAAGGGGCGACTGGAGCCAACTCGGCGGCGCCCAGCGTGGCCGACTGTTGGCGAAACTGGCCGACCTGGTCGAGCGCGACAGCGAACGGCTGGCCGATCTGGACGCCAATGCCATCGGCCGCTCGCCCATCGAACCGCGCCGGATGGACCTGCCCAACGCGATCGCCAACCTGCGCGCCGCCGCCGGCTGGGCCAATCAGCTCGAAGGTCGCACCATTCCCACCGGCGGTTACTTCGGCACCAAAACCCTGTCGTACACGGTGCGCGAGCCCGTCGGCGTAGTCGGTGCCATCGTGCCCTGGAACTCGCCGCTGATGATCACCGTGTGGAAGCTCGCCGCGTTGCTGGCGGCGGGCTGTACCGTGGTGGTCAAGCCTTCGGAGGAAACCCCGCAGTCGGCCCTGCACCTGGCGCTGCTGGCGCAGGAAGCCGGCTTCCCGGACGGCGTGATCAACGTGGTCACCGGCTACGGCAACGAAGTCGGTCGCGCCCTGTGCGAGCACCCGGATGTGGCCAAGATCAGCTTCACCGGCAGCCCCGAGGCCGGGCGTGAAATCCAGCGCACGGCCGGCGTGCTGTTCAAGCGCGTGGCCCTGGAACTGGGCGGCAAGAGCCCGCAGATTGTGTTCGACGATGCGTCCTTCGACGATGCCCTGCGCGGCTGTGCACTCGGCCTGTTCGCCAACCAGGGCCAGGTGTGTGCCGCCGGCTCACGGATCCTGGTGCAGCGCAGCCTCGCCGAGCGTTTCGGCGCCGCGCTGGCCGAGGCCGCACACGCAGTGAACGTCGGCGACCCGCGCGAGCCCGGGGTACAGATGGGCCCGGTGGCCAAGAAAGCCCAGTTCGATCGCGTCAACCGCTACATCCAACGGGGCATCGATCAGGGGGCAACACTGCTGGCCGGCGGTGTCTCGACGCCCGAGCAAGGCTGGTTCGTGCGCCCGACGATCTTCGCCAACGCCCGCAACGACATGGACATCGCCCGGGACGAGATTTTCGGGCCGGTCGGCACGCTGATCACCTTCGACAGCGAAGACGAAGCGATCGCCCTCGCCAACGACAGCACCTACGGCCTGGCGGCCACGGTCTGGACCGGCGACCTGGCCAGGGCGCACCGTGTGGCGGCGGCGGTAAAGGCCGGCGCCGTCGGTATCAACTGCTGGAGCCCGCTGGACGCCAACCTGCCTTGGGGCGGCGTCAAGACCAGCGGTATCGGGCGTGAAGGCGGGTTCAGCGGCGCGCTGGCCTACACCGAGGAGAAAGTCATCACCGTGCTGCTGCCCGCCTGAGCACACGCGCTGTCCTGACCGAGCCACCCTCCAACGTCGAGGGTGACCATTCCACCGTGCATCGCTCCCTGGAGAGCCTGATATGAACCCAATGGATCAACCGACAATCGATCGCTACCCGACGTCCCTGCGCCTGTTGCACTGGCTGCGGGCCGTACTGGTGCTGGGCCTGCTCTGGGCAGGCTGGCATATGACCGGCATGAATGATGAGGTGGCGAGCAAATTCGAGCTCTATTACCCGTGGCACAAGTCCTTCGGGGTGTTGACGTTCCTGGTGGTGCTGACTCAGCTCGCCGTGCGCTTTCGTACCCCCAGGCTGCCGCAGCCGCTGGAAACCCTGGCCGGGTATGAACGCTTCCTGTCACGCCTGACGCAGCGCGTCATGTATGTCCTGCTGGTGATCGTGCCGCTGATGGGTTACTCCATGTCGAGCACCTTTACGATGAGCGACGGGGTGTTCTTTTTCGGGGTCAACCTGCCGGAGCTGTTGCCGAAGAATGACGATTGGTTCGCGGTGTTCCAGTGGCTGCACAAAGTCCTCGCCTACACGCTGCTGGTGCTGATCGTGCTGCATGTCGCAGGCGCCCTCAAGCATCGCTTCTACGACCGCGATCCGCGCAACGACGTGCTGCGCCGGATGCTCTGAATGAATGAGGCGTGCAGGCAAGGGACATGAAATAACCCCGGCAGCCAGCGTGGCGGGGTCGTCTTCAGCAATCCATGCGCCTGGCCGGCCCCTAGGCCCGCGCCCCGATCAACACCAGCACCCCACCCCACTGCGTCACCCTGATCGGCAAGCTTTGCTCCAAGGCCTCCAGGGTCTGGCGCGCATCATCCAGCGGGAACCGGCCACTCACGCGCAGCTGCGCCACCGCGGCATCCAGGCGCACGATGCCCTTGCGGTAGGGCCGGATCGCTTCCACCACGCTGGCCAGCGTCTGGTTGCGCACCACCAGCCAGCCGTCGAGCCAGGCGGTTTCGGTGGCGGCCATGGGCACTTGGGTGAGGATGCGCTGGTGGTCGAACAGCGTGCTCTGGTGCATGGCCACCCGTTGCTGGGCACCGCCGTCGAAGTGCAGCACCGCATCGGCATCCAGGGTGACCAGGCGCATCGCGCCGCCCTGTTCACTCAGCATCAGGCGGCCCGTGGTGGCACTGATGTGGGCGGCGCGGGTCTTGACCTGCAACGGACGCAGCAGGTTCACCAGCATTTCGCCGGTGCGCAGTTCAAGGCTGTGCGCGTCCCCGGCCAACGTCGAGACCACCTCGCTGCGGGCATTGAGCTTGAGGGTGCTGCCATCGGCCAGTTGCCAGGTGCGACGCTCGGCGGTGCCGGTGGCGTAGGTCTGCCCCGCGTCTTCAAAACGCCAGCCCCACCCCGCGCCCGCCGCCAATCCCAGCGCGCACAGGCTGGTGCGCAGGAAAGCGCGACGGCTGTTGGGTTGCTCCAGGCTACGCAGCAACTGCGCGCTGGAGCGCCCGCGCCAGGGTGAGGCCTTGAGCTGATCCAGGCCGGCGAGCAGTTGCGCGTATACCTGGCGATGATGGGCCGAGGTGCCCCGCCATTCATCCAGCGCCTGCTGCTGGGCGGGGCTGAAGTCGCCGGACTGGATCTGCACCAGCCAGCCGATGGCTTCCTCGGCCACCGGGTCGTTCAAAGGCTGTTTGCTCACTCGCTCAACCCCAGGTAACAGGCGCGCAGGGCCTGGGTCATCAATTGGTGGATGCGCCCCAGGGACAGGCCCAGGCGTTCACTGATCTGCGTGTAAGTCATGCCGTCCAACTGGCTGTGCACGAACACCGCCTTGGCTTGCCCCGACAGGCCGTCCAGCAGTCGGTCGATGGCCAGCAGGCTCTCGATCAGAATCAGCTGTTCCTGGGGCGATGGGTGCACGTGTTCGGGCACATCGGCGAGGATCTGCAAGTAGGCTTTTTCCAGGTCGCGCCGGCGCCAGCTCTCGTACATCAGCCGCTGGGCGATGGTGGTCAGCAGCGCGCGCGGTTCGCGAATGGCCGTGGGGTCGGGCAGCATCCACACCTTGAGGAAGGTCTCGGCGGCGATGTCCTCGGCGCTGTGGCTGCAACCGGTGCGGTACGACAAACGCGCGCACAACCAGCTGTAGTGCTGCTGGAAAATCTGGCCGATAAGGCGGGTCTTGAGCAAAGCATTCGGGTCCATAGGTCCATAATCTTCATGGACTGCACACGCCAGCGGACAAGTGGTGGTGGGCCTGTCGGTTTGAGGTAGACCTGCGTCCGGGCAGGTGAGTCCAGTTTGCCCCAGGGAGCATCACCAGATAAAAGAATAAAAAAAGCCATCAAGCTGCATTTTTTGCATAACCTTCCGCGCTTTTACGGGCACGCCAAAGCACCGCCTGCGGCTGTCGCAGGCGGTACGGCGCGTGGCTCAGTGCGTGGCCAGTTGCGCCTCGCTGCGTTCCTGTTCGCGCAATGGGCGTACCAGCCAGGTGACCACCACGGTCAGCACCAGCAGGATCACCGCCAGCGCCCAGAGCACACCATGGAAGGCGCTGTCATAGCCGCCGATAAAAAGGCTGTGCACCGTCGCCGCCTGCTCCGTGCCCAGGGTTTGCAGGGAACCGGTGAGGTTGCCGGCCGCGACGTCGTCGATCCAGCGTTGCAGGGTCGCCGGGTCGGGCGCCAGGCGGCTCAGCGTGCCGCGCAACTGGCTGTCGAGCAAGGTCGCCAGCAGCGAGCCATACAAGGCCACCGCAATCGCCTCACTGCCCAGGCGGAAGGTGTTGAGCAGGCCCGCCGCCATCCCGGCCTTCTGCTCCGGCACGGTCTTGAGCGCCAGGCCATCCACCAGCCCGGCCGACAGGCCCATGCCGATGCCCACCAGCAACAGCGGCACTGCCAGTTGCCACAGCGCCACACCGACCTGGCTGACCAGCGCCAACGCCACCACACCGACCAGCAACGCAATCAGACTGGCCTTGAGAATGCCGATCGCCGACACCCCGCGTGCCGCCCACTTGCCCGCCAGGATCGGGCAAAACAGCATCGGCACCGTCAACAGCAACATCGCCAGGCCCGCATGGGTCGCGCTCAATTGCAGCACGCCGAACAGGTAGCTCGGCAGGTACGTGAGCAAGGTCACAAAGCCGAACGACGCCGCCACGGTGACCAGCGCCAGGCCGACGAAGGGCCCGCGCGCCAGCAACGACAGGTCGAGCATCGGCTGCAGGTGGCGGCGCTCCTGCCAGGTGAATACCGCCAGCAACACCACGGCGACCGCCACCAGGCCGAGTACACCGCGGCTGCTCCAGCCCCACTGCGAGCCCTGCACAATCGCCACCATCAGCGCCAGCAATGCCAGCACAAACAGCGTCGCCCCCGGCACATCGAAGCGCGCGGTGCGCTCAGCCAGCACGCCATCGCGGGTAATCAACGGGCTGCCCAGCAGCACGATCACCAGGGTCACCCCATGGGCCCAGAAAATCGCGCGCCAGCCGACGCTGTCCAGCAGCAGGCCGGACAAGGTCGGGCCCAGGCTCACGCCCAGGCCGGCAACGGTGCCGAACAGGGCAAACGCGCGCAGCCGCGCCGGGCCGCTGAAGTGGGTGGACAAAATCGCGATGCCGCAGGAAAAGATCGCCGCCGCCCCGATGCCCGCCAGCCCCCGCGCCGCATCCAGCAGCCAGGCGCTCTCGGCCACGGCGGACAGCACCGAGGCCACCACGTACAGCGAAGCGCCGGCGACAAAACAGCGTTTGCGCCCGAGCCGATCCGCCAGCGCGCCCCACGCCAGGGTGAAGCAGGCAAACGCCAGGTTGAACGCATTGACCACCCATTGCAGGCTGGTCAACGGCGCCTGGATGTCGGCGCCGATGGCCGGCAACGCGAGCGCCGTACCCGAGATGGAACTGGGCACGACGAAGATCGCCAGCAGGATGATGGTCAGTAAAGCCGTATCGGCAAAGGTCGTTTTCATGGGTCCTTCCAAGGTCAGGTTGAAGTGAAGCCGTGCACCGGCAAGCGGGCAGGACGGCGCAGGATGATGCCGTCGACCCAGGGCACCTGGTCCGCCGGCACCGCCAGGCGCAGGTTCGGGAAGCGCTGCACGAGAATCTGCAGCACCGTGGTGATTTCCAGGCGCGCCAGGGCGGCGCCCATGCAGTTGTGCATGCCGTAGCCGAACTGCAAATGCCGCGCGCCTTTGCGGTCCAGGCGGATCGCCAAGGGCTCGGGGAACGCCGCCGGATCACGGTTGGCGGCAAACGCATCGGCGTAAATGATGCTGCCTGCGGGAATCAGCCCCCACGGCCCTTCCAGGTCGACGCTGGCCAGGCGCGGGAAGGTCGAGATGGTGCCCAGGGGAATCAGGCGCAGCAGCTCCTCGACCGCCTCCGGGATCAGCCCCGGATCGTCGACCAATTGCTGCCACAGCTCGGGGGCCGCCAACAGGGTGTACACCGACTTGGTCAACACGGTGAGGATGTTCTGGTCGCCGCCGATCAATACCCCCAGGAGGATGCCCACCAGCTCCTTGTCGTTGAGCGGCGGCTCGCTGTCGGCACGGGTCGCGACGAAGCGCTGGATCAGCCCATCGGGATCGGTGGGCCGCGCACCGGTGACCAGGTCCGTCAGGTAGTTGTACACGCCCCAGAACTGGTTCAGCAGATCCGGCACATCCGCGTCCGACGCCACCTGCACGGTGTGGCTGAGGGGCCGGTAATACTCACGGTCACTCAAGGGGATACCGAGCAACTGGCAATCCACGGTAGCGGGGATGTGGTCAAGCACCTGGGCAAACAGGTCGGCACCGGGCGCCTGGCGTTGCAGTACATCGAGGCGTTCATGGGTGGCGTGTTCGACCTTGTCGCGCAGCAACGCCACGCCACTGGGGCTGAAGTCCCGGGCCACCACTTTGCGCAGGCGACCATGGTCGGGGATGTCATTGTTGAGCAACAGTTCAGGCGGCGTGATGGTCGGCAAAAAGCTCGCGCCGTCTTCTTCGTTGCACGGCGCGCGTATCGCGCGGTTATCCAGCAGCAACGCCTGCACGTGTTCGTAACGGGTCAGGTGAAAGGCCAGGTGGCCGCTGGGCAGCAGAATCCTCGGCAGGCCATTGGCGGGGCTGGCGGGTTGATAGGCCGGCGGTGCATCCAACTGCGGGATGCGCGCCACGGTGACCTCGGGTCTGGCGATCACGGCGATATTCATCAGGCAGGCTCCACGGCAGGTTGCAACAGGCTGACACCGGTGAGGCGCTGCAGCTGCGCGAGCGCCTGGTGGTTGTCGATAAAGTGCAGCACTTGCCAGCCGAGCGCGGCGGCGGCTTCGATGTTTTCCGCGACGTCGTCGATCAACAGGCTGTGCTGCGGTGCGACGCCCGAGCGCGCGGTCGCCACCTGGAAGAACGCCGACTCCGGCTTGCGGCTGCGCTCCTGGCTGGAATCGACAATCAGGTCCACCACCTCATCCAGGCCCACCATCGCCCGCCAATGCCGCTCCCACTCCACCACGTTGTTGGTGAGGATGCCGACGCGAAAACCGGCACGCTTGAGTGCGCGCACGGCGGCCACCAGCGGCGCATTGGCCGGCACCCCGGCGAACCATTGCGCGCCGAAGGTGTGCAGATGAGCGCGGGATAAATCGACCTGCGGGTCACGGCGGCGCAGAGCCTGCGCCAGACGCTCGCCCCACTCGCGCTCGGTGAGCAAGGCACTCTCCACCGGCGCGAGCATGGGCACGCCCAACTCATCGGCCACATCGCCCATGGCCTGTTGCAGCACGTGCGGGGCCAGGCCGGTCTTGACCTGGTATTGCTCGAACAGCGCCGGAATCGGCGGCGACAGCACGCCACCGAAATCGAACCAGATAAATTGCAGGTCGCTCATCGCACACCTCCCGCCACCAGGGCCAAGGGTTGGCTGGCGACCAGCGGCAGCAACTCGAGCTCAGCGGTGGCAATCACCGCACCGCCCTGCTCGACCTCCAGCGCCAAGGTGATGCGACCGTGTTCGTCACGGGCCAGGGAGGTCAGGTCCGCACGGACCCGGGTTGGCAAACCAAACTCACCGAAGCGGGTGAACACCACATGGCAGCTGGATAACAGCAACTGCTCGGGCCCGACCTGCAACTGCCGGTCCGCCGCCACCAGCGCCACTTGGCGGAAGCCTTCGAGCAACAGCATGCCGGGGATATGGTCGAGGGGGTGGTCGAAGATCGCCGGGTTGTTCAGGTCGACGATCAGCGGCGCCACCAGCGTCGCGGCGCCCTGCTCCAGTTCACGGCCGAGCACCACATTGTTCAGCCAGTGACGCCCTACGGCGGATGGACTCAAGGGTGGCGGCAACTGTGCCAATGGATCGGCGTTGGCGGGAATCGCCGCCAGGCCACGGGCACGCATCTTGTTCCAGGCCGCGCCGCTCATCCAGCGAATGCTCATGCGTTCGTGGCGTGCAGCCACTTCGCCATTGATGCTCAGGGACATGTTCAGGGTCACGCCACTGCGCTCGCCGTGGCGCAGGTATTCATCCACCACGTAGACATCGATCTCGGCGGATGCCGGACGATCCCCCACCACCAATAAACTCCGGTCGGTCACGCGGGTCACACTGTCCAGGTAGATAAACTTGTCCTGGGCACTGACGTCGAGGAACGCATGGGAGATATAAATCGACGCCTGGCGGAATACTTCCAGCAATAACAGCATGTCGTAGTGGGCGGCGCGGTGGGTATGTTCACTGAAGTAACTGTGGGTGCGCGGTAGTTGGGCGCTGCAGCGAAAGTGTCCTTCCTTTACCAGTTCCGCGCCGGTCAGGAACACTTCGCTGACGGCGGCACGGTGCACCATGCTGCGCGGCACGGTGTTTTCGCAACGAATAGCCAGGGCTTCAGACATAGCAATCTCCTCCTTTGATTACTGCGAGAAGGCTAAGCTGAAACGTTTTTTCGCCACAACTGACCGAACGGCTAGGTCGTTGGACATGAACCTGTAGAACTTGCACTTCAGACATGGGCATCTGTCTCCTGATGAGCTTCTCCGTAAGCGTGCAGACCGCCGTACACGTTCATCGCGGTGAACGTTGTATGCTTTGCGCGGACAACCCGTTCTGGTTGTCAGTACCCTTGTGCAGATAGTCCCTTATATTTTCACTGCGCACTTAGACCCATTTGATCGAAGCTTATAAGCGCAACTAAATCATCTAGACACCCAACTAATCGTTCTAACTTAGTAGTGAAAATCCACACGCGAAGTTGCTCAAGGTCGTAAAGAACATCACGACCCGGAGCAGATTCACATGTTGAAAACAGGATTCACCCTGGCGCCTTTGGCGTGTGCATTGGCCATGGGCGGGCTGACAGTGCCGAGCCTGGCGTTGGCGCAAAACGACGCGGCGACGGTACAGCGGGTGATTGACTTCAATATCCCCGCAGGCCCCCTGGATGAGGTGCTGCTGAGCATCTCCCAGCAAAGCGGCCACCCTATCGCCTTCGATCCGCCGCTGGTGGAAGGCCGGGGGAGCCGCGCGATCCAGGGCCGACTGAGCCAGGAACAGGCGCTGGGCATTGCCTTGGGCGGCTCCTCGTTGGGCTTCAGCCAGACGGCCAGCGGTGCAGTGTTGATCCATCGACTGGCCAGCCCGGCAGCGGCGGCCAACAGCGAACCGCTGGCGCCACGCCTGAAATCCGTGGAGGTGATCGGCACCCGACGCAGCGACGTCACCGCGCTGCAAAGCGCGGCCCCCGTGGATGTGATCAGCAGCGAGCAACTGCAGCGCGCCGGCACCGATAACCTGGCCAAGGCCCTGGAAACCCTGGTTCCGTCGGTGAACTACCCGCAGGTCAACGGCACCGATGGCGTGTCGTCGCAGCGGCCGGTGTCGTTACGTGGGTTGGCGGCCGACCAGGTGCTGGTGCTGGTCAATGGCAAGCGTCGGCATGCCTCGGCGTTCGTCAACACCAAGGCCACCCTGGGGCGTGGCTCACAGGCGGTGGACTTGTCGACGATTCCCGTCAGCGCCGTCGACCATATCGAAGTACTGCGCGATGGCGCCTCGGCCCAATACGGGTCGGATGCGATTGCCGGGGTGGTCAATATCGTGCTCAAGGAGCAGGACCACGGCGGCGCCGTGCAAAGCACCTTCGGCCAGTACACCAAGGGCGATGGCTTTCGCCGGTCGGTGGGCGGCTGGAGCGGTTTCACCTTGCCCGGCGATGGTTTTCTCACCCTCAGCGGCGAAGGCCTGCGCAGCGAACGCACCTCCACCGGCGGCACCGATGGGCGGCAGTTCTACCCCAGCGGCGACGCCCGTGAAGCGGATGCCGACCGCCATTGGCGCTACGGCTCGCCGGGCCTCGAGGACTGGAACCTGGCGCTGAACAGCGGCCTGTCCCTGAGCGACACGGTCGACCTGTACGGCTTCGCCACCTACCAGGACCGTACCGGCGAATCCCAGGCAACCTTTCGCCGGCCCATCGACCCCAACAACCTGGTAGCCGTGTACCCCAACGGTTTCCTGCCACTGCTCGACGTGCGCTCGCGGGATGCCTCGGTCACCGGCGGCGTAAAGATCCGCGATGAGCAACTTGGCAGCTTCGACCTCAGTGCCAACTACGGGCGCAATCGCATCGACTATCACCTCAGCGATTCGCTCAACGCCAGCCTCGGCACCGCCAGCCCCACGAGCTTCAATGCCGGTGCGCTGGTCAATGAGCAAACCAACGTCGGGCTGGACCATATCAAGGAATTCAAGGTCGGCTGGGGCGCAGGCCCGCTGGTGTTCTCCAGCGGCCTGGCGTGGCGCAACGAAGCCTATGAAGTGATCGCCGGCGACCTCGCCTCCTGGACCCACGGCAGCGCCCTGCCCGCCCGTGCCGGCGGCGCCCAGGGCTTCCCCGGCACCCAGGACAGCGACGAAGGCCGTTATGCCCGCCACGTGTTCGGCGGCTACCTGGGCCTGGAGCAGCAAGTCACCGACAAACTGCAACTGGGCCTGGCCGGGCGCAGCGAGCACTACGATGATTTCGGCACCACCAGCACCGGCAAATTCTCCGCGCGCTACGACTTCACCCCGCAGTGGGGCCTGCGCTCGACCCTCAGCAGCGGCTACCGCGCGCCCACCCTGGGGCAGATCGGCACCTCGGCGACCCAGACCGAGTTCAAGGCCGGCGACCCCACCGCCTACCAGGTCGGCACCGTCAGCGTGAACACCCCGGTCGCCCGCGCCTTGGGCGCCAGTGACCTGAAGCCGGAAAAATCCACCAGCCTGTCCCTCGGCGTGGTCTGGCAGCCGCTCGAGCGTGCAAGTGTCAGCCTCGATGCGTACCACATCCGCATCCAGGACCGCATTGCCCTGTCGGAAACCCTCAGCGGCACCCAGGTCAGCCAGATCCTCGCCAACCAAGGCTATGGCAACTACTCCGGGGTGAGTTTTTTCACCAATGCACTCGACACCAAGACCAGCGGCGTGGACCTCGCCGCCCACTATCGCCTGGACCTGGCCGACGCCAGCCAGCTGACCCTCAACGGCGCCTTCAACTACAGCAAGACCCAGGTCACCGACATCAAGGACAACCCCGGCCCGCTGGCCGGCACCGGCATCACCCTGATCAATCGCGAAGCCCTGAGCTATGTGGAAAGCGCCTCGCCCAACAGCAAGCTGATCCTCGGTGCCGACTGGCGCAAGGGCGCCTGGCAGGCGAGCGTCAACACGATTCGCTACGGCACCTACACCCTCGATTCCAACCTTGGCGAAGCCCGCGACCAGACCTTTTCGGCGCAATGGGTGAGCAACGCCAGCCTGTCCTACGACATCAACCAGGCGCTCACCCTGACCCTGGGCGGCAACAATATTTTCGACAGCTACCCGGACAAGATCGACGTGGCCAACCGCTTTGTCGGCGGGCGCGTGGCCTACCAGAGCATCTCCCCGGCCGGTGCCGAAGGCGCCTTCTACTACGTGAAAGCCGACTACCGCTTCTGACTCAACCAAGGAGTTCCCATGAGCTTTGATCCTGTGCGTTTTACCCAAGTGTTCGAACACGACTTTGCCCTGGCCAAGCAACTGCTGATCAAGCACCAGGTGTTGTCGAGCAATGAGGCGGGCAATATCAGCCTGCGTATTCCCGGCGAAGCACGGCTGGTGATTGCCTCGCTCAGCGGCGCCGACAGTGGCGTGGCGGCGATTGTCGACTTCGACCTGCAACACAGCCAGGGCAGCCTCACCGACAACCTCAAGGAAGTGGCGGCGCTGCACGTGGCGATCTACCGCGAGCGGCCCTCGGTGAATGCGGTGATTCACACGCACTCGCCGTACCTCACCGCCTTCGCGATTGCCGGGCGAGCGTTGCGCCCCCATGCCACGCAGTTGCTGGGGATTCTGGATGAAGACCAGGAGGTGCCGCTGACGGCGTGGGGGCCGCGGTATGCGCCGGAGCCGGTGGTGGCGGCGTTACGCGAGCATCCGCGTGCGCCGGCGGCGTTGCTGGCCAATCACGGGCCGTTTGCGTGGTCGGAGCGGGACGTGCTGGCGGCGACGCGGTTGTTGGTGAACCTGGAAGAAGCGGCCTACCTGACCTTCCTGGCGCAGCAGCTCGGTACGCCGCAGCCCTTTCCCAGCGGCGCGGCGCAGCGGTCGCGCCTGGGCTGGAGTGCGACATGAGTGCGCTCGCTCATCGCCCTGATAAAAGTGGAAGGGGCGGTGCGACGATTCGACTTGCCTCCGGCCCTTACGACAGGTCACTTTGGCAGCGGGCGCTGTTGGTTATTTTTGCATTCGGCGCACTCCACGCCCACGCCGAACCCCTGCTGGAACGGGCCCAATCCCGTGGCACCCTCAACGTCTGCACCAGCGACGAATTCCCCCCCTTCAAGACCTTCGATGCCCAAGGCAAACCCGCTGGGTTGATCCTGGACCTGATCGTCGACCTGCAACAGCAGTTGTCTGCCAAGGTCGGCCAGCCGCTCACGCTGCAACTTGTGCCAGTCAATCCGCTCAACCGCCTGCTGTTCCTCGAACAGGGCCGTTGCGAGGTGCTGGTCACGTCCCTGCTCGACACCCCCGCACGGCGGCGCGAAGTGGATTTTGCCGTTCCCGGTTTCTACAGCTCGGCCGCCACGGTGTTTGCGCCGAAAAGTACCGCCGTGCCGGACTGGCAAAGCCTGCGCGGCAAGACCCTGTGTGCGCCCGCCACCAGTGTGTGGGTGCGCCCGTTTGAAACGCGCTACGGCGTGCAGTTCGCCTCGTTCAACGGCACGGCCGAAGTGCGCAAGGCGGTGGCCGACAGCCGCTGCCTGGGGGCGATGGGTGACGATGCGTTGTACAGCGCCCTGGCGCGCCAGCCGGAATGGGCCGACTACGAGGTCAAGCTGCCGGGCCAGGACCCGGCGCCGTGGGGCATTGCTTTGCGCAAGGGCCAGCCGGCGTTGTTGGCGGCGCTGTCGAGTATTGTCGAAGGCTGGCATGCCCAGGGCGTGATCATCGGCCTGGAACAGCGCTACGGCCTGGCGCCGAATGCCTGGGTAGCGCAGCAGCATGCGCGAGCCAGCCATGAGTGAGTTCAACCTGCGCCTGTGGCTGGAACAGCATGGCCTGTCGCTGAGCATCCTGTGGGACCCGATGGACCGCCAGCGCTTCCTGCTCGGCCTGGGCCTGACACTGTTGCTGTCGGTGGCAAGTATTGCGCTGTCCCTGGCGATCGGTGTGTGGGGCGCTGCCGGCCTGGGTTCGCGCCGCTCGCTGTGGCGCCGGTTGAGCGCGGGGTACGTCGCGTTGTTTCGCAACACGCCGCTGTTGGTGCAGCTGTTCTTTTTCTACTTCGGCGTCGGCGCCTGGCTGCCGCTGGCGGACGACACCAGTGTGCGGCTGCTCAACGGCACGCAATGGGCGATCATCGTGATCGCCCTGCACAGCGGCGCGTTCCAGGCCGAGAACCTGCGCGCCGGGATCGATGCCGTGCCCCGCGCCACCCTCGACGCGGCCGCCGCCCTCGGCATGCAGGGCGCCACGGTACTGCGCCATATCGTGCTGCCGCTGGCGCTGCGCAACAGCCTGCCGGCCATGGGCAATACGGTGGTGCAAACCATCAAGTCGACCTCGATTGCCTACGCAATTGCGGTGCCGGAATTGCTCTATGCGAGCAATCGGATCTGGTCGGACAACTTCAACGTCGCCGAGATGATGCAGGTGCTGTTGCTGGTCTGGTTGCTGCTGATCGGCGCCAGCAGTTGGCTGCTGCGCCGCCTGGAAAACCACCTGCGCCTGCCAGGCCAGGAGTTGCCCGATGCTGCCTGAACCGTCCTGGCCTGCGCTGTTGTGGCAGTGGGCGCCGGCGCTGCTGCAAGGTTTCGGCCTGAATATCCTCATGGGCGTCACCGCGATGCTGGTGGCCACGCTGGCCGGTGTCGTGCTCGGCAGCCTGCAGGTCAGCGCCCGGCCGCGCCTGCGCCGTGGTGCCGGGCACCTGAGCCGCCTGCTGCGCAACCTGCCGTGGCTGGTGGTGATGTTCTATGTGGCCTACCTGTTGCCCTATGAAGTGCACTGGGCCGGGCGCTGGTGGCAATTGCCGGATTGGCTCAAGGTCGCGCTGGGCCTGGCCTTGCCCGCTGTGGGCTATGTCTCGGAGATCGTGCGCGGCGCCGTACGCGCGGTGCCGATGGGGCAATGGGAAGCCGCCCAGGCCCTGGGCATGCATCACGGCCAGGCGTTGCGCCACGTGATCATCCCGCAGACCCTGCCGAGCCTGATGGCGCCGTGGATGAACCTGTATTGCGCGGTGACCATGTCCACCTCCCTGGCCAACCTGCTGGGGGTGGAAGAGCTGATGACCACCGTGCAATCGCACCTGTCCACGCAACTGCGCAACGACCTGCTGCTGCCCGCCTACGGCTTGGTGTTCATCGCCTTCTTTGTCTACATCTACCCCCTCTCCCGCCTGGCCAAACGGCTGGAGCGCACATGAGCACTGACCCTATGCATGACGATACGCTGCTGACCCATTTGGGACGCGACCCCGCCAGCCACGAAGGCAGCGTCAACACCCCGGTGTATCGCAGCTCGACCTTTATCTGGCCCGACACCGGCACCCTCGAAAACCACCTGCAACAGGCCGCCGACCCGCACTATCGCGGGCATATCTACGGCCGTAACGGCAACCCCACCACGGCCGCGTTCGAAGACGCCGTGGCGCAGCTGGAAGGCGGCTTTCGCGGGCTGATCATGCCCAGCGGCCTGGCGGCGATTGTCGGCGCGGTGCTGGCGGTGGCGCGGGCCGGCGACCATATCCTGGTGACCGACAACTGCTATTGGCATGCGCGCCAGGTGTTCGACCAGATCCTGCCGCGCTATGGCATTGAGGCCACGTACTTCGCGCCGATGCTCGGCGCCGACATCGCCGGCTTGCTGCGCCCGAATACGCGCCTGGTGTACGCCGAAGCACCCGGTTCGAGCACCTTCGAGGTCCAGGACATTCCCGCCCTGGCCGCTGCCGCCCATGCCCACGGCGCACTGCTGATGCTCGACAACACCTGGGCCACGCCGCTGTTCTTCAAGGCGTTCGCCCACGGCGTGGACATCTCGATTCATGCCGCCACCAAGTACCTGGTGGGCCATAGCGACGCCATGCTCGGCGTGATCGTCACCACTGAAACCCTGTATTCGACGCTGCGCGAGACCGTCCGCCAACTGGGCTATATCGCCAGCGCCGACGACGCCTACCTGGGCCTGCGTGGCCTGCGCACCCTGGCTGTACGCCTGCGCCAGCATCAGCGCTCGGCGCTCACCGTCGCGCAGTGGCTGCAACAGCGTCCCGAAGTGGCCCAGGTGCTGCACCCGGCGCTGCCGGGGGCCATTGGGCACGACCTGTTCAAGCGCGACTTCCTCGGTTCCACCGGGCTGTTCGGCGTGGTCCTCAAGCCGCGCTTCGAGCCCCAAACCAAGGCCTTCCTGGAAAGCCTGCAGTTGTTCGCCATGGGCGCCAGCTGGGGCGGTTTCGAGAGCCTGATTCGCCAACAGCAGCGCCACCCTTCGGCACAGATTGAAGCGGGCGTGCTGCTGCGCCTGCACGTGGGCCTTGAAGCGGTCGAGGACCTGCTCGCCGACCTGCAACAAGGCCTCGAACGCCTGAGCGCCACCCCCCATTCCCCAAGGAGTCTGCCATGAGCCAAACACTGCCCACCCACTACAGCATTTGCCCGCTGCTGGTCGCGTCCAATATTGCCGTTGAACTCGGTTGGCTGGACGAGGAATACCAACGCGTCGGCGCCGACGCGATCTACCTGCGCTCACTGCCCGACAACCTCGGTTGGCTGCCGCACTTCACCCATGGCGAAGCCCGCTTGATTCGCGATGGCGGCGCGGTGCCGGCCTTGTGGGCGCGCGCCGACCAGGCCGATACGTTGCTGGTGGCCAGCACCGCCACCCAACGCGCCGGGCAGATCCTGGTGCGTGCCGAGGGGCGTATCCGCCAGGTCGCCGACCTGTTCGGCAAGCGCATCGGCGTGCCGGTGAGCCGCAACACGGCGCGGGTCGATGTGCTCAAGGCGCTGGCCGAGCATGGCCTGTTCAATGCCCTGCAACTGGCCGGGCTGGAGCCGTCGCAAGTGCGCCTGATCGAGCTGGAGGACGAAGGCGACCCGCAGACCTTGTTGCCGGCCGTGCGGCCTTCGGCGTTCTGGTCGCAACTGCATGGGCTGCATGGCAAACCCGGGCATGAGGTGCAGGCCCTTGCCGAAGGCCGTGTGGATGCGCTGCATGTCGCGGCCGGACATGTGCCGGCGCTGCTCGCCAGCGGTGAATTCACGGTAATCGAAGACCTGGAACGCTACCCGGACTGGACCCTGAAAAACCACAACGGCCCCTACGCGACCACCGTCAACCGTGCCTTTGCCGAAGAGCATCCCCAGGTGGTCGTGGCGTTCCTGCGCGCCGCGATCCGCGCCGGGCGCTGGGTCAACCAGCACCGCGACGCCGCCGCCGAGCTGTTCACCCGCGTGACCTTCCTGCCTGACGCCGGGTTTATCCGCCGCGCCATTGCCGAGCTGGATTTTGTGCCGAACCTGGCGCCGCAGAACCTGGCGGCCCTGGAGCTGAAGAAGGACTTCCTGGTGCAACGCGGCTTTCTGCAGAACGACTTCAGCGTGCACGAGTGGGCCCAGCCCGAGTTTCTCGCCCAAGCCCACGCCGGGCTTTAACGCCACACCTTTGCCAAGGACAGACAATGATTGCTCAGTACCGCAAGACCCTGCTGGCCAGCCTGCTGGTCGCCGATTCAAGCTGGGCGGCGCAGGCCGCCGATTCCAACGAACCGCAACTGAGCAAAGTCGAGGTGGTCGGTGCCCGCGTGACCGAAGCCAGCGCCGCCATCGGCGAAGACAAGATCAGCAATACCCTGAGTATCTCGCACCAGGCGTTGCTGTCGGCGCCGGCCGGCACTTCGGGGTTGAAAATGCTCGAGGCGCTGCCCGGTTTCAACGTGCAGGTCAACGATGCGCTGGGCCTGTATGAGTTCGGCAACTCGGTATTCGTGCGCGCCTTCAACCTGCAGCAGATCGGCTTTTCCATCGACGGTGTGCCACTGGGCCGTACCGATCAGTTCGGCGGCAGCCCGATCTATCGCTACGTCGACAATGAAAACACCGAGCGGGTCACCGCCTCCACCGGCGCGGGCGACGTGTCGCAATCGGGCTATGCGTCCCTGGGCCCATATGTGGATTACCAGACCAGCAACCCCACCCTCGAGCCGGGCGCCAGCCTGTCCTATACCCTCGGCAGCGACAGCCTGCGGCGCAGTTTCGTCAAGCTGCAAAGCGGCGAGTACCAGGGCCTGTCGGCGTATTTCAGCCGCTCGAAAATCGACGGCGACCTGTGGCGCGGCCCCGGCACCATCGACCGTGAACACCTGGAAGCCAAGGTGCGCTATCGCTTCGGTGAACGTGACGAGGTGTGGCTGCGCGCCGTGCACAACGCGTTCTACGACTACGACTCGCCCTACGTGAGCAGCGCCCAGTACGACGGCAGCGCCAATGACCCGTTCGGTCGCTCGGGCCGTTACTTCGCCTACCTCGGCAGCCTGCCCGACTTACCCGAGAGCGTGCCCGGCGTGCGCTACAGCAACACCCACTACAACCAGTTCTACAAACAGGCGGTGAACCAGCGCCGCGACACCTTGTACAGCCTGGGCGGCCAGTTCGAGATCCGCCCGGACCTGCTCAACTACACCACCCTCTACTACGAGGCCAAGAAAGGCTTTGGCGTGTCCCCCGAGGCCTACGCCACTTCCCTGGCGCTGCACAACGCCGAAAGCAACGTGGATGGCCTGTTTGCCCCACGGGGCGTGCAATACGGTTTGTCGTCCCTCAGCGGCCATCGCTTCGGCGGGCGCACCGGGCTGCAATGGGACATCGGCCAGCACCAGATCGACACCGGTGTGTGGGCCGAGACCGATGTGTTCAACCGCCAGCAGGCGCGCTACAACCTCACCGACGGCAGCCCGGCCGGCGAGCCGCTGTTCAATGAACCGGTGCACCTGCAAGGGGATTTCAGCTCTACGCGCAATTCGTTGCAGTACCACCTCAAGGACACCTGGACCCTGCTCGACGACCGCCTGCGCCTGCAGTTCGGTTTCAAGAGCCTGCACCTCAAGTACCGCATCGAGGGCTATCGCAACGCCGGCGACTACATCAACGACCGCCAGCCGCGCCTGGCCACCCAGTGGAACGACGCCTTCCTGCCCCAGGCCGGGCTGGTCTACAACCTCACCGATGACACTCAGGTATTTGCTTCCTATTCGGAAAACATGGCCCTGCCCCGAGGCGCCGACGACATCTTCCGCGCGGCCAGCCCCAGCGCGCCGCCACCGGAGGCGGAGCGGGCGAAGAACTACGAGGTGGGCTATCGCATCAACCGCCCGACCTTCAACGCGGCCTGGGCGCTGTACCGCACCGACTTCGACAACCGCCTGCAAGCCTTCGCCTCAGCCGTGCCCGGTAGCAGCCAGGTGGAAACCTACTACCAGAATGTCGGCAAGGTGCAGGCCTACGGCAGCGAGCTGAGCGGGCAATGGAAACCCCCGGTCCTGGCCGACAAGGTGGTGCTCAACGGCAACCTGACCTACAACACCTCCACGTTCCGGAACGACGCCGGCGGCCTTTCGATCAAAGGCAACGAGGTGCCCGACAGCCCGCGCTGGCTGGCCCAGGCCGGGGTTACCTATGAGCTGGCGCCATGGGCACTGCTGAACTTTTCGGCACGCTATATCGGCGAGCGCTACAGCAACTTCACCAACAGTGAATCGGTGCCCGGCTACACCCTTTACAACGCCTACCTGGATCTGGGGGGCGAGCGCCTGCACTACGGCCCGCTGAAGAATGTGAAGGTGCGCTTCAACGTCGACAACCTGTTCGACAAGGATTACCTGGGCTACATCCTCACCAGCACCAGCGGCCCCGCGGTGTTCCGCCCGGGTTCGCCGCGCACCTTCCAAAGCACCTTGAGCATGGAGTTCTGAACATGAACACGCGCCTGCTGCTGCTCGCCCTACTGCCACTGCTGGCCCACGCCGACACCGCCGTCAGCCCCGCCACCCTGGCCCTGCACCAACGCCTGCTGGTATTGGACAGCCACCTGGACACGCCGCTGACCCTGACCCGCCCCGGCTGGAACATCCTCGAGCGCCACGACTATCGCCAGGACGGCAGCCAGGTCGACCTGCCGCGCATGCGCGAAGGCGGCCTGGATGGGGGGTTCTTCGCCATCTACACCCCCCAGGGCCCACGCACCGAGGAAGGCCGCGCCTACGCCAGCGCCTATGGCCTGGCCACCCTCACCCGCATCCGCGATGTGATCGACCGCAACCCCGACAGCTTCGCCCTGGCCCTGACCGCCGCCGACGCCCGGCGTATCGCGGCCCAGGGCAAGCGCGTGGTGTTTATCAGCATGGAAAACGCCGACCCGCTCAGCTCCGATCCCGAGTTGCTCGACACTTACTACCGCCAAGGCCTGCGCATGCTCGGCCTGGTGCATTTCATGAACAACGACCTGGCCGACTCGGCCACCGCGCTGCCGGAATGGAAAGGCCTGAGCCCCAAGGGCCGCGACCTGGTGCAACGGGCCAACCGCCTGGGCATCCTGCTCGACGTGTCCCACGCCAGCGACGCGGTGTTCGACCAGATGCTGGCGTTGTCCAGCGCCCCACTCATCGCCTCCCACTCCAGCAGCCGCGCGGTCAACCCGCACCCGCGCAACCTCGACGACGCCCGCGTGCGCCAACTGGCAGCCAAGGGCGGGGTGATCCAGGTCAACGCCTACAGCGACTACCTGATCCCCCTCACGCCCAACCCGGACCGCAACAAAGCCATGGCCGCGCTCGGCGCACGCTTCCACAACCTTGCCGCCCTCAGCCCGGAGCAGGTCAAGGCGCTCTATCAGGAACGCGACAGCCTCAACCAGCGCTTCGCCCAACCCAAGGCCAACCTCGATGTGTTCATGAAGCACCTGTTGCACCTGCTGGAAGTGGCCGGCCCGGATCACGTCGGCATCGGTGCCGACTGGGACGGCGGCGGTGGCGTGAGCGGGCTGGACGATGTGAGCCAATTGCCGGTGATTACCCAGCGGTTGCTGGATGCGGGGTATAGCGAGGTGCAGATCGCGAATATCTGGAGCGGGAATTTGCTGCGGGTGTTGCAGGCGGCACAATCCGCCGCCCTATAGCCTTTGCCTACTGCCACCCTCCCCCCATCACCTTATACAAACTCACCCGATTACTCTGCTCCGCCAGGCGCAGGGTGATCAGGTCCTGCTGGGCGCTGTACAGCGAGCGTTGGGAATCCAGGGCTTCGAGGTAGCTCTGCGAGCCGGCGCGGTAGAGCGCGTCGGACAGGTCGTAGCTCTTTTGGCTCGCCTCGGTCAGCGCTTGCTGGGCGGTGAGGCGCTGGTCCAGGGTGCTGCGCACGGCTAGGGCGTCGGCGACTTCCTTGAATGCGGTTTGCAGGGTTTGCTGGTAGGTCTGCACCTGGATCTCTTTCTCGACCTTGGCCGCATCCAGGGTCGCGCGGTTGCTGCCGGCATCGAAGATCGGCAGGCTGATGCTCGGGGCGAAGGTCCACGCGCCGCTGCCGGCCTTGAACAGGCTGGACAGTGACGCACTGGCGGAGCCCGCATTCGCGGTGAGGCTGATGCTGGGGAAAAACGCCGCGCGTGCCGCGCCAATGTCGATGTTCGCGGACTTGAGGCTGTGCTCCGCCGCCAGTACGTCGGGGCGCCGCTGCAACAGGCTCGACGGCAGCTCGGCCGGCACCTGCACCAACGCCGCTGCCGATCGCAGGTGGGCGTCGGGCAGCAAGGCGTCGGGGATGTCGCTGCCGACCAGCAAGCGCAGGGCGTTGCGGTCCTGGAGGATCTGGCTCTGATACTCGGCCACATCGACCCGCGCCGATTCGACGGTGGTTTGCGCCTGGGCCACGGCCAACGCCGTGGAGCCACCCAGGGCGTGGCTGCGCTGGGTCAGTTCGTAGGTGGACTGCTGGCTGGCCAGGGTCTCTTCGGCCAGTTGCAGGTGCTCGTTGTCGGCGGCCAGGGTCAGCCAGGCGGTGGCCACTTCGGCCACCAGGCTGATTTGCGTGCTGCGCCGGGTTTCGGTCAGCGCCAGGTAGTCTTCCAGCGCTTCGTCCTGCAGGTTCTGCACGCGGCCGAACACGTCGACCTCATAGCTGCTCAGGCCCAATTGCGCGCTGTAGTCATGGCTGGTGACGGCCGTACCGCTGCTGGACAGCGAGCCCGGCGTGCGGCTGTGGGTACCGCTGACGCTGGCGTCGAGGGTCGGGAACGCCGCTGCGCGCTGGATGCGGTATTGCGCCTGGGCCTTCTCGATATTCAGGCTGGCCAGGCGCAGGTCGCGGTTATTGGCCAGGGCCAGGGTTTGCAGGTGTGCCAGGCGGCGGTCGGTAAAGAACTGCTGCCACTGGATGTCGGCCGGCACCTCACCCTGCACACCCGCTTGCCATTCGCCAGGCACCGGTGCCTCGGGTTGCTGGTAGTGTGGCGCCAGGTTGATGCAGCCACTCAAGACCACTGCGGCCACTAACGGGAAGAGAAAGCGGGTCATGCGTCACCTTTTTCGACAATGGGCGCCGTGCTGACACGGCCAAAGCGGCGACGGATCAACACAAAAAACAGCGGTACAAAGAAGATCCCCAGCACCGTGGCGCTGAACATGCCGCCCAGCACACCGGTGCCGATGGCCCGGCGCCCGGCGGAACCTGCGCCACTGCTCACGGCCAGGGGCAGCACGCCGAACATGAAGGCCAGGGACGTCATCAGGATCGGCCGCAGACGCTGGCGCACGGCGATCAGCGTCGCTTCGCGCAGGCTGTTGCCTTGCTCCTGCAGGTGCTTGGCAAACTCGACGATCAGGATCGCGTTCTTCGCTGCCAGCCCTACGGTGGTCAGCAGGCCGACCTGGAAGTACACGTCATTGCTCAACCCCGTAAAGCGAGTGGCCCACACCGCGCCGACGATACCCAGGGGCACTACCAGGATCACCGAGAACGGCACCGACCAGCTCTCGTACAACGCGGCCAGGCACAGGAACACAAACAGGATGGACACCGCATACAGCAACGGCGCCTGGGACCCGGAAAGACGCAACTGGTACGACTGGCCGGTCCACTCGTAGCCGATGCCATCGGGCAGTTGCCGGGCAATCGCCTCCACCGCGTCCATTGCCGCGCCGGAGCTCACGCCGGGCGCCGGGTCGCCGACCACTTCCAGGGAGGATGTGCCGTTGTAGCGCTCCAGCAACGGCGAGCCATAGCTCCAGGCACTGCTGGCAAATGACGAAAACGGCACCATTTCATCGTTGCTGTTGCGCACGAACCAGTGGTCCAGATCGGCCGCTTGCATTCGTGTGCTGGCTTCGCCCTGCACATAGACCTTCTTCACACGGCCCTGGTTAAGGAAGTCGTTCACATAGGTACCGCCCAACGCCGTGGACAAGGTGCTGTTGATGTCGCTGGTGCTCAGGCTCAGGGCCCCCGCCTTGCGGTCATCGATGCTGATTTTGAGTTGCGGCGCATCGTCCAGGCCATTGCTGCGCACGCCCAGCAGGCGCGGGTCATGCCTGGCCAGCGCGATGAACTGCTCGCGCGCCGCCACCAATGCGTCGTGGCCAAGACCGGCGAGGTCCTTGAGCTGCAAATCAAACCCCGAGCTCTGGCCGAGGCCACGCACGGCGGGCGGTTGCATCACGAATACATCGGCATCGCCGATGCTTGCCAGGGCCAAGGTGGCACGTTGGGCAATCGTGGCGGCATCGTCCGAGCGCTCACTCCAGTCCTTCAAGCGAATAAACGCCCGTGCGGTGTTCTGACTGTTGCCGCCCATGCCCAGGCCGCTGATGCTGATCATCGCCTCGACTTCCGGCTGCTTGAGCATGTACGCCTCGAACTGCTGCAACACCGCCTGGGTGCGGCTGTCGGTAGCGCCCACCGGCAGCTGGATTTGCGCCATGAGAATGCCCTGGTCCTCATCCGGCAGAAACGAAGTAGGCAAGCTGGCATAACCCGCCGCCATGGCTGCGGCAATCAGCACATACACCACCAGGCTGCGCCATGAGCGTTGCAGGACAGCGCCGACCAACGCTTCATAGGCGCTGGAACAGCGTTCGAAGGAACGGTTGAACCAACCGAAAAAGCCCCGTTGAACCGCGTGCCCCGGCTTGAGCAACGTGGCGCACAGTGCCGGCGTGAGGGTCATCGCCACCACCACCGACAGCACCATGGCCGAGACGATGGTCACCGAGAACTGCCGATAGATGATCCCGGTGGAACCGCCAAAAAACGCCATGGGAATAAACACCGCGCTCAACACCAGGGCGATGCCGACCAGTGCACTGGTGATTTCATCCATCGATTGACGCGTGGCCGCCAGGGCCGACAAGCCCTGTTCGCTCATCACCCGTTCGACATTTTCCACCACCACAATCGCATCGTCGACCAGCAAGCCAATGGCCAGGACCATGGCAAACATGGTCAGGGTATTGATCGAGTAACCGAACAACGCCAGCACGCCAAACGTACCCAGCAACACCACCGGCACGGTGATCGCCGGGATCAGCGTGGCCCGCAGGTTTTGCAGGAACAGGAACATGATCAGCACCACCAGCACGATGGCCTCGCCCAGGGACTTGACCACTTCCTCGATGGACAGGCTCACAAAGGGCGTGGTGTCGTAGGCGATCACGTTCTTCAATTGCATTTCGGTGGGGTAAAACGGCGCCAGTTCCTTGAGCTTGGCCTTGACTGCCTCGCCCACCTCCAGCGCATTGGCGCCCGCCGCCAGTTGAACACCCATGGCGGCCGCCGGCTTGCCGTTGAGGGCTGAGTTGATGTCATAGCTCTCGCTGCCCAACTCCACACTCGCCACATCACCGAGCAGCACGACCGCGCCGTCGCTGCCGGACTTGACCACCACATTGCGGAACTCCTCGGCCGTCTGCAGTTTGCTGCGCGCGCTGATGGTGGCATTGAGTTGCTGGCCCTTCACCGCCGGCAATGCGCCGAGTTGGCCGGCTGAGACCTCGGTGTTCTGCGCCTCCAGCGCGGTGCTCACATCCGACGGCATCAGCGCGTATTTTTCCAGCAGCGCCGGGTCCAGCCAGATGCGCATGGCGTAGCCCGAACCGAGGGTCTGTACGTCGCCCACGCCGTCGATACGGCTGATGGAGTCGAGCAAGGTGCTGGAGATGTAGTCACCGATCTGGGTGCCGGTGACGCTGGGATTATCCGAGGCCAGGGCGGCAATCATCAGGAAGTCCGAGCCGCCCTTGGTCACGGTCAGGCCTTCGCTCTGCACCGACTGCGGCAAACGCGATTCGGCCTGTTGCAGCTTGTTCTGCACCTGCATCTGCGCCACATCGGGGTCGGTGCCGGCGCCAAAGGTCAGGCTGATACTGGCGCTGCCCGCCGAACTGCTGGAGGCCGACATATAGGTCAGGTTGTCCAGGCCTTTCATCTGTTGCTCGATGACCTGGGTCACCGAGTCTTCGACGGTCTTGGCCGACGCGCCGGTGTAGGTGGCGGAAATACGCACGGTGGGCGGCGCGATGTCCGGGTACTGCTCCAGCGGCAACTGGCTGATGGATAACGCGCCGCCGAGCATGATCACGATGGCGATGACCCAGGCGAAAATCGGTCGATCGATAAAGAAACGCGCCATGTTCAACCCTCCTGCGCCAGGGCGCCGGCATCGGCGGCCTGGGTCTGGACCACGGCGCCGATGCGGACTTTCTGGCCACCTTCGACGATCACCTGGTCACCGGCCTGCAAACCCGCCGTCACCCACCACTGGTTGCCCACGGCGCGGTCAACGCTGAGTACGCGTTGCTCGACCTTGCCGTCAACCACCAGCAACACCGAGGTCACGCCGCTGGCGCTGCGGCTTACGGCTTTTTGCGGGATCAGGATCGCCTGGTCATCCAGGGCCTGCTCCAACACGCCACGCACGTACATGCCAGGCAGCAGCACATGCTCGGGGTTGTCGAACACCGCACGCAAGGTCACGGTGCCGGTGCCCTGGTTGACGCTGACCCCGCTGAACTTGAGGCGGCCGTCGTGGTTGTAGGTGCTGCCGTCATCCAGCGTGAGGCTGATGCGCGCCTCGCCGTCGCCGTTGGCCTGCAACACGCCACGGGCCAGGTCGCGCTTGAGGGCGAGCAATTCAGTGGTGGACTGGGTCACATCCACATAGATCGGGTCGAGTTGCTGCACGGTAGTGAGTGCGGTGTCCTGGTTGGCCACCACCAGTGCGCCGGGGGTGACCGTGGAGGTCTCGATACGCCCGGCCACCGGCGAGCTGATGCGGGTGTAGGCCAGGTTGATGCGGGCAGTGTCGAGGTCGGCCTGGGCCACCTGGACGTCAGCGGCGGCGGTCAGCAGGGTGGCCTGGGAGTCTTCGTTGGTTTGCTGGCTGATGGCGTCGATCGTCACCAACCGGGCGTTACGCGCGGCGGTGGTCTGTGCCGACTTCAAGGTGGCGCGCGCCTTGGCCAGGCTCGCCTGGGCCTCAGCCAATGCTGCCTTGTAGGGTGCCGCATCCAGTTGGTACAGCGCCTGACCGGCCTTGACCTCGGCGCCTTCGACAAACAGGCGCTGCTGCACGATACCGCCGACCTGCGGGCGAATCTCGGCGACCATAAACGCCTGGGTGCGCCCGGCCAGCTCCGTGGTCATGACCTGGCGCTTGGGCTGCACAGTGATCACCGAGACCACGGGGGTGGCGACTGCGGGCGCAGGGTCGCCGGCCGAGCAGCCGCCAAGCAGCACCAGAATGATGAACGACAGGAGAACCGCGGCGGTTACCAGGTATTTGGCGAAAAGTTTGGTCGACATAGTTGCCTCTGCAAGACGGGGTGGTGCAAGCCTTACCGTCATGCTGCTAGGCAAATGTGCAGGAAAATTGAAGATTGCCCGCCTGGGTTGAATCTTTCCTCCCTGGGGCCCTAAATGGGCGGGTCCACTCTTTTACGGCCCTTGTTCATGAAGTTGAGTATCTCCACCAAACTGTTTGTCGCCGTATCGGCCGGTGTGCTGCTGGTCATCCTCAGCATGGGCCTGGCCACCGGCTGGAGTTTTGGCCGCGGGTTTCTTGGCTATATCAATGAACAGGCGCTGGAGCGCATGGCCACGGTGGTGCCGCGCCTGGCCAGTGCTTATGCGCGTGAAGGCAATTGGGCGTTCATGCGCAACCGCCCGGATCGCTGGTTCGACATCATGCGCCCAGACCCCGACGAAGAACGGGTCACCAATGACCTGCGTACACCGCTGGCCTCGGACTTGACCGGTGCGCTGTTTCGCATCGCCTTGCTCGACAAGGACCGCAAGCGCGTCACCGGCTACACCGCGATTGGTGAGGATGCACTGGTGAGCCCCATTGTGGTCGCGGGCGAAACCGTGGGCTGGCTGGCCGTGACCCCGTTCCAGAGCGTGACCGAAGCCGGTGGCGAACGCTTCCAGCAATACCAGCTGCGCACCAGCCTGGTGATGGGCGTGTTCTCGCTGCTGCTGGCGATGCTGATTGCCTGGTGGATCGCACGCACGCTACTGGAGCCGGTCAAGCGCGTGGCCGCCGCCACCCACCGCCTGGCCAGCGGCGACTACAGCAGCCGCGTGGCCGTGGCCTCCAACGACGAAGTCGGCCAACTGGCCCGCGACTTCAACCAGTTGGCCTATACCCTGGAGCGCAACGAAAAAATGCGCCGGGAGTTCATGGCAGATGTCTCCCACGAACTGCGCACGCCGCTGTCGGTGCTGCGCGGCGAGCTGGAGGCGATCGAGGACGGTGTGCGCAGCCTGGACCCGAATACGATGAAATCCCTGCTCGGCGAAGTCGGCATGCTCAGCAAGCTGGTGGATGACCTGTATGAGTTGTCCCTGGCGGACATCGGCGCACTGACCTATCGCAAGGCCCCGTGCATGCTGAACGACGTGCTCGAAAACAGCCTGGCGATCTACCGGGAGCGTTTCGCCGCCCGCCAGTTGCAGCTCGACCTGGAGCTGCCTCGCGAGCCCGTGGAGCTGCTGGCGGATGCCAGTCGGCTGCAACAATTGTTTTCCAACCTGCTGGAAAATTCGCTGCGCTACACCGACGTCAATGGCAGGTTGCGCATCAGTGTGGGGGTCGACCGCGACACGGTGCGTATCGACTTTCTCGACTCCGGGCCGGGCGTGTCCGCAAGCCAGTTGCCACGCTTGTTCGAGCGGTTCTACCGTGGCGAGTCATCGCGCAACCGCGAGCATGGCGGCGCCGGCCTGGGCCTGGCAATCTGCCGCAGCATCGCCAACGCCCACGATGGCAGCCTGGTTGCCGACCACTCGCCCTACGGCGGCCTGTGGCTGACCCTGCGCCTGCCCCGGAGCTTGTGAACCATGCACGATGAGCCGCCGATCCTGATCGTCGAAGACGAACCCAAGCTCGCCGCCCTGATGCGGGACTACCTGGAGGCCGCCGGCTATACCACCCGGTGCCTGGACAATGGCCTGCACGTGGTGCCCGCCGTGCGCGTCCACGAGCCCAGGTTGATCCTGCTCGACCTGATGCTGCCCGGCCGTGACGGCATGCAGCTGTGCCAGGACCTGCGCGGTTTCAGCGCGGTGCCGATCATCATGATCACCGCCCGCGTCGAAGAAGTGGACCGCCTGCTCGGCCTGGAACTGGGTGCCGACGACTACATCTGCAAACCCTTCAGCCCCCGTGAAGTGGTGGCCCGGGTCAAGGCCATCCTGCGCCGCAGCCCACAGTTGCTGGGCACCGGGGCGCCGCGCCTGCTGATCGACGAAGCCCGCTACCAGGCCTCGCTGGACGGCATCGCGCTGGACCTCACGCCCCTGGAACTGCGCCTGCTCAACACCTTCGCCCGCGCCGCCGGCCGTGTGTTTTCCCGCGACCAATTGCTGGATCACCTCTACTCCGACCACCGCGTGGTCACCGACCGCACGGTGGACAGCCATATCCGCAACCTGCGGCGCAAGCTGGAACAGGTATGCCCGGGGGAAACGCCGATTGAGTCGTTGTATGGGGTGGGGTATCGGTTTCAGTTGGCTGAAAAGCAGCCACAGGCCTGACAACCCCCCTCCCCACATTGGGTTCTTCGGTGTTTGGAAGATTGAGGTTACATCGGCGTGCTGCTGATAACCCGCAGCGCCAACCCCTCGTACGCATCCAGGGTAATGGTGAACTCGCCCTCCGCCGTCAGGTCGCCCTCCACCCGTTCGTTGATGATGTCCACCACCATCCCCGCCGCGATATCCGGCAGGTTCAGGGTTTCGGTGATCGGCGTGGCGCCGAAGTTCAGCGCGGTGATTTGCGTGCCTCTGCCGGCCGGCAATTCGTGGACCATGATCAGCAGGCCGGGGTTCTGCACGTCGGGCACCAGTATCTGGCGGCTGGCGGCGATGTCGTAGGCGCGGCGCACGGCGAGGATCTTTTGCAGTTGCGAGGCGAACGAGTCCGGGTCCTGCAACTGGCTGTTGAGGCTGCCGTAGAGGCTTTTCGAGCGCGGCATCTGGCCGGCCGACAATTCTGCGTCCGGGTTCAGGTCCACCAGGTCGTAGGCGCCGCGATGAATCCAGCGGGTATCGCCATCCTGCATCAAGTGCTCGACGTCCTCGGCGGCCAACGGCAGCGCGCCTACCAGGTCCCAGCCGGACAAGGCGAACACCCCCGGCTGCATGGCGTTGTACATCACCAGCAGTAAATGGATCTGGCGAATCTGTTGGATGTCGGCAGCACTGATCGCCTCCAGGTCGCGAATGCCCAACGCCGCCGTGATGATGCTGGCGGTGGTGCAGGACACGCCATTGGTCACGAACTTGAGGTTATACGGCGCGTGCTCGCCGGCCAGGCGTTCGTACATCTGCTCGCGGATGTGCTCGCGCAGGATATTGCCGGGGAATGTCTGCCCCTGGTAAAGGAAGGTGTCGTGGGCATGCAGGGTCCAGAAGTGCACCAGTTCCAGGGTCAGCTCATCGTGGTTCTGCAACGCGTGGATCAGCGAGCCGGGGTCGATGCCCTGGCGGTGCATTTCGCGCAGCATCAGGCGCAGGAATTCGGCATCGCCCATCAACAGCGCGTGCTGGTACGCCGGACGGGTGATGAAGTCATAGGACAGGTCGGCGCCGCCGTGGGACATCGACGCAATGTCATCCACCGTGAGGTTCAACTCCTGGAAGCTGAAACCGCCGGCCTTGCGAATCGCCCCGCCGAGCAGCTGGTTGCCGGTGATCGACAGCGGATGGCTCTCGGACCAGGCCGTGCCATCGAGGGTGCGTTCCACACCGAGGAAACCATTGGCATCCAGGCGCAGGATTTTCGCGCCCATCACGTCGATGGCGTGCAAGGCGTCGCCGATGATCATCTGCTGCGCGGCGAAGGTCGGGTCGAGCCAGTTCAGAGACGGCTGGCCTTCCTTGAAGTAATGCAGGTACACCCAGCGACGCGGCTTGCCATCCACGCCGATGACCACCGGCGTGGTGCTCCAGTCGGTTTCCTTGACGCCGGGCTCGAAGAAGATCACCCGCTGTAACTGGCCGACGATATAGTGCTTGTCGCGCAGGGCGTCCACCTGGGCCGGGCTGAGGTTCTGCGCATCACGACCCTCGGCCACGTCGGGCAGCAGCGGCCAGTCTTCCTCACGGATCTCCACCATATGGTAAAGGCCGGGGTAATCCTCGTAGGCCATCTCCGCCAGGCGAAAGTCCGCGCCCTTGCCGGTGTGGGACGGAATCACGTCGTCGATGATCACTGCATTGTGCGCCGCCGCCATGCGCGTCAACGCCTGCAACTGCGCCTCGGTGCCCAACTGCGGGTCGATCTCGAAGCTGATGCGGTCGAAATTGCCGTCGATGGTCGGCGTGTGCCGGGTGCCGGTCAGGCCACCGGATTTTTTCAGCGGGCCGTTATGGATGCCCTGGATGCCGATCTTCGACAGCGCATGCCACAGCGTTTCATCCCCCAGCGCCTCCAGCACCGTACCGCCCTCGCGCGTCACAATCGACGCCGGGTAGGCGGTAAACCACACCGACGACAAGGCCGAGGCATCACGGGGCCGGGTCTGCGCGTACGGCTGCTGCCACAACCGGCCCTGGCCCGAATAGAGCTTGGCGCGCTGGCGTGCCGCGTGCAGCATCGATTGTTCCACCAGCCAGTTCACATGGTTGTTTTCAGCCGCGGTCATAAGCGTGGTACCTGTCGTGGTTAAACATTACTCGTGAACATATGAGGGCTCGGTGGGCCATTCGTTGCATTGCAATGTGGCGTGCCTGAACGGGGGCTCGGGCGCTCAGCAGGTTTTCCGATACTGCCTCGGCGTAAACCCCGTCGATGCCTTGAACTGCCGGGTGAACGCGCTGTGGTCGGTATAGCCGCACTGCAGCGCAACCTCGGTGATCGGCATGTCGCTGTGCAACAACCGATGGGCGTGTTCCAAGCGTACTTTCTGGATCATCTGCCGGGGTGTCAGGTGGAACACGCGCTTGCAGTAGCGCTCCAGTTGCGCCACAGAAATCCCGGCGATGCGCGTCAGTTCGCCGAGGGTGACGCGGCGGTTGAAGTGCGTGCGGATGTGCTCGTCCACGGCGGCCAGGCGTTGGTAGGCCGGGTGGGTCTGGCTGGCCGATTGCAGGTCGACCGAGATCCCGGCCAGGCCGATGATGCGGCCTTCGTGGTTGTACAGCGGCCATTTGTGGGTGAGGCACCAGCCGGGTTCGCGGCTGCCGTAGAGGTGCAGTTCGAGTTGGTCTTCCAGCACAAAACCCTGCTGCAGCACGCGCCGGTCCTGCTCGGTGTAGCCCGGCCCCAATGGTGCGGGAAAAACGTCGGCGCTGGTCTTGCCCAGCAATGGTTGCAACTGCTTGAGGCCGCAGCGCTGCACCAGGGTGCGGTTGGCAAGCACGTAACGAGCGTCCAAGTCCTTGATGAAGATCGCGGCATTGGGGATCACATCCAGCATCGGCAGCAGTTGCCCCACACCGGCCAGTAGCTGCTCGATGTTGTGGGGAGGACTGGCCCCTTGGCAAAGGCTCGCAAACGCGCGTTGAAGCATGAGTGTCTCTCCCCGGCTTTCGCCCTGATGGCAAGCAGATTGCCCCATGCCCGGGGTGCTGTCGAGCAGGGCGAACTGTGCTGATTTCGTCATCGATGCCGGCAAAAAACATCAATCGCCGCCCAGCCTGCGCGTTCACGATAGGGCCACTGCATGCCTATCCCTACACTCACAAGAAGGCAGCCCACAGCTCTTATTGATGGAGCGCGTTATGAAGCGACTGCATGTGATCGACTCCCACACCGGCGGCGAACCCACGCGCCTGGTGATGACCGGCTTCCCCGCGCTCAAGGGCGCGAGCATCGCCGACCAGTTGGAAAACCTGCGCACGGAGCACGACCCGTGGCGCCGCGCGTGCCTGCTGGAACCCCGTGGCAATGACGTACTGGTGGGCGCGCTGTACTGCGCGCCCGTCACCCCGGGCGCTACCTGCGGGGTGATCTTCTTCAATAACGCCGGTTACCTGGGCATGTGCGGCCACGGCACCATCGGCCTGGTGGCGTCCCTGCGCCACTTGGGGCGCATCCAGCCGGGCGTGCACACCCTCGACACCCCGGTGGGGCCGGTGGCCGCGACCTTGCACGACGACGGCGCCGTGACCCTGCGCAACGTGCCTGCCTATCGCTATCGCCAGCAGGTGACGGTGGATGTGCCGGGGCATGGCGCAGTCCAGGGCGATATTGCCTGGGGCGGCAACTGGTTCTTCCTGGTGTCCGAGCACGGCATGGCGCTGGCAATGGACAACGTCGACGCTCTCACCGACTACACCTGGGCGATGCTCAAGGCCCTCGAGGCCCAGGGCATCCACGGTGCAGACGGCGCCCTGATCGACCATGTCGAACTGTTCGCCGACGATGCCCACGCCGACAGCCGCAACTTCGTCATGTGCCCTGGCAAAGCCTACGATCGCTCCCCCTGCGGCACCGGTACCAGCGCCAAGCTGGCGTGCCTGGCCGCCGATGGGAAACTCAACCCCGGTGAAACCTGGGTACAAGCCAGCATCACCGGCAGCCGCTTCGAAGGCCGATATGAATGGGACGGCACACGTGTCATCCCCTTCATCACCGGCCGCGCCTACATGACCGCCGACAGCACCTTGCTGATCGACGAGCAAGACCCGTTTGCCTGGGGCATCTGAGCCCAACCCCTTTGATTGAACGCTGCAAGGAGCCAGAACAATGAGCGACAACATCTTCACCGGTTGCATCCCCGCGCTGATGACCCCATGCACCGCCGTGCGCAAGCCGGACTTCGACGCGCTGGTCGCCAAGGGCCGCGAGTTGATCGATATCGGCATGAGCGCCGTGGTGTATTGCGGGTCCATGGGCGACTGGCCGTTGCTCACCGAAGCCGAGCGCCAGGAAGGCGTGGCGCGCCTGGTGGCGGCCGGGGTGCCGACCATTGTCGGTACCGGTGCGGTGAACAGCCGCGAGGCGGTGGCCCACGCCGCCCACGCGGCCAAGGTCGGCGCCCAGGGCTTGATGGTGATCCCGCGCGTGCTGTCCAGAGGTGCGTCCGCCACCGCGCAAAAGGCGCATTTCTCGGCAATCCTCGAGGCCGCGCCCAACCTGCCGGCGGTGATCTACAACAGCCCTTACTACGGCTTTGCCACCCGCGCGGAGTTGTTCTTCGAACTGCGCCGCGAACACCCGAACCTGATCGGCTTCAAGGAGTTCGGTGGCGCTGCCGACCTGCGCTATGCCGCCGAGCACATCACCTCCCAGGACGACAGCGTGACCCTGATGGTCGGCGTCGATACCCAGGTGGTGCACGGTTTCGTCAACTGCAACGCCACGGGCGCGATCACCGGCGTCGGCAATGCCTTGCCCCGCGAAGTGCTGCACCTGGTGGCCCTGAGCAAGCAAGCCGCCAAGGGCGATGCCAAGGCCCGGCGCCAGGCCCGGGAACTGGAAGCGGCGCTGGCGGTGCTGTCTTCCTTCGATGAAGGCTGTGACCTGGTGCTGTATTACAAGCACCTGATGGTGCTTAACGGCGACACGGGCTACGCCCTGCACTTCAACGAGACCGATGTGCTCAGCGATGCCCAGCGGCGTTACGCCGAAACCCAGTACGCGCTGTTTCGCCAGTGGTATGCCAACTGGTCGAGAGAGGCGTAGCGGATGCACGACCCTGACCCTGCGGATATCACCGTAATCGGAGCCGGCATCATTGGCGTTGCCTGCGCCCTGCAGCTGGCGCGCCAGGGGCGGAAAGTGCGGGTGATCGACCAGCAGGCGCCCGGCATGGGCGCCTCCTACGGCAACGCCGGGCACTTGGCGACCGAGCAAGTGTTCCCGATCGCCGACCTGTCGATCCTCAAACGCTTGCCCGCCATGCTCACGGACCCCATGGGCCCGCTGCGCCTGGACTGGAAATACCTGCCGCGCGCCCTGCCCTGGTTCATCCGCCTGCTGCTGAACCTGCGCCCGGCGAGTTACCAGAGCACGGTGAAGGGTCTGCGCGCGCTCAATGAAGCGAGCCTTGGCGCCTGGCAACGGTTGCTGGCCAGTATTCAGCGCCCGGAGCTGTTGCGCGAAGATGGCTCGCTGCTGGTGTTCGAACGTTCAGACTCCCGCGCGGCCATCGATGGGTTGCAACAGCGTATGCGGCAGCAAAACGTGCCGGTGGATTTCTGGTCGGCGGATGCCATACGTGAAGCTATCCCGCAATTGGGCGCCCAGATCCAGGGCGGCCTGTTTTTCCCGCGAACAGGACACTTCCTCGACCCTTACCGGTTGGTCTGCGAATTGGTGGAGGTGGCGAAGGCCAGTGGCGTGCAGCTCCTCCAACACCAGGTGCTGGATGCGCGGATTGAAGGCGATGGCATCACCGTGAGCACCGATCAAGGCACCTTTGCCGCCCGCCAGGTCCTGATCGCCTGTGGCGCCCACTCGGCCAGACTCACCGCCGCCCTGACCGGCAAAAAAGTCCCGCTGGACACCGAACGGGGCTATCACCTGATGCTGCCCCATGAACAGCAGCGCCTGCCGTTTGCCGTCACGTCCCTGGAGCGCAAGTTCATCATGACGCCCATGACAGGCGGCCTTCGCCTGGCCGGCACCGTGGAATTCGCCGGCCTCGACCGCCCGCCGAACATGGCGCGGGCGTGGCAGTTGCATAGGTTAAGCCAGGGACTGTTCCGTGAGGACCTGAGTGCCGAGGACGCGACGCCGTGGATGGGCTTCAGACCGTCGCTGCCGGATTCGCTGCCGATTATTGATCGGGTGTGTGACGGGAAGGTGCTGCTTGCGTTTGGGCATCAGCATTTGGGGCTGACCCAGGCGGCGGTGACGGCGGAGATGGTGGGGCAAATGGCGTCGGGAGCGCCTGAGTTTTCGGGGTTGCCGGCGCTAGGGCCGTATCGACTGGGGCGGTTTTGAGAAGAACCGCCACGTCCAAGCACAGCAACTTGCATACGCTATTTCATGTGGTGAGCGGGCTTGCCCCGCGTGGGGGGCGAAGCGCCCCTGATCAAGACGAATGCGGAGTCTCAGGCACTCCTCTGCGCCTGGTTTTGGGGCTGCTGCGCAGCCCAACGCGGGCGGTGCGACGATTCGACAAGCCCGCTCACCACAATTGAGCTCGACAACTCCCACATTTGATCTTCATGGTTTTGCAGACGGTGCTCGCTTCACTGAACGAGACTACCGGTCGAAGCTGCCAACAGGGCATCCGCCATGCCTTGGATTTCTTCGCGCATCCACAGCTTTTCCAACCAGCCGCCAGGAATCGCTTGGGCGCCATAATATGCACCGGCCAGTTGGCCAACGATGGCTGCGGTAGTGTCTGCGTCATCGCCCAGATTGGCCGCCATCAGCACTGCCGCCGCAAAGCTGTCGGTATGGTGGAAGCACCAGAGTGCGGCCTCAAGGGACGCCACGGCGTAGCCGGTGCCGACGATATCATCACGGGACTTCTCCAGGTAATTGCCCTGCGCAAGTGCGGCGACGTTGGCCGCCGCTAGGTCCATCTGCGCCAACTGCAATACCTGATCCTTTGAAACACCCTCAAGCGCATTGCTGATTGCCTGGGCCAGCACCAGGCAGCACTCGATTGCCTCCTGAGCAGCGTGGGTGGTGCGCGAGCTTTCGGCGGCGTAATGGCGGATACGTTGAAGGTCCGGAAAGTAAAACAACACCACCGGTGCAAGGCGCATCATCGAACCATTTCCGGCGGAATACGGGTCCGTAGAGCCTGAAAAGGGGTTTGCACTGTCTTGATAGGCCGTTAGCGCCTTACTCACGGTCAGGCCAATATCGAAACAGTCGCCGGTGGAACTCAAATAGCCCCATTTCCACCAATTCAGATAGCGGCCCATCTGATCCGCCGCGTCAAAACCCTCTTTGCGCAACAGACTTTCGGCCAGGCACAGCGCCATTGATGTATCGTCGGTCCACTGGCCGGGCTTGAGGTTGAACGGCCCTCCTCCCACCATATCGGTGAGCGGAGTAAATGTGCCACGGGGCATGAACTCCACCGTGGTCCCGACTGCATCGCCACAGGCCAAACCCAGCAGACTGCCGCGATAACGATCCAAACGTGTAAGAGACATGGGTCCTCCTTGAAAAATCATGCCGGCGCGCATAGAGCGGCAGTCACTTTACTTGACCAACCGCTTCTCCTTGGAGGGGCGATATCCGAAATACGAGCTGTAGCATTTGCTGAAATGGCTCGGCGAGACAAACCCGCACGCCACCAGCACTTCCACCTGTGACAGTTCGGTGTGCTGCAACAGCCGGCGTGCTTCGGTGACGCGCAGTTCCATGTAGTAGCGCTGCGGCGTGGTGCCCAGTTGTTCCTTGAACAGGCGCTCCAGTTGGCGGCGCGAGCGGCCGGCGTAGACGGCGAGTTGGTCGAGTTCCAGCGGTTCTTCGAGGTTGGCGTCCATCAGCTTGACCACTTCGCGCAGGGGCGCGCTGACGCTGACGTTTTCAGTGGGTTTGATCCGCCGGTAACGCGACTCTTCAAAGGCGAGGATGTCTTCGACACCTTCGACCAGGGCTTTGTCGTGCAAGCTTTTGATCCAGTCCAGGGCCATGTGGAAAGCGCCGGAGGGGCTCGACGCGGTGAGGCGGTCGCGGTCTATCACGTAGGGCTCGCTGGTAACGTGGGTGGCCTTGGACACTTCCGCCAGGGCCGGGCGGTGTTCGGGGTGGATGGCGCAGCGGTAGCCCTGCAGCAGGCCGGCGCGGCCGAGGAACCATGCGCCGTTCCACAACCCCGCGAGGCTCACGCCCTGCTCGGCGGCACTACGCAGCAGTTGGATCAGTTGGTCGTCAGCCTTGAGTTCGGTACGAAAGCCCCCGCAGATCACCAGCAGATCCAGGCCTTGCAGCGCGGGCGCATCGAGACGCGCGTCGGGGCGGATCACCAGGCCCAGGTCGCTGATGACTTCCCCGTCGTCACAACCGAAGGTGCGCGTGGCGAACAGATCAGGTCGCAGCAGGTTGGCGGTGACCACGGTGTCGAGGGTCTGGGTGAATGCCGGCAGGGAGAAGTGTTCGAGCAGCAGGAAGCCGACGCGGCTGACCGATGCCGGCTGGGAGGTTTCGTTGAGGTAGCGCAGGTTCTTGCCTTTCATGCCACCGCTGAACTGGCGTCTTTCCATCGAGGGTTGGCCCACTTTTATTGTTGATGCAATGGGCGCCATCTTAGGGGGAAAAACGCTGGCTGTCTCAGGCACTGATCTTGAAAAAACCACAGGCCCCAAAAGCCCGTGGCAGAAACCTCGCCGGCGCATCTGATACGGTTTTTTCTTTGCTATCTGCGCCTGTATTGAAACGCCGCCTGGGCGGACAATGGCCACCATTCCCACCCCCTTCCCTTCGGAGGCCTTATGACCAAGATGGCAATTTTCCTGTTCGGTTTTTTAGTGCTGACCATCGGCATCGGCCTGCTGGCGACCATCTCGCCGGTTTAGCACCTAGCCGGCAAACAACATCGGGTACAGCGACAGCACCAGCAACCCGGCCATTGACCAGTTGAACAGCCTTACCCAGCGCGGTTCGCGCAGCACATTGCGCAAGCCGCTGCCACACCCGACCCACACGCACACACTGGGCAGGTTGACCACGGCAAAGACCAGCGCGATCACCAGCACGTTGGTGACATAACCCTCGGCGGGGGTGTAAGTAGTGATGGCCCCGAGCGCCATGATCCACGCCTTGGGGTTGACCCATTGGAACGCCGCCGCGCCGAGGAAGGTCATGGGCTTGCCGTGTTCCTCATTGCTATCGGACATGCCGCCCGCCGTGGCGATCTTCCAGGCCAGGTACAGCAAGTACGCCGCGCCCACGTAGCGCAACACTGTGTAGGCCCACGGGAATACCTTGAACACTTCGCCCAGGCCCAGGCCGACCGAAATCACCAGCAGCATGAATCCGATACTGATCCCCAGCGCATGGGGCATCGAGCGGCGAAACCCGAAGTTCACCCCCGAGGCAAGCAACATGGTGTTATTCGGCCCTGGGGTGATCGAGGACACGAAGGCGAACAGCACAAAGGCTGACAGCAGGCTGGTAGACATGGACATGGTGCGGCATCCGAGCGGTGTGGTAGGCCTGCGACAGTAGTGGGTTATGCCGCCCGGCGCCCCGTACAGCCAGGCACGGATCGAGGCATACACTTCAGGTTCAAATGGCTCAGGCGTTTTCACAAAGCTTTCACAGGCGCGGCCTTATGGTGAACCCAGCTCCTAATGAACATCCCTTTTAGCCCGTGCTCCCCATCGCGGGCTTTTCTTTGCCTGGGATTTATCCGGGGCAAAAAAAGAGGCAGACCATTGTTCATGGCCTGCCTCTCGTTGACTGACTGTCAGCGCGGACCGCCACCAGGGCCGCCGCCTTGACCATGACCACCACCGCCATGGCCACCACCCCCGCCACCGCCCGGCGGCATGAATATCCAGCAGCCCGACAAGGTCGACAACAGCGCGACAACAACAGCTGCCTTGGTTAGGTAATTCAACTTCATGACAACGCTCTCTGCTTTACAAGGTTGGGTGTACGTCAAGTAAGACCGCGTTAAATGAAGTCCGTCATGGGTTTCGTGTAACGTCTTGGTAGGGTTTGTGTTGGGGTGGATACACGTCAACTCATTGGGTACGCGTTAATCGGGGGGGAAGAACATGCTCAACATTCGCGCAGCGACCAAGGCCGATCTCGATAGCCTGCGTGCAGTCGGCTGCGAGACCTATCAAGCGCATTTCTCGACACTCTGGTCTCCCGCAGGCATGCAGGACTTTCTCGAACAGGATTTCTCACGGGATTCGCTCAGCCGCTCACTTGAGCTGCCCGACCGTCATTCGTGGCTTATCGCCTCAGACGAACGCGGTAACCCCTTGGGTTTCTCCAAGGTCAACTGGTCAACCCCGGCGCCGATCACCGGCGAATTGGGGGCAGAGCTGCAGAAAATCTATTTCCTCAAGTCCGCCGCCGGTCTTGGCTATGGCAGGCAACTTTTGCAGGTTATCTGCGATCAGGCGGTGCAGCGCGGGGAACGCTTGCTGTGGCTGGACGTGCTCAAGAGCAATTCAAATGCCCAGCGGTTTTACGCGGGGTTTGGGTTTCGCCGGATCGGTGAAATCCCCTACAGCACGGACTTGGCAGAAATCGGCATGGTGGTCATGGGCCTTGAACTGAATCAGCACCAGGCGGAGAAGTAGATGAAAGAGTTGATACAGGGCCTCGATGGACCCAGAACCGCCCAGCAGGAGTTGTTTTATGACCTGGACGATGCAGCTGCAGTGATTGGCTGGTCCGTGGTTGAGCTGACAGCCCTGGCAAACAGCAGCAGGACGCCGAGTGAGGCGTTGGCGCTAATGAAGATCTGCACGTTGCTGGCAACTCAGCGGGATAAAATCACCAGGTACGCGGGTGAAGTGAAGGCGCAGCGCATCAGCAGGTCAGAGACTGAGTGCTGAAGATTGAGTTCAGTACGCTCAAGAATGAGGGCCTCGACTCGGAAATCGTAGCCAGCCCTCGATCTTTACGTCAGTGAATAGTGCGAGCCAGCGGGAGCCGCCTCGATCAGCTCATTCGACAGCAGCGTCAGGTTGAGCGTTTGTCGTCGAGATCATGTAGTTTTTTAACACCCTTCCCCGTCTTTCGCTCGTATTGATGATGAAAAAACCAAACGACCAAAAGTAGCATCGCCAGACCAAAAATGAATAGCAACAGCTCTATTGCGGGACCTTCGTGTGAAAACATTTTCGTTCCTCATCCTGAAGTAGCGTGACTTGAAAACAGCCACAACCGAAATTATTCGTAACAATACGAACATTTTCAGGGTAGTCGCCAACACGAGCCATGACAACCTTAAAAGCCTCCTGACCCTTGATCTAGACGCGTCACTCGTCGAAAAAACCTTCGAGCGCGGGAGGGACACGGCACAACGCCATACACAAGGGGAAGGGAATGCTCCCTGCACAGGCGGATGCGGAGGGAGGTAGATCGGCCTGCTCGAGAGGTTGGCACCCGGGCCTTTTCTTTCGCCCAATAAAAAACCCCGTAGACGTTAATCTACGGGGTTTTCAAGAGTGGAGGCCGAGGTCGGAATCGAACCGGCGTAGGCGGATTTGCAATCCACAAATTTCCATTTATTTATCAATAAGTTATACAAAAATCTATTCCGCATCACCAAGATATACACGCCGCTGGAGCCCTCTAGAATCGGGCGGCTTTATTTCGGTTGCGGAATGGATTTTCCGTGCTTCGTCACCTACATCTCCGCAGCCTCACCTCTTCTTATATCCCATATCTTTTTCCATTTCGGTCTTGTCTGTCGCCTTGGTGATATGGGTATGACACACCTCATAGACATAAGCGAAATGGCTGCTTTTTACCATTTGCGTAGTGCTCGTTGGTAAAAGCAGCCATTCGATTAACGGCATAGAGGGATAGGGATTCGAACCCCTTCTTGCGTCTCTGCATACCGCTTAAGGCCAGAAAATACGATGTTTTCGTCCTTTGCTCATGGCGCCATGCGGTCTATGGCGGCCCTGAATCTGCCCTAATTTTGCCCTAAACATCTTCTCCACTGCCGCTGCTATGCTTGATCTTTCTCGAAAGGAGTCGACCCCATGTCAGGCGATTACTCACTACCCGATGTACTGGAAAGGATCTATGACAATCAGCTCGCCTTGGAGGCGGCGGTAATGGAGCTGACGTTGTGGGTGGAACAGAGGGCTTCGCCAGAGGTCGGCGATAATATTCGTGGAGCACTGGAAGCTATTGGAGAGAACGCTGGCCACATCAAACAGGGCTTGGCCAAACTCAAGGGTACGAATCGCGGCTAGGCATCAGCTTCCCGAGTTGACCTCAGAATCGCCTCAGGCAAGCCTAATGATTGCCAATATAAATATGCACAAAAGGCCATAGTCACCGAAAGGAGCTAGTCGTAATTGTTTAGATAATCGGAGGTGATTCCAGATCACGGTGGCACGGTGGCATAGATGCATTTTCTGGACTAGTGTCCAAACTGGCCGTACGTGGAACATTGGATGGTAAGGAGCTGTAATGTCTCAAAAAATTTACTTTGACGAGTCCGGTTTTACAGGCAACAACCTATTGCATCCGAGTCAAAATTATTTTGCCTACGCCTCCGTTGCGTCCGATGATGATGAAGCAAAAGCACTCGTTGAGCGATTGATCAAGAAATACCACATTCAGGGTGGTGAGCTTAAAGGCGCCAACCTAGTGAAATTCGCCAAAGGGCGGAAAGCGATTTCTGAAATATTGGAGGCTTTCGATGGGCGCATAAAAATCTCGATCTCAGATAAAAAATTCGCGCTCGCAGGGAAGGTTCACGAGTATATATTCGAGCCCTGCTACTCAGATGTGAACTCGCTTTTCTACAGGATTGGATTTCACCGATTCATCGCTAACATCCTGTACACAGAGTTCATGGCCCGTGGAGCAGGTGCGGAAGAACTATTTGCTGAGTTTGAAAGTCTGATGCGCGAGCTGGATGGGAAAGGCCTACAGACGATCTTCTCTTCATCCGATGCTTCTCATTCCGAAACTCTCAGGATGATCAGAGAATTCGCACAGAAGCGTCACACCGACATTCAAAAGGAGCTGGACTCTCTTGCTGATGGAGAGACAGGCAAGTGGGTATTGGATCTCACCGACAGCGCGCTTTTCACCCTCCTGGCAAACTGGGGCACTCAGTACGAGCAGCTTACCGCGATCTGTGATCACTCCAAGCCGCTCCTAGCCAATCAGGAGATGTATAACGGCATGATTGGCAATACCGAAAAGGTTTTTTCAGAGCTTGTGGGTGGGCAAGAACATCCCGTGACTTTCAACCTTTCAGGGCCAATTGAGTTTGCAGACTCTCGCACGACGCATGGCATTCAGCTCGCTGACACGATTGCTGCTGCTGCAGTCTTCGTCTTTTCTGGAAAGCTAGATGAGTCGAGCGAGCATTGGCGTAGCATCATCGCACGCCAGGCCCACTACGGCAGCGTCATTCCAGACATGGAGGAAGTGAAGTTGGAGAACACCCGCTCGAAACTCAATGCCTTAGTACTACATCAACTGCATGATCGAGCTATGAGGGGTGTTGATCTCATTGAAGGTGCGAGGGAGATGGTCATAGACCTAACACTTAGTCTCAGCTCGCCAAGTTACCGAATGAATCACCGCTAATTTGTTTGCGTCGCAAGCGTCCATTGAGAGTTGAAAACGGTCCTAAAGCCGGCGGAGAATCAAAATAGACGCTAGCAAGCCTGATGATGGGCAATAGAAAATGTTATGAGAAGCTGCTTCTGTTGAAAGCTCGAAAAGACAAAGTCTTGTCTCCGTTTTTGAAAAGCACAATACTGTTCCTCAATTTTGCTCTTTTCTCAAGGTGTGGCGCTAGGCTATCGTTCACTCAGATCAACATACGTAATTTTGCAAGGGACTAACCAGCGGAAGGATCACGATATGCTTAGATGCAAAGTACCTGTCCTGAAAAATACGTTCCTCCCCTGCAGTCAACCGAAACTGTTTTTGGCAGTCAGGCAACCCGCAGACATAAAGTTCACCGCCGGGGGACATACATCTCCTAAACTTTCAATCTTAACGCCCTATAAAAATTTTGCATTTTTCACTAGAGACAACTCATGAAGCTGAATCTCGAACGGCCCTTTAGATCTATACACTCACTTAATGAATTGGAACTTCCAGACTTCACAGTAATTACAGGAAAAAATGGTGCAGGAAAAAGTCATCTTCTAGAAGGCCTTATTAAAGGAGCAATAACTATTGAAGCCATACCACACCAAATTCAAGACTTGACCACTATAAGGTTATTCGACGCAAACACCTTAATCCCACAAGATACCGAGGCCTTTTCAAACTTTCAAGCAAGACAAGAGAAAGACGCCATATGGAGTCAACTCGTTGAACTTTTAGAAATTCATAAAAGCCAACTCAAAGAATTCACCAAAAAATTTCCTAAACTGGACGAATTAGAAGTCAGAACGATAGTAAAATTAAACAGAGAGGACTTGATCGAGTATGACATACCAGAGCTAGAGCTAGACATGGTTTTTTCGGAGCTTAAAAGTAGAATCTCCTCAAATAATGACAACCTAACCATTCAGTTTATTTCCCAAGACCCCATCCGCCACCCTAAACTTGTACACCTTATAACGGAAAACAGTGCAACATTATTGATAGGTTTAGACTTTAATACGTTCCACAAAAACTTCCCAATTTCCTGGCAACCAGTCGAAATATTCCAACAGTCATTTGCTCGAATTTTTTCTGAATACCAAGGAAAACTTTTACAGAACAGGGTAAATTCTTACCGACGTGATAAGCGGTGCGAGGCGGTGACCGCTCTCAGTGATGCAGAGTTCTACGAAACTTATGGCGCACCACCTTGGGACTTCCTAAACAATATACTTAAAACAAGCAATCTAACTTTTACAATTAATCAACCAGATGACTCAGAGGATAGACCTTACGAACCAATTTTAACTGACACGGTTAGCAAGGCAGAGATAAAGTTCAACGAACTTTCGTCTGGTGAAAAAATATTAATGTCTTTTGCTCTGTGCACTTATCACACCAAGGGCGCAGAAGGAAGAATCGACTATCCCTCCGTCCTGCTTTTCGACGAAATTGATGCTTATTTACATCCATCAATGACAAAGTCGTTGCTTGACACCATACAAAAATTACTTGTACACGAACGAAACATAAAAGTAGTTTTTACAACTCACTCGCCCTCAACTATAGCTTTATGTCCAGAAGAGGCCATTTACGTCATGAGCAAAGAGGGTTCAATCCGTATAAATAAAACCAGTAAAGACGCCGCTTTATCCTTGCTACTTTCAGGCGTTCCTAGCATTAGCATTAGCTATGAAAACAGACGACAAGTGTTCGTAGAGAGTTATTTGGACGCAGAATATTACGACGCAATACTAAGAAAAATCAAACACCATCTACACCCAGAAGTTTCACTCAGTTTTATCGCCTCAAAGAAATCAAGAGCAGCAGCAGGAGGCTGTGTACACGTCAAAAGCATTGTTGAAAACCTTGCTTCAAATGGCAACAACACCATCAAAGGATTAATAGATTGGGACTGCAAAAATTCCCCAACTCCCCATTTAGAGGTTTTAGGAAATAAAAAAAGATACGCTATAGAGAACTATATCCTAGACCCTTTACTAGTAGCCCTACTGCTATTCCAAGACAAAAGCATTAAAAAATCAGAGCTAGACCTAGGCGAACATGAAACCGCTTCTGACATAATGCTCATGCCTAACTCACGCCTGCAAAAAATAGCAAATTACGTAATACAAAAAATCGAACCTTACATAGATAATTTCAATCCTGAATCAATAGATTGCGAATACTCTGGCGGACAAATAATTTCTATCCCCAGATCATATCTCACATACAATGGGCACAAGCTTGAAAAGCTATTAACAGAAAACATATATGGACTAAAAAAATATCACAAAAAAGGCCAATTAACGAAGGAAGTCTTAGAACGAATTTACGATGAGTACCGCCAATTCATACCACTCTGTTTTATAAATACATTTAAAAAACTACAAGAACCTCTTTAGCGTTGCCTATGGCACAGCATCTGCGGGTATCCGTACTTCCATAGCCCTCTCCGAAAAAAGCCCGTAAATTACGGGCTTTGAAAACCGAGTTAAAGTAGTTTCGGGATTTTGACCTTTAGCGATACTTGCTTGGACTGTATTAGTTTTGCTTTCAGCCAGTTACGCAAATTTATGTGTCTATCCTCCAGAAGCCACGCACAAAAAGCTGCAAACACTAGGCATAGGAAAATCGAAATCCAAGCATTAGAAATCAGAGTTACATTCATACGCGTACTAATCAAAATACGAATCGGCTCATGCGTCAGATACATTGCGTAAGAAACGTAAGCGCCTTTAGTCACCACCCACCTGACAGGCGAAGGAACACGCAGATTCGCACTTGCCAAAACAACAAGCATCAACCCCACACCCACCAAGATCATAAGCTGCAAGTCATACATATTTATCTTGCCGGCGAGCGAGAGCATCTGAAAACGCCACGACAGTGCAGCCACAATAGCAGCCAGTGGGATAGCAGCTTGTCTCCAGCTTATCTACGGAGAGTAAACATATATGGCAGCACATGCAGCCCCCAGAAACCACTCCCAAGCGACAGACTCCCAAACTGTAAAGTACCCGACCACCAGGATCGCCGGGCCTGCAAGCACCAGTGCGAATGCTCTCTCAACCTTTGACATTGACTGCCAAAAAAAAGCTATGCCAAAGAAGACATAGAGCCACCATTCAATTGCAATCGTCCATAGGACACTGTTGCCCCCAAAAATATTTATAGGTGGTATGCCTTCGATCATTCTGGCAAATGGTGTGTGCTGAAGCTGTAATAAGTGGCCCACTACATCCCAAGCCGTTGGAGACACGCGACCCAATACAACAACAAAAACGAGATACGAGACAATCATGGCAGGAACATACAAAACATATATCCGGCTAAACCGGTCTATCATGTATTCACCAAAACTATATTTAGCTTTGCTCAAGCACTGATAAGCGATGAGAAAACCTGAGAGCCAGAAGAATACAACAACTGCCAGGCTTTGGAACGGCACTACTCTACCAAACCAACTTATGGGCACAACGCCCACCATTGTATGCCCAACTAAAACCGAAAACGCAGCTAACGCCCTTATTGCGTTGAGCATCGTTGACTGACCAATGGTCAAACCCTTAATCACAAACGAATCCCTTCTTGGCGAAACACAAAATAACAATATTTATTTTTGCCTGTTTTTTGACTCAATAGACAAAAACTTCCTGCGGCGAATTGTAAGCAACCAGACACAATTTCTCTACGTTGTTTTACTGATGGGTCGCCGGTAAGTTCCTCCCAGACGGCCCACCATACGGCCACGCTAGGTGATCTGCCCGCTCAAGCCGCGAGCATCTGACTGGTAATGGCTCAGCAGAACAACCCTCCCAGTGCCGCCGGCTCCCAGTTCAGAATCACCAGCTCGCCGCTGGACTCAGCCTTGCCGTGCCGCTGGTTGGTGGTGCTGTAACGAATATCGACGGTCTCAAAATGGAACCCCTCAAAGACCTGCCGTATGTCAGGGTGATCGTTGATGCTGACCATCACCTTGCCTTTGCAGCACCGCATGAAGTCGGCCATGCGCTCGTAATTCTCAAAGGGAAAATCCACGCCATAGCCTGCCGTCTGCCAGTAAGGCGGATCCATGTAGTGAAAGGTGTGGGCACGGTCGTAGCGCTCAGCGCAGTCCAACCAGGGCAGGTTCTCAACGTAGGTGCCGGACAGCCGCTGCCAAGCTGCAGATAGGTTCTCCTCGATCCGCAGCAGGTTGATGGCCGGGCCCGTGGTGGCGGTGCCGAACGTCTGCCCGGTCACCTTGCCGGCGAAGGCATGATGCTGCAGATAGAAAAACCGAGCGGCGCGTTGGATGTCGGTGAGGGTTTCAGGGCGGGTCATCTTCTGCCACTCGAACACCTGGCGGGAGCTGAGCGCCCATTTGAACTGGCGAACAAATTCTTCCAGGTGGTTCTGCACCACGCGGTACAGCGTCACCAAGTCGCCGTTGATGTCGTTGAGGACCTCAACCGGAGCGGCCTGGGGACGCATGAAGTAGAGCGCGGCGCCGCCGGCAAAGACTTCGACATAGCATTCATGGGGTGGGAAGAGCGGGATAAGGCGGTCGGCCAGGCGGCGTTTGCCGCCCATCCAAGGGATGATGGGTGTGGACATATAAAAGCAAGACCTTTGCTGTATGGATAAACAGTGCCAGGCTCGCTCCGCTTTGTGCACGAAGCAGGAGCCTTGGCTGGACTTGCAGGGTCGATCTGCGGGGAAGGTGGCCGGGTTGGATGTTGACGCATCCTGCCCGGCCGCTCCTTTTACTTCGGTGTAGCAACTTCTTTTGCGTAGGCCTGACAGGCCCGCAGGGCGATCAATCCTTGGTCGCCGGCATCGGTGATGCCGATAATTCGTTGAGCATGCGCTGGGTCAAGTTCGGCTCTTGTGGGGCCATGAACCACGCGGCCGGTGGTGGCGGTGGTTGACACTGAACAGCCGCTGGTGGCCTCGGTGGCGGCGAGTACGACTGACAACCGCAGATCAGCAGTAGCCAGGCGATCACGCAGACGAGCCTGCTTCGTTTGCTCATCGGTCAATTCCTTGTGGTGGGTTTCGTCTTTGTACTGCAGGCGCTGCTCCAGGGCGAAGCGCTTGTCCTGCTCAGTGCGCTGCAGGGCGGCAGCGGCTTGAGATAACTCGTTGAGGGTGTCAGCCTGCAGCCTGGCCTGGCGCTCCAGCTGCTGACCGTAACGCCAGCCTTGGGCGGTCCAAGCCATGGCAGCGGAGCCAGCGGCCAATATCGCAAGCAACAAGCCGACCGCCGCGACTCGGTATTGCGTGGGGATCAGGTCGAAGAGACGCATAACACCGCCCTCGCCCTGGCCCACAGCTGCAGACGATCTTCCAGGCCGTTGAGCCCGCCATTGATCCGGCGGGTGATGGTGTTGAATTGTCCTTCATCCGCGAGCGCGTTCAACCCGTTCACGTACCAGAACCACGCTGCAGACTCTGCCGCCCATTGAGGCGTTTCTAGCAGCTCCGGCGTGCGCAGCAATCGCTCATCATCAAACAGCGCCAAGCTGCAGCGCAGGTAGTTATCGTGGCCGGTGATCTGGATCAACCCACGGCCGCGATAGCGTTGACCGTCACCGTCGGCTGCCGGGGTGTTCCCCAACTTCGCAGCCAGCGGGCCGGTGTCGTACTTGCTGAGGTACTGATCACCGCCCAGCTCGCGCACATATTGCAGCTGACCGGACTCATGACCGACCTGGGCAAGGAAGGCCGCCTGACGCTTTGGCGAATCGATCTTGCGGTTAGCCATGGCCGCGTTCAGGGCGGAAACAAAAACGCCCGCTTGGCGGCGGGCGTTGGGCATGATGCGTTGGAGTTGTTGCTCGGTAATGGACATCGCTTTTTCCCAGGCAAAAAAATACCGCTCGATGGCGGCGGGTGGTGAGGCAGGTACGGGACTTACAGCTCCAGAACTTTGACCTCCTTGGGCGTCTTCTTTTTCTTACCAGCCGCCTTGGCCTTGCCCTTCTTCCCTGCGTTGCATTCGACTGTGGTGCTCCAGCCGGACTGGGTGAACACTTGCTCCACCGAGTCGACCAGGAACTCCCCGTCCAACCCCTCCTTGAAGCCCTGCGCATTGACCTGTCGTTCAGCGTACAGATCCGTACGTCCGACCATCTCCAACCGTACTTCAGCAGTCGAGCGGTTGAATGCGGCGAGCCGAGCTTTGGCTGCCTGCTCAGCGGCGGATTTGTTCGGGTGTATATGCCGGTCGGTATGCACCGGCGGCAAACCTGCAGGTGCGTCATCGTTGTCCAGGGTCAGGTTGACCAGTTCGCCGGTTTTCTTGTCCTGATACCTGGCTTTGACTGCCTTTTGAGTGGTGCGGTCGGTAAAGCGGAATTGCCAGCGGCTGACGTCACTGCGTCGAATGGTGATCGCCGGCAGATTCTTGCCACTGGCTGTCTGCCCACTTTGACGCGGCAATACCAGCAGCTTGCTGTCGGCCACCTTGGCGGTACAGTCGTGAGCCTTGGCGAGCCGAGTGATGAAGTTGTAGTCCGACTCGTTCATCTGATCAGCCCGAGGAACTACCGTTGCTACTGGGCATTCAGGCTTCCATCCATTACGTGCGGCAATATCACTGACGATGTTGGACAGCGGCACATTTTCCCAACTGCCGCTACGGGTGGTCTTGCCGCTGCCGCGCATGTCGCTGGCCTTGCCACGAATGACCAGCGTGTCAGGCGGGCCGGAAACCTCGATGTCGTCGACCGTGTAGCGACCCAGGCGGGCCAGTGCTTTGCTGTCGTAGCCGAGGTAGACCTCGATCCCGGCGCCTTTCTTGGGGAGCGTGACAGCACCATCACGGTCATCGATACGAAGCTCGAACTCGTCCGACTCCATGCCGGGTTTGTCGAGCGTACGCAGTAACAGCAGACGGTCGTTGATCAACGCTGTGATGTCGTTGCCATCAGCGACAATACGAAAGATTGGCCTCATAGAAACACTCCGAAACAAAGTTCTAAGCTCTTGCAGAATCAAGCGTGATACTGGTGTTGCGAGATATCAAAACGTCATCAACACTTGCTTTTCCGTCAACAATCATGGAGTGGAAAATATGTCTGATTTCGCAAAAGGAGATGTGGTCTTGTTGAAAAGCGGCGGCCCAAGAATGACCGTTCAAGAAGTCGGCGATTATGGCTTCAGCGAAGACCCTGTGAACGGTGCTCATTGTGTTTGGTTTGAAAAGAACAAATCGTTTGAGAAAGTGTTCAGCTTTGACGTGCTCGTAAAATTCAAAATCGCCGGCCCGATGGTGTTTTAAAACTCACCATAAATTGCCAATGAACTATCTCAGGTTCGTTGCTTTGAATGCCCTCTCAGAGCAGCAAACCTAGTGTCAATCCCACAATTGCACCTGTTCGACCGTCATTTGTTCAATGTCAGGGAAGGTGATTAGCAACCCGGCACGCAATGGCTGCGGCTCATCCGCCAACAGCCGGTTGGCCGCGAGCACCGCCTCGACCGTGCCATTGAGGTGCCCGTAATGCTGATGACACAGCGTATCCAGCAGGTCGCCGTCAGATGTTCTGCATATCATCGCCATAGCGCGTGAACTCCAAACTAAAGGTTTGCTTGCGCGGGATTCCGCCAGCCAACAGCGCGCCCTGCTCTTCCTCTACGCTGCCCAAACACCAGGTGCCAAGGACAACGCCGTACCCCGTAGTAAGGTTCAACGGCAACAGTTGCCCGCCGATGGAGCGCAGAGTGTCGAGCTGCTTGAGGCCTCCCTTGAAGGTGGGGAAAATTGCGCCCTTGAGACTGAGCTTATCCTCGCCGATACCCACGGCCTGCTGTGCAGGCCGACGACTGAGGCGCTCTTGTGAGGCCCAGCGGAACTGGGTTTGCCGGCGTAGTTCGTCGAAGGCCGCCGTGTCCAGGTTGAAGTAGAACGGCTGTGCATTGGCTTGCAGCGGCTGCAAAATCAACAGATGGGGAAACGGTTTGACCGCTTCCGCCATGGGCGTGGCGTTTGGCGCCAAAGCACTGGTGGGCAAGATGTTCGCCAGGCGCGGGCTGACCTTGCCCGCGATCTGGTTGATCGCGTTGCTGGCCCTGGCGGCTTGTTCCTTCAGAGTGCCCAACCGCTCATCAATCGCCGACATCGCGCGCGTTGCTTTGCTGTAGGTCGACAAAACAGTGCCAACCTTGGATTGCGCTGCATTGATCCCACGCATCACCCGTTGCAGCTTTTCCCCTACACCAGGTGGTACGCCTGGAATGCTGGACAGCTCATCAGCTGCCCCTGTGATTTCACCAATGGCGCCATTCACCGGGCCGATCATATCGTCGATGCTATGGCGCCCCGCCTCCCCGGCCTGGACCAGGGATTTGAAACCGGATTGCAGTTGCTCCATGTAAGCCATGACAACTCCTTAAACGTGAGGGGCATCGAACAGGTTGCGCCGCCCCTGCTCCCGGCTGAACTCCTCAAACATCTGACGCAGGTGCGGCATCATTTCCTGCGCGAGCTGTCGTGGATCCTTGACGTCGCCGTGCACGGTCACCGGCATGGTTGGGGAGAACGTCCACTGTTGATCAACCCGAGGGGGGTCCGGTTTTGCGGCGAGTCCAGCAGCAAGCACGGCCGGCACAGCAGCCACTGGAGCAGCAGCCGCCAACGAGCGCGAGACATCACCCAAGGCTGGCCCCGGTGCTGCAGGTGCTTTAAGCATCAACGGGCCGGACGATAACGAAGGTGCCATCTGCGCCAGACGTGGCATCGGCGCCGCGCCAGGCGGTGGCAGCCGCAACGGCGAAGGTTGATCCGGCAGCGCCAATCGCTCGGCCGGAGCGTCCGGCCCACCGAAGGCAGCCTTGCCAACGGCCCCGCCCAACTCGCCGCCGCCCCAGCTGCCGAGGAACCCGCCGATCAATCCGCCAACCACGGTGCCGATCACCGGCACCACCGAACCAATCGCGGCACCCGCTGCAGCTCCGGCCAGCGTGCCCGCCAAGGTGCCGGCTGCGTTACCGTAGCCCTCGGCTTTTTCGTCGCGCGTCTCAGCGTTCTGATAGGTATCGGCAGCGATCAACCCCGCCTCGATCATCGCCATGGGCGCACCGACCTTTGCAAACCCTAGCCCCTTGCTCATCATGACCTTCGGCGCAAACCGACTGGCAGCAGCGCCGACGGGCGAAGCTGATGCCGTATTGGGCATCGGACCGCGAGCGGGCTTACGCCGATTACGCTTGCGATTACCATCCCCACCGTCAATGCCCGCGCCACCTCCTCCTGGATTGGTAACGAACACTCGCTGGATCACGTTCGGATTACCCATCATCGATCCGCGAGCAACGTTCAGCAGGCCCTTGCCGATCTTAATTGCATTGACCGCGGCGCCCAGGCTGACAACGCCTGCAGCCAACACCGTCGCCCCACTGATCACCGCCGGAAACTTCCCTGTCAGTTCCCCAAGCCCATACGCCAGTTTCGCCAACCCATCGGCCGCCACGTCAGTCAACGGCCGCAAAGCATCACCAATGCGCGTCATCGACGACTCAATGCCGGCAGTCGCGGTCGCCCACTTCCTGTTGGACGTCTCACGCGCTTTCGCCGCATCGGACTCGATCTTGGCCTTGCCGTCCGTTTTCTTGATAGTCGACATATCCGCCTTGATCTTGTCGCCGTATTTGATCTGCGCGAGCAGGCCCGCACTGGCGCTCTGATCGCTGACGATGGTCGCCAGGCCAGCCGCTTCGGTGAGCGCGATCATGGCCTGCGCTTCCTCCTGGCTACCATCGGCCGAGCTTTTGATCTTCTCCTTGAGGGCCTCGATTTTCTTGGCCTTGGCCGGATCCTGTTTTTTGATCAACTGCTCACTGAGCATGATGAACGCATCGACAGGATTCGCCGCCTTGCCACTTTTCGTCGCCGCGATGATCGAGCCGGCCAGGTCGTAGCCTTCCTTGGCAAATCGTTCCTGGCTGGTACTGCTGATCACAGCGTTGAGCAAGTTGTCCATGTTAGTGGCTGCAGCCGCCGCATCCTGGGTTTGCGAGTACTGCGACTGCAAGCTGGCACCGAGAAAGCGCACGGCCTCGGGACCTTCCATGCCCAGGCGCCTGATGTTGCCAAGCATGGCTGGCAGATACCGCGCCATATCTTTGGGACCGAACGCACCGATGTCACCGGCCGCCGCGACCTGGCCCAGCATGGCCCCCATATCAGCCTGCTTAACGCCGGCCTCTTTGAAAGAGTTGATCAGGGTCGCGATGGTGGCAGGCTCCATACCCTGACCGTCGATGAGATCGGCGATCTCCCCGGCGTAGCTGGTGGATTCCTTCCACTCAACGCCCTTTTCGATCAATGCGCCAACAGCACCCGCGAGCAGTTTCTGGCTCATGCCCTTGTCTGCGGCGACCTTGCTGATCGCCTCTGTCATCGCGGCCTCATCACCAGTACCGGCGGTATGAGCCCACAGCGACATCTGACGCATTTGCGCTTGATAATCGCCGGACACTTTCGTAGGGATCGCCAACGACGCCGAAAGCGCCGCCGCTTTGCCGAGGGAATTCTTCATCCCCTCCTTGCCCTGCTGGATCTGCGTATGGCCCAGCGCCTTGAGTTCGGCGCCACGCGCTACCTGGCCTAGGGCCTGGTACTCCTTGCGCAGTTTGCCGACCTCAATTCCCTGCTCTTTGAGGGTTCTAAGATTGCCCTCCAGCTTTCGCAGCAGACCATCGGCCGATGCTGCACCGGTGTCATGGGCTTTCTTCCATTCGTCCCGTAGGCGAATGGTGTCGCCGATAGTGCTCTGCAGCACGCGAGCCTTGGTGCCGGTCTCGCCGAGTTTCTTGATGCGGCCTTCAACATCCTTGAAGGCAGCGCCGACCGTGGAGCTGACGACGCCGCCGATGACCAGGCCGAGCGCCAGGTTGTTTGCCATGAGAATTCTCCAGGCAGGGATGCGGGGCTCAGTCCATGAGCCACCAGATCATCGTGGAAAAGGGCATGGTCTCGATTTCATTGGCGGCAAATGAAAACTGCGTCGCCAAGCGCTTCGCGACCTGCTTCTGCAGTTCGGCGTTAAACCCCGTCGTCCTGCACCAGGCGAAAGTAGGCGGCTTGCAGCCGCTGGTAGTCCGTCAGCTTGAGCCCCTCCAGATCCTTGGTATCGGATTCAGACAGGTTGGCCAGGAGGATCGTATCGCGCTGATCATCGTCGCCATTAGACGCCGAGGTCGCGGCACGTACGTCACGGACAGTGGGTGCGCGCAACATCAGGCGGTCGAGCTTCATGTCTTTGAAGTCATACGGTTTAGACAGTGTGACGACGGCGCCGTCTGGGCCAACGACCAACCATTTCGGCGTTTCGCCTTCCTTGTCGGGAAGTCCGGCGTCCAGCAGCAACTGCGAATAGGCCGTCTGCACACGCGCATAATCCGTAAGCTTGAGCCCATCAATGTCCTTGGTACCGGCGTCAGTAAGTGAGGCTAACAAGGTCACCTCACACAACACGGCGTCAGCACCACCGATTGCGTCAGAGGCGCGTACCTCACGCAACGTCGGAGCGCGCAGGGTCAACTGGTCGACCTTGAGGCCGTTGATGTCACTCGGGCGCGTCAGGGTGATCGTCGCGCTGTCCGAGCCGAAGGTTAGCCAGGACGGAATCAATTTCAGCTTTTTCACGTTCATTAGAGACGCTTCCGTTACAGGCCGAGGTCGCGGCGGACGCTGGCAAGTTGATCCACACCGTTGATAACCCGGACGCAGTTAATCGGGTCGATTTCGTACATCAAGCGGCCGGCGACTTCGAGCTTGTAATAGCTGACAGCCACGGAGTACTTGAACTCCCCCGCCTCGCCTGCTTTCCAGTCTCCCGGATCAATCTCTTTGAGCATGCCGCGCAGGGTGGCGACCACTGCCGTGGTCGCACCTTTCTGGCCTTTGAAAGAACCCCGGAACACCGCGTTGAACGCAGTCTGATCGGCCAGCCCGTAAAACTTCATGATCTCGGGGCGCGCACCTTTGCCAGCAAAACTGGATTCCAGTTTTTCCATACCCTGATCCATCTCGACCGGGGCATCCATGCCACCAGCTCGATGCTCCTCGGTTTTCAAGGTGAGCTTGGGGAGCGTCAAGCTCGTGATCTCCCCGTTGAAGCTGAGGCCATCGATATGGGCGTTCATGTTGTAGAGCGTTTGCGGAACCATCTACGGTTCTCCTTATGCGTTGGTGTCGAGGACTTCGGTCAGCCACTGGTTGGTGACCTCGACCCGGAAGTTAGGGTTTTCTGCCGGCGGTACGTCGGTGAAGCGGATGTTCCAGTACACCTTGCCCTGCTCCAGCTGGCTGGCCGTGTTCAACTCCGGGTCGGCGAACACCTCGAAGTTGATCAACGCGCCCTGATTTTTCAGGTCGCGCATAAAGGCCTGCAGCCCGTTCGTGACGTCGCTGACGTAGGTCTTGGTAATCGAGCGGTCCACCGCCCATTTATGGCCGTAAAGGATCGCGTCCATAACGATGTCCATGGTCCGCACGCGAGTGACAAACGCCCACTTCGGATCGCTGGAGCAGGTGCGGTTGCCCCACAGGCGGAACCCGTCATCACGGATGATGGTGGTGATCTGCGCGTTGTTGAGGAGGTTGGCCCGGCAGGTTTCGTCGCCGTCCAGGAACTCGATGGGCCGACCGGTACCGGTAATGCCGACAAACTCTTTGTTCGACGGCGAGGCCCAGAAGCCGTACTCCGAATCGGTCCAGGCGAAGAGCCCGGCGACCCAGGCAGATCCTGGTGCATCGACGGTGGCACTGAGCGTGGTGTCCCAGTACTGCACGCCGGGGTCGACCAGGAACACGCGCTTGCTGCCGAAGTTTTCGCGGTACGCCATCGCGGCTTCATCGGTGGTGTTGGGGCCGTCGATGATTGCCAGGGCGCGCAGCTTGTCGCTGAGGCCCTCCAACGCCGTGGCAACGGGCAAGGTCGCAGTGTGCTTGGGTGCGGCCAGCAATCGAGGCTGTGCGTTAAAGCGGCTCTTGCCATCGAGCAGCGCCTGCATGCCGGTACGAGTGCCGTTCGCCAGGACGCCGCCGATGATGGCTGTGGTCTGCGCGGCGGCATCTGCCAGTTTCTCCACGCCACAGGCGACGATCACCGCCTTGGAGCGAACGTAGATGGCCTGCACGGCCTTGGTGATTGCCGCGTCGGCGCCCCAGGCGGCGATGGCTTCGCTTTCGCGGGTGATCAGCATCAGCTGATTGGGCAAGGCACTGGCAGCAGGGCCTGGTGTAAAGGTGTCGCAGAGACCAATGATCGACGACGACGGCACGGCGATAGGCCGCGTGCCAGTGTCGACATTGGTCACGGTGACGCCGTGAAAAAAACCACCTGCATTACTCATGATTAAACTCCAGAAATGAGAAAGCCCCGCATCAGCGAGGCCGTGGTTGGTTCGTGTTGCCTACAGCAGGAAAGAAAACGCCCCGTCAGTGCGGGGCGTTTATTGGAGCGGTTCCGTCAGCCAGAGAGGCGGTGCCGGTCGATGTTCAAGCAACGGGAATGCGCCTGCTTCCGGCCAACTACGCAATGCTCGACGGTAGGCTTGAAGCTCGGTGTACTGGGCGGCTGTCAACGTGGTTTCCAGACCATCCTCCAATTCATCACGATGGCGCGAAACAACACCATCAGTATTGGCAAGCTGGCTGTCACGCCAAGCACGCTCAATCTCCGCAAGGAGATCCGGGGATGGCATAGGCGGATCAACCAGTATCGGATAGCCGCTCTCATCACACGCGATGACCTGGCCGTCAGCTTGGCCTTGCAGGAGTGCAGCATGCTCGCCCTCGGAAATTTCTACGCCGCCGCTGTCACTTGCCAGAAACAGGAAGCGTCGATCCTCAGCTAACCATGTAGCCCAAATAGTCATGCGGCTTGTCCTTTCGCAATGTAATGGCAGATGGTCGATGCAAGGTTGCAATGACCATTGAATCCCGAAGAAGTAGCGGAGTCATGCCATGCCGAAACCGCAGCAGTTGAGGTGCTGACAGGCGTGATCACCAACTGGTTTATTGACCCAAACCCCAGAGGAAAAGTGACGTTCACCGGTGCGCCAGGCGTAGGGCTGGACGTAAAGCTTCCCCGGCATTCCTGTAGTCCACTGGGCAGCTTTTGATAGCCGTTGGAGCCGGAGCCTGCCGCCATTACATAGGCATATTTAAGCGCGAGCGAACCACCCACCAACCGCCACTCACCCGGCACCCTCGATAAAATTGCCGAGTCACCTTGTCCCAGAACAACGGTAATTGCGCTGCCACTTATGTTGGTGGTGTTCTCTCCGTTTGAACCGAGCAGAGTGACAGCTCCGACCCCACCACTCACCAACATGATCATGGCCCCCGCCCCTACTGCCCCCGTGGGTGGCAAGGTAATGCTAATTGCGGTGAACGAGGTCGCACTGACGATGCCGCCAACACTTCCATTACCCAGCACGGTATTGGCATTTACCGTACTGAAACCCGACCATTCAACCCCCACGCGCTTCACAAACTCAGTCGTTGCAAACGCTTGGCTGCTCTCGAACTGGGGTCTGGTTGTCCAATTTGAGCCCGACATAACGGCTGCATATTTGAGTGCCATGGCGCCGCCACGTAAGCGCCAGGTGCCCGAGACCTTCACAAGCTCGGCGTTGTCCCCTGCACCCAAAACAACGGATACCGCCCCCGCGAATGGTGACGCCAGCACATCCAGCCCGGAAGGAAGGACAGTTACCGCAGCGGCCCCAGCGTTCACCACCTCGACCGTAGCTCCGTCCGGCACTCCGGCAGTCGGCGGTAAGGTAATGTTGATAGGCGCAACGGATGCTGCCGCCACAACACCACCAACACTTGAGGCCCCCAGCGCGGTGCTGGCGGTAAGCGGTGCAAAGCCAGAGTACTCGACCCCCATTCTCTTGACAGAGGCGGTGGTCGAGAGCCGCGTGCTGTTATCAAACTGAGGCGGAGTCGGTCCCGTTGGAGTGCCCAACAAGGCCGGAGAGTTGATCGGTGCAAACCCTTGCGTCACGTTTTGGAAAGTCAGAGCTGTCACGCCCAGCACGATCACGCCATCGGTGATCAATTGCCAGCGCGTGTCGGCCAGGGATGTCCCTTGCTCAACAGACACCTGCAGTGCCGATGTGACCTCGGCACTGACATCAGCATCCGGCGCCCGCCCCCAAACACCCGCCGCCGCGATGTACAGGCCGTTGTCTTTAGCGACCGCCTGGTTTTTCACCAACACCCGGTCACCTGCGACCAGAGCAATGCCATCAATGGTCTGAAGCCCCGCCAGCGCGATATTGGTCGTGGTGCCCACCCGGACCGACTGCTTGCTGTCGAGCTTGTAAAGCTCCTCCAGAATCCGTAGGTCGACGTATTCACGGGTCGCCAATACTACAGCGGGGTCGATCTTGAGCACGATATTGTTGGTGCTGGAAACCACGAAGTTCATCCGCACAACCTGCGTGCGGCCAGACCCCTGATCCAACGCAGCCTTATAGCTCGGCGCACAATTGGCAACGGCGACCAGGTCACCGTCCGAATCGTACACGCCGATCTCCCGAACCCACCAGCCGCCAGCATCAGCGGGAATCACCTGCTCGGCGATGATCACCGCAGCGTTCACCGGATCGACCTTCACTTGATTCAGTGGAGCGCGTCGGCGTTCATTGATCAGCTTGGTCTGAGTAGGACTGGGCATCGGGTCGTTACCGTTGGCATCCCCAACACCCAGTTGGGTGAGATTCCACGGAATGCCCAACGCCGTGGCATTAGCCAGCTTGGCGGCGCCCACGTTTGTGAGGATCGCCATAAATTGTGAGTTGCGATCAATCATGGATAAACGTCCAGAGTGTCTATGCTGAGTTCGCGCCCAACCACACCGATGTAACCAGTGACGTCGATGTCACGGTTCTCAGGTGGGTAGACGTCGATTACGTCGCCTTCATAGAGGGCGACACCGATGTTTAAGGCGCCTTGGGTTTCCAAGCTGATCGCCAGGCCGGTCAATTGCCGACTGACGGGCTTGGCGTCATCAATCAGGCGCTCCAGCTCCAGGTACATCTCTTCGGTGATGCCGGTTTCCAGCACGCCAACCTTCAGTGCAAAAGTGCCCGGCACGCCCTTAGGCGTGGTTTGCCACCATTCGACCACCTCGATCAGGTAGCCCAGCGGCTCGACTACCCGCCGTAGGGCGCCAATGGTGCCCTTGTGCGCATGGACGTAAAACGCCGAGCGAATGGCCGAACGCTTGACGGCTTCCGACCACTTGTTGTCCCAGCGGTCGACTGACCAGGTCCACGCCAGCCACGGCAGCAAATGCGCCGGGCAGGTGTCCGGGTTGTACAAGGTGCGTAACGGAATCTCGGTTTTCTCTGCCAGTGCTGCCTCAATGGCGCGCTCCAGCTGTGTGCTGTTCAGGGGGAGCAAACTGGTCATGTCAGCCTCCGAGGACCACAGTGAAGCCAGTGCAATACGCCGCCTGGGACTTGCTTGGTTTGAGGTCGACCCAGTTTTTCAGCTCAACTCTACCAACGCCGCCAATATGCAACTGGGCGTCAACACCGGATCGAGCAACCTCCAAGGCCAAGCGCTTACGCGGGTTAATCCAGGCCGCGAGGCGCTTTATGGCCTCGGCAAGAATCGCGTCATTTTCCGGGCCGGCACCGATCATGTGCAGCACGGCATCAATCCGATAATTCAGGATCTCGGCGCCCTGCACGATGAGGCGGTCACCAACCGGACGGATGTCATCGTCGCTGAGTTTTTTGTACACAGCATCAAGCAGAGGCTGATCAGCTTGGCCGCTACCGGTCAGGCTCAGTACTGTCACCACCACGACAGCCGGTGATGGGCTTTCTGCTGTGGCGTCGGCGACCAGCGCCGAAGCATTGCGCGCATGGAAGATGTAGCTGTTGCGTGGACCAGCGGTCGTCAACCCTTCGTAGACCAACTGGATACGCTCACGCAGCGCATCATCGGACTCTTTGACCTCTTCGACCGAAGGCACCGCCAGCAGATTAGCCGGCTGAATCACCAGTCGTTGAAGCTTCACGTTGGCTGCAAGCTGATCAAGGTCCTCCTTTTCGGCAGACGCCAGCATCAGCGCCTTGGCCGCGTCGTTGACCCGCGCACGGTTCTGCATCTTGCCGTACGCACCTAACTCCACCAGCTTGACCACCGGATCGCTCTCGAGCGCCGCCGACCAGTTGTCGCCCATAGCCCCGCGAAACGCCGCAAGGCCCTCTTCGTACAGTGCTTCATAGTCCAAAGGCTCAAGCACCTGTGGTGCCGGCAACGTCGATAAATCCACCGTACTCATGCCGACACCTCCAGCAACAGGCGTTCGCCCTGATATTCACCGGTTAATTTAAAGTCGATACGCCCGCTGACAATGGCAACGACCTGCACCTGTTCGAGCTTAAGCCGCGGCTCCCAACGCCCAAGCGAGCGAGCCACCTCGGCCTGCACCGCGCTCTTCCAACCCGCGTTAACTGGCAGGTCGACAAAGCGCCGGATCTGGCTGCCGTACTCAGGACGCATCCGCCGACTGCCCACTGGCGTGCCGAGAATGTCCCCAATGGACTGGCGGAGATGGTCGAGCCCGGACAGCGGTTTGCCGGTATGGCGATCCATTCCGATCATCGGGGTTACTCCTGCACCAACTCCGGGTGGGCTTTGAGGAAGGTGAACTGCTCATCGGTGGCAGCGGTCACGCGAGCCTTGGTCACCGCCACGGTGCTGCCATCGGGAAGGACCAGGGTCCGAGAGGTGTAGAGCGTGTCGCGAAAAACACGCCCAGGCCCGGTTTCCTCCTGACTTTCGGTTTTGTTCTTGCTCATCAACGGATGCTCCTAAAACGAAAAACCCGCTCATGGCGGGTAGTGATCAGTGTTTGTGGTTCGGCGTGTTTCCGCCGGCGTCGATCACCTTGCCAGCACTGTTGATGTCGCCGGTTGTATTGAGTGTGCTGTTGATCTGCGTAGCGCCGTCGATGGTGACCAGGCCCACCAGGTTGATCTCACCCGACACCAATCGCGTGCTATCCGGCGTCATCTCAAGCACAGACCCTCCGACCTTGATCGTGACGGTGCCGGCCGGCAGATCGATGGTGTAGCTGTTGGCTTCCCAGTCGTAGACCAGGGAACCACCATCATCGAAACGCCATACCTCGACGTGATCGCGATTGTCCGGTTGGGCACCGGCATTGCCATACAGGCCAGGGATGAAGGTCCCCATCGCGGGCTCACCGCTTGGGCTGAACAACACGCCCTGCTCTTTCAGGCTCGGCGCGCGCCAGTGGCGCGCTTTGCCAGCAGCCAGGCTGTGCCAACGCACCCAGGCGCTGATCCATCCGTCCGCTTGTACCCGTACCATCGCCGCCGACAGGTCCACCGCGACTACCACGCAAGGCATCAACATCGAGGCGATCATTCGATCATGCTGCGTGGAGGCGTAGCTCATTACAGATCCTCCGGTTTGATGTATTTGCCTTCATGGCCTGATCCAGTATTTTCATTGAACCCCAGCATCAACGTGCCCGGCGGTTCATCCGGCCACGGCCACTCTTCTGGCCCCAGGTAGATCGTCTGATCCCACTCAACCAACCAGACGAAATAGCCGTCCAGTTCGGGCTTGGTCCAGTCCTGAGTGGACCGCACGAACGCGGCGCAGTCGACCTCCAGCCCCCAGCTCTGCGCCCGAAGTAACACCGCCAGTTGAGACGCCAACTGCACGGCCTGACGTTGCGGATCCACGCTGATCGAATCGACGATGATCCGCGCCTCAAACTTGCAGGTCAGGGCGGTTTCACCGGTACCGATATCCGGCGCGGGTTCCATCTCGGCCATCTCCAGCAGCACCACCGGCGTGGGGATGCTGGTGTCTGCCGATAGATTCGGCCAGAACGATGCGCCCTGAATACCTGGCAACTGTTCCTGCAGGTGCTGCTCGATGGCGTCGTACAGACGTTCGAGGCTGAATGGTTGATCAGACACGGGCGGTCCCCTTGAGGTACTTCTGCAGTTCAAAGTTGAGTTCTTGCTTAAGGATCTCCAGCAAGCGTTCATCAGCGCGTTTCACCCAGCTGTCGAAGTGCGGTCGCACCTGGTCCAGCGAAACCTTGGCTTTCGCCAGCGGGAAGCGGTTGTCGTTCTCTGCGATGAAACCCGAGCTGCGCCGCCCCTGCGTGCTGCCGGGGTAGTCCGTGGCGTTGAAGTGCTTGCTCGACGTGCGTATCCAGATGTCGGGGCTGTTGCCATAAACCTGCTTGAAGAACGCGCCCTGGTAACGCCGCCCCGCCACCGACACACCGGCGCGGGACTGCCGAGGCCGACCGATGCGGCTGGCCTCGATGGCGTTGACCCCAAACCACAACTTGCCGCGCATCGCGCCGCCACTGACCGGGTAAGCCCTCAGGCGTTGCCGGACGGCGCCGATGACAATGCGTTCCTGCTTGCCGACGGCACGGGCGATATGGGTGCGCAGCCAACCCAACGTCTTGTTGATCGCACGACGCTGAGCCGCTGCAGCAGCCTTGGGCACCAACAGCCCGAACTCGCGCAGAGCCTGGGAATGCACCGCCGACGGCTGGATGTTGATCATCCCGCTGTCGCGGTTCTGCTGAACATAGCTGCCGACACTCATGGGCGCTTCCTCAAGATGAGAGCCACCAGGCCGTCGCCACCAGGCGCCAGCTGCAGTAGGTCGTAGTCACCGCCGCCATCCAAAGCCGGCAAGTCGATGGTCACCCGCAAGCCCTGGCTCAGGCCGGCCGAATCCTTCACACGGATCTCAAAGCGAGGCTCGCGTATTGCGGTGTGGGTCTTGCCAAACTGCGGCGCTTTCCAAGGAGCCGCGAACATGCCCAGCACCGGTTCGGCGCGGCCCTCGATCTGGGCACTGTCGCCCAGGGTTTCGAACACCACGTCGTCGATGTCGTCGATCAGATCGCGGAAGGCCACGGTCACATTTCCAACAGAATCTGCGCCCGAGGTCGAGTGCACAGGTGCAGCGGGTTGGACTGAGCTTCACCGGCAACACCCTTGCCGAACTGCATTGGCTCGATCTTGCTGTAGTACGGGATGCCCTGGGTGTTGACTGTTTCCATGTAGTCAGCCGGCGCGAAGGACGAGATGTACAGATCCGGCACGCCCTCGGGGATCAGCAGGGCCTTGTCGTCGTGGACGAACGCAACACCGGCCACCTTGCCGCGATAACGCTCCCATACGATCCCGCCGAACTCGAAGCTTTCACGGGCATCGCCACGCAGGGACGCAGCCTGCATGGTGTTGAGGTAGGTCTCCTTGACCGACTTATGCACGATGAGCTTGTTCCAGAAGTTCTTGCCGCACATCGCGCGGGAGCCGCTGCTGGTGACGCTGCCGAGGGCTTCCTCTTGCATATCCAAGGCTTCACCGCATTTGACCCGCAGCTCGGTGTCTGGACTGTTCAAGCCCATTGGTAGCTTCTGGCGATTCACGCCAAAGGATTTATAAATATCCAGCAGGACTGTCTTGCCATCGGCGTCCAGTACCTGCCCGTTCAACGCGCCCATGCGCTGGAACTCGTGAGTGGCGTCCAACTGCCGGCGCGCTTTCGCGAGGCGCTTGTTGACCACATCCTGTACCGCCTGCAACTCGGTACGCGTGCCAAAGGCGCGAATGCCCTGGATCTCGTCGGCCTTGATGGTGAAGCGTTCCGGCAGGTGCACGGTGTTGAATGGAATCAGCGTGCGTTTGCTGCCACCGACCACCAGGCCGGAAGTACCGCGCTCACCCGCTGGCACCAGGGCCAGGGTGTCGCCGTCCTTCTCGATCTGCACAGTCAGCGTGCTGATGCCCTCTTCGCGGAACAGACCCAGGCTACTGATACGGCCCGGCAGATATTCCTGGTCGTTGATTGCAGCGGTCAACGAGGAGACGCTGAACGCATCGTCTTCAAAAATGGCGATCTCGGCCATGGGGTACTCTCCAGAAACGAAAAATCCCGCACTCGGCGGGATGGATAAATGGGGTGAGCGTCTTAGCGGACGATCACAAAATGGTTTGCCAGGGCCTTCTCGGCGGCAGGGTCGAGGCCGGTCAAGTGCGCTTCGCTGACTTCGGCCAGCCGCACGATGGCGCGCCCGCGACGTGGCACATCCGATTCGCCCAGCGGACCGTAGAGGATGGCAATGGCGTTTTCGGTGCCGTCCTCGGCGGTTGGTTGATACGGGGCAAACTCGCTGGTGAGGGTGACCAGGCCCAGGATCTGACCCGGTTCCAGGGCGGCACCGGCGGCGACGTTGATCGCTTCGCGGGAAATGTTGCCAGCGCCCTCGGACAGCAGGAACTCGCCTGCGTGCATCGATTCAGTTTTCATGCTCTTGCTCCTTTCGAGTTACCGTTTTGTGCCGCCTGACGGGTGGCCCAGATTGAGTGAGTGTCGACCTGCTTGGCCTTGACCGTTGGTGCTGGATCATCGTCCAGCGGTAGGCTGTTGTTGATTTCAAAACCGCCACCGCTGCCTACCAGCTTGTCGAAGAGCCGCGCACGGACTGCGGCTTCGTCCAGGCCAGCACTGATGAACTCGCCGGTCAGCTCTGGCAGCCGTGCTGCAACACAGAGACCATGCAATGCTTTCGCATTGATCAGCGCGGCCTGGATCACCGCTTCGCTTTCGAGCTTGGTTGCGGCAAGCAGCGGCTCCACCAGGTTACTGATGCCAGCAGCTGCACAACCTTGCGTGACCATCAGCGCCAGCTTGGCCGCATCCAGCACTGGGGCCGGATCAGGTTCCGGCGGCTCAACTTCCGGCTCTTCGTCCAGCTGGGCGAGCAGCTCAGGCGGTGCATGCTGGAAACGCTGTAGCACGCTGCCCTGGCCGAGACAGGCGCTGACCTTGAGGCCGTCGCCGACTTCATCGGCCAAGCCCAGCGCCACCGCCTCATTGGCCGTGAGCCAGGTTTCAGCGTTGACCATGCGCCGCAGCTCGGCTTCGTCGATGTCCGGCGCCTTGGCCTTGTAGGCTGCGATAATCGCTTCCAGGGTTTGGTCCAGCACATCGGCGACGCGGCGGAAGTCTTCAGCATCACCACCGGTGAAGGTGTAGGGGTTGTGGATCATCAGCATGGCGTTGGCTGCGATCACCACCCGGTGAGCGCCGCACACCGCGACACTGGCCGCGCTCGCCGCCAGGGCATCAATGCGCCCCGTACAGCGCTCGCCCAGCCGGGACAACGCGTTGTGAATCGCCAGACCGTCGAACAGATCACCGCCGATGCTGTTGAATGCGACGATCACCGGGGACGCGCCGTCATCCATGGCGCGCAGATCCTGCACGAACTGATTGGCGGTGACGCCCCAGGCGCCGATCTCGCCGTACACGAAGATTTCGATGCTGCGCTGTTCGGCTTCGCCGCTGGCCTGAAAGGTGTACCAGCTTTTATCGGCGACCTTTACCTGCTTGCCCGCCTTGTCATAAACGCGGGGTTTGGCTTTTTTACTCATGGTGATTCCTTGTCATCAATAGGCTCGATGGCATCAAGAGTCGTGTAGTTGAGGCCAAGGTCCGTGGACCTGGCGAGGTCTGCAGCGTTTTCAGCGTCGATGGTTTCGGCGTCGTAGCCGTTGCGCAGACACATCTCACTGCGCGAACCAAAGCCCGCCTGCACTTCCATCCTCCGCGCCTGCACGTCCTGCACCGGCTGGATATAGGCCCAGCCTTGCGGTACCCAACGTGTGCGCAGGTATTCGCGGCGCCGTTGCGCGTAGTCCTCCAGCACCAGGGCACCGGACAACACCGCCATGTCCATCCACGCGGCGCGCACCGGGCGACACAGCTGATGCACGTACACGCCGAATTGCAGTTGCTCCAGGCGCCGCCGAAACTCGTTGAGCACCACCCGCAGCGCCCGGTCGTTGACCTCGCGCATGTCGCCGGTGAGGATTTCGTAAGGCGTGCCCGAACCCGCCGCCGCAGCCATCAGTTGCTGCCGCATGAAGTCCGGGTAGTTGTTGCCGGCATCCGGTGGCTTGGAGAACTCCACCTCTTCACCTGGCCCCAGCTCCTGCATGGTGCCGGGCTCCAGGGCGACCATCGGTGTGAAACCGTCGCGGTCAACGTTCAATGGCATGCCCGTAACGGGATCGCGAGGCTGCTGCGTTGCCTCCGGTGCCGGGCGCTTGATGAAGCCCGCGAACAGGTTCGCCACCTCCTGCCGGAACAGCACCGCGTCGTCGTAGTTGTCGAGACTGCGCAGGCGCTTCAACACTGGCGCCAGACGCGGCACGCCGCGCAACTGCCCAGGCTCCATCGGTTCGAAGATGTGCAGCACCTGTGTTGCCGGTACGCGAACCAACTGGTTGTAACCGGCGTTCAAAGACGATGAGTCGCGGGGATGCGACAGGTACATGTAATACGCCACACGCTTGCCCGCCGGATTGAACTCGATCCCAGCGCGGATCACGTTGCCGTTTTTGGCCGTCTCGAACTTGTCGTGAGGGACAAACTCAGGGGCCAGCGCCTGCAGCTGCAGTGGCACCGCCAAACCTTCGCTCGGGCTGCGGGGTCGCAATCGCACAAAGCATTCCCCTGCCGTTTCAACGGTGCGCGCCACCAGTGCCTGCATGCCGTAGAAGTCGGTCAGCTCATCGGCGTCCGCCTCATCCACCCAGTCATCCCACAACTGCTGCTTGAGCTTGCGCAGCTCCGCGTCGTCCGTGGTCGGCCTGGGCGTGATGCCGGTGCCGATCAGGTTGCTGACGCGTTTGTCGATGACGTTGAACGCGTACGGGTCATTGCGCACCGCCGCCCGCGAACGCGCACGTAGGTTGCGCAGGGCCGGGGTGTTGATGCTGTTGATACCGTTGTCGGAGGCTTCCCAACTGGCCGAACGTCGGCCCTCACCGGCGCCTTCGTAACTGGCCTTGATGTTCGACGGCAGCAAGAATCCGTTACGTGTCAGCGTCGGATAATGTCGGGCCATTAGATTCCCTTGCCTCCATGGGTAAGCCGGATTACGCGAGAGCGCGGCCCGGCGGCTTGACTCAGCGACGTGCGGATCTCGTCACGAGCCTTGAGCAGTTCGTCGATGGAGCGGTATTCCACCGTGCGGTCGCTGTAGCGCACGGTCTTTTCACCGCGTGCAATGGCGCGCTCGATGGCTTCGAGGTGCTTCGGGGTAAACGACATATCAGCGTCTCTTCAGGTAACCGCTGGTGGAGCTGCGGCGTTGAGGGGGGGCAGCGGGTCGCGGTTGGGCGACAGGTGCAACAGGTGGCTGCGCTGGAAGCGACTGACGCGCCGCAACCGGTGCCGGTGTTTCGTCGGCGTTGACGCGCTCGCCCTGCACGGGCTTGACGCCCAACACATCGTCGAACAAACCGGACTGAGCCAGCGCCTGGCGTACCCGCTCCCAGTCGTGTTCCTGGTAGCGGTTGATACCGAGGTAATGCGCCATTGCCAGGCAGTACACCATCAGGTCGAGCGCCTCGTTGCGCTCAGCCTTGCCCTTGACCCACTCGATACGCTTGTAGCCTTTGACGTAGCGGGCGACCTTGCGCTCGGCCACGCACTGCGCGAAGAACTCGTCCGGCAGGTCGTTGGCAAAATGCAGCGAGCCAGGGCCGTCCACGAAGGCGTAGCGGTTGTAGATCCAGTCCTTCGCGGTGTCGGTGCCAACAAACCACAGCTCGACGCCGTTGCGCTCGGTCTGGCCTTTCCAGGTCACATCCTGCATTGAGGGCCGTTGAGCGATAACGGGCTTGCCGGGCTTGCTCGCGCCCTTAATGGCGAAGATGTTGCGCCAGCGCCGCGTACGGCAGAACTGGTAAACCTCGTCCGTGTGATGCCCCCCCGAGTCGACGGCCGTCGCCAGGATCGCCAGCCCGACACCACAAGGATGGCGATAGCGCGCTTTGAGTTTTTCATCCAACACCGTCCAGGTGCGCTCATCGGCAGGGTCGCCCCAGATCACCTGGTGGTCGACCACCCAACGCTCCATCCCAACGCCAAAGCCCATCACCATCAGTTCCAGGCGATTAGCCTGGACGTCGACGGCGCCGGTCAGCATCAGCACGCCCACCGGCATACTGCCGAGGGTGTAGGTCTCCAGCCGTGCCCGTGCGACCAGCACTTCGGCCTTGGTTTGCTCTTGCGCGCTGTCCCAGACCTTGGCGAGACGGGTGTTGTAGAACACCTGCATCAGGCCCATGTCGCCTTTGGCCTGTGCCTTCTTGGCGTCTTCGAACTCCTCAGCCAGCGAGGGCCAGTCCTTCCAGCCAATCGGCGAGTACAGCGCGTTTAGGTGGAAGCCCACCGTCTTGCCGTCACCGCTGCCATGGGCACGCCATTCGCCACGGGCGAGCATGTCGGTCTTGTGGTGTTCCTCGATCAGGACATCACATTCAGGCGCGGCGCACTGGTAGTGAACTGTGCGGTAGTCCTTGCTGTAGAGCAGCCGCTCCCATTCCAGCACCTGCATATGCCCGCAAGAGGGGCATGGCACGTAGTAGTAACGCTGGTCGCTGGACTCGAACAAGTCCGAGATCCGCGAGGCACCCTTGATCGTCGGCGAGCTGGAGAAGTAGATCTTGGCGTTGCGGCCAAAGTTGGTAGCACGTGTTTCCGCCAGCACGATGGGGTCACCTTCCTGGCCGACGTCGTTCTCCCAGCGGTCAACCTCGTCGCCGTAGATGTAGCGCGCCGACAGCTCCGACAGGTTGGCTGCCGAACCGGCCGTGGTGACGTACAGGGCGCCGCCCTCGAACTCCTTGGTATCCATGGTGTTGCGGGCATCCCGTGAGCGGCTGGCCGCTACCCGCTTTGCCAACACTGGGGTGGCCTTGATCGTCTTGCTGATCCGCCCGGAGACCCGCTTGGACAGACTCAGACTGGGCAACAGCGCAAGGATGTTGGACGGTGCCATGTGGATGAGGCCACCCATCCAGTTCAAGGCAATCTGCGTTTTCATCAGTTGCGAGGCCACCATGGTGACCACTCGCCGGCACGGGTGGGCCGGTGACAGGCAACGCATCGGTTCACGGGCATACGGCGTCCGGTCGGTGCGGTACTGGCCGGGCTCAGGTGCGCCCGTGTCGCGCGGGATGCGCATGTACTCGTCGGCCCACTCGTCGATCCAGAGATCTGGGTCGGGTCGTAGCCCACGGAAATACGCCTCACGGTACGCACGGTCACCGTCAGGAAATTCCGTGGTCATAGGTCAGCTCGTCGTCATTGCTCGTTCAAGGTCGGACGAGGACATGCGCTCAGCCTCTTCCAGTGATTTACGAAGTGTCGCCGTCAGGTGTTTTTCGATGTCCCAGGGGTCGGTCATCACTGCCAACTTGTGGGACAGCTGGGGCAGTAGGCCGAACAACTGGTCACGCAGATGGCGACCGGCGTTGTAGGCGCCCAGCTCGACGGCATCCCTGGCGACCAGGGAACCCTGCGCCTTATGCAGCTCAATCTCGGCCAGCTGCGCCAGGTTGTATTCGCGCATAGCGCGAGCCTTTTGGAAGTCGTGGCCCTTGGCGCCGACAGTAATAGGCTGCTGCGGCGCAGCCGTGTTAGTCGGCTCGACCAGGGGGGACAGTTGACTGTAAACGTCACGCTGGATCCGGTCCTGTTGGTGTCGAGCAGCAACGGCGGCCTTGCTGGGGTCAGCGGTTTCGAGGATCAGCGCTTCGGTTGCCAGCACATCCACCATCTTGCCGTCTGGCGACAGCACGAGGCGGTTGTTGCCTTTGAGCCAAGTGATGTAGCTCGGCGTCCTGCCGATGCGAGCCGCGAAAGCGCTTTTAGACAGAAAAAGTGAATCCGTCATAAGCCCTCCTTTTCAACGGCTTTTCAATGGAAACCTTTCAATTTCAATGGATTGAATTTCAGTAAGTTGGCAGCCCATTCGCTAACGCTTTCCCGCGGGTTTCATGCCCCGTGTCCCTCGGATGCCGCCAGGGTCCCCGGCGAATTTTCGGCGCACCATTTTGATGCGCAACGCTGTAGGCCACGTATTCCGTGGCCTACAGCACATCAAGCCTGCCCGCCGCCCGATGGCGGCACATCGCACACGCCCAACCGCTTGGCAGCCCAGCGTTCGTACAGGCCGATGGCGACATCGGCGCCGGCCATCGCGGTGAGGCAGCCAATGCTCCCCGCCGCCAGGACCGACATGCCCGATGCGTGCAACAACATCATGGTGGACAGTCCGCAGACCACGCAGGCCCCGGACCGAAGGAGCAAGCGGCGGACCAGCGACCAGCCGCTCACCCCCGCCTTGTCGGCTCGCCATGCCTCGCCGGAAATGCCGCCGATCAGGGATAGCAGGATCACCATCCAGATCGGCATCTCAATAAGCGCTTGCTGCTCGTTTGTCATCGCCCTACCCCATAAACGCAAAAACCCGGCGCAATGGCCGGGTTCAGTGTGGTGGTGAGTCCCGCTGCTTGCGGTCGCACCTATCGAAGATGGGTACTTTTTACAGGTGGATTCCGGTGGCAGCAAGGGAGTTTTAATGCCATGGCGCAATATGGGTGCAATACAGGTAGGACGCAGGTGCAACGCAGGGACAACGCATTCAATCGGCTATCGCTTCTGGTGCCCCGTCTGACCTGTCCAACTATTCTGGATCGAAGTAGGACAGCTACAGGCGCCTGAATTCGGGGCTCTGCCCAACTGTCCTACCTTTATTCCTTTTCTCTTGTGTATAGAGAGAAAGCTAAAAGCACGCGTGCGCGCATGGGCGCGATTACGTGCCCGCTATGCTCATGTGTGCGTGGGGCGGGTGAAGGTTGGACGGTAGGACAGGCCAACAACGGCGCGGCCTGTGCCTGTCCAACTGCGCTGTATGGCAGTCGGACAAAGCGGGACAGGAGGACAGGAGTACGCGGAGTGACGCCGAGGGTCATGCAGCCTTCCCCATCAGCACGTAGTAGATATGCAGGTGGGCTTCGTGCAGACGCTGGTAGTAGGTGTCCCGACCACAGCCGCAATGGGCGTACTTCAAGCGCATGTTGGTGTCATGGTTGCAGTAGTGCTCACGGAGGACAGTCGCCAGTGGCTGGTCCAGGTGCTTATTCACGATCAGCTCTATATCAAGCGAACCCTCTAGCGGCGCACGGAACGCACGCTGACCGCGAATCAACTGACCATTGTTTTCCATCATCATGGCAACCATGTTGCCGCCAGCAAGCCCGCCCTTGGTGAAGTCGCTGTGCAGTTCTTCTGCCCACATACGGAGCCGCGCATCGATCTCTTTAATCAAAGCAAGGCTCCTCTTTAACCGACTGCTGCAACGCAGACGCACGCCCCCAGCCCTGGGGTTTTTCATAGGCCCAGGGCCGCACACCGCTTTTCGGCAGGGCCGGCATGCGCCGCTTCCGCCAACCCAGCCGGTGCATGATTGCCCCGACCCGCATCTGCTCAGGCTTGCCCCAATGGCCGAAGTCGAGCTTGAGCGCCTGGGTGAGGATCTCGTTGCCGGTGGCGGTCTCGCCGATCTGCGACTCTTCCATCCAGGCCAGAATTGGCCCTTCCCATTCGTCCACCACAAAGCGCTCGTCCTGGGCCTCGGCGAACATCTTCGATTCGTCCTTGTTCACCCACCAGATATCGCCCGCCTCAAAGCAGAACAACGCTTCTGCCCAAAGCTGGTCGCGGATCTCGCGCAGTTGTTCCAGATCGACCTTGTTGCAGAACACCGGCCAATAGCGACGATTGCCCGTGGCGTCCTTGAGGTACTCCTCTTGGTTGGTAGTGCCCACGAAAACACACTGGCGTGGCACGTCATTCGTTCTGCGGCCGTAGCTCTCGCGGTAGGTGTCGGTGGACGCGGAGAAGAACTGTTTGGCCTTGGTACTTTCTGCCTTGTTGAAGCTGTCTAGCTCCCCCAGCTCGACGATCCACTTGCCGCGAATCGCCTGGAAGCTGTCCTTGTCACCAAGGGCAAAAGGCGTGTCCATAAACCACTCCCCACCCAGGACACCCATGGCCGTGGACTTACCCGCGCCCTGCCCGCCTTCGAGGATCATTACTGAGTCGGCCTTGCAGCCTGGGCGCATCACCCGAGCAACTGCGGAGATCAGCCAGCGCTTGCCGACCTTGGCCGAGTACTCGCTGGCATTGACGCCCAGCACGTCGGTCAGCCAGGTTTCGATTCGAGGCACACGGTCCCATTCCAACTTCTCCAGGTACTCGCGCACCGGGTGGAAGGCATGGTCGTGGGCTACCACGCTGACCGCCTCGATAACATGGGAAGCTTTTACGCGCAGGTTGTATTGCTGGGCGAGCCACTTCATCACGCGCATGTCGTCAATGTCGGCCCAGTCGCCGGCACCTCCACCGAAGGGCGCAGAACGCAGCTTGACGATCTTGGAGCTGAACACGCTGTAGCCGATGACACCGGCCCAGCGTTCGTCGTTGCCCAGGATCAGCTCGACGTTTTGCATGTGCGCGATCAGGGAGCCGTTTTCGGTGCGGGCGAGCTGGTCTTTCCAACCGCCAGCTGCAGGAGGCTTGACCACCGCCAACACCTGGCGGCGGACGGCCTCCAATCCCTCGGCGATGTGTAGGTCGTTGAAGTCGGTCCACTTGATTTCGCGCTCGCCGGAGAACACGGGGGCAACCACCTGGCCACCTACGATCAGCGCGGCGTTGGCGGCCTTCTCCTCGCCCGGGTTCCAGGGTTCGCCGTTGGGGCGCTTGGTCTTCCAGTCATCGTCGCGACAGATGATCAGCGGGCAGCCGGGAAAGCGCTCGCGCATGGCCTTGGAGACGGGTAGCAGGTTGCCCGCGTCGAAGGCGATGGCGACAGTAAGCGACGTCGCCATATGCAGGCTTGCGCCCGTGGCGTAGCCCTCGCACACCAGCACCGGTTCGCCTGGTTCGGGGTGAGGGCCGATCAGATGGAAGGCGCCCTCTTTCGACATGCCGTAGGGCCAGTAGGCTTTGTCCCGACCGGTGTCCTCTTGCTTCGCGGGGAAGATTACCTGCAGGCCGACGATCTGGTCGCGCACATTGCACATGGGCACTAAAAAAGCGCCGGTACGGGGCGCATAGCGAACCTTGAAGCCGACGATCTGCTTCCGATCCAGGTAGGCGCTCTTACCCTTTTCGGGCATACGCTGGAATAGGCCGGCTGCACGGCTGGCCGCTCGGCGTGAAGCGTTGGCCGCGATCTCGGCGGCCTTACGCTTGGCGTCCTCCTGGCGAGCGCGCATGACTTCGCGCTCTTCTGGGCTCATACGACCGGCCTTGACCTTAATCTTCTGGGTCTCGCCGGAGCGCCAGTCACCAAAACTGCCGAAGATCAATGTTTCGTTCTTCTCGGTATGGTGTTCGTGGATGACGTACCAGCCGTTCTTTTCTTTGCCCTTATCCTGGGTGGTTTTGCAGCGTGTAAGTTTGCCGAACACCAGGGGTTGCGCTGGCTCAAGACCGTAGTCCGCGAATTGGTTGATTACGTCATCGAGCATAATGAGAAGCCCTCAGATCATCAGCGGCCTTGCAGCCAACACAGAGCGTGCAGCCTGGCTGTGCCAAACGCCGTGCCTCAGGGATTGCCTCGTCGCAATCGTCGCAGAACATCAGGGAATGCTGTGGTTGGCTGGACATCAGCGCCATGCGTGCAGCCACGGCTTGATCAATCCTCTCCTGCATCAGGTCATTTGCAAAATCAGCGATATCAGCCACGTTCCACCCCGCGAGTCGTCTGGTTGACGTAGCGGGCGCGGTTGTACATGCCCAACAACCCCTGGATGCCGCGAAACACCAACTGGCGAATCTCGGCCAACTCGCTGTCATCGACCTTGCCGTCGCCAATATGCTTGGCCCAGGTTTCGGACAAATCCGCAACCTGCCGAAAGAACTGTGCGATCCCCGTGGTGAGGGTTTCAGGCATGTCGTTGGTATACGCCTCGGCCAGCTCCTGCCAGATCGTGTCACCGACAAGACCGTGCACAGCATCGAGAATGCGACGGTCCTTGGTCAGTTCGAGGATCTCGCCGAACTCTTGAATGTTGATGGCGTGTGACGGGTGGGTAGGTGACAACTTGTGCTGCAGCGTGGTGGCATTTCGACCGGTGGTGGCGGCGATTGCAGCGGCACCACCGGGATAGTCCCGTGCGGCGTGGTACAGAGCTAATTCGAGCGTCAGAACTTCCCTTTGCGCTCGATCAACACAGCTTAAAACTACTCGGCTCATGGCATTAATCCTACTAAGTTGCCAGTGCCCCGCGACATGCAGTAGTGATACATTTGCCGCGTGGCTTGAAAGGGCCCAAACGCCGGCCAGATCTTAGGGATCGAAACCGGCACCGTGCCGAGGCGAACAATCCGTGTTCACCTCTGGCGCAACAGCTGCCTAATCTGTGGTGGAAAAGGCAGCAACCTAAGACATCCGTGTCTTGGCAGCGCGATGAAGGGAGGTGGAATGCATGTGGTGTGCCCTCCTACCTTCGTCGTGACCCGACAGCACTGTGGTGGTGTGTGCCGGGAGGAACTGGGCGGCCCTTGGGTCGCCTTTTTTCTATGTAGCCTTGTTCGTGGCGGGCGTTTCTATAATGCCGAAATGCTCCAAAACCTCAGCAAGCGAAACGAGACCTTCACTTTCACGGGCCAGAGACTTAATCAGTGAAACGCTGGGGTCTTTGCTAGCGTATTTGACATGAATCCGAAGGTAACTAACGGCAATGGTGCAACGATCTGCATATGCCTTAAGCCCCTGCGAATCCAGACGGTTAATGTATAGACGAAGCTTCATGGTGTACCTCCGAGCGCAGAAGTTAACCCATGAGGTTGTTTTTATCAACACCCAAAAGGACATTCACCTTGCAGGTTAATTAGAACAGAATCACTTCATGAAAATTTCCGATACAAGATTGCAAAATTTCCGCAGGGTGCTGTCAGAAAAGCAGCTCCGGCTCACTGATATTGCCGAGCGTTTGGGCAAAGCACCTGCCCAGGTCAGTGCGTTCGGTGGGAAAAATCCTACGAAAGGGATTGGTGATCTTATTGCTCGCCAAATCGAGAAAGCTCTCGATTTGCATCAAGGCTATCTAGATATGCCGTATGCCATAGGCGAATTCAACAACGCTACCGTACTGAGTCATACAGGTAGGAAGCTCCCAGTCATGGGTTCAATTGCAGCGGGCATGTGGTGTGAAACGAACGGGAGTTTTGACCCGGTTGATGCCGAAGAATGGATTGATGCCCCCGGCCCAGTTGGTCCAAGGGCTTTCATTCTGCGCGTAGAAGGCATCAGCATGGAGCCTAAATTTGTAGAAGGAGATAAAATTGTAATTGATCCTTCGCTTGAGGCATTACCAGGCCATTTTGTCGCCGCAAAAAGAACGAGAGATCAGGCCGCCACTTTGAAACAGTTGAAGCAAGAAGGTACCGAGCAGTACCTCTTCGCAATCAATCCGGATTGGCCTGATAGGATTATTAAAATGACAGAAGATTGGACCATTTGCGGTAGGGCACGCTGGAAAATATCCGAACTTTAGAACAATCTACGCTCAAGGATGAACAATGACGGTAGAACAATCGCATACGGGGAAGATTGGGCATATAAAAAACCCCCTCACCGTAATATCGCGCTTCGCAGCAATTGCAGAACTTAGCGGAACGGCAGTACTCCCATTCCTCACACCCGAAAACCAATCAACTTACATATTATTTCTGATGGCATTCCCCATTTATCTTGTAGGGATATTTTTTCTAACTCTGAATTTCAATCACAAAACTCTATACGCACCTTCAGATTATGAAAACCAAGACGACTTCTTAAAACTTTTCGGGATTGTCACCCCCCAAGAACGTGATGAAAAGCTTAGCGCAGAAGCTAAGGAGACTGATTTATCAGTAGAGCCCTCACACAACAGCACATCGTCTTCGCCGGCGTCAAACGCTCCAACCGAAGCTGAGCCAGTCGAAGATGTGCCAGTCGAAAATGCTTCCCTTACAGAAGTTGATCATGTCGAACCGGCATCATCGAATTCGAATAGCGAAGAACAAGGATCGTCTCCCGAAGCTCGAAACTCTCAGGCTGGCACCATATTTGACTTAGAAGGCTTCACGAAGCGAAGTCATATTGAATCCATGGCCAAGCTAGAGTTTATAGAAAAGCGCTCCTTGGAAAAACTCAAGCTTGCTACGAGCATTGATTTCTCACCAAAAATAAAATTTCAGTTCCCAGGCTTCAGCAAACCAATACTATTTGACGCAATTGCACAACATGGCGATACGATACACATAGCCGAGGTAAAATACTTTGATCAAAAATTCTCACAGAGTAGATTTTTATCAACTATTACCAACGCTAGGATCGCTTCTCAAAATCTCAATGAAGTTTCGAAAGTAAAGGTACAGTTGCATCTCGTGGTTATTCTGAGCACATCAACACCCCTGGATATCCAACACAATATCGAGAACGCGCTTCGAAATGCAGCCAGAAACTTCGACGTTCCGTGCAAGGTGTACATCGCTACCCTAGACGATTTGGCCTCGCCACTCACACCGCTAGCTTGGATTACAAATCATAACACCCCAAAAGGTTAACTTTTCATTGACGAGTTAACCTTTAGGGTTATTATTGCCTCACTCTTCCACCACAGAGCGAGGCAACATCATGCACACCACAGCCACCCTGCACGTCCACCCGGCCGCCGCTAACCCCTTCCGCATCTTCGAAATTCGCCGCCTGGCGCAAGATTGCGGCTGCACCTTCATCGTGTCCAAACCCAAGGCGAAACAGCGCACCGCGCCCGCACCGTTCGATCCGAATGGCGGAGGGCACGCAGCATGAGCAAGTTCAAACTCGACAACCGTACCCTTGCCCTGCTGCATGCCCAGGTCAACCTGAGCGAGACCTTCAACCACACGTTGCGCACCACACCACGGCGCGATGTGCTGGCTTTCCGCCTGAAAGTTGAACGCAGCAAAGCGGACACACACTTCACCGTTGAGCTGGGCAGCGAACGCCACACGCTGAACCTGACCAACAGCAAAAAAATGCATCTCAAGCTGGCCGACTTCATCGAAGAAATTGCCAACGGCCCGGTCGATCCCACCGAACTGCCTGATTCACTGCCAGCTCTCCACGCAAACCGTCGCTATGGCGCGTTTGATGTTGAACACAAGCAGCAAGTGTTCGAGTTGGTGCGCACCGGCGGGTCGATCAGTCTCGACCTGGGCTTCGAGCTGCCCATCTACTTGGCGATTCACCGCAACAAAACGCGCTCTGGCATTACCGCCATCATGGGTATCGGCGTGAAGTCGCCGCGCACCAAGTGCTTCACGGTATACGGGACCGACGTCGAGCTGTACGGCATGGTCGTCGAATCCATCAACCACTTGGCCGCAGCAGCGACACCTGCCGCGCACGCAGCGTAGGGGGTCGTGATGGAACGTAGCCTGGAAAAAGCTGCCAAGTACTTCGGCATCACCCGCCCCAAGCTGATCGCGCTCATGCGTGAAAAGGGCTTGCTCAACGACCGCAACTTGCCGGCCTTCCCCGTCCGTGACCGTGAGTACCTGCGGATCAAGAACGGCAACTGGTACCACGAAACTGCAGGCATGCAGTACAGCCAATCGACCAAGGTCCGGCAAGCGGGCATGCCCTGGCTCGCCGAGCAACTGGGGCTCGAACTGCCAGCCATCCCGGCTGACAACCGTGACGTGGCCTAGGGAGTACGCCCGCCAGATCATCGCCATGAGTACACGTGAGGAGCGCAACGCCGCGCTCCTCGAAGTGCCGAAGCATCTGCGGGAGTTGACCAAGCGCCATTGCCTGAACGCCTGGAACCACCCTTCACGACTCAAACGCAAGGAGGCCGAGGCCCATGAGCAACACCAGCCAAACACCGTTACGGCTGCAAGCCGCGCCGGATAGCGCGACCGTCGAGATGCTGCATCAACTCTTCGGCGACGTGCTTATCCCTCTTGAAAAGCTGCGCGTGCACTACTTCAAGAACCTCAATGAAAAGACGTTCACAGAGGCGATCAACAGCGGCCGTATTCAGCTGCCGGTGACCACGCTGGACCACAGCGTCAAGGCATTGCGGTATGCCCACATTAAGCATGTCGCCGCCTTGATCGACATCCGCGCTTACCGAGCCGATGAAGACATGCCGCGTCCAGAAACAGAATCAACCGAGTAATACCAGTTAACCCTACGGCTGCCACCACCAGCCAACAAAACCATCAGGAGCACACCACATGACTTCAATTCAAATCTGCGCATTGATCAGCATCGTGATCGCGCTTGGGATCCTCTACTGGGTCGGCTACAAGGGCGGCTTAACGGATGGTCGAGCTGAGGGCTATGACCATGGCCACGCTCAGGGCTTTATGGAAGGGATGGACCAGGGCGAGTCAGTAGGCTCTACCGAAGTTGAGCAAGTCAGCGAACGATGCCGGCGCCTGCAACTTATCTTGGATCTGCAACCACAAGATCGACTTACCCTGTTGGCCATCGCCGAAAAGCTCAAGCTTGCAGCTGACACCTTCCGAGCAGTGAGATCCGAGAGCCAGGCAACGCAAGCACTTGCCCTACGTGACAAGGCACTGAGCATGGCTGCCCTAATGGATCCATTCACCTTGGAGGATGCAGCATGAACTTCATCCTCACCTTCACCGGCAAGCACTTCAATGTGTATGAGCCAGACGCCGACATGATCGACCCACGGGACATATCGCACTCGCTGGCCAACCTGTGTCGTTTCAACGGCCACACCCGCGAGTTTTGCAGCGTGGCACAACACAGCTGCATCGTCGCCGAGCTGGTGCCGGAAGAACACAAGTTGGCGGCCCTGCTCCACGATGCCACCGAGGCGTACCTGGGCGATATGACCCGGCCACTCAAACAGTGGATGCCCGACTACCGAGGATTTGAGGACGTCGTATGGGGGCGTGTCTGTGAGCGCTTCGACCTGGCCTTCGATCTACCCGCATGCATACACCAGGCCGACCTGATCGCGTTGGCCACCGAGCGCCGCGACCTCATGCCAACCGATCCGGCTATCTGGGATTGTTTGGTCGGCATTGAACCCAGGGTTGAAACAATTCACCCATGGCCTGCCGCAGAAGCACGCAACACCTACCACCAGCGCCTGATGGACCAACTCGCTATCGAACACCGGAGGAAAGCGGCATGAAGAACCACCAGGACAACATCAGCACCCTGCCCGCTTTGCTCCGCACTCCCGCGAGTGTCGACACGCTAGAAACAAGCAGCATCTGCTGCGCAGCAGCAGGCATTATTGCTCCTTCCAACAGCACTGCAGAGGCATTTATACCCCACGAAAAGCTGCGCGGGGCAGCGCTCGCTGATGCAGCGCTAAACGCTCAGGAATGCCCGCTCGCGCAGCTTGTTTGGGGGGGGAAGCCGCTTGAGACATGGGAAGACTCAGCGCAAAAAACGCTGTTTTATATATTCTGTCTGCTGAAAGTGCTCGTACAACAATTTGCCCTCATTCCGATACTGATCGTCAAAAGATATCCAGTCGTTGAGCTTTCCGGAGACCCTCTCCCCGTACGCTGCCGCCACCTTCAAAATGCCTATAACCTCGAAGTCGTGGGGACTAAGCTGCACCATGGGAAATGCATTAAGCCCGTCAATATGGGCCGACCATCTCAGGTGCCTTCCCTCCTCAAGGTAGCCGTTAATACTTTCTCGACCAAAGTCTTCATTGGCCTTGGCCACAACACTGTACAAACGCTCAAGCATATCCACCTGCCGGACTGTTGCCATCAAAAGCAGTTCTTTGATGCGACGTTGCTCTTGTTGTTGCTTCAGCGTTTCATGCCAGACAGGAAACGCACCTGCTGCGACGATGGCTATGATCGATCCGAAGGCCTGCACCCAGCTGGCAAAGTCACTACTCAATACCCCCCAATATTTGAGGCTTCCAACAATCAGCCAAAGACAGCTGCCCAGAATCAAAAAGCCCCAGATACCCCAGATGCTGTAAGTCATCATAAGTGGCGGAATTCTAGGTATCCGTATTTTCACTTGCACTACCATCCAGTAAAAAAAGAAGAACTAGCTGAATGCCCATCAAGCAGAGGGCGACCAGCATGACCTGTCACAATATCGTTAGCGTAAGCGGCGGGAAAGACAGCACTGCCACACTATTGCTCGCCATCGCATTGGACACTCCCAACCTCCAGGCTGTCTTCGCCGACACCGGCAATGAGCACGACCAAACCTACAGGTACCTCGACTATCTGGAGCAAGCTACGCACACGAAAATTACCCGCGTGCGGGCCGACTTCACCCAGCGCATAGCAGGTAAACGGCGATTCATTGAAACCAAGTGGCGAGCTCAAGGGGTTGCCGAACCGGTGGTACTGGCAGCGCTCGACGTCCTGCGGCCAACCGGTAACCCGTTTCTTGACCTATGTATTTGGAAAGGCAGGTTCCCCAGCCGCAAGGCCCAGTTCTGCACCATGGAACTGAAGCGCGACCCAATGCTGGAACAAGTCGTGATGCCCCTCATGGGTCAAGGCGAAATGATAATAAGCTGGCAGGGTGTGCGCGCCGATGAGTCTTTAAACAGGCGCTACCTGACCGAGTGCGATGAAGTTGGTGGCGGCCTGTTCAACTACCGACCGATCCTGAAGTGGGATATTCCAGCCGTTTTCGAAGCACACCGATATATGGGCATCAAGCCGAACCCGCTGTACTCCCAAGGCATGGGCCGTGTGGGCTGCATGCCCTGTATCAACTGTCGTAAGGATGAACTGCGCGAAATCGCGCTTCGATTCCCTGAGGTTATTGACCGCATCGATCGCTGGGAACGAATCGTTCAGCAGGCCAGCAAGCGCGGAGCCGCCACATTCTTCGCTGGCTCCAATGCTAAGCACCCGAAAGGCTCAATAACCGATATGACCGCCCTAGAGGTGATGGAAATCGCGAGCATCCGGCAGGCAGTCGAATGGTCCAGAACCGCCCGAGGCGGAATTCAATACGACCTACTGACAACAGGCGCAGATAAGACGGCCTGCGCCAGTGCTTATGGGCTCTGTGAATCAACCTGGGAGCCGGTGAAGTTCAGGGAGGTCGCATGATGGAACTCAGAGCCGAAACACTTACAGAAGAAGAATTGGCCACGATCACCGGCTACCTGATCCCATCAAAGCAAATCCAATGGTTAGCCAAAAACCACTGGGAGTTTGTTCTAACAGGCGCTCGCCGCCCAGTCGTAGGCAGGGTTTATGCCCGACTAAAACTCGCTGGTGTCAGACCGTCTGCGGTCAATGCCGTGACTGAAACCTGGTCGCTCGACCTAGCGAACGTGAGCTAACTGATGCGCCAGAAAAGCATACCCAATCGCGACCTTCCGCCTCGAATGATACGGCGCACCCGCAAGCGCAAAAGCGGCGCCATCTGGTCCTCGTACTACTACAACGGCAGGGACGCCGACGGAAATCGAAAAGAAATACCGCTGGGCAATGATCTAGACGCGGCGAAGGTCGAGTGGGCTCGACTGGAACGCCGCGAACCACCTAAGCCCAATCATTTATTGGGTGCGCTGTTCGATAGGTACGAAAAAAAGATCATCCCGACCAAATCCATACGGACACAGTCCGACAACCGCAAGGAACTGAAACAGCTGCGGAAGGCATTTGAAAACGCGCCTCTCGACTCAATCACCCCCCAAGTTGTTGCGCAGTATCGAGATGCCAGAACCGCTAAGGTTAGGGCCAACCGAGAGATCGCACTGCTGTCACACATGTTCACAATCGCACGCGAGTGGGGACTGACTAACAATGCCAACCCTTGCTTCGGCGTGCGCCGGAACAAGGAAAAACCGCGGGACTACTACGCCGGCGAAACCGTGTGGAATGCAGTGTATGCAGAAGCCGTGCAGGAACTAAAAGATGCCATGGACCTTGCCTACCTGACCGGCCAGCGCCCTGCCGATGTGCTGAAGGTAGCAACTACCGATCTGGCCAACGGCTTTGTAGGGGTTCGCCAGGGCAAGGGCGGCAAACTTCTGCGTATTCGCCTGGACGATGCCGGCGAACAATCAGCGCTTAGTCTATTCCTAGACAACCTGCTCGAGCGCAGATCGCTAAACGGGGTTAAGACCTCAACGCTTATTACGAACGCGTCCGGCCTTCGGATGAGCCAGCAGATGCTACGCAACCGCTGGGATGAAGCCCGGGAGAAAGCAGCCATCAAGGCCGGTGCCGACGGCGATCCCGCCCTGGCTGTACTAATTCGCCAGTTTCAGTTCAAAGACATCCGGCCCAAAGCCGCCAGCGAGATAGAACTTGCGCATGCAAGTCGGCTGCTCGGCCACTCCACTGAGGAGATGACAAAGAAGGTCTATCGGCGTGTCGGTGAGATCGTTAACCCCACGAAGTAACAGGCCAACCTCCCCTCACCCGGCGCTGTTCTCCCCCCCCTCATTGCGATCAAAAACGCGTAGGGTTGCGGAACACATCCCAATAGTTGCGGAACACTTCTCAAATCACAGGCAATAAAAAACCCCGTAGATCATTGATCTACGGGGTTTTAAGAGTGGAGGCCGAGGTCGGAATCGAACCGGCGTAGGCGGATTTGCAATCCGCTGCATAACCATTTTGCTACTCGGCCTCAAACGATCAATGCCCTTGCCGCTGACATTCACCGTATAAAAACTTGAGTGGGCCATAGAGCCCTGCCTCTACTCTAACTCATTGAATACATTGAAGTTTTTAATGCTTCGTTGCGTTCGATGGGCGCCATTATGTACTCATTTGCTTTTGCCTGCAACCCCTTGATTTCAAAAATATTTCGTATTGGCATCAAGGGGTTGCGCGTCTGCCCTACTCCTTGATGAGCTGCTGCTGGTACTGCGGGTCGGCCTTGATCTGGGCGTCGGTGAACGGCAGTGGGCGGAGTTTTTTCTCGGAGAACGCTTGGGTCTGGTCCTTTGAGTATTTCGATGCCGGGTTGCTGGACAGGGAGAATGCCAGCAGGCCTTGGGCGTGTGGCCCCTGGTCGTCGAAGGTGACGATCTGCAGGTAGCTGCTGCCGCTGACCACTTCGCGCTTGCCGTCGGCCCGGGGCACGGTTTGCATGGCGTTGTAGATCCCCAGCGCTTGCGGGCCGCCGTGGATCGGGGTTTGGCCGCTGACCTGGATATCGCCCCATTTGCTGTCGGCGTTGAGGCCGAGTTTGGCCACGGCTGCGGTGGAGGCCAGCATGGCTTCGCGCAGGGCCTTGGCCACGGGGGCACGCTCGATGGCCAGGCCCCGTGGGGTGGTCAGGGGTTGGGCCGGGTCGAACGCGACGCGCCAGGCATCGGGGAGTTGCTGCAGGTCTTCAACCAAATTGATGAAGTGCACCAGGCCCAGGCCGCTGTCGAGGTTGGCGCGTCGGTCCCAGTCGTTGAGGCTGGTGCACAGCGACTTCAGCGCAGCCGCGTCGGTGCCGAGGTGTTTGGCGCAGAACGCCAGCAGGTCGGGCATGACCTGCCCGGCCAGGTACACCTCGTTGTCCATGACCATGTTTTGCAGGTCGGCGACGCTGATCGGTTGCGTCTCCAGGGATTGCAGGCGTTGCAGGGCGAAGCGTGCGCGCGGGCCGAGGCCGATATGGTCCTGGCTGATCACCGGGGAGAAGCCGGTCAATGGTGCCTTGGGGTTGGCCAGCCACGCCGAATCGTTAGAGTGCTGCACGTAGTCGCTACGCTCCAGCTGCGGCAACTGGTCGGCGGGGAAGATGCCGGCCTGGGCGGCGCGCGGGTCGACGTCCCAGGCGCAGGCACTGCGGGCGCCGTCGAGCATGATCATCTGCAGGCCGGCACGTGGGTCGCTGCATTGCGCCAGTTTGGCCGCGCTGACGTTGGGCACCACCGACAGGTTCATGTACAGGCTCTGGCCCTGGTCATCGGCGGCCAGGGTATTGACCCACGGGATGCCTTGCAGGGTGTGCACCGAGGTTTGCAGGTCCTTGAGGCTCGTGGCACGGTTCATGGCGTACCACTGTTGCAGGACGCGGTCGTTGCCCAGGTTGGCATCGCGCAGGCTGAAGGCGTGGTGACTGTCCCAATCCAGCTTGCCGGGCCATTGCACCACGGGGCCGAACTGCGAGCTGTAGACCGAGTGGGTTACCGGCTTCACGCTGCCGTCAGCTTGCCGGGCCTGGACCGTCACCGAGGTTTTCTCCAGGGGGATGGATTTTCCATCCAGCATATAGCGCGTGGAGTCCTTGGGATCCAACGTCAGGCGATACAGGGTGAAGTGCTTGGACGTATCCACCGTGTGCGTCCACGCCAGATGCTGGTTGAAGCCGATATTGATCACCGGCAGGCCGGGCAGCGCGGCGCCCATCACATCCAGCTGGCCGGGAATGGTCAGGTGCATTTCATAAAAGCGCATGCCGCCCACCCACGGGAAATGCGGGTTGGCCAGCAACATGCCACGGCCATTGAACGAACGGTCGCCGCCCACCGCCACGGCATTGCTGCCGCGATCCAGGCTGAAGCGCTGTTGATTGGCGGCGGCCAATTCGAATGCCTTGGCGCTGGGTTGCACACTCGCCGTTGCCTGGGGCGGCGCGGCGCCGACCAGGGCTTCTGCGAATTGGCCGACACCGCCTTCCACCAACAGCCGGCGGGTCAACTTCACCAGGTCGTCGACCACCAGCGGCCGTACCCAGGCCGCCTGGCACTGGGCGGGTGCGCCCTGCTCTTTCAGGTAACGGTTGTAGCCGGCCACGTAGCCTTGCATGCGCTGTTGGATCTGCGGGCTTTGCGCCTTCCAGAAAGCCGCCACCGCGCCCGGTGTATTCAGCCAAGTGAAAAACACATCGCTGGCCAGGTTGTTGCGCTCTTCCAAGGTCGACTGCTCGGGGCCGAAGTACCGGGCCCGCTCGCCGTTCACGGTGACGACTTCATTGGCCAGCAGGCACAGGTTGTCCTGGGCATAGGCATAACCGATCCCGAAACCCAGGCCACGCTCGTCATTGGCGCGAATATGCGGCACGCCGAAACTGGTGCGGCGGATATCCGCCGACGCCTGCGTCATCGACTCCCGTGCCGTTGCAGCCAGGCTCACCCCCAGCAACAGCCCCGTCACGCACACCCTGGCCAACCCGTTGGAAATAATCACACAGACTCCGCAGTCAAATTGAACACCCTCACAGGGGTAACCACCCCACCGTAAGAACGCAAAAAACCGGGAGAAATTTAACCCTGGAGCGGGTTTATTCGAGGCGTTGCAGATGTGACAAAGCCGATACCGACAAATTTTCTACATCACACCCTTCATGATTTCGCACGCTCGTTCGTCTTATTGACTAAGAGCGCCATCATTTTCCTGATCAGGCTCTGATAAGGAGTTTTTGCATGTACAACCCGCAAGTGCCCACGGACGGACATTCACCCGCAGCCGACAGCCAATTTGGCAACGGCGCCCAAGCGTTCGGCAAAACCACCGAACAGCAAGGCAACCAGCGTATTCGCCACCTGCTCAAGTGTTTCGGCCTGCGCACCAGCCTGATCCGGCTGAAGGTCATCGACGCCCTGCTCACCGCCGCCGACAACCAGCGCACCCTGGGGGTACGCGGCGTGCACAGCCACTTGCTGGAGCTGGGGATACCGTTGTCGTTCCTGAGTGTGCGCGAAGTGCTCAAGCGCCTGTGCAGCGAAGGCGTGATCACCCTCAACGCGGATAAAAGCTACAGCCTCCATGAAGAGGCTGCCAAGGTACTCGACGCTCGAAGCTGAGGCTGACCTTAAAGCTTGACCTTACGGCGCATGATGCCGTTGATCACCACCACGACGACCGCGACGGCGATGGCGATGGTCTGGAACGTCTTCTCACTGATAAACCCGATGTTCTGCAGGTAGGACAGGCCAAACATCGTCGCCAATACCGCCAGGGCGATCAGGATCGAGTATTTCAAGCGTTGCTTTTGGGTCATGACGGGTTCCTGAACCGGAAGAATGTAATCACTGTGTATCGCCGAACACACCAGGCACATACCCGGCGACGGGATGCACAGGGTCGACGGGATCTTATGTTACAGGTGATGAAAAGCTTTCGCTCGTCCGGTGTCCCCCTCACCCCGAGGGCGGCGGGCTTCACCTTTGAATGGACGAGGGCATCGTAACCTTTCACCCAAGCATCTACATGCAGCCTTACACACTGCATGCCTTCGAGGAGGAACCCCGGCGGGTGTTTTCCGCACCCAAAGGGGCGCCTGGGGAACAGGGAACCTCCTACTGACAGGCGCCTTTGTTGATACGTCAAAAAAGGTACCCACCGATGCAAAGTATCCTCCCCGTATCCATTCAACAGCCTCAGCATTTTCTACCTGCAACCCCAGGTGACAGCCAAAACCAGCCATCGTCCGGCTCCCAACACGCCACGCCTGCACAGACACCCCGCCACAGTGCCGCCAATACAGAATTGGCGCGGGTGATAGCATACAAACAGAACCTGCGGACCCTGGGCCAAGCACTCACCGAAATCGCCACGCGCCTGGGCACGAGCGCAACGCCCCAGGCTATCCTGGGCGCGCTGAAAACCACGACCATCGATATTCATCCCGAGTCCTTCTCATCCGACGCCCATACAACCGTCACGCTTGAGGCTTACATCAGATCGTCCGGCCTGAGCATACCCTCCCGCCACGATTCCCTGACCGTCCTGGCGGAATCGGTGCTCAGCAGAGCCCAGGAACACCCTCTGGGCGACTTTGGCGGCGCTCTGTCTTGGCCGTTACCCCTGAGTGCCGATGGACAACGCTCACTGGTGGACGCCGCCAGGCGCTTTGTGACCCAACACCCAAACCCTTCACAGATAGGTAGCCAGAGTGTGCTGGAATACCTGAACAGCAACCAGCCACTATCCAGCGAGGCCGCGCGGGACCCGGTCAAGGCGCTGGAAACGCTCCTTGCCACGCCGCGTGCGCAGGCGTTGGGCCAAGCCTTGCAGACCGAGTTGAACGGTATTGCCACACACTCCAGCGTCAACGACTACACCTTGGCCGCCATAAATCTGTTGCTGGACCCGCCATCCATGCCCCCGTCTCACACAAAAATGGTGGCAGGCTTCGATCTGGCCCAGCAAAGCCACTGGGGCGAACCCGCTTCAGCGTTGTTCGGCCACTTCAGCACGCATCTGCATAGCACCCACCGCACCACACCCGAAATGGCCAAGGTCGGCGCTTACCTGTTACTGGCCAGGAAGGCACCGGAGTTGCTGATCAAAGACCTCCCCGCCAATTTGACCTATGGCAGCCCGGCCTGGGTAAGCCTCTCCATCGCGGCAGCGACGATAGAAGCGCAGACACCAGGCAAAGTACCCAACATGACCTTTGCCCAAGTCATGCTGAAAGCCAAGGATGCCGGCCAGGAAGATATGGCCGTGACCCAGCAGGCACAGGCCGCCGCGTTGCGGACCTGGGGCGTCGTCAACGGCGTGCTCTCTGAAGATGAAGCCGCTCGGTACAACACCAGCGACATCGAAAAGGTCAGGAGCGCCTTCAACCTGCAGGCCGATGCGCGGATAGAGGCCAGCGACCAGATCGAAGCCACACTCCCCAGCCGCAAGGAAATTGCCCTGGCCAAGCTAAAGGAAAGGTTTGGCGAGAACTTGCCGTTTGAAGAGAAAATCCTGACTGTCAAAGACACCATACAGCCCTTCGCCCAACCGCTCTATGACCCCAATAGGGCGCCCGCCGGGCGACACTCGTTACTGGATATCGCGATGAGCGGGCTGCACCGGTATGAATGGGAAACACAACATCCCAAGATCAAAACGGCCATACAAGGCATGTCCCTCAAATTTGACGTAAACACCGTATTCAATAAGGACCTCAAGCAGGCCATAAAAGATCGCAAAGAGGGCATCGCCACGGCCGTCAAGCAAATGATCAGCCAACTCCCGATTAACGATCGGCAGAAGCTGGAATATGGGAAGCTCGAGTTCTATCAGAACCATACCTACACCCTGGGCATGGGCTTTAGCGGCCGAACCCTGGCAGAAAAAAATCACACGTTATTGATCAAGTCCACGGGGGTAAAGGGCCAAACAGTTTATGAGATGGATTTAAATCAAGGCACTGTCAAATCCGTTTCCGACACCGTATTGACCCGAGAGCGCGAGCGTGACGCCAACCGGGTCTATCCCATAGAGGCGTTCACCCCCAAAGACGTGCCTAAAACAGTGTTTGAACAAAACAAGCCAGCCCAAGACCCATTGCCCGTTCCCAACAGTTTCTCCAGCACTCGAACGCAGGCCATCGCCGACGCGTTTATCCAACACTTGGACATCGAAAACGAAGATGTGATCAAACAGGCCAAGGGCGCAACCACCTACGACCGGCAAATGGAAGCCCAGTCGAAACTTGTCAATTTTTTCCTTGACCTGATTCCATTGAAATCGGCGATCCAGAACTTTGTGAATGGCAACTACCTGGAAGGCGCAGTCGACCTGGGCATGGATATTTTCGGTTTCGTCACCGCCGGTGCGGGCGCGGCGGCGAAAGTGGCCAAAGTCGGATCCAAGGCCATCAGCGCGACGACCAAGGCCCTCAAGGTCACCAAAATACTCGGCACTGCCGTCATTGGCGAACTCAATCCTTTAAGTGGGGTGGGCGATCTGGTACAGGGTGGCGCCAGGCTGATCGGCAAGGGCGTGGACAAGATCAAGGCCGCTGGTGACGCCTCCGATTTGACCAGGGCCGTCAGCCGCGAGCATGGGCCCCTCACACGCGGCACATTCAAGGTCGCGGACCAGACCTATGAGGCAGACACGATCCTGTCCAATGGGCAGCGGTATGCCTACGATCCGGTCAAGAAGAAGCCTTACGGCGTACCGCTGGAAGAGTTCAAGCCTGCGGACGGTCTTGGGCCCCAGTCTCCCGACGTGAGCAAACTGCCACATCGACCGGGATTCGCAAGGGAACACCGATATGACCCCATCGGCCGGCACCACCACCCCAATGATGGCATTACAAAGACAGACCACTTGCCTGAGGGGGAGTATGTCAGCAGCATTAAAGGTGCAAGCAGTGATGCCCATTTCACTCCCAGCAGAAAAGCAGCTACCCGGGAGAAATTCAATCAGGAAATGAACGATTTCTATCGCCGCATGGCATCTGGCGAGCGTCCTGACCGCCCCCTCATTCCTGAGATCAACGGCGAGGTCAGACCTTCGGAGTTGCTCGACACGGCGCTAGACGCTGCCGATGGTTTGGTCTTCGGTGAGAAACACAGCGAAATGGCGAGCTTCCAGGTACTTTACGACAACCTGGACACCTTCAAGAAAAAAGACGTGAAGAAGCTCTATATGGAGGCCACGTTTTATGACGCACAAATGAAACTTGTCGATGACGGCATCGGTTTCCTCGGGGACGGTATCACCCAACGCTTTCCGTCATTCAAACAATTGGTCAAGAAGTTCACCGACAATGGCATAGAGATTGTGCCGCTGGATCACCCCTACCTGACACGGCACAAAGATGAGCGTGAGGTGTTTAAAAAGATCAATAGGGAAGAACAGCATGTGCCAAGGCTCAATGAATTCAACTACTACGCCGCACAGACCATCCGACAAAACTCCGCAGGGGAAAAATGGATTGCCCTTATGGGAAATGCTCACATGAACACCAGTCAGGGTGTCCCAGGTGTGGCAGAGCTGACAGGCGGGATTGGTGTTGGGGTACTCAAAAGGAACAATCCAGGCCCCAGCGTCGGCATGAGGAACACCGAACACGCTCCAAACCCGGCATTGCTGATAGGACCCAATGATTGGCCGGGCGACCTGCAGATTTTCAAACAAGTCAAAAGTCCACCCCAGCGCTGATCCAATTTATAGGCCCGATATGAAGAGCAATGAGGCCCGGTGAGTGACCGGGCCTCCCTGGCTATTCACCCCCCATGCACCCACCGCTGATGCAACCCGCGTGCAAGCGCATCCAGGGCAAACCCCAGCAGCCCGATCAGCAACACCATCGCCATCAGTTCCGAATAGGCCAGGCGATCACGGGTATCCAGGATGTAATAGCCGAGTCCCGCGCTGACTCCGAGCATTTCGCATGGCACCAGCACGATCCACAGGATCCCGATGGCCAGCCGCACGCCGGTCAGTACGTGGCCCACCACGCCGGGGATGATCACCCGGCGCAAGGTTTCCCAGCGCGTGGCGCTCAGGCTGTTGCTCAACTGCAGCCAGCGCGGGTCGAGCTGGCGCACGCCGGCGGCGGTGTTGAGCATGATCGGCCACACCGCGGCAAACGCCAGCAGGAAGTAGATCGGCTGGTCCCCTACCCCCATCAGCATCACCACGATAGGCATCCAGGACAGCGGTGAGATCATCCGCAGAAACTGGAAGGCCGGCGTGGTCGCCGCCTCCAGGTTGCGCGAACTGCCCACCAGCAGCCCCAACGGCACCCCCACCAGCAAGGCCAGGAACAGCCCGACGAAAATGCGCTTGAGGCTCACGACGATATGCAGATACAGCTCACCGCGCCCCAGCAATTCCCACAGGCTGCTGAAGGTGGCGGCCAGCGAAAATCGCGCCGCCAGGCCGCCGCCATCGCCCCACACCTTCACCCCCAGCCACCACAGCAACAACAGGCCGGCCAGGCCACTCAGCCCGAGCAGCCAGCCCGGGACTCTGCGGTTGTTCAAACGCCAATCTCCTCGGTCCGCTCAAAGCCCTCGGGCAAGCCGAAGGTGCCCATGCCGCCCACCGCTTCGATGGCATTGCGCACGAAGCGGTCATCCACCAGATCCTTGGCGACAAAGGCCGGGTCCAGGTCGGCGAGGAATTTCTTGTCCCCCTCGATCAGCGTGTCCTTCAAGCGTCGCACCAATTCCTCGGTGTAGCTGGGGAATGGATAGGGCTGGAAGTCAATGCGGTGCTCGTCCCAGTCGGCGTGCCGGATCGCGCCGTCGGCCAGGTAAGCCGCGCGGTCGGCAGCGGCTGGCGCCAGGACTTTGCTCAACACCGGCTCGGCATGTGGCGTGTAGCGGTTCGGGCCGTCCTTGGACAGCAGTTTCACCGCCTCTGCGCGATTATCACGGGTCCACACCTGGGCCTTGACGATCGCATTCACGACTTTCTGCGACCACTCCGGGCGATTGTTCAGGTCGTGTTCGTGCATGAACACCACGCAGCACGCGTGATTGCGCCACACATCGCCGGTAAACCGCTGCACACGCCCGACCTTGAGATTCTCCGCCAGGGCGTTGAACGGCTCAGCGACGATATAACCGTCGATGCGCTGGCTGGCCAGGGCCGGCGGCATGTCCGAAGGCGGCAGCACGATCAGGTTGACTTCGTTGGCGCCAATCGCACTGCCGGCGGCACGCGCCACCGGGGTCAGGCCGTTGTCACGGAACAGTTGCTGCACCACCACGTTATGGATCGAATACCAGAACGGGATCGCCACCGACTTGCCGCCCAGTTGCTTCACCTCGGTAATGCCCGGTGCCACGGTGAGCCCCGAACCGCCCACATGGTTCCACGCCACCACCTTGGCCGGCACCTGGCTGCCATAGCGTGCCCACACGGTCATCGGCGACAGCAGGTGGATCACGTTGACCTGCCCGGAGATAAACGCCTCGATCACCTGCGCCCAACTGCGCAGCAACACCGGACGCTCGGCCTTGATGCCTTCGGCTTCGAACAGGCCGTTGTTATGCGCCACCAGCAAGGGCGTTGCGTCGGTGATCGGCAGGTAGCCGATGCGCACCGGCGCATCCGGTTCGCTGGCGGCGCGGGCCTGCAGGCTGCTCAGCAGCGGCAAGGCGCCGGCGGCACTGAGTACCGCGGAAAGTTTGAGAAAGTCACGGCGCGAGTGGGTCAGGTCATCCAGGCACATGGCTGGGCTCCAGCAGGTCAAGGGGTTGGGGTTGAGGGCGGCTCGCCTGCCGTAGGGTTTTGAGAATCTCGATGCGCAGCGCGCCGATGGCTTCCACCTGTTCTTCCCGTGGTTGCGGCAGGTCGATGCGCCATTCGCCCAGCGTCCGCGCCGGGCGGTTGCCCAGCAGCAGGATGCGGTCGGACAACAGCAGTGCTTCGTCGATGTCATGGGTGATCAACACCGCCGCCGAATCCTGCTCACGGTTGACCTTGAGCAATAGGTGCTGCATATCGGCACGGGTCACTTCATCCAGCGCACCGAAGGGCTCATCCAGCAACAGCACCTGGGGCTGGCGTGCCAGGCAACGGGCCAACGCGGTGCGCTGGGCCATGCCGCCGGACAGTTGCGCCGGAAATTGCTGGCGGGCGTGCTCCAGGCCAACCGCCGCGATGGCGTGGTCGACGCGCCGGCGGCGCTCATCAGCACCCAGGTGCGGCTGGCGGGCGAAATCCAGGCCGAACGCGACGTTCTTTTCCAGGCTCAACCAGGGCAGCAGGCTGGGATCCTGGAACGCCACGGCGACACGTGGATGGGGTCCGTTCAACGGCTCGCCCAACACCTGGACCTTGCCATCCTGGGGCGCCTGCAAGCCGGCGAGCACCCGCAACAGGCTGGACTTGCCGACCCCGCTGGGCCCCAGGATCGACACCACTTCACCGCGCTGCAATTGCAGGTCGAAGCCTTGCAGCACCGGGCCGCCGGCGTACCCCAGGCCAATGCCCCGGGCACTCAATACCACCGGGCTCACAGGTTGGCCTGGCGTTGCAACTCAGTGCGCAATTGCACCAGGCTGGGCGTGACGATCGGCACAAACGCCGACTCCCGCCAGCGCCGCGCAAACCCACTGCCATGGGCCGTGAGGTAAGCCTTGCCGCCGCTGGCCTGCAGTTCCAGCTGCACCGCGCTGGCGGCGGTTTCTGCCAGGCCGATGCGCAACTTGAACAACGCCACCGGCTCGGCGGCGAAGCGCCCGGCGAGCAGGCCATTCTGCAGCTCGGTCACCAGGTGATCCAAGGTCCCGCGCAACCCTTCGAGTTCTTCGCGCAGCACCGTGCGGGCCGCGCCCAGGTGATGGGCGACTTCCGCCAGCGAGCGCCGGGCCAGGCCGATCGACATACCGCATTGCAAGCCCAGGAACGCCGGGCGCACGGCCGGCAGGAACTTGCGTGCATCTTCGTGCAGCAACCAGTCGCGACTCAGCTCGACACCTTCGAGGCCCAGGGCGGCGGTGTTGCTCGATTGCAGGCCGAGCAGCTCCAGGTCGCCGGAACGTTGCAGGCCCGCCACCGAATCCGGAATCGCCAGGATAAACGGCGCGCCACCACCGGCCTGCTCGATCGCCGCCGCCGCGACAAAGCCGTTCTTGCGCAGGTTGGTCACCCAGTGCAGGCGACCGTTGAGGGTCCAGCCGTGCTCATTCGGCTCGGCGCTGATCTGCAGCGTCTCGATGCCCGACAGGAACTTCATTGCATTCGACAAACCGGTGGCCCCCGCCAGCCTGCCACTGAGCAGGTCCGGCAGCAGTTGCTCGCGCAGCCGCTCATTCGGGCTCTGCAGCAGATACTCGATAAACGAGCGCTGGCCCCAGCACACAAACGCCGCCGCCAACGAATGGCTGGCGACATTGGCAATGGCCTCGACGGCGCCTGCCACATCGCCGCCCAGGCCGCCGAAGGCTTTTGGCACACCGATACGCAGTATGTTGGCCTCTGCCAGCCGTGGCAGCACTTCCTGGGGATCGCAACTGCCCACATCCAGGGCCTGCGCTTGAACATCGAGCCAACGGCTCAAGATCGGGTCAAGCATTCATGTTTCTCCTTGTCAAAGCAGCAGGGCCACCCGCCCTTCAGCTGGCCGGTTTTTCCCAACGGTATTGCGCCAGCTCCGGGTTCAGCGGGGTACGGGCAAACACGTTAGCGAAGTTGCACAGGGTTGCCAGGCTCACCCCCAAAATAACTTCCAGGGCCTGGCCTTCGGTGTAACCGGCGGCGCGGAACGCGTCAAATCCGGCGTCGCTGACATCGCCACGGGTGGCAATGACTTCCCGGGTAAAGGCAGCGAGTGTCTCATAACGGGCATTGGGCAATTCGCCGCGCTGGCGCAGGGCGTCGATGACGTCTTCCGGCAGCTTGGCCTTGTTGCGCGCCACGGCGGTGTGGCCGGCGACGCAGAAATCGCAGCCGTGGGTAGTGGCGGCAATCAACTGCACCACTTCGCGATCGGCCAGGCTCAGCTCGGCCTTGGCGTTCAGGCCCGAGACGGTGATGTAGGTTTCCAGCGCCGCCGGGGAATTGGCCAACACGGCCAGCAGATTGGGGATGAAGCCCGAGGTTTTCAGCGCGTTTTCCAGCAACGGCTTGGCGGCGGGTGGCGCGGTTTGCGGGGTGAGCAGCGGTACACGGGACATGGAGCGGTCTCCTGAGGGTTCGTGTATCCAGTCTGTTGGTTATAAGAAATCCTCTCAATAGGCTAAAGTAGCGATTACTTGCTCTTGAGTCTTTCCATTAGATGAATTCTTCCAGTGCACTTGTCGATTGGTTATTAGACAGCCTCGAACTCAACACCAGCCTGTTCCATGTCGGGCGTTATTGCGGCGATTGGCATGCCAGCACCCACGGCCTGGCGCGCGCCAGTTTCCACCTGATCGTGCAGGGCGAGTGCTGGCTGCATATCGCCGGCGAACCCACCGCCTTAGCGTTGAACAACGGCGACGCGGTGTTCCTGCTCCGTGACCTGGAATATCGGTTGTCCGGGGCAGCCACGGCGGCCGGCGCGCAGGAATGTCCGCGACGCCCGATGCTGCCCCTGGACAGCGGCGCCAGCGACGGCGTGGGGCTGGTGTGCGGGTTCTTTCACTTCCAGTCGGGCTTGTCGGCGATGATCGTCGATACCCTGCCCGCGTGGATCGTCCTGCGGGCCGGCGACCCCTCGCTGACGGCGGCCCGCAACTTGTTCGAGCTGATCCTGCACGAGTGCCAGCGCGACCCGGCGCCTTCCGCGGCGTTGCTCGAGCGCCTGTGCCACCTGTTGTTTCTGTATGTATTGCGCCAGCAAGTGCTGGATAACCACGCACTCGGTGGCCTCGCCGCACTGGGGCGCCAGCCGGCGTTCGCGAACCTGCTGGAACAATTGATTGCTCGCCCGGCAGACGCCTGGACCCTGGAAAGCATGGCGGCCTGCACCGGCTTGTCGCGCTCGGCGTTTTTCAAGCGCTTCACTGAGTTGTGCGGGCAGTCGCCCGGCCAGGTGCTGATGATGATGCGCATGCGCCACGCCTGCCAATTGTTCAAGCAGGACCAGACTGTCGCGGATGTCGCAGTGGCGGTGGGTTATCAGTCCGTGGCGGCGTTTACCCGCGCCTTCCACAAAGTGACCGGGCAGCAACCCGGCGCTTATCGCAAGGCCCAGGCCTAGCGTTGCAAACCTGTGCCCGGCTGGCCGCACAGTTCGACCAGCCAGTCCACAAACACCCTGACCCGCTGTGACAACTGGCGATGGGGCGGATACAGCGCCGTCAGCGCCATTTTCGGCACCGGCAACTGCGCCAGCACGGGCACCAGGCGGCCCTCGGTCAGTTGCCGCATCGCATGATAGTGCGGCGCCTGAATCAGGCCGTAGCCGGCTTCGCACGCGGCGAAATAACCATCGGAACTGTTGACCGCCACACGCTTGGGCAACTGGATCGGGTGCACGGCGTTGTCGACCAGGAACTCCAGGCCGAACCGCTTGCCGCTGGCCGTGGAGACATACTCGACCATCTGGTGATTGGCCAGGTCGTCGAGGCCCGCCGGTATGCCCATGCGTTCCAGATACCCAGGGCTCGCCAGGGTCAACTGGTCCATCATTGCCAAAGGCCTGGCCACCAGCGACTCATCCAGCGCCGCACCGCCGCGCAGCACGCAATCCACACCTTCGCGGATCAGGTCCACCGGGCGGTCGTTCAGGCCGATGTCCAATTCGATCTGCGGATAGCGCGCGGTGAACGCCGGCAACGCGGGAATCACAATCAAACGCCCGATCCCCGAGGGCATATCCACGCTCAGGGTGCCGCGTGGGTTCTGGCGGCGAGTGGAGAACACCGCCTCGGTTTCCTCCAGGTCGGTGAGCAGCTGTACGCAGCGCTGGTAATACGCCGCGCCGTCCAGGGTCGGGCTGACCTGGCGCGTGGTGCGCTGCAGCAACTGCACGCCCAGGTGCGCTTCCAGTTGCTTGATCAGGATGGTCACCGACGCGCGCGGCAGTTGCAGGCTGTCGGCGGCCTTGGCAAATCCGCCCAACTCGACAATCCGGGTAAACACCCGCATGGCGTTAAAACGATCCAAAGGCCGGCTCCAGGAGGATTATTTAGAAATTACCAATAGTGATAGTGCTTTTAGCCGGTTTATTCCGGTTTTGTCGAGGGTAACAATGGCGTCCTACCTCATCAGGAGCTGCACCCATGCACACTCGTCAACTCGGTAAGAACGGTCCCCACGTCAGTGCCATCGGCCTCGGCTGCATGGGCATGAGTGACTTCTACACGTCGGGCAGCGACACCCGGGAGGCCATCGCCACCCTGCACCGTGCCGTGGAATTGGGCGTCACCTTGCTCGACACCGCCGACATGTACGGCCCCCATACCAATGAAGAATTGATTGGCAAAGCCATTGCCGGCAAACGCGACCGGGTGTTCCTGGCCAGTAAGTTCGGCTTTGTGCGTGACCCATCGAACCCGGAGGTGCGCGGCGTGAATGGCCGGCCCGACTATATTCGTCAGGCCATCGACGGCACCTTGAAGCGCCTCGGCGTGGAGACCCTCGACCTGTATTACCAGCACCGTATCGACCCCGAGGTGGCCGTCGAAGAAAGCGTCGGCGCCATGGCCGAGCTGGTCGCCCAAGGCAAGGTGCGTTACCTGGGGCTGAGCGAAGTCAGCGCCGCCACCTTGGAGCGTGCGCACAAGGTGCATCCGATCAGCGCCCTGCAAAGCGAATACTCCCTGTGGAGCCGTGACCAGGAAGACAACGGCTGCCTGGCAGCCTGCGCACGCCTGGGTGTCGCGTTCGTACCTTACAGCCCGCTGGGGCGTGGCTTTCTCACCGGAGCCCTGAAAAGCCCGGATGATTTCGCCGAAGACGATTACCGCCGCTCCAGCCCGCGCTTCCAGGGCGAGAACTTTGCACACAACCTGCGACTGGTAGAGCGGGTCCAGGCCCTCGCCGCCGAAAAAGGCGTAACCGCCGGGCAACTGGCATTGGCCTGGGTACTGGCACAGGGTGATTACCTGATCCCCATTCCGGGCACCAAGCAGCGCAAGTATCTGGAAGAAAACGTAGCCGCCCTGGACATCACATTGAGCCCGGCCGAGCTGGCGGCACTGGCATCTGTGTTCCCGGCGGGCGCTGCGGCGGGGCCACGCTACCCCGAGGCGTCCATGGGGCTGGTGCACCAATAACGCTCAACCCGGGCGCAGCCGTCGAGGCCGCGCCCAGGAAATATTCTGCACCATGACCGGCTACGGCAGCGGGAACGTTTCGGCGCGTGCGTCCACGTAATGGAAAGGCCTGATAGGCAATCAGGATTATCTGACAACCCTCGTGAAGGACTCACTTATGCTCTCTGCGCTCACCTCCCAAACCGTTCCTACGGCTCGGTCCGCCGTTGCTACGGCTCACGACAAGCCTGAACCTTCGCCCTATGACCCGCCCACCGACCTGACGCCAGGCCTCTACAATGAACGTTCCCACACCCTGCATATCGACGGCGATATCAAGTTCGGCCGGTTAATCGTATGGAATACATCAGACCCCGAAAACCCGAAGATCGAGTTGAATCTGCTGACGGTGGAAACCGGTGACGGCGCGGATTGCGTACACGTGCGCAACTGGCCGGGCAACCGGCTGCAGGTGTGTATCAACGGCAAGTCATATGGTTTCGACAATCACGTCAAACAAGGCCCGCCACAGGGCCTTTGGATCGAGACCAAAGGCGGCAATGACACGGTGATCATCGACGATGACGTCAAGCTGCGGGTGGACATTGAAGGCGGCGATGGCCATGACTACATCCAGGCCGGAGGCGGCAGGAGCAGATTGTACGGCGGCAATGGTAACGATGTGCTGCGACTGGGCAGCGGCCTGGGCCTTGCAGCCGGCAACGACGGTGACGACACGATCATCGGCGGAAGCGGCAATGCCGTGATGTACGGTAATAACGGCAAGGATCGTCTCTATGCCGGATATGGTCCCTCGACCAAGCAGAGCTACCTGGATGGGGGTGATGGCAATGACCACCTCTACGCCGGCAGCGGGCACACCGTTGCCCATGGCGGCAACGGCAATGATGATCTTATCGGGCATGACCGCACGACCTTCTACACCGGCAAAGGCCGCGACCGTATCTGGAATAACCGGCGCAAGGATCTGATTTACGCCAATGCCCATGACCGGTTCGACCGCAGCAAAGGCTCGACTTTCACCGAGGTCAAACCCAGCAACGCCGGCAAGCAAGCGTTTACCGTGGCCGAAGGAACGCTGGGATTCAACCAGCAAGTGAGCGATGACCTCGAGTTTCTACGCAGTTCGCCGCTTGGCCAGCAAGCCCTGGCGAAAATGGACGAACTGGCGGAGATCAATGGCGCAAAGGTCGAGATCAGGCAGGTGACCTTAGGTTACACCAGCTACGATTTTGGCAGCGCTGAGTCGGATAGCCAGACGTCCGAGGAAGAGGAAAACATCGATGAGACACAATATGGCACCCTCAAGGACGGCGTTCCCGGCGCCCGCGCCAGGCATGCCTCGATCGCCTATGACCCCTACGCAGTCCTTGAGAGTACTGACCGCACCAACACCCTGGTGCCCGTCACCACCCTGTTCCATGAAAACGGCCATGCGTTCAATGGCGCCAACGGCACATTCCTCGGCGGTGAAGACAAAGAGCAGTTGCAATCCGGAGCGTGGGTGCCGGTTCGAAATGACGAACGCCAGGTCATTGGCATTCCCAGCAACGCAACACCCGCAGACCTCGACAACGACCCGTCTACGCCGCCGAGCACGGTCAATCCGCGACCTTTCATGGAGAACGCCTTGAACCAGGAGATGGGTAAACCGCTAAGAAAAACACACAAATTCGAGCACAGTGATCAGGGCGACGGCATCTGATGAGCCGGGCGTAGCGAGCCGGCGGCCGGCCTCGCTACGTGCCCGCCCAATAAACTTTGCACCATGGTACCTAAAGACGTGCCAACCCCCGCCGATACCCCTACGAAGCTCCAAAAAAGCCGCGTCGATAATAAACGCTTCGTAAGGACGACCCCATGCCCCCACTGCGTTCCATCCAAGCCCGCTATACCCTGTTCCTGGTGCTGTTCGTCCTGGTGTTGTTCGTGTTGACGGTCGTCGGCATCGGCCAACTGGTCGCGCCCACGCTGCGCCATACCGAGGAACAGGTGGTGCTCAACCGCATCAGTGAGGTGGCCGAGCAGATCCAGGGCGAACTCAACAAGGTTCAGTCCCAGCAACGCACCATCACCCAGACCATTCCCCTGCTCGACAGCGATGCCATCGACAAGGTCCTGCCGGGCCTGGTCGATCAATATGGTGAGCTGAAGGTCTTCGGCGGCGGTATCTGGCCGCTGCCCAACCAGCGCACGCCGGGGCGCAACAAGCACAGCACCTTCTGGCACCGCGATGCCTCGGGCAAGCTGGCAGTGAACACCTTCTGGAACAGCGACCCCGCCCCCAACTATTACGACCAGAGCTGGTACAAGGGCGGCCTCGCGTCGCCACGTGGCCAATGTGCCTGGGCCGCGGCCTACAAGGACGACGCCAGCCAGGAGCCGCGTACCAACTGCGCCATGGCGATCCAGCGTGACGGCGCGGCGTATGGCGTGGCCACCATCGACGTGACCCTGGGCTTCTTCAACGAACTGGTAGCCAGCAAGGAAAAGGACATCGGCGGGCAGATGCTGATCGTCGAAGGCGACGGCAAGATCATCAGCAACAGCACGCGCCTGAGCAGCCCGGTGGTGTTGAAGAACATCAGTGAATTGACCGGCACCTCGGCCTTTGCCGCCCAGGTCAGCAAGGCCCTGGCCCATCGCGACCAGGCCTTGCAGCGCAACGAGTTCGACAACCAGGGCGTGGCCAGCACCTTCTACATGCGTCCCATCGAAGGCACGCCGTGGTTCCTCGCCACCGCCCTGCCCACCTCGCTGATCACGGCCCAACGCGATGACGTACTCGGCAGCCTGGCCCTGTTGCAGATCCCCATGGTGTTGCTGCTGGTGCTGCTGGCGGTGTATGCGATTCGCCAATTGGTGCAGCGCATGAAAATCCTGAAGGCCAACATCGATGCACTGTCCACCGGCGATGCCGATCTGACGCGGCGCATCACCATCCGCGCCGAAGACGAACTGGGTGCCATCGGCCATTCGGTGAATCGCTTTATCGTCTACCTGCAAGACATGATCGGCGAAGTAACCCAGGCCACCGGCGCCATGTCATCGGGCCTTGAGCAATTGCAGCAAACCTCGGCGCACACCAACAGCATCCTGGTGCGCCACGCCTCGGAGACCGACCAGACCGTTACCGCCATCACCGAGATGAGCTCCACCGCCGATACGGTGGCGCAGAACGCGGCGCAAACCGCTTCGTTCACCCAGCGCGCCAACGAACACGCCGACCGCTCCCGCGTGGTGGTGGGTGAAGCGTCCACCAGCGTCAGTGCACTGATCGGCGAAGTCGCCAGCGCCACCCACACCGTCGAGAACATGCGCCAGGACGCCGCGCGCATCACCGAAACCCTCGGCGTGATCGGCGCAATTGCCGGCCAGACCAACCTGCTGGCCCTCAACGCCGCGATTGAAGCCGCGCGGGCCGGCGAGCAGGGTCGTGGTTTTGCGGTGGTGGCCGACGAAGTCCGCGCCCTGGCGGCGCGTACCCAGGCCAGCACTTCGCAGATCAATGAAATGCTTGCGCGCCTGACCACCGGTGTCAGTTCTTCGGTGGCGGCCATGGAGAACACCCAGGCCAGCTGCCAGTCGGCGGCGGATGCCACGGCACGGGTGAATACCGGCCTCGACGAGATGGCCGGTTCGGTCAGCCATATCAACGACCTCAGCACCCAGATCGCCACCGCTGCCGAGCAGCAAAGCGCGGTGACCGAGGAGATCAACCGCAGCATGGTGCATATCCGACATATGGTCGAAGAGCTGGTGCAGAGCGGCCATGCCACGCAAACCAATACACAAAGCCTGCTGGACGCCAATGGCCGGGTGATTGCGTTGATGGGCCGGTTCAAGGTGCGCTGATAAATGGCTGAAACACTCCCGTGCAATGTGCGGGAGTGGGACTATTCTGACAGTTCACAGCCACACAGGAGGTGTGCCATGCGCGCTGTCGAGCAGTCGGTCCGCTTGGATCGGATCAGTCAGGAACGTTTTATCCAGGCCCCTATCAATGCCGTCTACGACTATGTGACCCAACCGGATCGCTGGCACGAATGGCACCCTACCTCCCTCGGTGCCGACACCGGCACCAGCGGCCCCCTCCCAGCCGGCGCGCGCTTTACCGAAATGATCGACTTGCTCGGAGTACGCGTGCCCATGAGCTACCGCGTGCAGATCGCCCGGCGTCCCGACGAGTTCAAGACGGTGTTCACCTCACTGGCCGTCGACGGCTCGATCCACTACTTTTTGCAACCCTTTCGCGACGGCACCCTGTTCAAGCGCGTGCTGACCTATGAAACAGAATTGCAGCTGGCCAGCCTCCATGAACGCATGATCGAGCTGTCGGCGATTGCACTGGACCGGCTCAAGCAACGGATGGAAAACTCGCTCTCCGTATAATTTTGAAACATTAACCCGACGCCCCACGGATAAAAGCAGGGAGAATGCCCGGCTTACTGCCCGGTATTGGACGAGACCTCCATGAAAATCCCATTGCGATTGGCCCTGCTTTCAGTGCTGTTCACCACCACCCTGGCCCATGCCGCCGACCTGATCCCCATCGATGTGCACCGCGACGCCAACTGTGGCTGCTGCAAAAAGTGGATCAGCCACCTGGAAAGCAACGGCTTCAAGGTCAATGACCATGTCGAAGCCGACATGAGTGCGCTCAAGCAGCGGCTGGGCGTGGCCCCGCGCCTGGGCTCGTGCCATACCGCCGTGATCGACGGCAAGTTCGTCGAAGGCCATGTGCCTGCCGAGCAGGTACTGGCCTTGCGCAAGCGCGACGACCTGCTGGGTATCGCCGCCCCCGGCATGCCCATGGGTTCGCCCGGCATGGAAATGGACGGCCATGCCGAGGCCTTTCAAGTCATCGGCCTGACCCGCGATGGCCAGGATGTGGTGGTGGCGGACTACCCGGCGCGCTGATCGGTGCCGATGGGTTACCTGGGGCTGTTTCTCGCCGCATTCGGCGCGGCGACGTTACTGCCCCTGCAGTCGGAGGCGGTGCTGGTCGGCCTGTTGATCAGCGGGCATTACAGCCTGTGGCTGCTGCTGGGTATCGCCACCCTGGGCAACGTCCTCGGCTCGCTGGTCAATTGGTGGCTGGGGCGCTGGGTGGAGCACTTCAAGCAGCGTCGCTGGTTTCCGGTCAGCGACAAGCAGCTGGAAAAGGCCCGCCATCATTACCAGCGCTGGGGGCATTGGACGCTGCTGCTCAGTTGGGTGCCGGTCATTGGCGACCCGCTGACGTTGGTGGCCGGGGTGATGCGTGAGCCGTTGTGGCGGTTCCTGCTGCTGGTGACCCTGGCCAAGGGCCTGCGTTACGCGGTGCTCGCCGCCGTGACCTTGCAGTGGGTGTTAATCCCCCGTTAATCCCGCGCAAACAGCATCCGAGCATTCTGTCCGGAGCCCCGCCCATGCCTCTATCCCGTGCCTTTTGCCTCGCCGGCCTGCTGACGGCCGGCGCCGCCCCGGCGTTCGCCGCCAGTTATGGCCCTGAGCTGCAAGGTTTCCAATACCCTTATCCCCTCGAACATTTCCAATTCCAATCCCAAGGCAAATCCCTGCAAATGGGCTACATGGATGTGCCGGCCAAGGGGCAACCCAACGGTCGCAGCGTAGTGCTGATGCATGGCAAGAACTTTTGCGGCGCCACCTGGGAAAGCACGATCAAGGCCTTGAGCGACGCCGGTTACCGGGTGATTGCACCGGACCAGATCGGCTTCTGCAGTTCCAGCAAGCCCGACCACTACCAGTACAGCTTCCAGCAGTTGGCCCTCAACACCCACCAACTGCTGGAAAAACTAGGCATTCAGAAGGCCACGCTGCTCGGCCATTCCACCGGCGGCATGCTCGCCACCCGTTACGCGCTGATGTACCCCGAGCAGACCGAACAGCTCGGGCTGGTCAATCCCATCGGCCTGGAAGACTGGAAAGCTCTGGGCGTGCCCACGCTCAGCGTCGACCAATGGTATGCGCGGGAGCAAAAAGTCAGTGCCGAGGGGATTCGCAAGTACCAGCTCAATACCTATTACATAGGGCGCTGGAAGCCTGAGTACGAGCGTTGGGTAGACATGTATGCGGGCCTGAGCAATGGCCCCGGGCACACGCTGGTCGCATGGAACTCGGCATTGATTTACGACATGATCTTCACCCAGCCGGTGTACTACGAGTTCAAGCATCTGCAAATGCCTACCCTGTTGCTGATCGGGACCGCCGACACCACCGCCATTGGCAAAGACATTGCGCCGCCGGCGGTCAAGGCCAGGATCGGCAACTACGCGGTATTGGGCAAGCAAGCGGCCAAGCTGATTCCCCACGCAACGTTGGTGGAATTCCCAGGCCTGGGCCATGCGCCGCAGATGGAAGAGCCCGCGAAGTTTCACCAGGCACTGTTGCAGGGGTTGAACGCCCTTTAATCCAACTTTTTCGAGGCACTCGTGAATGTCGGTACAGATCGCAGTCATTGATGATTGGCAGCATGTAGCCAGTAGCGTGGTGGATTGGTCAGCGCTGGAGGCCGTGGGGCGGGTGCACTTCCTGCACGATTACCCGGCAGACACCGCCACGATGATTGAGCGCTTGAAGGGGTTCGCGGTCATTTGCGTCATGCGTGAACGCTCGACCTTCGACAAAGCCCTGTTGCAGGGTTTGCCCAACCTCAAGCTGCTGGTAACCGGCGGCATGCGCAATGCCGCCATCGACCTTGCCGCCGCCAAGGCCCTGGGTATCCAGGTGTGCGGCACCGACAGCTACAAGCAGGCGGCGCCGGAACTGACCTGGGCGCTGATCATGGCCTCCACCCGAAACCTGTTGGCCGAAGCCAATTCCCTGCGCGCGGGTGGTTGGCAGGTCGGCCTGGGCGGCGACCTGCATGGCAAGACCCTGGGCATACTCGGCCTTGGCAGCATTGGCCAGAAGGTCGCGCAGTTCGCCCAGGTGTTTGGCATGCGGGTGATTGCCTGGAGTGAAAACCTCACGCCGCAACGCGCAGCCGACGCCGGAGTGACGTGGGTCAGCAAGCGCGAACTGTTTGAGCAGGCCGACATTCTCAGCGTTCATTTGGTGCTCAGCGACCGCAGCCGCGGCCTGGTCGACGCCGAGGCCTTGGGCTGGATGAAACCGACGGCACGCCTCGTGAACACGGCACGCGGGCCAATCGTGGATGAGCAGGCGCTGGTGCAGGCATTGACCACTGGTCGTCTGGCGGGCGCGGCACTGGATGTGTACGCCGAAGAGCCGCTGCCGGTGGATCACCCGTTTCGACACTTGCCCAACGTACTTGCCACGCCCCATGTGGGGTACGTGAGTGAGCAGAACTACCGGCAGTTCTATGAGCAGATGATCGAAGATATCCAGGCCTGGGCCGAGGGGGCACCCATTCGGGTGCTGGGCTGACGCACCAATAAGGTGCAGCCCGCACTAAGGGTGTGAGCTTAATCTTCGTGGTGAGCAGGCTTGCCCTGCGCTGGGGCGCGAAGCGGCCCTGAAAACCGGCAACGGGGTGGCAGGCCGCCAAATTTTTTGGGAGCGCTTCGCACTCCAGCGCAGGGCAAGCCTGCTCACTACAACCTATCGCCTTCGTCAATCGCATATGGTTACAAGTTTTTTGTCCTACAAAATTCCCGCACAAACCCTACAGGCTCTGGAATCTGTCCTAGACTGATGACCGATGGGTCCCTTCCAAAACAAAAACCCCGCAAAAAATCTAAACTTTCGAACTCTGCCGTAGGTCCAGTTTTAAGGTAAGGCGAGTGCACGCGGTTCACACCCGATGCCCGTCCATCCACTCTATTTAAGCCGACCGTGCAACTGGCATAAGCCTTGCCAGCTTGTATAGCGCTTGTGCGCCTGGCCGCAGGATGCGGCCTTCGGAGCTAGTGGCAGCGGGCCATTAGCCAACCAACATTGGGAGAGAACTATGATCAGTGCCGCTGTAGATACTCAGGGAGAGCGTTTTAGTAAGGCGGTAGAGGGGCCGACGTCATTGGCCGACCTGCCCAACACTGTGCGGCCGATCGTGAGTAATAATCCCAATCGCAAGAAGGTATTGTTCGTCACCTCCGAGTTCGCCGACCTGGTGAAAACCGGTGGCCTGGGCGATGTGTCCGCGGCCCTGCCCCGCGCCATGGCCCATTTGCACGATGTGCGCGTCCTCATCCCCGGTTACCCGCAGGTGATGGAAAGCGACAACCCGATCCATATCATCGGTGAGCTGGGTGGCCACGCCGCGCTGCCGCCGTGCAAAATCGGGCGCATGGACCTCAAGGACGGCCTGGTCATCTATGTGCTGATCTGCCCCGAGCTCTACGAGCGCGAAGGCACGCCCTACGGCGCCAACAACGGCCGCGACTGGCCGGACAACCATATTCGCTTCGCCCGCCTGGGCCTGGCCGCTGCCGACATGGCCGCCAACCTCGCCCAGATCCACTGGTGCCCGGACCTGGTGCATGCCCATGACTGGCCCGCCGGCCTGGCACCCGCCTATATGCACTGGCGTGGGTCACGCACGCCGACCTTGTTCACCATCCATAACCTCGCCTATCAAGGCGTGGTCAGCCTGGCCTCGACGCCGGAGTTGGGTATCCCACCCCACGCGTTGCAGCAGGAAGGCATGGAGTTCTACGGCAAGATGTCGTTCCTCAAGGCCGGCATGGCGTACTCCAGCCATATCACCACGGTGAGCGCGACCTACGCCCAGGAAATCACCACCCCGGAATTCGGCTGCGGCCTCGACGGCTTCCTTGCCGCCAAGACCCAGCAGGGCCTGCTCAGTGGCATCCCCAACGGCATCGATGAAAGCTGGGAAACCTCCACCGACACGCACCTGACCCACAACTTCAATATCGGTGACTGGGAAGGCAAGGCCATCAACGCCGACCACGTGCGCGAGCTGTTCGGCCTGCATGACTCCACCGGCCCACTGTTCGCGGTGGTCTCGCGCCTGGTCTACCAGAAAGGCCTGGACCTCACCGAAGCGGTGGCGAGCTTTATCGTCGAGAACGGCGGGCAGATCGCCATTATCGGGCGCGGCGAGCCGGAAGAAGAACAGGCCATGCGTGAACTGGCGCTGCGCTTCCCGGGCCAGGTCGGTGTGCGCATCGGCTTCAACGAGACCGACGCGCGGCGCATGTTCGCCGGCAGTGACTTCCTGCTGATGCCATCGCGCTACGAGCCCTGCGGCCTGAGCCAGATGTATGCCCAGCGCTTCGGCTCGCTGCCTGTGGCTCGCAACACCGGCGGGCTGGCGGACACCATCGAGAATGGCGTCACCGGCTTCCTGTTCAATGAATCCACCGTAGAAAGCTACGAAGAAGCCCTGAGCCGCGCGTTCCGGGTCTTCGCCAATAAAGGCCTGCTCAACGCCATGCGCAGCCGTGCCATGACTCAACCCTTCAACTGGTGCCAGGCGGTGGAACCCTACGCCGAGCTGTATGAACAACTGGTGGCCAAGGCCTTGGGGAAATCGACTAAATAATCAAGGGAGGTCTTCATAGATGCCGTTACGGACTTTGGAAACCTGGCCCCACGGCGCAATCATGCTGGACGCGCAACACACGCGTTTTGCCTTGTGGGCGCCAGACGCGTTTTATGTCAGCGTTGAATTGGAAAACGGTAAATCCATCGCCATGCTGCCCCAGGCAGATGGCTGGTTCGAGACTGAAGTGAAGTGCCCGGCGGGCACGCGCTACCGCTATAACATCGATGGGGAAATGGATGTTCCCGACCCCGCGTCCCGGGCCCAGGCCTCGGACGTGCATGGCTGGAGCCTGGTGGTCGACCCGCTCGCCTACACCTGGCGTCACGCCAACTGGCAAGGCCGCCCCTGGCACGAAGCGGTGATCTACGAAGTGCACGTCGGCGCGATGGGCGGTTACGCCGAAGTCGAAAAGCACCTGCCACGCCTGGCCGAGCTGGGCGTCACCGCGATTGAATTGATGCCACTGGCGCAATTTCCCGGTGAGCGCAATTGGGGTTACGACGGTGTACTGCCCTACGCACCGCACTCCTCCTACGGCTCGCCCGAGCAACTCAAGCACCTCGTCGACAGCGCCCACGAGCACGGCCTCGCCGTTATTCTCGACGTGGTCTACAACCACTTCGGCCCCGACGGCAATTACCTCGGCCAATACGCCAAAGGCTTCTTCCAGGAAGATGTGCACACCCCATGGGGTGCCGGGATCGACTTCGAGCGCCGCGAAGTGCGGAATTTCTTCCTCGATAACGCGCTGATGTGGCTGCTCGAATACCGCTTCGACGGCCTGCGCCTGGACGCCGTACACGCCATCGACAACCCCGGCTTCCTCCAGGAACTCGCGCAACGGGTACGCCGGCAGGTGGATACCGGTCGGCAGGTGTGGCTGGTGCTGGAAAACGAGCTGAACCAGGCCAGCCTGCTCAAGCAGGATTTCGACGCGCAATGGAATGATGACTTCCATAACGTGCTGCACGTGTTGCTGACCGGCGAGACCGATGCCTATTACAGCGACTTTGCCCAGGATCCCACCACCAAACTCGCCCGGTGCCTGGGCGAAGGGTTTATCTACCAGGGCCACACCACTCGCCATGGCCACGAGCGCGGCGAACCGAGCGCTGACTTGCCGCCCACGGCCTTCGTCGCGTTCCTGCAAAACCATGACCAGATCGGCAACCGCGCCCTGGGCGAACGCCTGCACCAGCTCTGCTCGCCCCAGGCGCTCAAGGCTGCAACCGCCCTGCTGCTGTTGTCGCCGATGATTCCGCTGATGTTCATGGGGGATGAGGCGAACGCGAGCGAGCCGTTCCTGTTTTTTACCGACCACCACGGTGAACTGGCTGAAGCGGTACGCGAAGGCCGACGCAATGAATTTGCCGACTTCGCCGCGTTCCATGACCCCGAGCGCCGTGAACGCATCCCCGATCCCAACGCACTGTCGACATTCGCGCAATCGGCCCCGGTGATCGCCGACACCCCACACGCCGAGCTCTACCGCCAACTGCTGGGCCTGCGCCATCGCCATATCGTGCCGCACCTGCCTGGTACGGTGGCATTGGGCGCACAGGAGCTGGCCTACGCCGCCGTCAGTGCGCGCTGGCGCCTGGGCAACGGCAGCCTGTTGCAGATCGACCTGAACCTGAGCGCCACGCCGCTGGATCACCCGGCCACCGCGCCGGTCCTGTTTGAAACGCCGGCCCTGCAAGGTGCGCAACTGCCGCCCTTCAGCGCCCGCGTCACCTTATCCCCTGTTGGAGAGCACCCTTGAGCGAAGCGAACCTGGAAATCCTCGCCAGCCGCGCGGGCCTGGCCGTCGATTGGATCGACGCAAACGGCCGCCCGCAACGAGTGACACCCGACGCCCTGCGCGCGGTTCTCAAAGGCCTGGGCCACCCGGCCGACAGCGATGCCGACATCAACGCCAGCCTGCTTGAATTGGAGCGGGTGCAACAAGACAAACACCTGCCGCCCCTGATGACCGTCGACAGCGGTGAAGGCCTCGACCTGGCGCGCTACTTCGAACCCGACACCCTGTGCCGGGTCAACCTCGAAGACGGCGAAAGCCTGGAACTGCGCCTCGACGGCGATGCCGTGCTGCCCGGTGTTATCGCCTTGGGCTACCACCAGGTGCAGATCGACAACCAGAGCTTTACCCTGGCGGTCGCGCCCACCCATTGCTACAGCGTGGCCGAAGCGGTGGACAACCGCCCCGCCCGCGCCTGGGGCCTGAGCGCCCAGCTGTATTCACTGCGCCGCTTGGGCGATGGCGGTTTCGGCGACACCCTGGCCCTGGAACACCTGGTCCGTTCCGCCGCCGAACGCGGCGCCGATGCCCTGGCGATCAGCCCGATGCACGCGATGTTCAGTGCCGATACCGAGCGCTACAGCCCGTACTCGCCGTCCAGCCGCCTGTTCCTCAACAGCCTGTACGCCTCGCCTGCCTGCATTCTCGGTGAACGTGAGGTGCGCAATGCGATTGAAGCCCTTGGCCTGGAAGAAGAGCTGCACGCGCTGGAACAGCACAGCCTGATCGACTGGCCGGCCGCTGCGCGGGCCAAACAACGGCTGTTGCGCGTTCTGTATGAAGACTTCCGTCACGGCCATCACCCGCAGCATGCCGACTTCCTGAGCTTTCGCCAGGCCGGTGGCGAGGCGCTGGAAAACCATTGTCGCTTCGAAGCCGTGCAGGCAGTGCGCGCCGCTGCAGGCGAGGACCTTGACTGGCGCCACTGGCCCCAGGAGTGGCGCTCGCCGCAAAGCCCTGCGCTGGTTGCGTTCGCCGAAGAGCACCACGCCGAGATCGGCTTCTACGCCTTTGGCCAATGGCTGATCGCCCGTTGCCTGGAGCGCGCCCAACAAGCCGCCAAAGGCAGCGGCATGGGCGTCGGCTTGATCGCCGACCTGGCCGTCGGCGCCGACGGCGGTGGCAGCCAGGCCTGGAGCCGCCAGGATGAGCTGCTGGCCGACCTGACCGTGGGCGCGCCACCCGACATCCTGAACCGTGCCGGTCAGGGTTGGGGCATTTCCGCGTTTTCCCCCGAAGGTCTCAAGCGCAATGGTTTTCGCGCGTTTATCGAGATGCTGCGGGCCAACTTCGCCCACGCCGGCGGCTTGCGCATCGACCATGTAATGGGCCTGCAACGCCTGTGGGTGATCCCCATGGACGCCTCGCCGCGTGAGGGCGCTTACCTGTATTACCCGGTGGACGACCTGTTGCGCCTGCTGGCCCTGGAATCCCACCGTCACCAGGCCATCGTGCTCGGTGAAGACCTCGGCACGGTGCCCGATGGGCTGCGCGAAAAACTCATTGCACGTTCGATCCTCGGCATGCGCGTGCTGTTGTTCGAACAGGGCCACGATGGCCAGTTCAAGCCGATCCTCGACTGGCCGGACAACGCCCTGGCCACCACCAGCACCCACGACTTGCCGACCCTCAACGGTTGGTGGCACAGCCGTGATATCGACTGGAACGTCCAGTTGGGCCTGATCGATGCGCCCACCGTGGAGCAATGGAGCGAGCACCGCCTGCGTGAACGCCAGGCGCTGCGCCAGGCCTTGAGCCAGGACCCGCAGAACTTCGTCGATGAGATCCGCAATGAAACCGACCACATGATCGACGCCAGCGTGCGCTACCTCGGCCACACCCGAGCACCGCTGGTGCTGTTGCCGCTGGAAGACGCTCTGGGCCTGGAAGAACAGGCCAACCTGCCCGGCACCACCGACACCCATCCCAATTGGCGCCGCCGTCTGCCGGGCGAGGCCTCCAGCCTGCTCGACAACGCCGGTGCCGCGCGCCGCCTTGAACTGCTGGCCGTCGCGCGTAACCAAGCCTATGAGCGTGACCGATGAAAGCCCTGCCCCTGCGCGCTACACAGCGCCTGCAATTCCACAAAGGTTTTACCCTGGACGATGCGGTGCCACTGGTGCCGTACTTCGCCCAGCTCGGCATCAGCCATCTCTATGCCTCGCCCTTGCTGAGTGCGCGTGCCGGTTCCATGCACGGCTACGATGTGGTCGACCCCACCAGCGTCAATCCCGAGCTGGGTGGCGAGGCCGCCTTGCGCCGGTTGGTCGCGGCCCTGCGCGAGCACGATATGGGGCTGATCCTCGATATCGTCTCCAACCATATGGCCGTGGGCGGCGCCGACAACCCTTGGTGGCTGGACCTGTTGGAATGGGGCCGGCTGAGCCCCTACAGCGAATTCTTCGATATCCAGTGGCACTCCCCCGACCCGCTGCTCAAGGGCCAACTGCTCATGCCCTTCCTCGGCAGCGACTACGGCGAAGCCTTGCAGAGCGGCACGCTGACGCTGCATTTCGATGCCGCCCACGGCGGGTTTCATGTTGAGCATTACGAACATCGCTTCCCGATCTGCCCACGGGATTACGCGGCGATCCTCGGCACCGACGAGCTGCTCAAACCCCTGGCCGACCGCTTCAGCGCCCTGGCCTATCAGGATGACGCCTACGCCGAAGCCGCCTGGCTCAAGCAGGCCTTGGCCGAGCGTGCCACCGAAGTCCTCGAGCTTATCGAACGCCGGCTGACCGAGTTCGACGGACGCACGCCCGAGGGCTTCAAGCGCCTGCACCAGTTGCTCGAGCAACAGGCCTACCGCCTGGCCAGCTGGCGCACGGCGGCGGACGATATCAACTGGCGGCGCTTCTTCGACGTCAACGAACTGGGCGGGCTGCGCGTGGAGCGCACGGCGGTGTTCGAAGCCACCCACGGCAAGATCTTCGAACTGATCAGCCAAGGCCTGGTGGATGGCCTGCGCATCGACCACATCGACGGCCTGGCCGACCCGCGCGGTTACTGCCGCAAGCTGCGTCGTCGGGTGGATTCGCTGTCGCCCGAGCGGCACTTGCCGATCTTCGTCGAAAAAATCCTCGGCGAGGGGGAAACCCTTCGCGAAGACTGGCAAGTGGACGGCACCACCGGCTACGAATTCATGAACCAGTTGTCGTTGCTACAACACCATCCCGAGGGGTTTGCGCCGCTGGCCGAGTTGTGGACACGCCACAGCGAACGGCCCTCGGCGTTTATCGAAGAGGCGCGGCTGGCCCGCCAGCAAATCCTCAACGGCTCCCTGGGCGGCGACTTTGAAAGCGTGGCCCAGGCCCTGTTGCAAGTGGCCCGCGACGACGTGATGACCCGCGACCTGACCCTCGGCGCGATCCGTCGCGCATTGCAGGAACTGATCGTGCACTTCCCGGTGTACCGCACCTATATCAGTGCCCGTGGTCGCAGCGCAGATGACGACAAGGTGTTCCAGCAGGCCATGGACGGCGCCCGCACGACCCTTGGCGAGGGCGACTGGCCGGTGCTCGAGCATCTGGAAAATTGGCTCGGCGGCCAACCCTGGCGCAATCGCCCGGTGGGCCGCGAACGCAAGATGCTCAAGCATGCCTGTGTGCGCTTCCAGCAACTGACCTCGCCGGCAGCGGCCAAGGCCGTGGAAGACACCGCGTTCTACCGCTCGGCCGTGCTGCTGTCGCGCAATGATGTGGGCTTCAGTACCGAGCAGTTCAGCGCGCCGTTGGCCGAGTTTCATGCCATCAACCAACAGCGCTTGCAGGCCTTCCCCGACAACCTGCTGGCCACCGCCACCCATGACCATAAGCGCGGCGAAGATACCCGCGCGCGCCTGGCCGTGCTCAGCGAGTGTGCGCCGTGGTACGTCGAGCAGGTGGAGCATTGGCGTACCCTGGCGGCGCCGTTGCGCGACGACGCGACCACACCGTCGGCCGGCGATGAACTGATCCTGTACCAGGTGTTGCTGGGCAGTTGGCCGCTGGACCAGGCCGAGGACTTCGAGGGCTATCACCAGCGCCTGTGGCAGTGGCAACAAAAAGCCCTGCGCGAAGCCAAGTTGCAGAGCAGTTGGAGCGCGCCCAATGAGGCCTATGAACAGGGGGTCGAGGCTTTTCTCACCCGTCTGCTGCTCACGGAGGAAGGTCGGCCCCTGCGCAGTGCGATCAATAATGCGGCCCAGGCCATCGCCCCCGCCGGCGCACTGAATGGGCTGGCGCAAACCTTGCTTCGCCTTACCGTACCGGGTGTGCCGGACCTGTACCAGGGCGATGAGTTCTGGGACTTCAGCCTGGTGGACCCGGACAACCGTCGCCCGGTGGATTTCACCGCGCGTCAACAGGCACTCAATACCCCGCCGGACATCGGCGAACTGTTGTTCAACTGGCGTGATGGGCGTATCAAGCAAACCTTGATTGCCCAGGTACTGGCCTTGCGCAAGGCCCATCCGCAGGTGTTCCGCAGCGGCCGCTATACAGCGCTGGAAGTGGTCGGCCAACACGCCGAGCGGGTGGTCGCATTCTGCCGCGAACACCAGGGCAAACGCGTGCTGGTGGTGGTGCCACGCTGGTCCCATGAGCTGCTTGAAAACGGTGTGCGTCCCCAGATCAATGCGCGGGTTTGGGGCGATACACGGGTGAAATTACCGTTCGCCGCACCAACGCAAAACTGGAGGGGACTTTTTCATACAGGCGCAGTCACACCAGACAAGGAGCTGTTGATCAGCACTGCCCTGGGGGATTTCCCGGTCAATGTCTTTATCAATCCTGATGATCAAGAAAGCTGAAAATTTTCTGTGAGGAGCATTGTGATGAGTACTGAAGACAAACGCATACGCGAACTGGCGCATCAGATCTGGGAGTCTGAAGGCAAACCCCACGGGGAAGACGCGCGCCACTGGGAGATGGCGCGCAAGCTGGCCGAAGCCGAAGCGCTGACGCCGAGCAAACCCAAGCCCGCCGCCAAGCCCAAGACCGCCCCCAAGCCTGCGGCGAAGGCCAAGCCAGCGGCGCCAGCCGCGAGCAAGCCGGCGCCGCCGGCGGCCAAGAAGCCACCCGCGCCGAAAAAGCCCAAGGCTTAACGCGCACGGCGCCATCGACCTTTTGCCGGCGCGGTCGGCAAAAGGTGATTTCACTCTTCTTATCATCCGCTGAAAACTCGTCAGCACGGCCGCGTTCGGCCCGAAAAAATAGCCTTGCAGGAGCAACTCAATGAGCAAACCCCATAAGACCCCTTCGACGCCGGGCAGCGAGCCGTCGCGGATTCGTGAAGGTTTGCCCTTCCCCCTCGGCGCGACCTGGGATGGCCTGGGTGTCAACTTTGCGCTGTTCTCGGCCAACGCCGAGAAAGTCGAACTGTGCCTGTTCGACGACACCGGCGAAGTGGAACTCGAGCGCATCGAACTGCCCGAATACACCGACGAAATTTTTCACGGTTACTTGCCCGACGCCCACCCCGGCCTGATCTACGGCTACCGCGTGTACGGGCCTTATGATCCGGCCAATGGTCATCGCTTCAACCACCACAAATTGCTGATCGACCCCTACGCCAAGCAGCTGGTGGGCGAACTCAAATGGTCCGAAGCGCTGTTCGGCTACACCATCGGCCACCCGGACGACGACCTCAGTTTCGACGAGCGTGACAGCGCGCCCTTCGTGCCCAAGTGCAAGGTCATCGACCCGGCGCACACCTGGGGCAACGACCAGCCGGTGCGGGTGCCGTGGGACCGTACGATCATCTACGAAACCCACCTGCGCGGCATCAGCATGCGCCACCCTTCGGTGGGCGAAGACGTGCGCGGCACCTGTGCCGGGTTGATGGAAGATGATGTGCTCAAGCACATCCGCCAGTTGGGCATCTCCTCGGTGGAATTGCTGCCGGTGCACGCCTTCGTCAACGACCAGCACCTGCTGGAAAAAGGCATGACCAACTACTGGGGCTACAACAGCATTGCGTTCTTCGCCCCCGACCCGCGCTACCTGGCCAGCGGCAAGATCGCCGAGTTCAAGGAGATGGTCGCGCACCTGCACGAGCAGAAACTGGAAGTGATCCTCGACGTGGTCTACAACCACACCGCCGAAGGCAACGAACGCGGCCCGACCCTGTCCATGCGAGGCATCGACAACGCCTCGTACTACCGGCTGATGCCCGACGACAAGCGCTTCTACATCAACGACTCCGGCACCGGCAACACCCTGGACCTGAGCCACCCGTGCGTACTGCAGATGGTCACCGACTCCCTGCGTTACTGGGCCAACGAGATGCACGTCGACGGCTTCCGCTTCGACCTGGCGACCATCCTCGGCCGCTACCGCGATGGCTTCGATGAACGCCACAGCTTCCTCGTGGCCTGCCGCCAGGACCCGGTGCTGCGCCAGCTCAAACTGATTGCCGAGCCCTGGGACTGCGGCCCCGGTGGCTACCAGGTGGGCAACTTCCCGCCCGGCTGGGTTGAATGGAACGACCGTTTCCGCGACACCGTACGCGCGTTCTGGAAAGGCGATGACGGCCAACTGGCGGACTTCGCCGGGCGCATGACCGCCTCGGGCGAGATGTTCAACCACCGTGGCCGCCGCCCGTACAGTTCGGTGAACTTCATCACCGCCCATGACGGTTTCACCCTGCATGACCTGGTGTCGTACAACGACAAGCACAACGAAGCCAACGACGAAAACAACCAGGACGGCAGCAATAACAACCTGTCCTGGAACCACGGCGTCGAGGGCCCCACCGACGACCCGGAAATCAACGCACTGCGCCTGCGCCAGATGCGCAACTTCTTCGCGACGCTGCTGCTGGCCCAAGGCACGCCGATGATCGTGGCCGGTGACGAGTTCGCGCGGACCCAGCACGGCAACAACAATGCCTACTGCCAGGACAGCGAGATCGGCTGGGTCAACTGGGACCTGGACGAGGACGGCAAGGCGTTGCTCAAGTTCGTCAAGCGCCTGATCAAGCTGCGCCTGGCCTACCCGATCCTGCGTCGTGGGCGCTTCCTGGTGGGCGACTACAACGAGGACATCGGCGTCAAGGACGTCACCTGGCTGTCGCCGGCTGGCGACGAGATGACCACCGAGCAGTGGGAAGACAGCCACGGCCGTTGCCTGGGCATGCTGATGGATGGCCGCGCCCAGGAAACCGGGATTCGCCGCGCCGGTGCCGACGCCACCCTGTTGCTGGTGGTAAACGCCCACCACGACGTGGTCAATTTCCGCCTGCCGCCGGTGCCACAGGGTGAGTTCTGGACCTGCATGCTCGACACCAACGAGCCGGCGGTGCGTGGCCAGGAACGCTTCGAGTTCGATCACGAGTACGGCGTGACCGGCCGCTCGCTGCTGCTGTTCGAACTGCAGCGTGACGACGAGGTGTGACATGGCACTGCATGGATTCCTTCAAGGCTTCCAGGGCTATGCGGACACGCAGGACCTGGCCAAGGCCCTGAGGGCACTTCAGGAGGAAGGCCTCGATCAGTTGCCGCTGCCTGGCAGCGGCGACACCCTGGGGCGGTTCAGTCGCCTGGCGCAGGTGGCGGGTCATGACCTGCGCTTGTGCAAGCTGTTCGAAGGCCACACCGATGCGCTGGCGATCATTGCTGAGCTGCGTAGCCCGGCGCCGCCTTTGGGCAGTCTGTGGGGCATGTGGGCCGCAGAACCGCCGAATGCCAAGGTGCAGGTGCGCTGCGAGGGCCATCGCCTGCGTCTGGACGGGCGTAAAGCCTGGTGTTCCGGGGCGGCGGTGCTCAGCCATGGTTTGTTGACGGCGTGGGATGAACAAGGCGGCCAGCAATTGGTGGCGGTGCAGATGGATCAACCGGGCATCACGGTCACCCACGACGGTTGGAATGCCGTGGGCATGGCCGCCACCGGCAGCGTCGAGGTCGTCTTTGACGGCGCCCATGGCCTTGCCGTGGGCGGCCCCGGCGACTACCTCGGGCGTCCCGGGTTCTGGCAAGGCGGCATCGGTATCGCCGCCTGCTGGTACGGTGCCGCACAACGCCTGGCCGAAGTGTTGCGCGATCACTGCAGCAGGCGTTCGGAGCCCCACGCCCTCGCCCACCTGGGCGCGGTCGACAGCGCCTTGAACAGCGCGGCCTGCGTGCTGCGGGCCAGCGCTGAACAGATCGATCGCTACCCCAGGGCCAATGCCCGGCACCTGGCCCAGCAAGTGCGCGCGAGCATCGAGGACACCGTCGAGCAGGTCATGCGCCATGTGGGCAGAGCCATGGGCGCGGGTCCGTACTGCAAGGATCCGCACTTCGCCCAGTTGATGGCGGACCTGCCGGTGTATGTCCGCCAGAGCCATGCCGAACGCGACCTGGCCGGCCTCGGCGAACTGGTCGCCGGGGAACCGACAGGGAGGTGGCAGTTATGAAACCCAACCCGATCGTCGGCCAGGGCACGCCCCTGCAGCGCTGGCAGGACTCGCCGCTGATGGCCGAACTGCCGCAGATCAGCGTCGAACAATTGGTGCCCGAGGGCCACCGCGCGGTGATCATCGCCCCGCACCCGGATGACGAGGTGCTGGGCTGTGGCGGCCTGTTGCAGGGCTTGGCCGAGTTGGGCCGGCCCATTCAATTGATTTCGGTCACCGATGGCAGCGCCAGTCACCCCGGTTCCACCCACTGGTCGGTGGAGCGCTTGAGCGTGGTGCGCCCCCAGGAGTCGGCCCAGGCCCTGCATCGCCTCGGGGTGCCGTTGCACAGCCTGAAATGGTTGCGGGCCGGCTTCAGCGACAGCCAGGTGGCGGCGCGGGAGGAGCAGCTCAGCGCCTTTATCCAGCGCCACCTCAAGCCCACGGATGTGGTGTTTACCACCTGGCGCGAAGACGGCCATTGCGACCACGAGGCCGTCGGCCGCGCGAGCGCCAGGGCGGCGCACGCGGTGGGTGCGACCCTCTATGAGCTGCCGGTGTGGACCTGGCACTGGGCGTCCCCCGAGAACAGCCAAGTGCCGTGGCACCGTGCCCGCAAAATCCCCCTGACCTGTGAAGCCGTCGCGCGCAAGCGCCACGCCATCCATGCGTTCGCCAGCCAGCTGGAGGGTGACCCGCAGATCGGCCTGCCGCCGGTGCTGGCGCCCTATGTGGTGGAGCGTCTGCTACAACCTTTTGAAGTGGTATTCGTATGAGTGTGGCGACACCGTATTTCGATCAACTGTTTGCCGGTAACGACGACCCCTGGGCCTTTCGCCAACGCTGGTACGAGCGCCGCAAACGGGCGCTGACCCTGGCACTCCTGACCCGGCCGCGCTATGCCTCGGTGTTCGAGCCCGGTTGCGCAAATGGCGAATTGAGCTTCGAGCTGGCCCCGCGCTGTGATCACCTTTTGTGTTGCGACACCGCCTCGGCCGCCGTCGCCCTGGCACGCAGCCGCCTGCTGGGCTTTGCCCATGCCCGGGTGGAGCAGAGCCGCCTGCCTGGGCAATGGCCGACCGGCGAATTCGATCTGATCGTCTTGAGCGAGCTGTGCTACTACCTCGACCGCGATGACCTGTGCCGCTTGATCGATCGCGCCCTCGGCAGCCTCACCGCCAGCGGCCAGGTGTTGGCCTGCCACTGGCGCCCGACGATCGACGGGTGCCCGCAGACCGCCGAACAGGTGCATGCCCTGCTCCATGAGCGGCTGGGGATGCCCCTGGTCGCCACCCACCACGAACCCGACTTTCTACTCGACCTGTGGAGCCGTGACGGCACTTCGGTTGCCACCCTTGAGGGCCTGCGATGATCGGCATTCTGATCCCGGTACATAACGAAGAGGCGCTGCTCGGCGAGTGTCTGGAGGCCGCATTGGTGGCTGCCAGTCACCCAGGCCTGCTGGGTGAAGCGGTGCAGATCCTGGTGCTGCTCGACAGTTGCAGCGACGCCAGTGCGGCGATTGCCGAAGGGTTCCCGGTGCAGCGCCTGGAGGTGCAGGCGCGCAACGTGGGCCATGTGCGCGGGGTGGGTGCGCGACACCTGCTCAACCAGGGTGCGCGCTGGATCTCATGCACCGACGCCGACAGCCGCGTGGCCCCCGATTGGCTGGTGGCCCAGTTGGCGCTGGGCGCCGACGCGGTGTGCGGCACCGTGACCGTCGACGCCTGGAGCGAAGGGTTCGACCCGGCGGCGCAGATCCGTTACCAGGCGGCGTACCACGCCCGTGACGGCCACCGGCATATCCATGGCGCCAACCTGGGCATCAGTGCCGGGGCCTATGTGCGCGCCGGAGGGTTCGAACCGCTGGCCTGTCACGAAGATGTGCAACTGGTGCGCGACCTCGAACGCTGCGGGGCGTCCATCGCCTGGAGCCACGCCCCGCAAGTCATCACCAGCGCGCGCCTGGAGGCCCGTGCCCAAGGCGGGTTCGGCGATTATTTGAAGAGCCTGATGTGCGCGTCTTGAAAAAAACGACATTGCAAAATGTAAAAGCGACCAATCCTTGTCTATGCTGATGACGCCTTGCTGGTAATTCAGGGTTGGATTACCACGCATACACCACGGCGGAGTCTGTGGTGAATAAATAGAGTCGTCCCGTCAACGGGGCACGACCCAGCATCAACCGACAAGGACGTAACGCCCATGAAGCCTGCCTCCCTCAGTGAAGGCCGTCGCGGCCCCGCGCAAATCTGGAACAGCGCACCGCAGTTGGCGCAAATCCCGCCTATCTCTACCGCCTCCCTGGTGCCCGCTGGCGCGCGCGTGGTGATCATCGCGCCGCATCCCGGCGACGAGGTGGTGGCCTGCGGCGGTCTACTGCAATTGCTCAGCACCCTGGAACACCCCCTGCAAATGATCTCCATCACGGACGGCAGTGCCAGCCACCCGGGTTCCCACGTATGGCCGGCCAGCCGCCTGAGTGTGGTGCGGCCCCAGGAAAGCGCCGAGGCGCTGCGCCGCCTGGGCATGCCCTTGCACAGCCTGAAGTGGATTCGCGGCGGTTTCTGCGACAACGCCCTCGCCGCTCGCGAGCCGCAACTGAGCCAATTCATCGCGCGCTACCTGCAACCGGGCGACGTGGTGTTTTCCACCTGGCGCAACGACGGCAATGACGACCATGAGGCCGTCGGCCGTGCCAGCGCCAACGCCTGCAGCCTGGTGGGCGCGCAACTCTATGAACTGCCGATCTGGGCCTGGCACTGCCCCGCCCGCGAGGGTGCGACGATCCCCTGGCAACGGGCGCGCAAGGTACGCCTGGACACCTGGACCGTGGCGCGCAAGCTCCACGCCGTCCATGCGTATGCCAGCCAGTTGGCAGGCGACCCGCAGATCGGCCTGGCGCCGATATTGGCCCAGGTGCTGCTGGAGCGTATGCGCGAGCCTTACGAGATTGTGTTTGCGTAATCCTCCACTCGTCTATACCTGTTATTTCTGACAGTGGCGGCCCGCAGGATGGGTGGCTATGGTGCAAAAAGCGCTGCACAGCTTGAGGTGCAGTCGAGAAAGCCATGCCAACCCCTTGCATTGGCCGGTGTTTTCGAACAGGTAACCCGTCGTCCCTGATCCGTATCGCGTCACGTTGTCATGGTCTGGCCGGCACCGGCCTTTGCCGGTGCCGGGGCAACTTTCCCCTCGCACGAGGATGGATCATGCGCTCACGGACTCTGACCCTGCTGTACCTGATTGCCTTGGCGACGTTGACGCCCGCGTCTTACGGGGCGTGCACCATCAGCAACACCGCCGGCGATGACCTTTCTTCCTGCGACAGCGGCACGGCACCGGGCTTTACCGACAACGCGGGCAACAACACCCTGAACCTCAGCGCCACGGGGCGGATTACCGGGAATGTCACCTACGGCGCCGGCAACGATCTGGTGGATGTGAACGGGCCGAGCGCCGGGATCGACGGCAACCTCAACCAGGGCGATGGCAGTAATATTTTCCGGCTCAACTTGGGCAGCATCACCGGCAGCGTCAGCCAGGGCTCGGGGGCGGATGTGGCGCAGATCAGCGGCGGCCAGGCCGGCGCCGTCAGCCAGGGCGCAGGCGTTGACAGCTACGCCCAGAGCGGCGGCACCATTGCCTCACTGGCCCAGGGCGATGGCCTGGACGACTTCAACATGAGTGGCGGCACCATAACCGGAGCCTTCGAGGATGGCGACCGGGCCAGGATGAGCGGCGGCCGCATTGGCCGGGTCGACATGAAGCTCGACAACAACCTGTTCGATATGGTGGGTGGCAGCATCATCGGCAACCTGGTGACCGGCTTCGGCAACGACACCATCCTGATCTCGGGCACGGCCTTTGTCGGCGGCAACATCAGTGTCAGCGGGGGCAACGATCACGTGGCGGTGTCCGGTGGCGACGTCAACGGCCAGATACTCCTCAGCTTTGGCAACGATGACTTCGAATGGACTGGTGGCAACCTGCATTCGTTCGTACTGCTGGGCGCCGGTGACGACACGGCGGTGCTGCAAAACCTGGTCAACACCCAACTGGCCGCGGCGCAGTTGATCGACGGTGGCCTGGGTATCGACACGCTCACACTGGACAATACCAAGGCCGGCGATCCAGGCCTGTTTCCCAATTGGGAAAACATCCGCCTGGACAACCAGTCGCAGCTGACCCTGGGCGGAACGCTGAAACTGGGTGACAGCGCCACCGGTACCGGTAGCCTGACCATCGACGGAACCAGTGAACTGTTGATCAGAACCGGAGTGATCGACCCGTTTACGGCCGGGCAACGGGTGAACGTCACCAACAGCGGCACCCTCAACATGACCACCGGCAACACCCGGACCAGCGACACCTTGACCATCAATGGCAATTACACCGGCGACAACGGGCGGCTTGCGCTGCAAAGCGCCTTGGGCGCGGACGATTCCCCCAGCGACAAACTGATCATCAACCAGGGCACCCTCGCCGGGACCACGGCCATCAGTGTCACCAACCTCGGCGGCGCGGGTGCGGCCACCCTGCAGGACGGCATCCAGGTGGTGCAGGCCCTCAACGGCGCGTCTGGCAGTGGCAGCGCGTTTACACTGGCGGGCCCGGTGTCTGCCGGCGCCTTCGACTATCGCCTGTTCAAGGGCGGCGTAACGGCCGGCACGGCAGAGAACTACTACCTGCGCTCGACGATCCCCGTGGTGCCGCCTGACCCGGTGATTATCGTGCCGTTACCCACTCCGGTTCCCGGTGAACCACCGCTGCCGCCCAATCCCGGGACCGAACCGATCCCTATTTATCGTCCGGAAGTGCCGATCTACGCCGCGCTGTTTCCCGCCGCGCAGCAACTCGTGCAGGGCATGCTCGGCACCTTTCACCAGCGCATGGGTGACCAGAGCCAGCAACTGCACAGCGGTGCGTTCACCTCGGGTTGGGGGCGGTTCTACGGCAGCAGCTCGCGTCAGAGCTTCACCGGGACGGTCAGCCCATCGCTCGACAGTTCGGTGACCGGCTTCCAAGTGGGGACCGACCTGTACGCCAGCACCTACTACAATGGCCTGACCCAACGCAGCGGGTTCTTCGTCGGCCACAGCACCCTCAAAGGCAACATCAAAGGCTTCAACGGCGGCTGGCAGGACAAGGACGCCGGCAAGACCACCTTGCGCGGGGACAGCCTGGGGGTCTACTGGACGCTGATCGGCGCCAACCAGGCCTACCTCGACCTGGTATTGATGGGCACCCGCTTCGACGGCAATAACGAGTCGGATCGTGGCGTGAAGATGGACACCCACGGGCACAACGTCACAGCCTCCGCCGAGGCCGGCTGGCCGTTTACATGGGGGGCTGGCTGGGTGGTTGAACCGCAGGCGCAACTGATCATCGGCAAGACCAGACTGGATAAGCAAAACGACGGGATCTCCGACGTCGCCTATGACGCCGACACCACCGTCACCAGCCGCCTGGGTGTACGCCTGCGCGGTGACTATCAGGTCCGCAGCATGCCGCTTCAACCCTACGTACGGGCGAATGTCTGGCACACCAGCGCCGGTCAGAACACCGTCACCTTCAACGATGTGACGGCTATCGACACCGAGCAGAAGTCCACCACCCTGGACCTGAGCGCCGGCGCCACGCTGAAGGTGGCCACGGGCATCAGCCTGTACGGCGAGGTGGGCTACAACCGCAACCTGGGCAGCAACACCTTCAACGGCCGCCAGGGCACATTTGGCCTGAGAATGGAGTTCTGAGCACCCCGTGAATCACCTGTGGTCGGGGTTGACCACACCGGCCGCCTTGAAGCGTGAAAACTGAAAGGCAATGCCCAGCCAGATAAACCAGGCCGGCATCACGCACAGCGCCAGGCGTGTATCCGGCCGCAACGCCAGCAGGCACAACACGAAGACCAGGAATGCCAGGGAAAACCACGCCATCGGCACACCGCCGGGCATCTTGTAGAGAGATCTGGCGTGCAGGTCCGGGCGCTTTTTACGGTAGGCGATGTAGGACGCGAGGATGGTCGACCAGGTGAAAATCACCAGGATCGCCGACACCGTCGACACAATCGTGAAGGCGGTCATCACTTCCGGCACCACAAACAGCAACACCAGGCCCAGCAGCATCAGCAAGGTGGTGAAGGCCAGGCTGATAAACGGCACGCTGCTTTTCGACAAGCGCCCAAAGATACCCGGCGCGTCCCCCAGGTCGGCCAGGCCGAACAACATCCGGCTGGCGGAGAACACCCCACTGTTGGCCGACGATGCCGCCGAGGTCAGCACCACGAAATTGACGATCCCCGCCGCCGCTGGAAAGCCCGCCACCAGGAACAGTTCCACGAACGGGCTCTTGCTCGGCGACACCTGTTGCCACGAAGTGACCGCGATGATGCACGCCAGGGCCAGCACGTAGAACAGGATGATGCGCAGCGGAATCGAGTTGATCGCCTTGGGCAAGGTCTTCTCCGGTGCTCGGGTTTCGGCGGCTGCGGTGCCGATCAGTTCGGTGCCGGCAAAGGAAAAGATCGCCATCTGGAAGCCGGCGAAAAAACCGAACAGGCCATTGGGAAACGCCGCCTGTTTGTCCAGCAAGTGGCTCACGGAGGCCGTGACCCCGGTGGGCGAGACAAACGAACTGGCAATCAGCACCACGCTGACACCGATCAGGGTCAGCACCGCGATGATCTTGATGATCGCGAACCAGAATTCCACTTCACCGAACAGCCTGACCGTCAGCACGTTCAACGCGAACAGCGTCAACAGCATGCCCACCGCCGGTATCCACGCCGGCACATGGGGGAACCAGTACTGGAAAAACCCGCCGACCACCACGGCGTCCCCCACCACCGCCACGCTCCAGCTCAGCCAGTACGACCAGCCGAGAAAGAATGCCGCACGCGGGCCCAGGTACGCGCCGGCAAAGTCGGCAAAGCTCTTGAAGTTGAGGTTGGACAGCAGCAGCTCACCCATGGCGCGCATCACGAAGTACACGAACAGCCCGATGATCATGTAGATCAGGATGATCGAGGTGCCGGACAACGCGATGATCTTGCCGGAGCCCATGAACAGGCCGGTGCCGATCGCACCGCCCATGGCCATCAGCTGGATGTGGCGGTTGTTCAGGGTGCGTTGCAACGCAGGCTTTTCACACAGCCCGGACGTGGTTGTTTTCATCACAAAACCTCTTGTTATGTTTTTGAGTTTTGGCAGAAAAAAGAATCGAGCGAGTGTTGTTATTAGGTCAGGCAGTCTTGTTTTCGAAGCCGTGCAGGACGTTGACGGCGTTGATGCCGATCTCGTCGACCATGTAGCCGCCCTCCATCACGAACAGCGTCGGTACGCCCACCCCGGCGATGATCTCGCCCATGCTGAGGAAGTCCTGGCTGTCGAGGAGGAAGTGGCTGATGGGGTCGTCCTTGAAGGTGTCGACGCCGAGGGAGATCACCAGCACCTCGGGGGCGAAGTGTTTGAGTTGCTGGCAGGCGTGGTTCAGCGCGGTTTTGTACTGGCCCCACGTGGTGTTTTTCGGCAAGGGGTAGTTCAGGTTGAAGCCCTCCCCGGCACCTGCGCCGCGTTCGCTGTCGGCGCCGGAAAAATACGGATAGGACACCGACGGGTCGCCGTGCAGGGAGATGAACAGCACATCCGCGCGGTCATAGAAAATATTCTGCGTACCGTTACCGTGGTGGAAATCCACATCCAGTACCGCCACGCGCTTGGCACCTTGGGTGATGGCCTGTTGCGCGGCAATCGCGGCGTTGTTGAGGTAGCAATAACCGCCCATGTATTCGCGGGCCGCGTGGTGCCCCGGTGGGCGGCACAGGGCGAAGGCGCTGTGATGGCCCTCGTCGATCAGCGCCAGACCGGTGAGGGCGATGTCCGCGCTGGTCTTGACCGCCTGCCAGGTGGTGGCGGTGATCGGCGAGCCGGCGTCCATGGCGAAGAAACCCAGCTTGCCGTCGATGAAGTCCGGCACCTGCTCATTGGCCAGGTCGCGTACCGGCCATACCAGCGGCAGCGCATCATGGCGGCGGCCGATGGCGGTCCATTCGGCCCAGGCGGTTTCGAGGAAGCTGACGTAGCGCTCGCTGTGGGCGTTGACGTAGCAGGCGCGCTCGAAGCTGCGCGGCACGATGATATCGCCCAGCCCGACGTGCCGGACGCGGTCACGCACGGTGTCGGCGCGGCTGGGTTGTTCGAACGAGGGCTTGAGCACGCCGTCCTTGAGTTCGGTGCCGTGGTGCAAACGGTGGTCATCACTAAAAACAGTCAGCATTTGGATACATCCGCCAGAAAAAGACAGGGTCTATTTTGTTCTGGCTGCGTAGGGCTTTCTTTGCTTTTACTTCTGGTACTGATAGCTTTATCGGGTGTTTTTACCCTGGTTACAGCCAAATATGAAAAATAAAACCAAGCAGGTCGTTCTGGACGACACCGATCTCGCCATCCTCGCCCTGCTGCAGGAAGACGCGAGTATTTCCAACGCCCAACTGAGCGAGCGCCTGGCCCTGAGCCTTACCCCCTGCTGGCGTCGGCGCAAACGCCTGGAGGAAGAAGGCGTGATCAAGGACTACCAGGCCAACCTCGATCGCAAGCTGCTCGGCCTGGACATCATGGCGTTTGTGCATGTGCGTTTTGCGATCCACACCGACCACGCGCCGGATGCGTTCGAGGCGGTGATGAAGGAGCTTCCTCAGGTCCTGGCGTGCCACAAGATCACCGGCGATGCGGATTACCTGTTGCAGGTGCTGGCGGAGGATCTGGACAGCTACAGCGAGTTTGTGGAAAGCGTGCTGCGGCGGCAGTTGGGGATTGCGTCGATCCAGTCGAGCCTGGCGCTGCGCGAGGTGAAGGCGACGAGTCGGATGGCGATTCCGAAGCGCGATTGAACACGCAAAAAAATCACTCGCCGACGGCAGGTAATGGCCAAACGCCTGCCCTGCAGATGTGAAAAATTCGTTAACCAATTCTCCCCAAAGGCTTTTTTCGGCAGGTTTAATCTGCCAAACTAATGCGAATAATTATCAACAGATTTATTATTCGCCACGGACGGCACTTAGGGGAGAGTCCGTTCCATGTCTGTGCAACAACACGGCGGTAAAGGTTTTACACCCAGTCTGATCGCTTTGGCGGTGTGCCTCGCCACCTCGCACGCGGCCTTCGCCGCCGACGCAGAAACGCCGGCAACCACCTTGGAACTGGGTGCGACCCGGATCTCTGGCGAGCAACAACTGGGCGAAACCACCGAGGGCACGCAGTCCTACACCACCGGCGCGATGAAAACCGCGACCAAACTGCCCCTCACCCTGCGTGAAACCCCGCAGGCCGTCACCGTCATCACACGCCAGCGCATGGATGACCAGGGGATGACCAGCATCAACGACGTGGTCAATGCCACGCCTGGGTTGTTCCTCAACTATTCCAGCGGCCCGGGCCGGCAGTCCTACACCTCACGCGGCTTCGACATCGACAACCTGATGTACGACGGCATCCCCAGCGGCTACAACGGCGTTTCCGTAGGCGCCCAGCCGAACCTGGCGATGTTCGACCGTGTCGAGGTCGTGCGTGGCGCCACCGGCCTGGTGACAGGTGCGGGCAACCCGTCGGCGGCCATCAACCTGGTCCGCAAGCGGCCGCTGGACGAACAGAAAGTCACCCTCACCGGCGCCGCCGGCAGCTGGGACGACTACCGTGGCGAGCTCGACGCCTCCAGCCCGCTCAATGACAGCGGCACCTGGCGCGGCCGGGTGGTCACCTCCTACCGCGACGCCAACAGCTTCATCGACAACGCCGAGTCCTATCACGGCCTGTTCTATGCCGTCACCGAGGCCGACCTGAGCGAAGACACCACACTGACCCTCGGCTTCTCGAACCAGAAGGACAAGACTAACTACTTCTGGGGCTCGTCGATGATCGGCCAGGACGGCCATCACCTGGACCTGCCACGCTCCTACAATCCCGGTACCGACTGGGAGAACAAGGACCAGGAAATCAACACGGTCTTCGCCGAACTGCGCCAGCGCCTGGCCAATGACTGGAAGCTTCAGGTCAACGCCAACTACGCCGAACAGAACGCGTTGTTTTCCGGTTCCTACCAGTCGCGCTGGGTCAACAACACCCTGGCGCGCACGGTCTACCAGGCCGCCTACGATGAAAACCAGGCCGGTGTCGACGCCTTTGCCAGCGGCCCGTTCCAGGCATTCGGGCGCACCCATGAACTGGTGGTGGGCGCCAGCCGACGCATCTACGACATGACCACCCACAACTACAGCCCCTACAACACCAACTGGCCCCTCACCGCGGGCAAACCGGACTTCGTCCACACCACCAACGACCGTGAAGTCACCACCCAGGACGGTGTCTACGTGACCACGCGCCTGAGCCTGGCGGACCCGTTGAAGCTGATACTCGGCGGGCGCCTGGACTGGTATGACTACGATGCCCACGGCAGCAACGACGGCGACTATCACGTCACCCGCAACCTCACCCGCTATGCGGGGCTGATCTATGAGCTGGACGATCATCACTCGGTGTACGTCAGCTACAGCGACATCTTTACGCCGCAGAGCGCCAAGGACACCTCCGGCACTCCGGTCAAGCCGATTGTCGGCAAGAACTACGAGGTCGGCATCAAGGGCGAATACCTGGGTGGCGCGCTGAATGCGAGCGTGGCGCTGTTCCGTGTCGACCAGGAAAACCGCGCCACCCAGGTGACCGTGCAAAACTGCCCACAGACGGAGTGCTATGAGGCCTCGGGCGAGATTCGCAGCCAGGGGATCGACTTCGAACTGCAAGGCGCGCTGACCGAGAACTGGCAGGTCGGCGGTGGCTACACCTACGCGCGTACCCACACCATCAAGGATGAAGCCAACCCGCAGAAGGTCAACAAGCAGTACGACACGGACGTTCCGGAGCACCTGTTCAAGCTGACCACTCGCTACAACTTCCAGGGCCCCCTGGAGAAACTGCGCGTGGGCGGCAACATCTCCTGGCAAAGCCGCCTGTACAACGACGTCAAGCTGGCTGACGGCAGCACCTACCGCCTCCAACAGGGGGCCTACGCCGTCACCGACCTGATGGCCGGCTACAAGGTCAACGACCACCTCGACCTGCAGCTCAACGCCAACAACATCTTCGACCGCCGCTATTACTCCAGCATCGCCAACTCCGTGAGCTATGGCGGCGACGCCTACGGCACCCCACGCAACATGATGCTGACGGCCAAGTACAGCTTCTGATCCACCTGGCAAAAGGGGATCCTAATGTGGGAGAAGGCTTGCCCCCTCCCACATTGACCCGCTTGCCACCAGGAATGTGTTCTGCCCCCTCCGAACGCGTTCGCGCTTAAAGTCCCCTCCCCCAATGCCGATAAGCTTTTTGCTTCCCTGCACCTGCAAAGTGCCTGATACCGGCTTTGCTCTGTACCCGCGGGCCGTAGTGGCACGCCGCATGCTTTGATCCTTGCCAGACCACATGGAGTAAGAGTGAATGCCCGCACGCGCACGTTTCCTGGAGCACTACCGCAAGGCCGACCGCATCATGCTGGCATTGATCTGGCTGATGACGCTGTTCTCCGTCGGGCTTGCGTTCTGGCACGACACCCTGACCCAGGCGATTGTCGTGGGAGGAGGCACCAGCACGGTGCTCACCGCGCTCTACCGCGCCATCGGCGGCACACGGGTGATGCGTTGCGCACTGGGCGCGGGCTTGATGGTCATGGCGGCGCTGCACATCAACCAGGCCCAGGGTGTGATCGAAGCACACTTCGGGATTTTCGCGCTGCTGGCGGTGCTGACGTTCTATCGAGACTGGCTGCCGATCCTGGTGGCCGCCCTGACGATTGCCGTGCACCACGTGGTGTTCCATGCGTTGCAGCATCAAGGCTTCCCGGTGTTCGTGATGGCGCATCACGGCGGTTGGACCATGGTGTTTGTCCACGCCTTCTACGTCGTGATGGAAACCATCGCCCTACTCTACCTCGCGGTGAACAGCCAGGCCGAGGCGGTGGAAAGCGGGGAAATGCTGGAAAAAATGCTCGCCGTCACCACCCAATTCACCGTGGAAAGCGCCAAAGGTGAAGGCAAGGTGCACGTCTCCCTTGCCAAGCGCTTTGACCATTTCCTGCAACAAATCACCCACCTCATCGACGGCGTCGCCCGCGACTCCCACGGACTCGGCCAACTCGGCCAGGAACTGGCCCACGCCAGCGGTACCCTGGAAAAAGGCGCTCGCCACCAACTGGCCGAAATCGCGCAAATGACCGACTCCATGCAGCGCATGGAAGACGCCATGGGCCACATTACGGTGCACGTCGAAGAAGCGGTTGAACACGCGGGCGTCGCCAGCCAACAAATCCTGCGTGGCCAGGAAAGCGTCGGCCGCGCCCAACACGAAATCACCCAACTGGCCACACGCCTGGAAGGCACCCACCACACGGTCCAAGGCCTGGCGGTCCAGGCCGAACAAATCGGCTCGGTACTCGAAGTCATCAGCAGCATCGCCAACCAGACCAACCTCCTCGCCCTCAACGCCGCCATCGAAGCCGCCCGCGCCGGCGAACAAGGCCGCGGCTTCGCCGTCGTCGCCGACGAAGTGCGCAGCCTGGCGCAACGCACCGCCGTCTCCACCCAGGAAATCAAAACCATCATCGAAGGCCTGCAGCAAGGCAGCCGCCAGGCCGTGGAAGCCATGCACGACAGCCGCCAGGGCGTGGAACGGTGTGTGGAGGACAGTCAGCTGGCAGTGGAAATGCTGCGAGCGGTGGGCAATGACATTACCCAGATCGATGCGCTGAATGGGCGGATTGTCTCCACCACACGCGAACAGACCTCGGCGAATCAGGCGATTGTCGGGCGCTTGCAATCGGTGCAGAGCATTGCGCAAAACACCGCTGACGACGTGGAGATGCTGGCCAGGAGCAGCGAGCAGCTGCCGCCGATTGCGGTGCGGTTGGATGCGTTGGGGAGGCGGTTTCATCAATAGGGTCGCAGCAAATTACCCAAGCGTTTTATATGTCCACATTGCCGCGTTCGTTCACTTGAACGCGGCAACCAACCTCAGGTGTTTTTTAGAAAATCCGGTAGCAGGCTAAGCAGACCGCTCAGCTCGTAGAGGGCAAATCCGGCCCTCAGATTTTTTACACGCATTACTTGCTGAATGCCCTGCTCACTCTACACTCTGGCTGCAATCAAACTCTTCGAATCCGCAGCAAAAAATAAAAAACAGGGAGCAGCGATGAACATAAAAATCATAACCTTGATGTGGTTTGCTTTGCTGGCAGGATGTTCGACACAAAACCCCTATTTGAACGTCAATGGTGCTTACTGGCGTACAACTGAGGCATTTTCTGCTCCCATTTACTCTGTTGGGGTAATAAACACTCAAAGCAAGAATAAATTCGACCCAAAATCTCGTTTAGTCATTACGGATTTCCCCTTGGTTTTATCAACGTCTCTGTACTCCGAAGAAGCAAGAAAAGCGGCGCTTAACGCTAAGGCCTCAGCAAAAAAAGCGGGAAAAACCGAAATAAAAATTGAAACTGACAACTACTTGACCGGCACTTATTTAATTTACAGAAATATTGACACTTACGGACTTATAAAAAAAATAAATAGCCCTGAGAATGCTGAAACACTGGCCTCTTTAAAAAACGAGCACGAAACACAAGTAATCATCACGGGCGTGGCAATTGTTTATAACAACGATAGAACAGCTAAAATCAAGGTCGACGCAGACATAGCCGGTACCATAACCATCCCTAAAGTGCCAGCCGAGGAGCAAGCAGAAGTTAAAGCGAGTGTTTCCTTGGACAAAACTTTACATACAACCCTTTCGGACGGAACTGTATTTGCATACGAATACTCAGTCATTTACTGGGATGAGGCGGCCAAAGATCTAAAAGTAAAAGCGCTTACGGTGGACAGACCCAACAAATTTGTAGTGTGGTGGTTTTCAATCTGAACACCTCATTCAGATGGTTTCATCGCCGTAGCTAGGCTTTTAACGCTTCACACACACAAACAACGCATTGCCGGTCACGCCCGCCCAGGGCGTGATCCGCTCATAGTCATGCTCGAACACCTGCACCTCAAAATACGGCTGTAACAGCCTCTGCAACTCCGTGAAACTCAGCGCCACCATGGTGTGCTCATCCTGCCAGGCCTGGGTCACCCCCGCCGTGGTCTTCTCGATACTCAGGCGCAGTGCCTGCTGCTCCCCTTCTCCGCGGTAATGCCAGCCGGAGCCGAAGGTGAAATGACTGCCTTCAAACTCCACGCTATGGCGTACCAGCAAGCGGTTGTCGATATGCAGTTTGTCCACCGCGTTGAAGCAGAACACGCCGTTGTCGGCGAGTGCGTCGTGCACGCTGGCGAGGCAGGCGCGCAGTTGGGCGAGCCCGGGGTTGTAGTGGGTCGAGTACAGGAAGCAGGTGATCAGGTCTTGCGGTTCGTCCACCTGGAAACCGGCCATGTCCTGGCGGCTGAACTGTGCCTCGGGGCAGCGCAGTTGGGCGAGGTCCAGCATCGGTTGGCTGATGTCCAGGCCGGTGCTGCGGTAGCCGAAGTCGAGGAAGTGGCGCACATGGGGCCCGGTGCCGCAGGCAAGGTCCAGATGGCGGCGCCCGTCATTGCCGAACAACTGGTGCAGGCGACGCACGCTGTGGCTCTGCGCGCGGTAGTCGATGTCGGCGCACATCAGGTCGTAGTAGATGGACAGGTCGGTGTACAGCGCGTTGGAGGACATAAGTGGCCAGAGGGTTCGGCGGGAATTTCGCGTCGGCATGGTAACCCAGTCCCGGGTGTAAACCGCTACACTCGCCCCTCAACCATCCGCCAAGGAGGCAACCATGAGCGTTCGCGGTCAAGACCGACAGATCGACAATATCGAGTTCAACGTGGGCGATATCGCCCGCAGCAAAGCCTTCTACGGCGCAGTGTTCGGCTGGACATTCGTCGACTACGGCCCCACCTACACCGAGTTCAGCGATGGCAGGCTGACCGGCGGGTTCACTACCGCAGAGCCCGTTCGACCGGGTGGCCCGCTGGTGATCCTGTACGCGGATGATCTTGAAGGCACGCAGCAGCGGCTCAAATCCGCAGGCGCCGTGATCAGCCGCGAGACCTTTTCGTTCCCCGGTGGCAGCAGGTTTCACTTCATTGACCCGGATGGTTATGAACTGGCGGTGTGGACCGCTCAACCGTAGGTTACCCTCTGCCGCCATGGATTGATGAGCAGCACTCATAAACCCTTGCCGATTTACCCGTCTAGTGCTCATGCCAGCGCACGCCTACTGTTTCCCCAGCGGTTTCGCACCCGGTCCACCTTGCTGGGTGCGGCCTGACCATCACACGGGGAGATCGACATGCATAAGCGCACACTCGGAAACAGCTCACTTGAAGTATCCGCCCTGGGCCTGGGCTGCATGGGCCTGAGCCACGGCTACGGCCCGGCAACAGACACCCGTCAGGCCATTTCGCTGATCCGTGCGGCGGTTGACCGTGGCGTGACTTTTTTCGACACCGCCGAGGTCTACGGCCCTTACCTTAATGAGCAGGTGGTCGGCGAAGCACTGGCACCGGTGCGCCATAAAGTGGTGATCGCCACCAAGTTCGGCTTCACCTTCGGATCGGACAACAAACAACAGATTCTCAACAGCCGTCCGGAGCACATCCGTATCGCCGTCGAAGGTTCGTTGCGCCGGTTGAAGACCGACTACATCGACTTGCTTTACCAGCACCGGGTTGATCCCGACGTACCCATCGAAGAGGTTGCCGGCGTGGTCAAGGAGTTGATTTGGGAAGGCAAGGTCAAGCACTTCGGCCTCTCGGAAGCCGGCGCACAAACCATTCGGCGGGCCCATGCAGTGCAGCCGGTAACGGCGCTGCAAAGTGAATATTCGCTGTGGTGGCGCGAGCCTGAGCACGAGATTCTGCCGACGCTCAAAGAGCTGGGCATCGGCTTCGTGCCCTTCAGTCCCTTGGGCAAGGGGTTCCTGACCGGTGCGATGGCGGCAGACACCACGTTCGGCAGCGACGACTTCCGCAGCATCGTGCCGCGCTTCAGCCAGCAAGCCCTGCACGCCAACCAAGGGCTGGTGGTGCTGATCCGCGAGATTGCACAGGGTAAAGAGGCCACACCGGCGCAGGTCGCCCTCGCCTGGCTGCTCGCGCAGGCACCGTGGATCGTGCCGATTCCCGGTACCACCAAACTGCATCGCCTGGAAGAGAACCTCGGTGGCGCCAGCATCACGCTTACACCCGCCGAACTCACGGCGATTGATGCGGCACTTGTGCAAATCCCCATAGAAGGTGACCGCTACCCCGAGGCCCTCCAGGCCCGCGTGGGCCGATAGGGAATGAGCAACGCTCACCCCTCACTGCGTCTTACGGAGGAGCACTTTCAATGAATCGACTGATCGCCCCACTGGTTGCCTTTTCCCTTATGGCCGGCGAAACCTGCGCCCGCGAAATCCGCACTACCCCAGCCGGCTCCCAACCTTCAATCCAGGGAGCTGAAGAAAACTTCACCGGCACGGTATGGGTCGACGGCCTGTTCAAGGGCGAGCTTCCCGCCCGTGCCGGCGGCGGTACCGTCACCTTCGAACCCGGTGCACGCACGGCCTGGCATACCCATCCGCTGGGGCAGACACTGATCGTCACCCAAGGCGTCGGCTATGTGCAGCAAGACGGCGGCGTACGCGAAGAAATCCGTGCCGGTGACAGTGTCTGGATCCCGCCGCACACCCGACACTGGCATGGGGCGACGGCCACCACGACGATGACCCATATCGCCATCGCCGAAGCCGAGGACGGCAAGGCGGTCACCTGGGCGGAACAAGTCTCGGACGCGCAATACCAAGGGCAATTGCCTGCGGTGACCAGCGCCCTTCCCGCCTCAGACACCCTGTCGGCCAGGCAACAGGCGATTCCACCGATCGCCGCCGCCATGGCAACCAGCGACATGCCCAGGCTCAACAACGCCCTGAGCCAAGGTTTGGACGCGGGACTGACCATCAGCGAGACCCAGGAAATCCTGGTGCAGCTCTACGCCTACGTCGGTTTCCCGCGCAGCCTCAATGCATTGAATGAGTTGATGGGGGTGTTGCAAGCGCGCAGACAGCGTGGCATCCACGATGCGCCAGGGCGCGCACCGAGCCGGGCCATTCCAAGCGGTGAAGCACTGCTCAAGGTGGGGACGGCCAATCAAACCCGCCTCTCCGGTGGCCCGGTCAAAGGCCCGGTGTTCGAGTTTGCCCCGGTCATCAACCAGTTCCTGCAAACCCACCTGTTCGGCGACATTTTCGAGCGTGACAACCTCGACTGGCAAAGCCGTGAGCTGGCCACCGTAGCGGCACTGGCCGCAACGCCAGGCGTGGAAGCGCAGTTGCGTTCGCACATGCTGGCAAGCCTGCGGGTGGGGCTGAGTGCGGCACAACTGCGCCAGGTCATCGAGGGGCTGGAACCGTATGACGATACCCACGCGGCGCAACGTGCAAATACTGCACTTACGCAAGCACTTGCGGCTAAGGAAGGCTGACATGGCACCTGGAAAACACTTGCTCAGCCTCACCCTGCTGAGTGTGCTGGCCGGTTGTAGTACCCAACCGGCAGGCAACGCCGCCTTGATGATCCAGGAACAAGGCAGCTTCGCCGCCGGCGGCACGATGGCCAGCGCCCCCGGCACCTTCAACCCACGTTCGCCCATGAGCCCTGACGGCCAGACCTACCATGGCGACCACGCCTACACCTTCTACCAAATCCCGGTGAATGCGCGGCCACTGCCTATCGTCATGTGGCACGGCGCCGGCCAATTTTCCAAGACCTGGGAAACTACCGCCGACGGTCGCGAAGGCTTCCAGAACCTCTTCCTGCGCCGCCAGTTCGGTGTGTACCTGATCGACCAGCCGCGCCGTGGCAATGCCGGTCGCAGCATGGTCGAGAGCACACTCAAACCGACGCCGGACGAACAGCTCTGGTTCAACCAATTCCGCATCGGCCTGTGGCCCAACTATTTCGAGGGTGTGCAGGTTGCCCGAGATGCGCAGACCCGTGAACAGTTCTTCCGCGCGATGACGCCCAATACCGGGCCGTTCGACATGGAGGTGGTGTCTGACGGTGTGTCGGCGGTGTTTGACAAAATCGGCCCCGGCCTCCTGTTCACCCACTCGCAAGGTGGCGGGCCTGGCTGGTTGACGGCGATCAAGAACGACAAGGTCAAGGCCATCGTTGCGTTCGAGCCGGGCAGCAGCTTCATCTTTCCTCAAGGTGAAGTGCCCGCGCCGATTCCCAGCGCCTTCGACACGGTGCAAGGCACAGCGATGCCGCTGGACCAATTCGTAGCGCTCACGCGGATCCCGATCCTGATCGTCTACGGCGACAACATCCCGGAACAGCCGGTTGACCTGCCGGCCCAGGACAGCTGGCGCGCGCGCCTGAAAATGGCACGGCTGTGGCGCGATGCCGTCAACCGACACGGCGGCGACGTAACGCTGATCCACTTGCCGGAAATCGGCATCAAGGGCAATACCCACTTCCCCATGTCGGACTTGAACAACGTGCAGATCGCCGACCTGGTGTCGCAGTTCCTCAAGACCAGGCACCTGGATTGACCCACGCGCTCAGCCCTTGCGAGCAGCCGCTTTTAATGACTCAGGAGCATCATGTGAACATACTGAAAAACACCTTCATGGCCGCACTGGTCGGGCTTTCAGCCGGTGAAGCCCCGGCCGCAGACTACAAAAAAAACCCGTTCACCCTGGCTTACGACGGGGCCATCAGCCAAAACCAGCCCGGCCAGGTCAACATTCATCCGGTCACCTACAAGCTCAACGGGCTGGACATCGCGGCCAACGTTTACACACCGGCCCACTACGATGCCGGGAAGGCCTATCCGACGGTGGTGGTCGCGCACCCCAACGGCGGGGTAAAAGAACAAGTCGCCGGTTTGTATGCCCAGCGCCTGGCGGCACAGGGCTACATCACCATCGCCGCCGATGCGGCCTACCAGGGCGCCAGTGGCGGGCAGCCGCGCAGTGTGGACAAGCCGGCGAACCGCATCGAGGACATCCACGGCATGGCGGATTTCATCGCTCAGTTCGCCGGCGTCGATAGCACGCGCCTGGGCCTGCTCGGTATCTGTGGCGGCGGTGGCTATTCGTTGGCGGCCGCTGCAACCGACAGACGCTTCAAATCGGTAGCGACCGTGAGCCTGTTCAACTCCGGCCGGGTCCGTCGCAATGGCTACAACGACTCGCAACTGGACAGCGTCGAGCAACGCCTGCAACAAGCTTCTGCCGCGCGCGCCCAGGAAGCGGCCGGTGGCGCAGTGCTCTATTCCGGTGATGCCAACCTTACCGACGAGCAGATCGCCAAGCTGCCCTTCGCCTTGTATCGCCAGGGCTATGCGTACTATTGGAAGACCCACGCGCATCCGAACTCGACCTTCAGATACACCACCAGCAGCCTGCTGGACCTGATGCGCTTTGACGCGACCGACCGGATCGAGCTGATCCATCAACCGTTGCTGATGATCGCCGGCAGCCAGGCCGACAGCCTTTATATGACCCAGGATGCGTTCCCCAAGGCTACCGGCACCACGGACAAGGAGATGTTCATCATCGACGGCGCCACCCACATCGAGACCTACTGGGTGCCCACGTACGTCGACGCAGCACTTGGCAAGTTAACCTCGTTCTATGGGAGAACCCTGTGATCGCGCGCATAATCATGCCCTCCGCATGAGAGGCACTCATTAATGTCCCGCGCCAATCTCAACGACCTGCAAGCCTTCGTGGTCATCGCCCGCGAAGGCAGTTTCACCCGCGCCGCCGCACAGTTGGGTGTTTCACAGTCGGCCCTCAGCCACACCATGCGCGCGCTGGAAGCACGCCTAGGCGTGCGCCTGCTGACCCGCACCACCCGCAGCGTATCGCCCACCGCGGCGGGCCAGCGGTTGTACCTGACCATGGCACCGCGCTTCGAGGAAATCGAGCTGGAATTGACGGCGGTCAGCGCGTTTCGCGACACCCCGGCGGGCACCGTGCGGATCTCCGCCTCCGAACATGCGGCGAACAATATCCTGTGGCCGAAGTTGCTGAAGGTGCTGCCCGACTATCCGGATGTCAACGTCGAAATCACCGTTGACTACGCGCTTTCCGACATCGTCGCGCAGCGCTACGACGCCGGCGTGCGCCTGGGCGATCAAGTGGCCAAGGACATGATTGCCGTACCGATCGGGCCCGCGTTACGCATGGCGGTCGTGGGCGCCGCGACGTATTTCAGGCAACGGCCCACGCCGACAGTGCCCCGCGACCTGGCCGAGCACAACTGCATCAACCTGCGCCTGCCCACCCACGGCAACCTGCTGCAATGGGACTTTGAAAAAGACGGTCATGAACTCAAGGCCCGGGTCGAAGGCCAATGGACCTTCAACAGCAGTTTGCCCATCCTGCGTGCCGCAATTGCAGGCTGCGGGTTGGCGTTCCTGCCGGAAGACATGGTGTTGAACGAGGTGGCCGACGGCAGCCTGGTGCGGGTGCTGGAGGACTGGTGCCAACCCTTTGCGGGTTACCACCTTTACTATCCTAACCGCCGTGAGCAATCGTCGGCGTTGGGGGTGGTGATCGATGCGCTGCGCTATACGGCTTGAGCCCCATGGCATCCGCCGCGATGCTTGGCGGCGGTAAAGCGCCGCTACTGCAACGGCACATAAATATCGGTCTGCCATTGATCCTGCGGTGTCTCGGGGAAAATGCTCAGGTATTCGAAAAACAACGGCTGGTCCCGAAGCTCCTCGCCGCTGCCAGGCAGCCAGTCGCGGTAGATCGGATAGATCGACTCTGCGATGTGATCCGGCGAACCCACGTGACGCACCACCACACAGCGCCCGCCGGGGATGACGCGTTCAGTGACGCCGAACTCATTCGCGGCCAGCGCCTGGTGAATCTCGCCGCAAATGGCAAACCGGAACTCGTCGGCCGGGGTCGTATCAGGGTTGTCGAAAGGAATACCGAAGCTGCGACTTGAAGCCACCGGCGACTGCCCGCTGTGCATGCGCCACGCAATGAATGTCTGCACGCTTTCATTCACGCGCCCTGGGGCCCCGCGGTGCTCGAATGCGGCCACCTTGACCGCAGGAAACTCCACAATTCGTACCTGCATAATGATGCTCCTGGAAAAGTAAGGGACGCTGAATACCCCGCGCCAGAGCTGCCAATCCGGTCGTTTCCGGAATGTGCTCGGCGCCATGCCGAACGCTCGCCTGAACGCCCTGGCAAAGGCTTCAGGACTTTCGAAGCCGGCCCCCAGCGCCGCCTCCAGCACCGAATAATCAGCGCGGGAAGACAAGTCATGTGCCGCGCGGCGCAGGCGCATCAGTTGCACATAGCGCGCAACCGGCATGCCCACGAACGCGGTGAATTGCCGATGGAAGTGAAACACCGAAAAATGCGCCACCTCGCTCAGCGTCTTCACCGACAAGTCACCTTCAAGATTCGCGTCGATATAAGCGAGTACGGCGTCGAAGCGCTGTGTGTAGGCGGCGTTTCCTGGCAAGTCAGACACGGGTTGCAAGCTCCGGGATAGGCGTTGGACGATAGGATCAACTATACCGACAGCCTGCGCCTAGCCGTGCTTGCTGAGGTGGATGTGCCAGCACGGATTCACAAAGGAAGCCTGGCAATCACCTTGATCTCGAACTGGTACCCATACAGCCACGTAACCCCCACGCCAGTCAGCGTCGGGTGCGGCGCCTCGCCCCAGAACTCCGGCACCACCTTCCAGATCGTCTCGAACCTGGATTCGGGATCGACGATAAACACCGTCACGTCGATCACATCGTCAAAGGTGCAGCCGGCAGACCCCAGGATCGCATTCAGGTTGTTGAACGCCAGGCGGACCTGATCCTCCAGATCGGGCTCGGGCGAGCCGTCTGCATGGCTGCCGACCTGCCCCGACACGAATAAAAAGCCATTGGACTTGATGGCCGGTGAATAGCGATTGCGCTCATACAGCGCCTGGCGTCCAGGCGGAAAAACCACATTACGCTGCGTCATGGAAACCTCCATCAAAGGGTCGAGATTGACCCGCAATTAACGATGGGCAGACTCTAGGGGCTTGTGCCAGGACGATAAACCAGCAACATTGGCCAGCACTGTTTGTGAAACCCAAACAATCGATCGCCGAGGCCGTCATGGACCGTTTTGATGCAATGCAGGCATTTGCTCGCGTGGTGGAAGCCGGCAGCTTCACCAAGGCCGCGGAGACCCTGCACATGAGCAAGACCACCGTGACGCAACTGGTGCAGCAGTTGGAGGCACGCCTGCGGGTCAAATTGCTTAACCGCACCACGCGCAAAGTCAACGTCACGGCCGACGGCGCCGTGTACTACGAACGCGTGCTGCAACTGCTGGCCGACATGGACGACGCCGAGACCAGCCTGTCCAGTGCGGCAACCCTGCCCAGGGGCCGCCTGCGCGTGGATGTGCCGAGCCCGCTGGCCAGCATGATCCTCGTCCCCGCGTTGCCTGGGTTTTACGCGCGCTACCCGGACATCCAGATCGACATGGGCGTCAGCGACCGTATCGTCGACATGATCGATGAGAACGTCGATTGCGTCGTGCGCGGCGGTGAACTCACCGACCAATCCCTGATGGCCCGGCGGGTAGGCGACCTGGCGCTCGGCGTGTTTGCCGCGCCGAGCTACCTGGCACGCGTAGGTACGCCCGCCCACCCACGGGAACTGGAAGACGCCAACCATCGTATCGTCGGTTTCCTGTGGGCACGCACCGGCAAACCCTTGCCCTATGCCATGCGCAAGCACCAGGAAAGTCTCCAGATCAAGGGCCGCTACGCCCTGGCGGTCGATGATGGCAATGCCTACCTCGCCGCCGGCCTGGCGGGCCTTGGCGTGCTGTGGTTGCCCAGCTACATGTCAAAAGCCTTCGAGGACCGGGGCGAATTAGTACCCTTGTTCAAGGACTGGCACCTTGATCCGATGCCGCTTTACGTGGCCTTTCCGCCAAACCGGCATATCAGCCTGAAGCTGCGCGTGTTTATCGAATGGGTGGCTGAGTTGCTGGCCGTGCATGCGCCTGTCAGTGGGCGACAGGATGGGTGCTGATGGACGCGTGTATGGGTTCGCTGATCGACCGGAACAAGCAACCTCTACTGCCTTTCAAGGCTTCTCTTCAATCGGCGCAGATGACTACTGACGATCACTTTATGGGCGAGCCCTACCGGTAACATGTAGATGCGTCCATAGAGGTTATGCGTGACGACCGATGATGTGATGGTGAGCACACGATCTGTTATCGAAAGGCAGATCATGACATCCAGATGCCTGTCACGCTCGGTAAGAACCAGGATATCGGAGGCGCTATGCTCCACTAGAAAGAAATCCAGGTGTTCGCCTGCGTGTACCGTTTTTCGCGCAACGCCGGAGAACCCGCCGATTCGCTTCACACCGAATAACGAAGAAATTGCGTCCCTTATTCGGAAAGCCAGCCGCATGGCCAGCCCCGGCTCAGCCGTTGTGATGTTCCACGCGTCAAGCATGGTGATTCCAACGGGGAGCTGAACCGACCTAATGTGGTAGTAATCGAGCTCCGACAGTGCACGCAACGTGTGAGCTGGTGATGTGATAGGCAATTTTCATCCCGTCCAGTGGGCCAATTTTCATTCCCGATAACATCCGAGGCTGAGTGCTATGCGGCTATGTTACGTCAATGTACAGCCGCCATGAACGTCCCCTCCCTGTCCCTTCCCCGTGTATCGCAAGTGGGCGAACATATCCCCGCCATAGTATGGTTGCTGCCTCCAACCCTCACAGGATCTGAAGGTTACCCATGCGTTTACTGTTTCCCCTGACCGTCAGCTTGACGCTGATCGGCTGCGCCACCACCAAGACCGACGTTCGCTCAGCACGTTCAAGGCCGGCTGCGTGATTACCGTCCGCCAGCTCTCCACCCAGGCCGACACCACCGTTGAAACACCGCTGAGACCGCAGGTGTGTGCCAAAACGCCGTCGGGCTGGTACACCGTGACTCCAGCGTCCTTGCCTTGATCGTCCCGGGACAGTTGTTGAACGGCAGTTTCACTTGACTCATGGTGTTGCTCAAAGGCCTGGAGAAAACAGCCCGTGCATCGTCCAGCCTCCCGCACCTCTGCCTCGGCACCACCGGCCCAAGAGGCATTCAGCGTGACGGTTCGAGTCAGTACCGGATACCCAGTCAAGGGTTGTTTTTCTCCGATGCAGAACGGGCTGATGCCCTCTGGCTTCGCCACTGCTTGACGAGCCCGCGACGGTTGCGCGAGTAGCAATCGCGCAAGACCTCTACCTTGACGATGCGGTCTATGCGGAATAAACGAAAATCTTCGCGCAGCTCACACCAGGCGGCGATAAAGCGTCGTGACTCCACGAAGCCCAACATGATTGGCCAAATCGTTCGTTCTGATGGCGCACCGGCCTCGGCTGCGTACAGGATGCGCATCTTGCGTTGTTCACCCATGGCTTGGCGAACAATGTGCAGGTCCAGTTCAACTGCATCCTTGTTTTGGTGCCCGATATAAAACGCATCATCGTCCAGTGCGTTTTGCATGGAGGGCGGCAGCACGGCGCCAATCTTGGCTAATGCGTTCTGGGCGGCACGCGCAAGGGCCTCGTCCGTCTGGCGGCTGACCCACTGGGCGCCTGCCGCGAGCGCATGAATTTCCTCCTCGGTGAAGGACATGGGCGGCAAGAGAAAACCGGGACGCAGGACATAACCCACTCCGGCTTCGCCCTCAATGTCAGCCCCCATCTCCTGGAGTGTCGCTATGTCACGGTAGATAGTGCGTAGAGAAACACCCGCTTCACGCGCAAGTTCTGAACCAGACACCACCCCACGGTGGCGACGAAGTACCTGCATAAGCTCAATCAATCGATGGCTGCGTGACATGTTCAATCCATAACAACGAGGCCTTTGCCGTTGAGCTTGAGGCCGGCTTCAAGCTCAGCGATCAAGCCGGCTGCGTCAGACAGTGAAACCACCCGTGCAACCGGCAGTCCAACTTTCCCCTCTTTCGCCGCCTGGGCAAGGCCTTCAAGGATGTCGGATCGTGGGGTGCACACAATGGGCTTCAGTCTTCGATTGAGGATAGAACGGATCAACTGACCTGGCGTCGGGTTGATATCCAGAAAAACGCCGTTTTTGCGCAATAGTGCAAGCCCGACTGCGGTCGACATGGTTCCGGCGGTATCGTAGACAACGTCGAAGCGCTGGTCGATCCTGGACAGGTCGGTTGCACGATAGTCGAATAAGGACTGCATGCCTGTCGCTCGCGCCCTCGCCATTGCCATTGAGCTGCAACTACCCGACACCACAGCACCCAGCATATGTGCGAGCTGCACGCTCAGCGCCCCCACGGCCCCTGTGCAGCCATTGATGAATACATGCGCGCCGGGCCCTACCCGCGCTTTGTCTACGAGACCATTCCAGGCGGTGACACCTGGCGTTCCGAGGCATGCGGCGTCCTCGAAGGGAATGGCGTCCGGCTTTTTGGCAAGGAAGGTTTCGTTGGTCACCACGGCACTGCCAAATGCGCCACTTTCCTTGAGCCTTGCAAGCCCGAACACCGCATCACCGGCCTTGAAACGCGTTACACCTGGGCCGACACCGATTACGGTGCCGGAGAAATCGCTTCCCATTGCGCGGGGGAAAGACTTCCCCGTCACCCACTTCAGGTGGCCGTTACGTACCTTCCAATCAATGGGGTTGATGGACGCACACTTGACCTTGACCGCGACCTGTCCTTTTCCGGGCGCCAGCAACTCGAAGTGTTCGAGTTGCATCGTTTCCGGGCCGCCATACGCGTGATACTGAATACGTTTCATAAAACACTCGCTTGAATGTGGCCCACCTGTTTCCTGTCAGCGTTGGCGCCGCCGCGCTGGAGGCACGGCAGCAATAGCCAGGAAGTATCAGTGAGGCCGCACCGTGGACATATAGCTGGCAAACGGCGTGGCGTCGTAAATCACATGGGTGCCTGCAAGCTTGCCGTCCTTGACCTTGATCAGCTCGGCAATCACCGAGTGCGGCACCGGATGAGTTTGCGCGTCATAGACCACGACGGCCTGGTCGTCATCACCATAGACGGCGAGCAGCGTAAAACCGGTGATCATGCGGGCAAAGCCGTCGTGGAATGCGCGAAACCGCTCAAGCCCTTTCGTCTGGCCGATCGGTGAGGTACAGACAACCTCTTCGGCCGAGATCGAAAGAATGGTCTCGACATCTTTCCTGGCGATTGCATCAACGTAAACACGCGCGATATCAAGGGCGTTACCGTTGGTGGTGTTCATGATTGGCTTCCTGTTGAGTGGGACGCCAATGTATCCCGCCGTAGTGACAGATTCTGTCAGCATTGTGTGGGTCAACCCGGCCGATACAGGAAGGCTCACCTCGACACCGATTTCGAATCCCGGTTGAGTGAATTCACGATAACGACCAGCCTGGGAGCGCTCTTACTCGATCAGGCTTTCCCTTTCCCGATCATTGCGGCCTTGGACCTCGAGCCCTGATCCCCCCGCGTACGTTCAGCCTGCTGTTTTTGCTCCTGCTTGAATTGCTGCTGCCAGCGCGCCAGCGCCTCAGCCCCGTCCGATGCCTGCACGGCCCATGGCGTCGACGCGATCATGCCGAAAAGCGTCCAGATAAGGAGTTGCTTCATTTCATCTCACCTTGGTTGTTTGAACTGGAATGGATGCGGATATCCGCGTTGGTAATGCTTGAATAGGTGTCGAGCAGCCCGGCTAACTCCTGGTAGCCCGCCGCCAGAGCGTGAGCCCCCAGCCGGGTCAATGATCTCGACGTCCGACGTGCCTGAGCCGCGCTGATCGCGGGAGTGGAGGCATACCGTGAAATACGCCGCTCGCCCCTTTGCGCACACGTGGCGATTGCCGAGTCAGGTTCCAGCTCCCGTGTCTGGCGTTGCAAAGTCAGCAGCCGGCGACTCAATTGAAGGGACACAGAGCCGGCCCGGGCCGCCGGTTGGTGACCTGCGCCCAAGAGGGTCTGCAAGGCGACCAAGCGGTGCTGTTGCCGGGCCTGCCACTTGAGCAGGTCCATGCGGCGTCCGTGCCGGAGTAAGCGCCGGGTGTCCCTGTGCAGCGCCTGGGTCAGGACGTGTACATGGCGGGCGGATTGCCCCGGCAGTAGCTGGAAGGCCAGCAGGCAGATGGCAAGCGCTACCAGCCAGGCGAGCGCTTGATTGGCGAAGTCCGTTAAGTCGTACTGGGCCGTGCCGCCGGTGCCGACGAGGGTGTTGAACGCGATCAGGTAGGCAATGCCCTGCAAGGCGTGGCGCGGCCGGGTGGTGGCATGAATGCCGACGGTCCAGAAGGCAATCAGCACGATGCTGAGCAACGCGAACCCGCTGATGTGCGGCAACACCAGGAACTTGCACGCCGCTGCCGTTACGATGCCGTAGAGCGTCCCCTCGAAGAAGCGGCCGATGCCTTGAGCGGGCGCCGGGCTGGTGGCCAGCAAGGTGCAGCACGGGCCCAACACTGCCAGCAAGGTTGGCCCCTGGTCCCAGGCGCTCAGGTACCAGACCGCAGCGGTTGCAAGCGTGGCCACCAGGGCGCGTAGACCGTTACGCAGCGCGGCGCCGTAATGGCGGTGGAAACCCACGGCGCGGGCCGGCGTCCGGGGCGCGCGCTCAAGGCAGGCAAAGCTCAGCAAGGCGCTGGACAGGTCTGCCAATTGTTCACTCAAGCACTGCTGGCTTTGACGGTTTTCATGGGCCTGGGCGAGGCGGTGCTGCATCTCCCGGACATGCTCGGCTGCCACGGAAAAACCCGGCTTTGCGTCGGCCAGCTGTTGCAGTTGCGCGCCCATTCGAACGAGGGAAGGCAAGCCACCGTGGTTGAGCGGTGACTCGTCCAGGATCACCCCGTGCACATACGCAAGCCCTGCCTGCAGGGTCGCGAGCCTGGAACGGATCAGGCGCGACTCGCCTCGGCCGATCCCGAGAAGCTCGTCCACCTTACCCACATCGATGGCGAGCTGGCCCTGCACACTAGCCAGTTGCGCGCCCTGCTCGCCCTCAATTCGCAAGGCCAGCAATCCCAAGGTACGGGCGGCGATGTCCTCAAGTGCCTTGTTCAGTTTGGACTCGACGGTCTTGCGGCTGAACAACGTCGCTACCAGACTCAGGCTCAACACCCCGAGAACCACGGCTGTGCCCCGCGCCACGATATGCTCGAAACCTTGCTGCGGGGCGACAATGGCCGGGCCCAGGGCAAGGCAAACCGTATAGCCTGCGACCACTGCCGCCGTGGCCTGGTAGTGCCGAAGCACGGTCATGGCTCCGACACAAAGGCCGAGCCACACCCCGACCCCGAGGATGAACAGCAGCATTTTTTGCGCGAACAGGCCGGTCAGGGCCAGGGCGGCGAGCAACCCCACCAAGGTTCCCAGTACGCGATTGAAGCCCTTGCCGACCACCGCGCCCTGCAGCGGATGGATCAGCAGCAACACGGTCGAAGCCGCCGAGAACGGCGCCTCCAGGTCCAATTGGAAGCCCAGCCACAGGGCCAATGTGGCCGCCGCAAGACTGCGCAGCACATACCCCGAGGTCTCGGGCGACCATGCCCCGAGCATTCGCAGTGCGCGGGCCATCACATGAAATCCTGCAGCCACTGGGTAAGCCGCCAATGGGGGTCGGCCCCCGCCTCGGCGACTTCGATACTCGCGGTCATTCCCGCCGCCAGCTCCACGCCCGGTGGCACCTTGTCCAGCTCAATCCGAACCGGCACACGCTGGGCCAGGCGTATCCAGCTGAACGTCGGAGCCACCTGGGGCAAGCCGCTGTTACTGCGCAACTCGTTGCCGTCGGCAATGCCTCTGCCGAGACTCGCCACATGCCCTTCAAGCAGCGGTGCAAAGCCCATGAGCTTGATGGACGCCGCGGCCCCCACGCGAACACCGGGCAGCTTGGTCTCCTCGAAGTAAGCGGTGACCCAGAAGCTATGGCTGTCGACCACAAAGATATTGGTATCGCCCGCCGCCGCGTAGTCACCCGGCTGCAAACGCAGCTGGGTCACATATCCGTCGACCGGTGAACGAACCGTCGTGCGCTGCAGATCCAGCTGCGCGTGGTCCAACTGGCTCTGGGCCGCGTCCACCCGCGCCCTGGCCACCGCCAGGTCCCGGGCCGCATTGTCGGTCTCCTCCCGCGCAATGGCATCGCCGAGTTGCTGGCGACGGCTGAGCTGTGAGCGGCGCTGTTCGAGCACGCTGCGCGCCTCGGCAAGCTCGGCCGTTCGCTGTTGCCGGGCCAGCAGATAGGCGCTGCGGTCGATCTGGTACAGCAACGCGCCCTTGGCGACCCACTGGTTGTCCTCGACCAGCAGTTGTTCAACCTGGCCGGACACTTCGGGGGCAATACGGATGACTTGCGCGCTGACCCGCCCGTCCCGTGTCCAGGGGGCCAACTCATAGGCGCGCCACAGCTGCGTACACAACAACAGCGCGGTCAAGCCGAGCATCAGGGTGACGAGGGTCTTGAGCAGGTGTTTGATCGTCATCGCCCGCGCCTCAAAACTTCAGCACAAGGATCGAGAGAACGATCAACGACATGCAGAAACGCGCCATGCTCGGGTGCCAGGCCCAGTCCAGCCAGGGCCGCACGATCCGTTCCAGCAGTGCGTAAACCACGGCGGTAACGCTCAGGTAGAGCAAGAAAGGCGGCAGGTAGAGGTGGGCAATCGTGATTTCGCTCAGCATCGTTGAATCTCGCAGTCGGCAAAGGCCTTGCTGACGATGGTAGGGACTGCAAGGCCGTGCCGATATTGAGTATGCTGCCAAGATATAATCAAATTCAGACAATCGAGGTGGCGCGACATGGACGAGACACGTCTCTACGGGGTTGATCAATTCGAACTGGACAGTTTCGACCAGCCCGCAGTGGCGTTGATGCTGGGGAGCCAGGGAAACGACACCGAGTTCCCCGTCCATACGCACCGCAAAGGCCAACTGGTAGTGGCGTATCACGGCGGCATCGTGTGCACCGTAGAGGATGGCGTGTGGATGGTGCCGTCGGGGTTCGGCGTATGGATTCCGGGCGGTATTGCCCACAGCAACCGGGTGACCGCCAACGGCATGATCGGCTATCTGTTCGTCGAGCCCGGTGCGGCCGCGCTACCGCACACATGCTGCACGCTGGTGCTGTCACCGCTGGTCCTGGAATTGATCCTGCACCTGAGCGCCCAAGCCCAGGACTATCCGCCGGCGTCTGCCAATGCACGCGTGGCGAGTGTGCTCCTCGAACAGTTGGAACTGGCCCCCTCGGAACAGCTGTACCTGCCGCTTCCGGCCACAACGCAGCTGCGTTTCATCGCACGGGGGTTGGCCCAGGACCCGTCAAATCGCTGCACCATGGCCCAATGGGCACGCCAGGTCGCCATGAGCGAGCGTTCCCTGGCGCGCTTGGTTAAAAGCGAAACTGGGCTAACCTTTGGCCAATGGCGCAAGCAATGGCAAATCATCGTGGCCTTGCAGAGCCTGGCCGAGGGCGAATCCGTGCAACGCACCGCCGAAGCCCTCGGGTACGAGTCGGTCAGTTCGTTCATCAGCATGTTTCGCAAGACACTGGGCTCGCCGCCGGCGCGGTACATGCGGCGGACCGCAACACATCAGCGGGGATCCCGGTTGGCTGATGAAGCTTTACCCGTCGAACGGTCTAAATTTGCAGAATGACGTGCCGATAGGCTGGATGTAACCCAAGGAGGCGGTTTCCCATGTTCAATACAAAAGCCAAGAACCAGCTTCACGCCCAGGCAGCCGAGCTGTTGGAACTGCGCCAACTGCGCGATGGCCTGAACCGTGAAATGCTGACGTTGAGCATCGACTCGACATTCAAGATCACCGCATGCAACGACAACTTTGCCAAGTCGTTGGGCTACACCCCGGAGCAACTTCGAGGCCGTGCCATGGCCGAGATCGTCCCGCAGTACGTCTCCAAGCTGCCCTGCTTTCATAATTTTCGAGCGGCGGTAGCCGCTGGCAAGTCCATTACCGACGATTACCGCTACCTGCATGCCGACGGCTCATTGATATGGCTGCATGCACATTGGCAGCCGATCACGGATGCGAGCGGCCAGTTGAGTCATGTCACCTGCTATGCAACGAACATTACCGCCCGGGTAGAAAAAGCCTCGGAAAACACCTCTTTCATCCAGGCGTTGCTGCGCTCGACGGCGGTGATCGAGTTCGACCTCTCCGGGCATGTCATCACCGCCAATGAACAGTTCCTGCACGCCATGGGCTACAGCCTGGAACAAGCCAAAGGCAGCCACCACCGGATTTTCTGCAGACCAGAGGAAACCTCGTCGCAGCACTACAAGGATTTCTGGGCAACCCTGAACAGGGGCGAGTTTGTAGCCGGCCGATTTGAACGCGTTGACAGTCGCGGCCAGACCGTGTGGCTGGAGGCAACCTACAACCCGGTGTATGACACTGAAGGCACACTGTGCAAGGTGGTCAAGTTCGCCACGGTGGTCTCCGACCAGGTTGCCCGGGAACAGGAAGTCAGTGGCGCGGCGCAAACCGCGTTTGAAATTTCCCGGCAGACCGATGTCAGTGCCGAGCGCGGAGCCGTGGTAGTCAACGATACGATGCATACCATGCATAAAATCGCCGCTGATATGCAGGCGGCGGCCGGCGGAGTCGAAGCCCTCGGAAAACAGTCACTGCTGATCAGTTCGATCATTCAGACCATCAGCAGCATTGCCCAGCAAACCAACCTGCTGGCATTGAATGCCGCGATTGAAGCCGCCCGTGCAGGCGAGCAAGGTCGCGGTTTTGCGGTGGTGGCTGATGAAGTGCGGCAACTGGCCGGGCGCACCAGCACGGCGACGGAGGAAATCGCCTCGGTGGTGCTGCAGAACCAGAAACTGGTGGATGAGACCGTCGCCGAAATGGCCAACAGCAAATCCCAGGCAGAGCAAGGTCTTGAACTCGCCACGCAGGCAGGCCAGGTCATTGTGGAAATTCAGGACGGCGCCAAGCGGGTGGTCGACGCGGTGGGCAGGTTTGCCAATCAGGTGGCTTAGCTCGCCCGCAGTGGCGCAGGCGAATTCGAGAGCGATGACATAGCAATCGACGGTAGCCACTGTGAAGCTGTCTTTTGAGGGTCGGATGCAAATGAACTATTTGCTGTACGCCTGCCCCAGATTCAACGCCTGGGATGCCTGCAAAAACCAGTGACTAAAGGGGTGGACTACCCCCGCCAGTCCTAAAATCGAGACGGCGGTTCATCTCCAGCTTTGATCTGTGAAAAGACATGGTCTGGATCTGCCTGGCACCAATATCTGAACAGAAGGCGAGGTTCGGTATCCCCAAAATACTGACTCAGGGAGCTCTCGGCGGGGATTAACAATTTAGTTTCTGGCCATTGCTGAGCTAAAACACCTATATGTTTGCCAGACGAACAAATAATCCACGTCGCCTTGCCTCCACTGATGCCAGGCAGGTAACCCATACCTTGGATCGCTTCGAACAAAGCGCGCAGTGTTACTGCTGGATCAAGCCTGATTGATGTCCTACGACTTTCCAGATCATCCCCTGCATGCACGCTATCCCGATCAATTTGAATGACCAACATGAATGTTCCTTTTTAGCGTTGTGTGATTACTAGAATGCCAGCGTAGGAATGCCAGCAGCTATCTGTCTACAGTCCGCTTTTGGCCGAAAGCGTTCCGTCCAAGCATAGAGGTATCAAGCCAGACTCAAGCAAATGGAAAACTACATCCCCCTGACCGGAATCGATCTGGTACCCGCTTCTCTTTAAATCCAACCTGCTCAACGCGCACTGGCATCTTTTCGCCGCCAACGCGCACATTGTCCAACCACCTCCACTCCCCTTATCCTCGACGCTCCCCGTCCGTCCAAAACCGGAGCCGCCATGGACCTCGCCACCCTCGCCCTGTTCCTCCCCGCCTGCTTCGCCCTGAACATGGCGCCCGGCCCGAACAACCTGCTGTCCGTCAGCAACGCCACGCGCTACGGCTACCGCACCTCGTGCCTGGCCGGTGTCGGCCGTCTGCTGGCGTTCGCCGGGATGATCGCCCTCGCCTCCGCAGGCTTGGCGGTGGTGCTGCAGACGTCGGAGTTGTTGTTCTACGCGATCAAGATCCTGGGCGCGGCGTATCTGTTGTATCTGGCGTTTCAACTGTGGCGCGCAAATCCCCAGGCGGAGGCGGAATCGGTAACCGCCAAGGTGAGCCTATGGGCACTGGCGCGACAGGAGTTTCTGGTGGCGGCAGGCAACCCCAAGGCGATCCTGATCTTCACCGCGTTCCTGCCGCAGTTCGTGGTGCCAGGCCAGCCGATCACGCCGCAATTCGCCGTGTTGGGCGCGCTGTTCCTGGTGTTGGAATGGATCGCCATCAGCCTCTACGCCTATATGGGCCTGCACATGCGCCGCTGGTTTGCCGAGCCGCGTGGCAAGCGGATATTCAATCGCTGCTGTGCGGGGTTGTTGTCGGCGGCGGCGACGGTGTTGTTGACCGCGCGCAGGGCTTGAGGAAAAAACATGACCCGCAACCAACTTGCCGACCTGTACCTCGGCTACATCGACTGCCTCAACCGGCAGGATTGGAACCGCCTGGGCGACTTCGTCCACCCTGAGGTGGCCTATAACGCCAAGGTGGTCGGCCTGGAGGGCTACCGCGCGATGCTGGAGCGCGACTTTCGCGAGATCCCCGACCTGGTGTTCCACATCCAGTTGCTGATCGCCGATCCGCCCACCGTCGCCAGCCGGCTGAACTTCAATGTCACTCCCCCGGGCGAGTTTTTCGGGCTGGCGATCAATGGTCGCCAGGTGGCGTTCTCGGAGAACGTTTTCTACACATTCGTCGACGGCAAAATCGCCCAGGTCTGGTCGGTGATCGACAAGGCGGCGATCGAACGCCAGTTGGCCGTCTAAACTCCATGAACCCATTGTCCGTGGAGACCGATCATGAAACCCAAGAACACCCTCTGCCTCTGGTACAACGGCACCGCCGAGGAGGCTGCGCGCTTCTACGCCAGCACCTTCCCCGACAGCACGGTCGACGCCGTGCACCTGGCCCCCGGTGACTACCCGTCCGGCAAACAGGGCGATGTGCTCACGGTGGAATTCACCGTGATGGGCATCCCGTGCATCGGCCTCAATGGCGGCCCGATATTCCCCCACAGCGAAGCGTTTTCCTTCCAGGTCGCCACCGATGACCAGGGCGAAACCGATCGCTACTGGAACGCTATTATTGACAACGGCGGCCAGGCCAGCGCCTGCGGTTGGTGCAAGGATAAGTGGGGATTGTCGTGGCAGATCACGCCTCGGGTGTTGACCGATGCGGTGGCCCATCCTGACCCGACAATAGCCAAACGTGCTTTCGACGCGATGATGACCATGACCAAAATCGACATTGCGGCGATTGAAGCCGCGATAAAAGGCTGAGCCACCTGCACCGATGCATTCAAGCCACGGGGAAGTTGACACACCTCGTAATATTCCATGAAGATAGCCCCAGTCTTCATGGGTGTGTCAGCTTATGTCCGCAACCTCAGTGGTTAACCTTTCCGTCATTGGCTTGATTGCCAAGGCGCAAGGTTGCGTGGCGCACGCCCTCAAATCGAAGAAACAGTCGCTCATGTGACCGGGGCGCGCTGTCCCGTCAGATGAGCTGACAGGACATTGAGCGCGGACTCCCTCCCACTTGCACAATTGCCCATGCCTTTCTGACGGTGACTCAAACGGTCAATCATCAGGAGTAAGTACATGTCATCGTTTCAAGGTATCTGGGTTCCCGTAGTCACGCCGTTCCAGGACGGCGCCATCGATTTTGTCGGCCTGCATCGCCTGGTCAGCCATCTGCTGGACAAACACGTGGCCGGGATCATGGTGTGCACCACCACCGGCGAAGCCGCATCGCTCAGCCGCCAGGAGCAACTGGCCGTGCTGGATGCGGTATTGCAACAGGTGCCCGCCCACCGTGTGGTGATGGGCCTGGCGGGCAATAACCAGATTGAATTGCTGCAGTTCCAGACCGAGGTGCTCAAGCGCCCGCTGGCGGGCTTGCTGGTGCCGGCGCCGAGTTACATCCGCCCTTCCCAGGCCGGCCTTGAAGCGTTCTTTCGCACGGTGGCCGATGCGTCCAGCGTGCCGATCATTCTCTACGACATTCCCTACCGTACCGGCGTGACCTTCGAGCAGGCGACCTTGCTGAACATCGTCGCGCACCCGCAGATCGTGGCGATCAAGGACTGCGGCGGCAACCTGGGCAACACCCTGGCGGTGTTGGCCAGCGGTGAGGTCGATGTGTTGTGTGGCGAGGACCTGCAGATCTTCAATGCGCTGTGCCTGGGCGCCAGCGGTGCGATTGCCGCGTCGGCCCATGTGTGCACCGAACAGTTTGTAGCGCTGTGGCAACAGGTACGGGATAACCAGTTGGCTGAGGCGCGGGCGACGTTCCTTGGCTTGGTGCCGTTGATCAACACACTGTTCATGGAGCCCAACCCGGCGCCGGTGAAAGCCGCACTGGCGCTGGAGGGCTTGATCGAGAGTGAGTTGCGGGCGCCGATGCAGCGGGCAACCGAGGCGGTCATCGCAAAGCTGCAAAGGCTTTCACGCCAGGCCCAGTAACCCGTGGTGAGCGGGCTTGCCCCGCTCACCACAACAAGCCCGCTCACCACATAAGCTCAGGGCATCAGGAAATCTGTCCCTCCACCTGCCGGGCCGTATGCAACCGGTGCAACGTGATCTCGCGCACCGCCTGCTTGCTCAGTTCGATGTGCCGTTTCAGCAGGTGCTGCGCCTGGTCAGCCTGGCGTTGCACGATGGCCGCAAGTATTTGCCCATGCTCTTCGTACGTCGCCGCAATGCGGGGCGCCTGGGTAAAGTCGAGCCGCCGGATGATGCGGATCTGCTCCGTGATGGCGTAGTGCATGCGCGCCATTTCACGGTTGCCGGTGGCTTCCACCAACGCGCAATGAAAACGCTCATCCAGCGCCGATACGGCCTGGGCGTCCTCCAGGCGCTCGTCCTCTTGCACCTGCCAGGTGGCCTGCAACGCCTGCAGCATCGGGTTCGGTTCGTCCATCGCACATAACCGGCCGACAGCCGCCAGTTCCAATACGATGCGCACGTCGTAGAGCTCTTCGAAGTAGGCGAAATCGAACGGTTTCACCTGCCAGCCACTGCGAAAATACACCTCCACATACCCTTCCCGCTCCAAGCGATACAGCGCCTGACGCACCGGCGTGCGGCTGGCGTGCATGCGTTCGGCCACCTCGCCTTCGCTGAAACGATCGCCCGGCAGCAGGCGGAAGTCGAAGATATCCGCCTTGAGCTGCGCGTAGATCTGCTCGGCCAGGCTGTCGGGGCGTGTCTTGGCCCGCATGCTTAACCGCGACTCGCAATAAAGGCGCGCCAGCCACCGAACTCGGTGATGTCGAGGGCATCGGCCAGGGCCCAAGGCTCGCAGATGAAGCCTTTGACGCTGCGCCCATCCGCCAGCAGCAGGTTGCCGATCCCCAGCGGCGCGGGAATCTCGGCGACGAACTCGCCGAAGCGTGCGAGGGGCATGTCCCACAGCTCGACGATGATCGCCCGACCGCTGTCCGCCTTGGCCAGCCCGGGCTTGGGCGGCACCGTGCCCGGCAGCGCGTACAGGCGGTAAGTGTCGGCCGTCAGGGTTTGCTCCACCAGCACTGCGTTACGCGTCGTCAGCTGGACATTCAGCGGCATGCCGGTGAGATGTGCACCCACCACCGCCACGCGCACGCAGCCGGGGGCTTGGGCGGGTGCGGACGGTGCCGGCAGATAGCGCTGGGTGGCACCTAAAGGCAGCTCCAGGCTGGCTTGCCAGCGCTTGCCCAGGTGCGCCAGCGCCGTGTCATGCCAGGCCGGTGCGAGCAAGGTAATGCCGCTGGGCAAGCCATCGGCGCGCAAACCGGCCGGCAGCGCCAGGGCCGAGAGGTCAGCCAGGTTGGTGAAGTTGGTGTAGTAGCCGAACTGCGAGTTGTAGCGCACCGGTTCTTCCGCCATCTCGGCCATGGTGCGCAGGGTTGGCGAAGTCGGCACCAGCAAGGCATCGAAACCGGCCAGGCTGTCATTGATGCGGCGGCTCAGTTCGGCGCGCAGGTATTCAGCTTTGAAGGTGTCGCTGGCGCTGTACTGGCGGCCATTCTCGACAATGCCGCGCACCACCGGGTTGATTGCCTCGGGCCGGTTTTCCAGCATGCTTTCCAGCGCCACGGTGCGTTCGGCAACCCAAGGGCCGAAGTACAGCTGGTCCGCCAGTTCCTTGAACGCAGTGAAATCCACCGGGGTGATCAGCGCCCCCAGCGCCTTGAAGCGCTCGACCGCCTGTTCGAACACGGCCTGGTTCTGGGTATCGCCGAAAAACTCCAGGGCCGCCGGGATGGCCAGCTTGATCGAAGCGCCCACCGCCACTGGCGCCGTGTTGGGGTTGGCGCGGGAATAGGCATCGCTGGCGTCGTATCCCGCCGCAACGTGCGCGACGGTCTCGGCATCTTCCACGGTCAACGCAAACACCGAGACGCAATCCACCGTGCGGCAAGCCGGCACCAGGCCGGTATTGGACAAACGCCCCTTGGTCGGCTTCAAGCCGACGATATTGTTGAACCCCGCCGGTACACGCCCGGAGCCCGCCGTGTCGGTGCCCAGGGAAAACGCCACCAGGCCACGGGCGACCACCGACGCAGAACCGGAGCTGGAGCCGCCGCTGACGTAATCCCCATTGAAACTGTTGCCCACCGCGCCATACGGCGAGCGGGTGCCCACCAGGCCGGTGGCGAACTGATCGAGGTTGGTCTTGCCCATCAGGATTGCGCCGGCGGCGCGCAGCTTCTGCACGACCGAGGCATCCTGCGTCGCGCGGTGGGCAAATTCTGGGCAGGCGGCAGTGGTGTCCCAGCCGGCCGCGTCGATGTTGTCCTTGATCGCAAACGGCACGCCATACAACGGCAGCCGGGTCATATCGCCGCCCTGGGCTGCCAATCGTTCGCTCAACTGCGCCAGTTGCTCGGCCAATGCCTGCGGTTGAGCGCGGGCGATCCAGGCGCTGTCCTCGGCGGGGTATTGCGCGGCCAGGGTGAGCAAAATGTCCGGCGTGATCGTGCCGCTGCGGTAAGCGGCCTGCCATTCACCGAGGGTCCAGCCAACAACGTTGTGCATGGGAAACTCCATCTTGTATCCAAGTTTGGATTTATCTAAAGCAAAGCCCACGCCAGGTCACTCTGCCAATGAATACAAGGGTATCGCCGCGCAACGTGCGCTTAGATAGCGCACCCGGGCATCGTCCATGCGCCAAAAAAAGACATTCAATCGACCCCTCGGTTGCGACCGACCCGATACCGACCTACTGTTCCAGACCATGCTCTGCCATTTGCTGTCCCCCACCCTAAGCCTTCAGGTGACGACATGCCCACACTACCCCGCCCTGCCGTACTCGAGCTGATCGGCAACACGCCGCTGGTTCGGGTCAGCCGTTTCGATACCGGCCCCTGCACGCTGTTCCTCAAGCTTGAATCCCAAAACCCCGGCGGCTCCATCAAGGACCGCATCGGCCTGGCCATGATCGACGCCGCCGAACGCGACGGCCGCCTGCGCCCCGGCGGCACCCTCATTGAAGCCACCGCCGGCAACACCGGCCTGGGCCTGGCGCTGGTGGGCCGGGCGAAAGGTTATCGGGTGGTGCTGGTGGTACCCGACAAGATGTCCACGGAAAAAGTGCTGCACCTCAAGGCCATGGGCGCCGAGGTACATATCACCCGCTCCGATGTGGGCAAGGGCCATCCCGAGTATTACCAGGACATGGCCGCGCGGCTGGCCAAGGAGATTGACGGCTGTTTCTTCGCCGACCAATTCAACAACCCCGCCAACCCCCTGGCCCACGAGACCAGCACCGCGCCGGAGATCTGGGCACAGACCCAACACGACGTGGACGCGATCGTGGTGGGCGTCGGCTCGGCCGGCACCCTCACCGGCCTGACGCGCTTCTTCAAACGGGTGCAGCCCGAGCTGGAAATGGTCCTCGCCGACCCGGTGGGTTCGGTGATGGCCGAATACAGCCGCAGCGGCAAGCTGGAAACACCCGGCTCGTGGGCGGTGGAAGGCATCGGCGAGGACTTCATCCCGTCGATTGCCGACCTGTCCAGCGTGCGCCACGCCTACTCCATCAGCGATGAAGACAGCTTCGACCACGCCCGCCAGCTGCTCAAGGCCGAGGGCATTCTCGGCGGTTCCTCCACCGGCACCCTGTTCGCGGCCGCGCTGCGTTATTGCCGCGAGCAGACCGTGCCCAAGCGCGTGGTCACCTTTGTTTGCGACACCGGCACCCGCTACCTCTCGAAGGTCTACAACGACCAATGGATGACCGATGCAGGCTTACTGCACTACAAGCACTACGGCGACCTGCGCGACTTGATCGCGCGGCGCTTCGAGGACGGCCGCGTGATCAGCGTAAGCCCCGACGACACTCTGCTCACCGCCTTCCAGCGCATGCGCCTGGCGGACGTGTCGCAACTGCCGGTGCTGGTGGACGGCCGCGAACTGGTGGGGGTGATCGATGAGTCCGACATCCTGCTGGGCCTGCACCATGATGCGGCGGACTTCTCCATGATGGTCGCCAGCGCCATGAGCGACAAAGTCCACACCCTGGCCCCCGGCGCCAGCCTGGCCGAATTGCAGGCTGAACTGGATCGCGGCCTGGTCGCCATCATTGCCGATGCGGCGGGCTTTCACGGCCTGATCACCCGCGTCGACCTGCTCAACCACCTGCGGAGATCCCTTGCATGAGCCAGCCCGATAAAAGCGCGTTTGCCACCCGTGTGATCCACGCCGGGCAGTCACCCGACCCGACTACGGGCGCGCTGATGCCGCCGATCTACGCCAACTCCACCTACCTGCAAGACAGCCCCGGCGTACACAAGGGCTTCGACTACGGCCGCTCCCACAACCCCACGCGGTTCGCCCTGGAGCGCTGCGTGGCCGACCTCGAAGGCGGCAGCCAGGCGTTTGCCTTCGCGTCCGGGCTGGCAGCAATCTCCACAGTGCTGGAGTTGCTGGATGCCGGCGCCCATATCGTGTCCGGCAACGACCTCTACGGCGGCACCTTCCGCCTGTTCGACAAGGTGCGCCAGCGCAGTGCCGGGCACCGTTTCAGCTTTGTCGACCTGAGTGATGTGGCGGCGTTCGAAGCGTCCTTGCAGGACGACACGCGCATGGTCTGGGTCGAAACCCCGAGCAACCCGCTGCTGAGCCTCACCGACCTCGGCGCCATCGCCCGGATCTGCCGCAGCCGCGGCATTCTCTGCGTGGCCGACAACACCTTCGCCAGCCCGTGGATCCAGCGCCCGCTGGAGTTGGGTGTCGACATCGTGGTGCACTCCAGCACCAAGTACCTCAATGGTCACTCCGATGTGATCGGCGGCATCGCCATCGTCGGCGACAACCCCGAGTTGGCCGAGCGCGTGGGCTTTTTGCAAAACTCGGTTGGCGCCATCGCCGGCCCGTTCGATGCCTTCCTCACCCTGCGCGGCGTGAAAACCCTGGCCCTGCGCATGGAGCGCCATTGCAGCAACGCCCTCGACCTGGCCACCTGGCTGGAGCAGCAACCGCAGGTATCACGGGTCTATTACCCAGGCCTGGCGTCCCACCCGCAGCACGAACTGGCGCGCAGGCAGATGCGCGGGTTTGGCGGGATGATCTCGGTGGACTTGAACAGCGACCTGAACGGCGCCACGCGCTTCCTGGAAAACGTCAAGCTCTTCGCCCTGGCCGAGAGCCTGGGCGGCGTGGAAAGCCTGATCGAACACCCGGCGATCATGACCCACGCCAGCATCCCGGCGGCGACCCGTGCGCAGTTGGGGATTGGCGACGGGCTGGTACGGTTGTCGGTGGGGGTTGAGGACGTGGAGGATCTACGGGCAGACCTCGCCCAGGCCTTGGCCCGGATATAAATCCCCCCAGAAAACAAAGATCAACTGTGGGAGGGGGCTTGCCCTCTCCCACATTGAGTATGCGTCACCCCTGGACGATGTTGGCACGCGCCGAATGCAGCTTCTTGTAGCTCTCGATCAAGCGCAAATGCCGGTCCAGCCCTTCCAGCTTCATGCTGGTCGGCGTCAGCCCATGGAAGCGCACACTGCCGTTGACCGAGCCGATCACCGCGTCCATCCGCTCATTGCCGAACATGCGGCGGAAGTTGGCTTCGTAGTCCGCCAGTTCCAGGTCGTCGTCCAGTTCCATCTCCAGCACCGCATTCAACGCCTGGTAGAACAGGCCACGCTCGGCGGTGTTGTCGTTGTACTGCAGGAACATCTCCACGCACTCCTTGGCCTCTTCGTACTGTTGCAAGGCGAGGAAGATCAGAAGCTTCAATTCGAGGATGGTCAGTTGGCCCCAGGCCGTGTTGTCGTCGAACTCGATGCCGATCAGGGTGGTGATGTCGGTGTAGTCGTCCAGCTCGCTTTCGATCAGGCGCTCGACCAACGCCTGCAATTGCGCTTCGTCCAGGCGGTGCAGGTTGAGGATGTCCTCGCGGAAAAACAGCGCCTTGTTGGTGTTGTCCCAAATCAGGTCGTCCACCGGGTAGATTTCCGAGTAATCCGGCACCAGGATGCGGCAGGCGGTTGCGCCGAGGTGTTCGTACACCGCCATATAGACTTCCTTGCCCATGCCTTCGAGGATGCCGAACAAGGTGGCGGCCTCTTGGGCGTTGGAGTCTTCACCCTGGCCGGAGAAGTCCCACTCGACAAATTCGTAGTCCGATTGGGCGCTGAAGAAGCGCCACGACACCACACCGCTGGAGTCGATAAAGTGCTCGACGAAGTTGTTCGGCTCGGTCACCGCCTGGCCTTCGAAGGTCGGCTGCGGCAGGTCGTTCAAGCCTTCGAAGCTGCGGCCTTGCAGCAGTTCGGTAAGGCTGCGTTCCAGCGCCACTTCCAGGCTTGGGTGGGCACCGAACGAGGCGAACACACCGCCGGTGCGCGGGTTCATCAAGGTCACGCACATCACCGGGAATTCGCCGCCCAGGGACGCGTCCTTGACCAGCACCGGGAAACCCTGGGCTTCCAGGCCTGCAATACCCGCCAGGATGCTCGGATACTTCGCGAGTACTTCAGCCGGGACGTCCGGCAGGGCAAATTCGCCCTCGATGATTTCACGCTTCACCGCCCGTTCGAAAATCTCCGACAGGCACTGCACCTGGGCCTCGGCCAAGGTATTGCCCGCGCTCATACCGTTGCTGAGGTAGAGGTTCTCGATCAGGTTGGACGGGAAATACACCACCTCGCCATCCGACTGGCGCACGAACGGCAGCGAAACGATGCCGCGCGCTTCATTGCCGGAGTTGGTGTCGAACAGGTGCGAACCGCGCAACTCGCCGTCGCGGTTGTAGACCTTCAGGCAGTAGGCATCGAGGATTTCGTCGGGCAGTTCGTCATTCGGGCCCGGCTGGAACCAGCGTTCGTCCGGGTAATGCACGAACGGCGCGTTGGCCAGTTCCTCACCCCAGAACTGGTCGTTGTAGAAGAAGTTGCAGTTGAGCCGCTCGATGAACTCGCCCAACGCCGACGCCAGGGCGCCCTCCTTGGTCGCGCCCTTGCCGTTGGTAAAGCACATCGGTGAATGGGCATCGCGGATATGCAGCGACCACACGTTCGGCACGATATTGCGCCACGAGGCGATCTCGATCTTCATGCCCAGGCCGGCAAGGATCCCGGACATGTTGGCGATAGTCTGCTCCAGCGGCAGGTCCTTGCCGGCAATATAAGTGCCCGCCTCGCTGCCCGCGCTCGGCATCAACAGGGCCTGGGCATCGGCGTCGAGGTTGTCCACTTCTTCGATCACGAACTGCGGTCCGGCCTGCACCACTTTCTTCACGGTGCAACGGTCGATGGAACGCAGGATGCCCTGGCGGTCCTTATCGGAAATATCGGCCGGCAACTCGACCTGGATCTTGAAGATCTGGTTATAGCGGTTTTCCGGATCGACAATATTGTTCTGCGACAGGCGAATATTGTCCGTGGGGATGTTGCGCGTGCTGCAGTACAACTTGACGAAGTACGCTGCGCACAACGCCGACGAGGCCAGGAAATAATCGAACGGCCCCGGTGCCGAGCCATCGCCTTTATAGCGAATAGGCTGGTCGGCAATCACCGTGAAGTCATCGAACTTGGCTTCAAGCCGGAGGTTGTCGAGAAAGTTGACCTTGATTTCCATGGGGGCACACCAGAATAACGGGCTAAACAAAAATGGCCGCCATTATGAGGTTTTTCACCGACAAGTTTCAGGCTTTTGACCAATGGCTGGCGAAATGCCGCTGCGCATTAATCTTCTGCCCAATCCCGCCGATGGACTGTGTGCAACCAGGGAGTAGTCGGAATGCGCAACAACCAGCCTGTAACACAGCGCGAGATTTCACTCGCGCCGCAGCAAAAACTTATCTCCGCCACGGATGTTCACGGTGGCATCACTTACTGCAACGACGCCTTTGTTGACATCAGCGGCTTTAAACGCGCCGACCTGATCGGCGCGCCCCAGAACATCGTGCGTCACCCCGACGTGCCACCCGCCGTTTTCGCGCACATGTGGAGTGCGCTCAAGCAAGGCCTGCCGTGGATGGGCATCGTCAAGAACCGCTCGAAAAACGGCGATCACTATTGGGTCAATGCCTACGTCACGCCGATCTTCGACGGCAGCCGAGTCGTTGGTTTCGAGTCGGTGCGGGTCAAGCCCACGGCCGATGAAATCCGCCGCGCCCAGGCCCTCTACCGGCGTCTGAGCCAAGGCAAGCCGGGCGTGCCGCGCCAGGATGCCTGGCTGCCGGCGGCACTGAGTTGCGTGCCGTACATGGCCACCGGTGTGGCTGGCAGCGTCGCCGGGCTGTTCCTCAGTGCACCGGTGGCCGTCGCAGTGGCCGTGGCGGTCGCGCTGCCGGTGGGCCTGCTGTGCTCACACTGGCGCCAGGGCAGTACCCTGCGTTTGTTGGAGGGGGTCGAACCCTCGACGTCGGATGCCTTGATCGCGCAGATGTACAGTGACGCACGCGGCCCACAGTCGCGTTTGGAAACCGCGTTTCTCAGCCAGACCGCGCGCCTGAAAACCTGCCTTACCCGCCTGCAGGACAGCGCCGAACAACTGAGTACCCTGGCGGGGCAATCCGATCAGTTGGCGGCCGCCAGCGCCAAAGGCCTGAACCGCCAGCGCGTGGAAACCGAACAGGTCTCGGCGGCCGTCAATCAGATGGCCGCGACCACCCAGGAAGTCGCCAGCCATGTACAACGCACCGCCGACGCCACCCAACAGGCCAACGTGCTGACCGGGCGCGGCCGCGAAGTTGCGCGCGATACCCGTGAAGCCATCGAGCGTCTGTCCACCATGGTCGGCGAGACCGGGGTGACCGTGGCGCAACTGGCCAGGGACAGCGACGAAATCGGCAGCGTGGTGGATGTGATCAAAGGCATCGCCGACCAAACCAACCTGCTCGCCCTCAACGCCGCAATCGAAGCGGCGCGGGCCGGCGAACAAGGCCGAGGCTTTGCCGTGGTAGCCGACGAAGTGCGCCAACTGGCCCAGCGCACGTCACAATCGACCACCCAGATCCATGGGCTGATCACCAAGCTCCAGGCATCCTCCAGCAATGCGGTGCAAAGCATGGAAAACGGCCAACGCCAGGCCCAGGAAGGCGTGACCTGGGTGCTGGAAGCGGACCAGGCCCTGGTGGGGATCAGCGAAGCGGTGTCGCATATCACCGACATGACCACCCAGATCGCCGCCGCCACCGAAGAACAAAGCGCCGTCGCCGAGGAGATCAGCCGCAACATCACCACCATCGCCGAACTGGCCGACCAGACCTCGATACAAGCCCATCAATCCACGGAACTGAGCAAGGAACTGACCAATACCGCGGCCACCCAATACGCGTTGGTTGAGCGCTTCAATCGCTAAAGGCTGACATGCCTCTCTTGTAATGAGCCCGCTTACTCTGGCGCGCGGGCTTGTTGTGGTGAGCAGGCTTGTTGTGGTGAGCGGGCTTGCCCCGCGCTGGGCTGCGAAGCGGCCCCAAAACCAGGCACTGCGGTTTGTCTGATGGAACACAGTGATCTTGATTGGGGCTGCTTCGCAGCCCAGCGCGGGGCAAGCCCGCTCACCACACCAAGCCCCGCTCGCCACACGATAACCACTCAAACGAAATACCTCCTTGCCCCTTCGACACAAACACGCTACAAATCCCACCAGCAAGTTGTACGACAACCTAAAAACAAATCCCCATCCCCGACGATGGTGGCAACTGCCCGAGCCCTTCATGACTGCCCCTGCCTCCCTGCAAAGCACGCCCGCCCTGTTCTCCCGCCCCATTGCCGTGTTGATTCTGCTCTGCATGGGCTGTGCCTTCGCCGGCAATCACATCGCCGCTCGCGTCGCCGTCGATGACGGCGCCGGTATGCTGTTGGCCATTCTGCTGCGTTCAGGCGGCACCTTGCTGGTGCTGACGGTGCTGGTGGTGTGGCAACGCCAAAGCCTGCGCCTGCCGGCGGGTGCATGGCGTTGGCAAGTGCTGCTGGGCCTGCTTATCGCCACCCAGAGCCTGTGCCTCTACTCCGCCGTCGCCCGTGTGCCGGTGGCGCTGGCGCTGCTGGTGGGTAACGTGTTCCCGATTCTGCTTGCCCTGCTCACCTGGGCATTCGGCGGCCCACGTCCGACGGCGCGCACCGCCTTGCTGATGGGCTTGATCCTGGTGGGCCTGGTGTTTGTGCTGGACGTACCCGGCCGCCTCTCGAGCAGTGCCGATATCGGCCCGCAATGGCTGCTCGGCGTCAGCCTGGCCTTTTGCGCCGCCTTCGTGTTCGCCTGCGCGCTGTGGATCACCGACCATAAGTTGTCCCAGGTACGCGGCTCCGTGCGCAGCCTGCTGACGATCTTCATCGTGTTCAGCAGCGTCAACCTCGCCGGCCTCAGCGGCGCCCTTCCCGGCGGCCTGAACCCGCCGGCCACGGGTACCGGCTGGCTGGCACTCGCAACGTTGGTGGTGCTGTATGGCACCGGTTTTATCGTGCTGTTCATGTCGGTCCCGCGCCTGGACATGCCGCGCAATGCGCCGGTCATGAATATTGAGCCGCTGGCCACGCTGTTGATGGGCTGGGTCGTGCTCGATCAAATGCTCAGCGCCGGCCAGATAGTCGGCGGCGTCATCGTGGTGACCGGGATTGTGCTGCTGACCTATCGCAAGTCTGCCCGGTAACGATAAATCCCCGCCTGACCTGGCCCAATTCCTGCCTCCCCCATTCCACCCGGTCGCTACTGACTACGCGGACGACTCTTTTGAGCCCGGCCGCCCAACACCCTCCCCGGATAATCCAGCATCCCCGACCCCTTCCGAGGCCTTCCCCATGACGAGCCCCTCCACCGAACAGGTAAGCCCCCAAACCCTGCGCAAGGTCATCATCGCCGCCGGCATCGGTAATTTCGTCGAATGGTTTGACTTCGCCGTGTACGGTTTCCTCGCTACCACCATCGCCCAACAGTTCTTCCCCAGCGGCGACGCCAGCGCGGCCTTGCTCAAAACCTTCGCGGTGTTCGCCGTCGCCTTCGCCTTCCGGCCCCTGGGCGGGATTTTCTTCGGCATGCTCGGCGACCGTATCGGGCGTAAGCGCACCCTGGCCATGACCATCCTGCTGATGGCCGGCGCCACCACCTTGATCGGCCTGCTGCCCACCTACGCCGCCATCGGCGTCACGGCGCCGATCCTGTTATCGCTGATCCGCTGTGCCCAGGGCTTCTCCGCCGGCGGCGAATACGCCGGTGCCTGTGCCTACCTGATGGAGCACGCGCCCCGGGACAAACGCGCCTGGTACGGCAGCTTCGTGCCGGTGTCGACGTTCTCCGCCTTCGCCGCCGCAGCCGTGGTGGCGTACGCACTCGAAGCGTCATTGTCCGCCGAGGCCATGGGCAGCTGGGGCTGGCGCCTGCCGTTCCTGATCGCCGCGCCGCTGGGGCTGGTGGGCCTTTACCTGCGCTGGAAACTGGATGAGACGCCGGCCTTCCAGGCCGTGAAGCAGGAGCATGCGGTGGCCCACTCGCCGCTCAAGGAAACCTTGCGCAACCATGGTGCGGCCATCTGCTGCCTGGGCGCTTTTGTGTCACTGACGGCGCTGTCGTTTTATATGTTCACCACCTACTTCGCGACGTACCTGCAAGTGGCCGGCGGGCTGAGTCGCGCGATGGCGTTGCTGGTGTCGCTGATCGCGCTGATCTTCGCCGCGGCGATCTGCCCGCTGGCGGGGCTGTATTCAGACCGGGTGGGGCGTCGGGTCACGGTGATGACGGCGTGCGTGCTGTTGATGGTGGTGGTGTACCCGTCGTTCCTGATGGCCAGTTCCGGTTCGTTCGCGGCGTCCATTGTCGGCGTGATGTTGCTGGCGGTGGGCGCAGTATTGTGCGGTGTGGTGACGGCGGCGTTGCTGTCGGAGACCTTTCCGACCCGCACGCGCTATACCGCTTCGGCGATTACCTACAACATGGCGTATACGATCTTCGGCGGCACCGCGCCGTTGATGGCCACCTGGTTGATCAGCACCACCGGCAGCAACCTGTCACCGGCGTTCTACCTGATTGCCGTGGCGTTGCTGGCGTTGGCCGGCGGGCTGGCATTGCCGGAGACGTCGAGGATTTCCCTGCATGACGTGGGCACCGAGGAAAAAAGCGCAGCACCGCTGCTCTCGCGTTAAACACGTTCGAGTCGTGGCCTGCGCAGCCATGCTGGGGCTACAGCTGCGCAGGGGGTGGGCTAACAGGTCCAGGAGGCATCGCGATCCGCCAGCAAGCCATACCGTTCAATGGCCTGCTGGCATACCTGGCGCTCAAGACTGCCCTGCTCCACCAACGCGGTAAGCGCCGCCAGCACGATGTGATGCCGATCCACCTCAAAGAAATCCCGCAGCGCCGCCCGTGTATCACTGCGGCCGAACCCATCGGTGCCGAGCACGGTGTAGCTGGAGTCCAGATAGGACGCGATCATCTGCGGGACCGCCCGAACGTAGTCGGACACGGCAATCACCGGTGCACCTGCCGGCAAGCAATCATTCAGGTGACTGACGCGCTTGCCGGCCTGCGGATGCAGGCGGTTCCAGCGCTCCACTTCCCGCGCCTCCCGTGCCAGTTCGCTGAAACTGGTCACGCTGTACACCTCGCTCGCCACGTGCCAATCCTCAGCCAGTAACCGCGCGGCGGCCTGGGCTTCACGCAGCAGGGTACCCGAACCGAGCAGGCGCACCCTGGCCTCGGCGGCGCCTTCCAGGCGATACAGGCCCTTGATGATCGCTGCCTCCACGCCTGCGGGCAGGCTTGGCTGCGGGTAGTTTTCGTTCATCAGGGTCACGTAGTAGAACTCGTCCACATCCTGCTCCAGCATCTGGCGCATGCCGTGGTCGAGGATCACCGCCAACTCGCCGGCAAACGCCGGATCGTAGGCGCGGCAGTTGGGTACGGTGGCGGCGGTGAGGTGGCTGCTGCCGTCCTGGTGCTGCAAGCCCTCGCCACCGAGGGTGGTGCGCCCGGCCGTGGCACCGAGCAGGAAGCCACGGGCGCGCTGGTCGGCGGCGGCCCAGATCAGGTCGCCGACGCGCTGGAAGCCGAACATCGAGTAATAGATGTAGAACGGCAGCATGCGCAGGCCATGCACCGAGTAGCTGGTGGCCGCCGCGACCCAGGAACTGATGGCACTGGCCTCGCTGATGCCTTCTTCAAGAATCTGCCCGTCGGTGGCTTCGCGGTAGCTGAGGATCGAACCAATGTCTTCCGGCTCATAGCGCTGGCCGACGCTGGAATAGATGCCGATCTGCTTGAACAGGTTGGCCATGCCGAAGGTGCGCGCCTCATCCGCCACGATGGGCACGATGCGCGGCCCGAGCGCCTTGTCCTTGAGCAGGTTGCTCAGCATGCGCACGAAGGCCATGGTGGTGGACATTTCCTTGCCGTCGGCCGCCGTGGCGAAACCGGCATAACCGCTCATGGGCGGTACGCTCACTGGCGCTGCGGCCTGGCTACGGCTGGGCACGTAGCCGCCCAGGGCCCTGCGCCGTTGATGCAGGTAGCGCAACTCGAGGCTGTCATCCGCGGGTTTGAAGAAGCTCAGCGACTCGGCCTGCTCATCGCTCAGCGGCAACTGGAAGCGGTTGCGGAACGCGAGCAGCGCCTCGCGATCGAGCTTCTTCTGCTGGTGGGTGGTCATCTTGCCCTGCCCGGCCTCGCCCATGCCGAAGCCTTTTTTGGTTTGGGCCAGGATCACCGTGGGCTTGCCCTTGACCCGGCGCGCCGCGTGATAGGCGGCGTGGATCTTGACCATGTCGTGGCCGCCACGCTTGAGGCGGTCGATCTGCTCATCGCTCATGCCCTCGACCAGGCTGGCCAGCGCCGCGCTCTGGCCGAAGAAGTGTTCGCGGTTGTAGGCCCCGTCCTTGGCGGCGAAGGTCTGGAATTGACCGTCCACGGTGCTCGACAACGTGTTGACCAGGGAGCCGTCGGCGTCCTTGGCGAGCAAGGCGTCCCAGTCCGAACCCCAGACCAGCTTGATCACGTTCCACCCCGCCCCCGCGAACAACGCCTCCAGCTCGTCGATGATCCGCCCGTTGCCACGCACCGGGCCGTCGAGGCGTTGCAAGTTGCAGTTAACCACCCAGGTCAGGTTGTCGAGGCCTTCGCGCGCTGCCAGGGTCAGGGCCGACATGCTTTCCGGCTCGTCCATTTCGCCGTCGCCGAAGACACCCCACACATGGCGCTCGGCGGTGTCCTGCAGGCCACGATGCTGCAGATAGCGCATGAAGCGCGCCTGGAAAATCGAACTGATGGGGCCAATGCCCATGGAACCGGTGGGGAACTGCCAGAAGTCCGGCATCAACCACGGGTGCGGGTAGCTGCACAGCCCACGCGCCCCGGCCTTGGCGCCACCGAGTTCCTGGCGATAGTGGGCCAGGTCGTCCGCGCTCAAGCGCCCTTCGAGGAAGGCGCGCGCATAAATGCCGGGGGCCGAATGGGGTTGGTAGAACACCAGGTCGCCGCCAAAGCCGTGGTTGCGGGCGCGGAAAAAGTGATTGAAACCCACCTCGAACAAATCCGCCGCACTGGTGTAACTGGCAATGTGGCCACCGAGTTCGCCATAGGCCTGGTTGGCCCGCACCACCATGGCCAGGGCGTTCCAGCGTACCAGCGAGGCCAGGCGCTCTTCGGTGGCCAGGTCGCCGGGAAACGCCGGTTGCTGCTCGACGCTGATGCTATTGATGTAGGGCGTGCCGTGGCGGGGTTTCCAGTCGATGTGCGGGGCGCTGGCGTCGCGGGCCAGCAGGTCGAGGATCTGCCGTGCGCGCTCAGGGCCGGCATTGGCTACCAGCGAAGCCAGCGCGTCACGCCATTCGTCGAGCTCTGGTTGATCCAGGGCTGTGTGATTCACTGCACTCGCGAAACCGTTCATGGGCACCTCCGGGCTTTTTTTTCCAGTTTATGTCGGCGCCTGAGGATTTTTTGCCTGTTATCAGGCGCGGTTTATAGAATTTTGAGCATGAATCACTGCCCATGGGCTTTTTCCCAGCACGTTGTGCTCAAACAACCCGAAACCTCACCAGTGTGTTTAAAATGCCGCCCGCTCAATGACCGACGCTCAACGATGAACCCAGACGCACTCGCTACCCTGCACGCCCACCTGCTCACCGCCCTGGCCAGCCCGCCGGCTGAAACCCGGCGCCTGTTCCATGGCCGTGGCCGCTGCTGGCCGGGCCTGGAGCAATTGACCGTGGACTGGCTGCAAGGCGTGGTGCTGGTCGCGCTGTTCAAAGAGCCCGAAGCGCCCCACCTGGAGGGGTTGAAACAGCTGTTGATCGACTTCGACTGGGCCCAATCCGGCGCCCACAGCGTGGCGCTGCAACACCGCTACCTGCCGCAAAGCACCACGGAATGGCTGGTGGGCGCAGCCATCGACGAGCTGACCATCACCGAAGGCGGCCTGCGTTACCTGATCGACCTGGGCAAAAAGCAGAACAGCGGGCTGTTCCTCGACATGCGCTACGGCCGCAACTGGGTGCGCGAACAAGCCAAAGGCCAGCGCGTACTCAACCTGTTTGCCTACACCTGCGGCTTCTCGGTCGCGGCCATCGAGGGCGGCGCCAGCCACGTGGTGAACCTGGACATGGCCCGTGGCGCCCTGAGCCGTGGCCGCGATAATCACCGCCTCAACGGTCATGACCTGAGCAAGGTCACCTTCCTCGGCCACGACCTGTTCAAATCCTGGGCCAAGGTCACCCACAGCGGCCCCTACGACCTGGTGATCATCGACCCGCCGTCCTTTCAGAAAGGCAGCTTCCTGCTCACCAAGGACTACCAGCGCGTACTGCGTCGCCTGCCGGATTTGCTCACGGCCCAGGGCACTGTCCTGGCGTGCATGAACGACCCGGCCTTCGGCGAAGACTTCCTGATCGACGGCGTCACCCGCGAAGCCCCGGGCCTGCGCTTTATTGAACGGCTGGAAAACCCGCCGGAATTTCCGGATATCGACGCGCAAAGTGGCCTCAAGGCGCTGGTGTTTCGCCAAGGCTGATGCCGAAACGTCCTACGCTTGCTACGCTATGTGATGCGCCGGGCGGTGAACCTTATGACCCCCTTCCCGGTCGATACCTGCATTCCCCGGCCAGACTCGACAGCGTCACGTTGTCGGCTGCCCCGTTTCACCTTTTGGAGAACCGCCCGTGATATCGACCCTGCATGTAGCCAGAATCAAAGCCTGGGGCGCCCACGGCTTTACCGCCACCGGTGTGGTATTGGCCTTCCTGGCCACCCTGGCGCTGCTGGAAAACTCACCCAAGGCCTGCCTGCTCTGGCTGGGCCTGGCCCTGGTGGTAGACGGCGTGGATGGTTCCCTGGCGCGACGGGTGAATGTCAGCACGGTATTGCCCAGCTTTGACGGCTCGGTACTGGACCTGGTGATCGATTACCTCACCTATGTGTTTATTCCGGCCCTGTTTATCTACCGCTATATCGACCTGCCGGACTTTACCCACCTGTTCACCGTGTCGGTGATCCTGGTGTCATCGCTGTTCTGCTTCTGCAACGTGAACATGAAGAGCAAAGACAACTACTTCGTCGGCTTCCCCGCCGCCTGGAACGTGGTGGCCTTGTGCGTATACATCATCCAGCCGGATGCCTGGGTCACCTTGCTGACCGTGATCGGCCTGGCCCTGCTGACCGTGACGCCGATGAAGTTCCTGCACCCGTTCCGGGTCAAGCGCTTCATGCCGATCAATATCGCAGTGACCACCATCTGGTTGCTGTGCAGCTTCTTGATGGTGGTGGATTACCCCAACACCAACCCGTGGACGTTTGGGTTGTGGTCGGTGATGTCCGCGTATTTCCTCGGGATTTGCGTGTGGCGCACGGCGCTGGAGTGGATGGGAACCCACAAATAGCCAGATGAACACCGTTCAACTGTGGGAGGGGGCTTGCTCCCGATTGCGGTGTGTCAGTCAGCTTATCTGTCACTGATACACCGCAATCGGGAGCAAGCCCCCACATTGGCCTTGTGGCCGACCTTTAATCCTGCATCCGCCCAAAACGACCCGATTGGAAATCCGCAAACGCCTGGTGAATCTCCTGCTCGGTATTCATCACAAACGGTCCATGCCCAACGATAGGCTCGTCAATCGGTTCGCCGCTGAGCAGCAGGACCTTGGCGTCGTCGTTGGCCTCCAGGGTGAGTTGGCGGCCATCGCGTTCGAATAACGCCAGTTGGCCTTGGCGTGCGACTTCTTCGCCATTGACCAGCACCGTGCCGCGCAGGATCACCAGGGCGGTGTTGCGCCCGGCGTACAGGTCGAGGGTGACGGGCTTGCCGGCGTTGAGACGCAGGTCCCACACATCGATCGGCGTAAAGGTGCGCGCCGGGCCCTGGGTGCCGGCGAATTCACCGGCGATCAGCCGCAGGTGGCCGGCGTCGTTGGCCAGGGGCAGCACGGGGATGTCGCCGTCGACGATGGTCTGGTAGCCCGCGTCGGCCATTTTGTCCTTGGCGGGCAGGTTGACCCACAGTTGCACCATCTCCAACGCACCGCCGCTGCGGGCGAAGGCGGCGGAGTGGAATTCCTCGTGGAGGATGCCCTTGGCGGCGGTCATCCATTGCACATCGCCCGGGCCGATTTTGCCGCCGGCGCCGGTGGAGTCGCGGTGTTCGACTTCGCCGTCGTAGACGATGGTCACGGTTTCAAAGCCGCGATGGGGGTGCTGGCCGACGCCGCGGCGCTGGTCTGTCGGGGTGAAATCGGCCGGCCCGGCGTGGTCCAGGAGCAGGAAGGGGCTGATGTGCTTGCCCATCGAGTCGTAGGAAAACAGCGTACGCACGGGAAAGCCGTCGCCGACCCAATGGGCGCGAGGGCTGGTGTAGATGCCGATGAGTTTTTTCATGGTAGTCCTCCAAAGTGCATACACCTTAAAACTCGCAGCAATTCAGCGCTAGACGGTAAAAACAACCTTGATCGTCCTACCGGCAGGACGACCTACGGCTGCAGACTCACAAAAACAGCGTTAATGATAATGACTCGTAGTAATATCCGCCCTCTCCCGCTCAACCCTCGAGGGCTGCAATGCCGTTTGCCCCTGCGCCTGTCGCACCGCGCGTGCTGGTGGTGGATGACCACCGCAAGATTCGCGAACCACTGGCCACGTACCTGCGACGTCACACCTTTGAGGTGCGCACCGCTGAAGACGCGGCCGGCATGTGGCAATTGCTCAAGACCCAGGCGTTCGATGTGGTGGTGCTCGACGTGCTGCTGCCGGATGGCGATGGCTTTGAGTTGTGCAACCAGTTGCATCGGCGCAGCAACACCCCGGTGATCCTGCTGACCGCCCGCGACACTGCCGCCGACCGCATACGCGGCCTGGACCTGGGTGCCGACGATTACGTCACCAAGCCGTTCGAGCCCCGGGAGCTGGTGGCGCGTATCAACAGCGTGCTGCGCCGTCAGGGCCGCGCGACCGGCCCCACCGCGCCCGGCGCCGGCGCACGGGCCTATGAGTTCGCCGGCTGGCACTTCAGTGTGACCAGCGCCACCTTGCGCCGCGACGGCAGCCCGGCCATCCGGCTCAGCACTGCCGAAAGCCGGCTGTTGCAAGTGTTCCTCGCCCACCCCAACACCCTGCTGCCCCGCGAACGCCTGATCGACCTCACCGCCGCCGCCGACAGCGATGTCAGCGACCGCGCCATCGACCGGCAAGTCAGCCGCCTGCGCCGCAAGCTGGCCCAGGGCGATGCCACCCCGGAACTGTTGCGCACCATCTGGGGCGGCGGCTATCTATTGGCGTCCGAGGTCAGCGAATGCACACCTTGAGCCGGCTGTGGCCGCGCACCCTGGCACGGCAGTTGAGCCTGTTGTTGTTGCTGGCACTGCTGGCGTCGAACGCCATTGCGATGTTGTTTTTGCAACGCACCGGCAGCCTGATCCACCCGCTGTCGCGCAGTTTCAGCCTGGAACGCCTGGGGATTGCCCATCACACGGCAATCGACCTGACCCCAAGTGAAACCGCGCACCTGCTGGCCGGCATGAGCACCGACGACACGCGCTTCTGGATCGGCCCCACGCCGGAGGTGGCGCCGTTTGCGCAACGCCCGGAAGAACAACGCCTGGCCAACGAGCTGCGGCGCCAATTACAGCTGGATAACGCCGCCGCCATCGGCATGCAGTTGGAACGCATCAGCGGCGCCGACGCCCGTACCCATGTGTTCAGCCCCGCCGGGTGGGCGCCGTTGCGCCTGCGCAGCAGCGTGCCGCTGCCCAACGGTACCTACCTGAATGCCGTGCAATACCCCGCCGGCGCCTATGAATGGGGCCGCGTCCTGGCCTACAGCCTCCCGGTGACGACCCTGCCGGTGCTGCTGATCGTGATGTTTTTCATTGCCCGCGTGGTGCGCCCGATCAAGACCCTGGCCCAAGCCACCGAGCGCGTCAGCCGCGGTGAATGGATCGCCCCGCTGGCGGAAACCGGCCCACAGGAAGCCCGCGACCTCACTGCCGCCTTCAACACCATGCAGGTCAACCTCGCCCGGCATGTCGAAGGCCGCACGCGGATGCTCGCAGCAGTCAGCCATGACTTGAATACGCCGATCACCGAACTGCGCCTGCAAGTGGAGTTGCTGGAGCCCGGCGCAGCCCGCAATGACATGCTCGAAAGCCTCGGGGAACTGAGTGCAATGGTGCGTGAAACCCTGGATTTCGTGCGCGATGACGCGGTGCAGGAAGCTACCACCACGCTGTCGTTGAGCGACTTGCTGGATGACCTGGCCAAGCGTTACCAACGCCTGCAACAGCCCGTCACCTGGGCCGGCGCACCCGCGTTGCTGCTGACCTGCCGCCCGCTGGCGCTCAAGCGCGCACTGACCAACCTGATCGACAACGCCCTGCGCCACGCCGGCGATGCCGACCTGAGCCTGGTGCGCGAGGACAACGGTTGGCTGCGCATCGAGATTCTCGACCACGGCCAAGGCTTGCCCGAAGCGTGGTTGAGCAAAGTCTTCGAGCCCTTCGTACAACGGGGTGTCAGTGACGGCGGCGTGGGGCTGGGCCTGGCGATCGCACGCTCGTGCATCCAGGCCCATGGCGGTGAGCTGGTGCTGGAGAATCGCCCACCGGCCGGCCTGTGCGCGGTGGTGCGATTGCCCACCGCGCTCTAGAAGTTGAGCGTGGCGCCCATCCACAGGGTGCGGCCGTAATTCACCGTGCCGTAGGTTTCATCGTCCAGGCGCTTGTCGGTGAGGTTGTTCAGGGAGGCGTTGAGGGTCAACGAATCGCTCACGTCGTAGGAGCCGCCCAGGTCAGCGGTGGTGTAGCCCGGCGCCGGTTCGTCGGTGGTGATGGTGTTGCCGGTTTCCTCGCCGTAGTAGCTCAGCGAAGCCCAGGCCTGGGTGCGGTCGTTAATGGTCCATTCCGTGCGCACATTGGCTTTTTGCTCAGGGGTGAGGGCCAGGGGCGCACCTTTGTTGGCACCGCTTTTCTGCTCGGAGTCGGTGTAGGTGTAGTTGGCCTTGAGCAATACGCTGGGGTTGATGTCCCATTGGCCGTTGAGCTCAACGCCCTGGATGATCGCCTTGTCGACGTTGACCCGCTCCATGATGGTGTAGCCGTTCCAGCGCCGGTCGGTGGTGACGGTGGAAAGCTTGTCCTGGAAGTCGTTGTAGAACAGCGTCACACCGCCGGACAGGTTGTCGCGGTTGCTCCACAGCGCCGAGACTTCGTAGTTGGTGCTGGTCTCGGGCTTGAGGTCCGGGTTACCGAACATCACGAAGCGGTTGCGGCGCAGGTAGGCGTAATCCTCGACGACCGCACGCAGCTCGGGGGCCTTAAAGCCACGTGCAACACCGCCCTTGAACGTCCACTGCTCGGTGGCGCGCCACACCCCGTAGACCCGTGGGCTGACGTGGGCGCCGTACTCTTCGTGCTCATCCAGGCGCAGGCCGGTGGTCAGCGCGAAGCTGTCGGTCATCGACCACTCGTTTTCCGCGAACAGGGCTTTTTGCACCACCGAGAATTTATAGTCGACGCGGTCACCGAGGCCCTGGTTCCAGTCGGTCAGCTCGCTTTTATTCCATTGCACGCCCACGGTGCTGACGTTGTGGGCGGTGGGCACCACCAGCTTGGCGTCAAACACGCTGTTCTTGATCTCGGGTTTACGCCCGTAGATGTCAGTCTGCGCCGGTGTCGCCTTGCCTTCACGGCTGGAGGTTTCCTGGGACAAGGCAATGTCCGAGGTGGCCCAGCCCCAGCGGCCCTGATGGGACAGCGACCAGTGATCGCGGTTGTTTTCCTGTTCGCGGGTGGCCCAGTTGGCGCTCATGCCGTCGCCATTCTTCAAGCGCGTGGCGCCGGCTTCCAGCAGGATGTCGTGGTCGATAGTGGGGGTGAAGGCCAGGCGCGCGGTGAGGTCGCGGTGGTCAGCCTTGCTGAAGCCATTGGTCTGCTCGATGTCGTCATCGGCCTGGCGATCCAGGTAGCGGCCCCACACCTGCAAACCGAGGAAATCTTCCTTGAGCGGGCCACTGAGGTAGAACTGGGTCTGGCGTGCATTACCCTGGTCGCTGTGCTGGCGCGCCGAGTAGTCATACCCGACGGAGCCGCCCCAGGTCGGTGAGACCTTGCGCGTGATCACGTTGATCACCCCGCCGATGGCATCCGAGCCGTACAGCGACGACATCGGCCCGCGCACCACTTCAATCCGCTCGATGGCCGCAGCGGGTGGCACGAAGCTCTGTTCATAGCCACTGTTGCCGTTGACCCGCGATTCCCGCGCACTCTGGCGCTTGCCGTCGACCATGATCAGGGTGTAGTCGGCCGGCATGCCACGGATGGAGATGTCGGTTTCATTCGCACCGCCGTTGACGGTCACGCCTTCCACGTCTTTAACCGCGTCGCCGAGGTCGCGGTAGGACTTGCGACGCAGCCCCTCGCCATCGATCACGGTGACCGAGGCCGGCGCGTCTTCCACGCTTTGCGCAAAACCGGATGCAGTCACCACTACATCATTGAGTTCCAGTGCAACAGGCTCATCGGCGTGTGCATGAAGACTGGCGGCAACCAGCAGGGCCAGGGGCGAGAAACGAAAAGCAGGCAGCATGGGCGAAGACCTTCGGATTAGACTCAAAAGAGAATCGTAATCATCCAGCCCCGAATAACTTGGACAAAGTGTGACAGCTCAAGCCGCCGCGACCTCCGCGGTACGGCGCTCACGCAACAGATGGAAGGCCACGAAGGCCGTCACGGCAAAACACGCCTGGATCACGATCATCGGTGTGGCACTGCCGTCGCGCAGGTGGCTCAGTAACAGGCCACTGCAGGTCGCGCCGAACATCTGCGCAAAGCCCATCAAGCCCGCCGCCAAACCGGCGCGGTGAGCGTTGGGCATGACCCCTCCGGTCACAGACCCAGGCAATACCAGGCCGCCGCCGAGGGTCGCCAGCGCAATGGGAATATCCAGGCCCAGTACCGACAGGCCAACCAGCGCATAAATCACCAGTGCGGCAATCCCGCCCATGGCCACCAGCGCCACGCCCATCGCCACAATCCGTTGCGGCCCCAGGCGCTGGATGTTGCGCCGGGTGTACGTGGAACCGATGATCAGCATCGACACGATCAAGCCGAAATTGATGCCGTACTCCAGGCTGCTCAAGCCCAGCAGGTTGATGAACACCGCCGAGGAACCGGCGATCACCGCGAACATGGCGCCATAGGTACACGCCAGCGCCACGGCGAACGCGCGGTACTGGCGGCCCTTGAGCAGGTCCAGGTATTGCCCGCCGAGGGTGCGCCAGTGGCCGGCCTTGGGGTCTAGGTAGTGGTTGCTCTCGCGGAAGAACAGCAGCGCCAGCAGCAACACCCCACTGCCAATCACCAGCGCCAGCAGGATCGGCGCACGCCAGCCCAGCAGCTTGATCAGCAGGCCGCCGACCATCGGTGCGACGACGATGGCGTACAGCATGCCGATCATGGTCAGCGCCAACGCCGGCCCCGCTTCGGCCTTCCACACGTCACGCACCACGGTGCGCGCCAGTACCAGCGCAGCGCAGGCGCCGAGGCCTTGCACGACGCGAGCGGCGATAAATTGCTGGATGTCATTGACCAGCAGCATCGACAAGGTCGCCAGCACATACAGCAACAGCCCGCCGAGCAGCACCGGACGGCGGCCGATGCGGTCCGACAGCGGGCCGAACAGCAGTTGCCCCAGGCCAAAGGCGGCGACAAACGCCGACAGAGCCATCAGCGCCGAACCCGGTGGCACCAACAGGGCGTGCTCGATCAGGCCCAAGCCTGGAATGATCAATTGGGTCGAGACTTCACCCAGCGCCGTCAAGGCCACCAGTAAAAACAACAAGCTTCGCGATGGGGCCGGGGCGTTCGACATGGGGATTATCCGAGGCTGGATTTATTTATATTTCGACCATAATATGCGTAAAAAATTATGCCCATAATTTTTTGCCCAATGGTAATCCCCGGAGCCCGACATGATCCTTCTCCCCTCGCGCCTTCTCACGCCCCTGGCCGTGCTGATCGTCCTCAGCGGCTGCAACAGCCAGGCCGACACCGCCGCCCAAGCGCCCCAACCACGCCCGGTACTCGCCGCCAAGGTCGAAGCCGCCGGCACTCAGCAAAGCGCCTACACCGGCGTGGTGGCTGCGCGTACGGAAAGCGACCTGGGCTTCCGGGTCAGCGGCAAGGTCATCGAACGCAAGGTCGACCCCGGCCAGCACGTTTCCCGTGGCGACACCCTGCTGGTGCTCGACATCGGCGACTTCGAGCTGGCCCTGCGTTCGGCGAAAAACCGCGTCAACGCCGCCCAGGCCCAACTGCGCCAACGCCGCGACGATGAAAACCGCTACCAGCGCCTGGCCAGTACCGGTGCGGTGTCACGGCAGATCTTCGACCAGTCGGCCACCAACCTGCGCGTGGCCGAAGCCGAGTTGGCCGCGGCGCAATCCGACGCCAGCCAGATCGAGAACCGCCGCACTTATTCGGTGCTCAAGGCCGATGGCGACGGCATCATCACCGACGTGCGGGTGGACCGCGGCCAAGTGGTCGCCGAAGGGCAAATCGTCGCGCGCCTGGCCCATGACGGTGCCCGCGAAGCCATCGTCAACCTGCCGGAAAACCAGCGCGACCAGGCCGCGCAAAAAGCCCTGGCCTTCCCCTTCGGCGCCCCGGACCAGGCGGTGACGGCGACCTTGCGCGAACTGTCGGCCAGCGCCGATCCCACCACCCGCACCTACCGCGCCCGTTATGTGCTGCACGGTAACGTCGAGCGCTTCGCCCTCGGCTCGACCATCACCGTGCGCCTGCAAGGCAATGGCCACGCACAACAAACCCGCGTACCGATCGGCGCCTTGCACGATGCAGGGCAAGGCACCGGGGTGTGGTTGATCGGCGCGGATGACAAGGTCAGCTTCGCCGCCGTCAAGGTCGCCAGCCTCGGCCAGGAAGACGCCCTGCTCGACAGCGGCGTGAACCCCGGCCAGGTCGTCGTCGCCCTCGGTGCGCACCTGTTGCACAGCGGCGACGCGGTGCGCCTGCTGCCCGCCCAGGTGCTGGCCCTCAACCGCAAACAGGACCAATGAGCATGCGCGGCATCAACCTCTCGGAACTGGCGGTCAAGCACCGCGCAGTCACGCTGTTTTTGATCATTGCGATCCTCGCCGCCGGGATCTTCTCGTTCGGCAAACTGGGGCGCGCCGAAGACCCGTCGTTTACCGTCAAGGTCATGACCATTACCGCCGCCTGGCCCGGCGCCACTGCCCAGGAGATGCAGGAGCAGGTGGCCGACCGCCTGGAGAAGCGCCTGCAGGAACTGGACTACTACGACCGCGTCGAGACCATCGCCCAGCCGGGCTTTGTGTCGATGCGCATGACCTACAAGGAGTCCACGCGCCCCAGCGAAATCCAGGAGCTGTTCTACCAGACGCGCAAAAAACTCAGCGATGAAGCCGCGAGGCTGCCCAACGGGGTGATCGGGCCGTTCTTCAACGATGAATATTCCGATGTGTACTTCGCCCTGTACGCCCTGGAGGCCGAGCACTTGCCCCATCGGCAACAGGTGCAGATGGCCGAGGAATTGCGCCAGGGCCTGCTCAACCTGCCGGGGGTGAAGAAGGTCAATATCCTCGGCGAGCAGGCGCAGCGGATTTTTGTCGAGTTCTCCTATGAGCGCCTGGCGACCCTCGGGATCAAGCCGGAGCAGATCTTCGCCGCCCTCGCCGCACAGAACGCCGTGGCCCCGTCAGGTTTTGTCGAAACCGCAGGCGCACGCGCCTATATCCGTATCGACGGTGCCTTCGACAGCCTGGCGCTGATCGAAAACGTGCCCCTGGAAGTCAACGGTCGCGTGCTGCGCATTGCCGATGTGGCCAGCGTCAGCCGCGGTTATGAAGACCCGCCGAGCTACCGCATCCGTCACCAGGGCGACCCGGCGCTGATGCTCGGCGTGATCATGGAAAAGCACTGGAACGGTCTGGAGCTGGACAAAAGCCTCAAGGCCGAGGAAGCCCGGATCCAGACGGACCTACCATTGGGCGTGAACTTCGCCAAAGTCTCCGACCAGGCGAAAAACATCAGCCTGGCGGTGAATGAATTCATGCTCAAATTCTTCGTCGCCCTGGCGGTGGTGATGGTTATCAGCCTGCTGGCCCTGGGCTTTCGCGTCGGCCTGGTGGTGGCGGCGGCGGTGCCGCTGACCTTGTCGGTGGTGTTTGTGATCATGCTGCTCACCGGGCGTGAGTTCGACCGCATTACCCTGGGCGCGCTGATCATTTCCCTGGGCCTGCTGGTGGATGACGCAATCATCGCCATTGAAATGATGGTGGTGAAACTGGAGGAAGGTTTTGACCGGATTCATGCGGCCACCTTCGCCTGGAGTTCCACGGCGGCACCGATGCTCACCGGTACGCTGGTGACGATCATCGGCTTTCTGCCGGTGGGGTTTGCACGGTCCGGTGCGGGGGAATACGCCGGCAATATCTTCTGGATCGTCGGCTTCGCGCTGATCTCGTCCTGGCTGGTGGCGGTGGTGTTCACGCCGTACCTGGGTGTGAAGTTGCTGCCGCAGATCAAACCGGTGCCCGGTGGCCACGACGCGATTTATGCCGGGCGCTATTACCAGAAGCTGCGTGATTTGGTCGAAGCCTGCGTACGCAGGCGTTGGCTGGTGACCGGGTTGGTGATCGCTGCCTTTGTACTGTGCGTACTGGGCATGGCCGTGGTGAAGAAACAATTCTTCCCCAACTCCGACCGTTCCGAGCTGATTCTTGAGGTGTATATGCCGCCCGGCAGTGCCTTCAAGAGCACCGAGGCGGTGGCGGCGCAGCTGGAAAAGGCGCTGCTGCAAGAGCCGCAGACCAGCATGGTCGACACCTATGTGGGCGGTGGTGCACCGCGTTTCTTCCTGTCGCTGAATCCCGAAATGCCGGACCCGGCGTTTGCCAAGCTGATCGTGCAGACGCCGGACTCTCACGCCCGCGACGCCTTGAAGCTGCGCATGCGTGAGCGAATTGCGGCCGGTGAGTTTCCGGCGGCGCGGGTGCGGGTCACCCAGTTGCTGTTCGGCCCGCCGGTGCCCTTCCCGGTGGTGTTCCGTGTGTCCGGCCCGAATGTGGAGGTGCTGCGCGGCGTGTCCGAGGACGTGCGCAAGGTCGTCGCCGCCAACACGCTGACCAAGGATGCCTTTCTCGATTGGGGCGAGCGCACCAGCGGTTATCGCCTGGTGCTGGATCAAGACCGCCTGCGCCTGCTGGGCTTTACCCCCAACGAGGTCAAATCCCAGCTCAACGCCTTGCTCAGCGGCAACCCGATCACCGAAGTGCGTGAGGGCAACCGCACCGTGTCCGTGGTCGCCCGCGCCCAGGGCAACCAGCGCGAGAACCTCGGTAACCTCAACAACATGACCCTGACCAACAGCGCCGGCACGTCGGTGCCCCTGGCCCAGGTCGGGCAGTTCCAGGCGGTGATGGAAGAGCCGATCCTCAAGCGCCGCAACCGCGCGAGCACCGTGGAAGTGCGTGCCGACATCATCGACGGCGTGCAACCGCCCGACGTGGAAATGGCCGTGTACAAAGACCTGCAACCGCTGATCGCCCGGCTGCCGGCCGGTTACCGGATCGACATCGGCGGCCCGGTGGAAGAAAGCGCCAAGGCCAACGTGGCGCTGGCGGCGCTGTTCCCGATCATGATCCTGCTGACCCTCACGGTGATCATGTTCCAGGTGCGTTCCTTCGGCGTGATGTTCATGGTCTTCGCCACCGCGCCGCTGGGCTTGATTGGCGCGGTGCCGACCTTGCTGCTGTTCAACCAGCCGTTCGGGTTCAACGCGATCCTGGGCTTGATCGGGATCGGCGGGATCCTGATGCGCAACACGTTGATCTTTACCGACCAGATCCGCCAGAACCAGGAGCAGGGCATGGCGATCCACGCGGCGATTGTCGAGGCCACGGTGCGGCGCGCGCGGCCGGTGATATTGACCGCGCTGGCGGCAGCGCTGGCGTTTATTCCGCTGACGTTGTCGGTGTTCTGGTCGTCCCTGGCATTCGTGCTGATTGGCGGGGTGCTGGTGGGCACGGTGTTGACGCTGTTGTTTCTGCCGGCGCTGTGCAGCCTGGTGCTGGGGCGGGAGAAGACAAAAATTGTCGAAACGCCCCACGTAAGCGCCGGATAAGCACTACTCCCCTGCCCTGAAAACCGCTGCAAAGTCCCTCGCCTGAATACACAGTGCGAGGGATTGCAGATGGTGGTTTTCGTTAAAGCCCCGGCTGAAGGGGCTGTTTCATGATCGAGGTGACGCGCCAAGCCATTGGCTACCTGGTGCTGGCCGCCATGGATTCAAAGACGCGGGACGTCGAATCCGTTCTCAGCGACTTCGGGCGCTGCCTCAATACCTACGAGACCTGGGCGGAAAGCTTCTTTAGCTTTTCGGCCCTGGATGTCGAACAGGTCTTCAAAGTCGGGGATGACGTGGCGCTCGTCGCGCCGATCAACCGCGCCATCCTTCCCAGCAGCACGACCGCAACGTGCCAGGCAAACGGCACGTTGACCCTGGTGCATATGTTCCAGAGCGCTCGGTTCGTGCCCATTGGCAATACGCCCGTGAGGGTGCAACGCATCGATCCAGAGGGCGGTCCCCTGGGCGAGCCGATCCACAAGACCATCGGCCCCAGCGGCATCCTCGAAATCACCGAGTGTGATCGCAACCAGCAGTACCGGGTCAGCTTCTACCCCAACGTATCCAAAGACCATTTCAAGGCGCTGTATGCCTCTTATCAGTCGGTTATCGCCCCGCTGGACGGTTGGTTGCGCAGTGAATGGGAGACCACCTTCGAACCGTTGTGGAAGGGTTACTCCGAAGCCAGCTTCCCCAAGCGCTACCTCGCCCTGCATCAAGCCTATGCCCGCGGCTTCGGCGAAGCGCTTTATTCGCTCTGGGACACTGTCAAGCAGTTGTTTCAGTGGCTTGGCGATCCGTTGGCCTATGCCGAACAACTGCTGCATTACCTGTCAGCGGACGAACTTGAAAAGCTGCTGACCCTTGGCGTCGACGCCATCGCCAAAGGCTTGTTGGTGCTCAGCGATGAGCCGCTGCTGTTCATCCATCTGTCGGCAATGGTCAGCTGGATGCGCCTGTTGCCACCGCCCTATATGAACGAATTGCTCGGGGAAATCAGCGCCGACGTATTGATCAACTTGTTGCTGTGTCTCGCCACTGCCGGGATGGGGATGGCGGTTCGAATAAGTACCAACGTGCTGGGCGGCATCAAGTCTCAACGTGCGCGCCGATGGCTGGAGCGCATGGCGGGGCAGTTCGGAAAATCGCCCATGGATGAGCATGTCGAGCTCGCCAAACCGGTTCTGCTGGGTGGCCCTGAAACGTCGATCAAGACCATTCCGGTGGCGCCGTTGAAGGCTGGGGAGCATGTGGTTTCGAACCCGGTGTCGGCGGTTCGTAACAAGACACAGAAGACCGTGTTGGTCAGGCAGGAGCCTGTCGATGATGTGCCGGTTTCAGGGAAGAACCCGAACGGGGATGCGGCGGCCCCTTCGGATAAGACCGTCACCAATGGCTGCCCGGTGTCGATGGTTACCGGGGAGGAATTGCTCACCCTCACCGACGGCACGTTGGATGGGATCTTGCCATTCGAGTGGACCCGGCTGTATCGCACCAGTGCGGTGGAAGTGGATGACGGGTTGGGGTTTGGCTGGAGTCATTCGCTGGCGCATCGGCTGGTGGTGTCGGGCGATTCGGTGGTGTGGACGGACCATGAGAATCGCTCGATTGGGTTTCCACTGCCGACTGTTGTTCGACCCGCCATCACCAATAGTTTGGCCGAAGCCGCGATCTATTTAGGGTCTTCGCCGGATGAACTGGTGCTGGCCCAGGCATCACGGTTCTATCACTTTCGCGACGGTGTGCTGGTCTCGATCAGTGATGCGTACGACAACCGGCTGCGGATTTCTCGGGATTTTCTGGGGCGGATTGAGCGGCTGGATAACGGTGCGGGGTGTGCGCTGTTCCTGCGCTATGCGTCGGCACGCATCGTCGCGGTGGACTACCAGGTGCAGCGGGCCGAAGGCCGTGGCCCGTATGTCTGGATTACCGAGCAGACCGTCGTTTCCTACGCCTATGACGACGCTGGCCGACTGGTCTCGGCGACCAATGCGGTAGGTGAAAGCGAGGTTTATCGCTACGACGATCAGCACGTCATTCTTGAACGTGGACTGGCCGGTGGGGCGAGTTTCTTCTGGGCGTGGGAACGGTCCGGCAAAGCGGCGCGATGTGTCCGGCATTGGGCCAGTTTTCCGCAGATGGATACGCGGTATGCCTGGGGGGACGACGGCCGTGTCACGCTGCATAACGCCGATGGCAGCCAGGAAGTGTACGCCCATGACGACCGGGCGCGGCTGGTGCAGCGGATTGATCCGGACGGTGCCCAGCATTTCAAATCCTACGATGCCAAAGGCCGGCTGACGGTTGAGCAGGATCCGCTGGGGGCGGTGACGGCGTATCAGTACGACGAAGCCGGACGCTTGGTGGCGTTGTTTCCCGGGGATGATGAGCCGACGTCCTACGAGCATGACAACGGGTTCGTACGGGTTGTAAGGCGGGGTCTGGCGGTCTGGAAATATGAGCGCAATGACCAGGGCGATGTCATTCGTAAGATCGATCCCGATGGTCATGTCACCGACTACAGCTACGACAAATACGGGCAACTGGTTGGGGTTTGGTACCCGGATCACAGTTGCCAGCGGCTGGTGTGGAATGAGCGGGGGCAACTGGTTGAGGAGCAGTTGCCCAATGGCGGGATCAAGCGTTATCGCTATGACGATCTTGGCCGGCAGGTGGCGCGCGAGGATGAGCATGGCGCGCTGACCCAGTATCAGTGGGACAGCGTGGGTCGCTTGGTTCGCGTCGTATTACCAGGCGGTGCATGTCGGGAATACAGCTACAACCCCTACGGAAAAATCACCGCCGAACGCGACGAACTGGGCCACGTCATCCGCTACGAATACGCCGACGGGTTGCACCTGATCAGCCGCCGTATCAACGCCGACGGTAGCCAGGTCAAGTACCGCTACGACAATGCGCGATTACTGCTGACCGAGATCGAAAACGAGGTTGGCGAGACCTACCGACTTGATTACCACCCCACTGGCCTGATCCAGCAGGAAACCGGGTTTGATGGGCAGCGCACCGCCTACGTCTACGACCTCAACGGCAACCTGCAGGAAAAGACCGAACACGGTGACGATGGCAGTCAGCTCGTTACTCGTTATGAGCGCGATCACGCCGGACGCCTCGTCAGAAAAACCCTGCCTGACGGTAGCCTTGTTGAATATGCCTACGACCGCCAGGGCAACCTGCTCAGCGTCGATGACGGCCACTGGGCGCTGGCCTACGAATACGACCGCCAAAACCGCCTCACCGCCGAACATCAGGGCTGGGGCACCTTGCGCTACGGCTACGACGCCTGCGGCCAGCTTCAACACCTGCGCCTGCCCGACAACAACCGGCTGGTTTTTAATCATGCGAAAGGCGGCCACCTCGCCAGCGTCGCGTTAAATGGCACGCTGCTAACGTCTCATCTGTTCAGGACCGGCCGTGAACACCAACGCGCCCAGGGGAAACTGCTCAGCAGCTACCAACACGACGAACAAGGCCGCCTGTTCAACCACGGTATCTGTGACAGCGAAGGCGCGCTGTACCAACGCCAATACGACTACGACAAAACCGGCAACCTCACCCGCCTGCTCGACACGCGCAAAGGCGAACACCACTACCACTACGACCCACTAGGCCGTCTCACCCGCGCCGACCACTCCCAAGACCTGCAGGAACGCTTCGGCCACACCCCGGCCGGCACCCTGCTGATGCAAGACCGCCCCGGCCCCGACATCGTTGCCGGCAACCGCCTGATGATCCAGGGCGACCGCCACTACGACTATGACGCCTTCGGCAACCTCATCCGCGAGCGGCGCGGCAAAGGCCATCAACTCGTAACCGAATACCGCTACGACTGCCAGCACCGGCTGATCGGCATCACCCAACCCAGCGGCCAAACCGCCAGCTATCGCTACGACCCGTTTGGGCGGCGTATCAGCAAAACCGTGGACGGCCTAACCACGGAGTTTTTCTGGCAAGGCGACAGGCTGATTGCCGAACACCATGCGGATCGCCATCGCAGTTATCTCTATGAACCCGACAGCTTTCGCCCGCTGGTTCTGTTGGAAGGTTTTGGGCCGCAAGACACCAAAGCCTACCACTACCAACTCGACCACCTCGGCACACCGCAGGAACTCACCGACCCCGACGGCGAAATCGTCTGGTCCGCGCACTACCGCGCCTACGGCCAGATCAGCCGTCTCGACAAAGGCACAATCGACAACCCGCTGCGTTTTCAGGGTCAGTACTTCGATCAGGAAAGCGGGCTGCACTACAACCGTCATCGCTACTACAATCCGGATATTGGGTGTTACCTGACGCCTGATCCGGTGAAGTTGGCGGGTGGGATCAACGCGTACCAGTACGTGCCCAATCCGACAGGGTGGGTGGATCCGTTAGGGTTAAGCTGTAAGATTGGAAATTGCCCGGATTCAAAAAACGATTTAACAAAAAAAGCATCTCCTGGAGTATTAACTACTCACGAGAAGGCTGGAGGACACCTGATTGAAAAACATGTCGGTCGAACAGACGAACAGTTAGCGGCAAGATTTGAATCAGAACCGCACATCCCAGCCTCATCCACCTTCAAAACTCTAGAAGAGGCTGAGGCTATAGTGTCCAAAAGCTTGACTGCACACCAGCAAGAAATAACTACATTTTTAAGTGGAAATAAAGAAAAACTCTTAATTAAAGGCAGCTCAAGTCAACCCGTAGGGGTAAGCATGCTAAATGGAGCAAAAAAATCCGTACCTGTTTATAAGTTCCTATTAGTCATAAAACGAGCTCCTAAAATGCCAGATGGCTATCTATTGCTAACAGGATACCCAGAAAAATGAATGAACCATTAACAGAGCTACAACAATTTTTTGGTGCTTACTTTAATCAGGATTGGGCGGAAGATCATTCATCTGCCGATGATGTCATTGATACATTTCTAATGGACTCGCCTAGAGAAATAATCATGACAGTAAAACAGGAAATTTTAGAGCTGATAAATTCGTATACCAATGAGCCAGACCTTCAAGAAAATTTACTGCATATACAGCATTGCTATTACTACTATCCACACCAATGGACCTCAGGCCCGCTATGGCTAAATCACATAGTTCGAAAGTTTGATGAACACCTACAAAAAAACCAATATTCAACTTAAAAAACAGCCGTATAACGATCTTTGCTATTAATATTTTGGCCTGCTGCGCAGTCCACGCAGGGCAAGCCTGCTCACCACAAGGAATGAAGGCTCAGCCAAATTGAATGGGTGAGCCTCCCAGCCTGATCAGCGTTTACTCAGTTCCATAATCATCCGACTTAACAAGTAAATCCGCGGTGCCACGCTCTCCACCTCCGCATACTCCTGCGGCGTATGAATATTCCCCCCCACTATCCCAAACCCATCCAACGTCGGCGTCCCCACCCCGGCGGACAAACTGGCATCCGCCGCCCCGCCACTGCCTTCAATGGTCAACTTTTTACCCAACTCCCCATAGATCCCCTGGGCAATCGCCACCAGCTTGTCCGACTCCGGCGTCTGCGGCATGGGCGGCAGGCCGCGTTTCAGGCTGGTGGTCACTTCGGTTTCCGGGATCAGCTTGTTGGCGGAGACCCGCACCAAGTCCTTCTCGATCCGATCGAACTCTTCCGGCAATGCCGCACGCACGTCGGCCTTGGCCGTGGCTTGGTCGGGGATGACGTTGGTGCGGTCGCCCGCGTTGATCACGGTGAAGTTGATGGTGGTCTTCTTGTCTTCATCGCCGAGTTTGCCCAGTTGCAGAATCTGGTGCGCGGCTTCCATGGCGGCGTTGCGTCCCAGCTCCGGGGCGACGCCGGCGTGGGCGGCTTTGCCTTTGACTTCGACCACGGCGGTGGCACTGCCTTTGCGCCACACCACCAGGCCGTCGGCTGGGCGGCCGGGTTCCAGGTTCAGCGTGACGTCGTGGGCCTTGGCGGTGTTGCGGATCAGTTCAGAGGCGATGTCGGAACCGGTTTCTTCGCTGGCATCGAGGAGGAAGGTAATTTGTGCGTAGTCCTTGAACCCTTGGTTCTTCAGGACTTTGAGCGCGTAGATGCCGGCGACGATGCCGCCCTTGTCATCCATCACCCCGGGGCCATAGGCGCGGCCATCCTTGATGTGAAACGGCCGTTCGGCCGCCGAGCCTTCCTTGAACACGGTGTCCATGTGGGCCATCAGCAGGATTTTGGCCTTGCCGTTGCCCTTGAGGGTGGCGATCACATGGCTGCTGTTGGCGGTGGCATCCGGCACGCGCTCGATGGTGAAGCCCAGCTGTTTGAGTTCATCGACGGCGATGTCACTCACCTGGGTCAGGCCTGGCCCGTAGCCGGAACCCGAATCGATATTCACCAGGCGCTCCAGCAGTTTCAAGGCCGGGGCCTTGTACTGCTCGGCATCGGCCTGGATCTGTTTGTGGGGTTCGGCGCTGTAGGCCGGGACTGCAAAAGACAAGGCCAACGTGGCGGCCAGGAGGGTACGCGGGAAGGTGAAGGGCATGAACCGATCCTTGTTTTTTGTTGGGGTGCCGCCTCACCCTACCCCACTAGACCGACCGCAACCAAGTGCCTTGCACCGAACTGACCCGGTTGCGCCCGCTGCTCTTGGCTTCATACAGCGCCAGGTCTGCCTCATTGAGCCAACGGGTCGAGTCGGCGTGCCCCGGTTGATACGGCGCCAGGCCGATGCTCAAGCTGGCGCGCAATGAAGGGTCCTGGGCATAGGCCAACGCGTTGAAGCGATCGCGCAACGCATCCATCACTTCGGTTGCACGGTTGAGCGGCATGCCCGGCAGGATCACGCAGAATTCATCGCCGCCATAGCGCCCGGCCAGGTCAGTGGCGCGCAGGTTCTGGCGCAGCACTTTGCCGAGCTGGCGCAGCACGATGTCGCCGGTGACGTGGCCATAGGTGTCGTTGATAAGCTTGAAATGGTCGATGTCGATCAATGCAATCGCGGCCCCTTGCTGTTCGCGGCAGCAACGTTGGAACTCGATCTCCAGGTGGTCTTTCCACGCGCCATGGTTGAGCAGGCCGGTCAGGCTGTCGGTGCGACTCAGCGCCAGCAATTCGCGTTTGTGCCGGGCCAGGGTCACTGCCTGGCGGTAACAGATCCACCCCAGCGCCAGCGGGTACACCATCAGAATCGGCAGGCAGGCATAGAGCTGGACCGGGGTGGTCGTGGCGATAAAGGCCGGGGTGAATATCAACAGCGACGTGCCGATACCCAGCGCCTGCGCCGCCCAGCCCGCCAGCATGAAGCGCGGACCGCCGATGGCGACGTTGTTCATGGTCATCATCGAGAGGGTCGTCACACCGGGAAGCGGGTTGAAGTGCATGGCCGCGACCCAGAAACCGCCGCAAAACGAATCGAACAGCAAATTGCGGCGCTCACTGCGCAGCGTATGGGTAGTCCGCAACGAGCGCTGAAAGGCCACGACCGGCCAGACAAAGGCGTTGATCACCATCCAGGCCCACACCCATGGCGCCGGATCCAGCGGGAACATGCCAAACACCACGCACACAAAACCGAGCGTCAGCCCCAAGGTGCGGGATTTATACAAACGGGTAGCGAGCGGAAGTCCTTTTCCTCCGACGGCTGGCATGGAGGGCTGTAATCCTGGATGAATGCCTGGAGTCTATCAGGGCGCCAGCAATTAGCCACCACTGCTCACTCCCCCGCCAAAACGTTCAGTGGGAAAAACCGCGGGCCAGCATCAATGCCACACCCAGCAGCAGCACCGCCGTGATCCGCTGCAACACCACACGGCGCTGGGGGATTTCCAGCACATGCCTGATGCGCTGGCCGAAGTAGCAATACAGGCAACCGCTGGCAAATTGCAGCACCAGGAAGGTCGCCCCGAGGATGGCGATATCCACCGCCGCACGGTGCTCCCCTGCCCCGGCGAACTGTGGGAATACAGCGCTGAACATGATGAGGGTCTTGGGGTTGGAAAAGCCGGTCAGCAGTCCTTTGCCGAACAGGCTGCGCGAGCCCTCCACGGCAGCCGCCTTGCCGATCAACACGCCGCTGCCGGTCCACTGCTTGTAGGCCAGATAGAGAATGTAGGCCACTCCGACCAACTGAATGGCCTGGGTGATGGCGAGATTGCCCTTGATCAGTGCCGAAAAGCCCACGGCAAAGATCAGGATGGAAATCAGGTACGACACACTGGCACCGAGTTGCGCCGGGATCGAACTGCGCAAACCGCTCTTCAAGCCCAGACTCAACAGCAGCAGGGTCATGGGGCCGGGGCTGAAGGTCATGGTGGCGCAAAACAGCAGGAAGTAGAGATACGAAGAGAGCGTCAATGCGCTGGTCATGGCCTTGGACCCAGGGTGAGAAGGCCTGCAGTTTAGGCAAGCGGCGTTGCATAAGGCAGGTGAAGTCAGGCCTAATCCGGCCGAACTTCACCGGTAAAATCACCGGTAAACACAAGGAAGGTTTATGTTTATACCCGCCATCGCGTTTGTGAACGGCACACCCAAGGTGCAGCAGATCGTCGAGGCATTCAGCCAGCTCATCGAGACCGGCGAATGGGCACCCGGCAGCAAGTTGCCGTCGGTGCGTGAGTTGACCCAGGCCCTGGGCGTCAGCAAGTTCACCCTCAACGAAGCCCTGGACCGCCTGCGCGGGCGCAACCTGCTCACCTCCAGCCAGGGCCGTGGCTACTTCGTGGCCGTTGACAGGGTGCGCCCGGCCTCGGCGAGCTGGGTCGACCTGCTGCCCCAGGACCTGCTCAGCGTATTGCGCCGCCCCCTCGCCTCAGTCTACGGCGACCTGCGCCCCGGCGGCGGCCACTTGCCAGAAGCGTGGCTGGACAACGAAGCCTTCCGCCAGGCCATGCGCAGCACCGTGCGCGCGCCGTCGCTACGCATCGCCGCACTGGGCACACCCGCCGGGCTGCTGCCCTTGCGCCAGGCCCTGCAACAGAAGCTGCATGCCGATGGTTTGTCGGTGCCGGTGGAACAAATCATCACCACCCCCAACACCGTGCAGGGCCTGGACATGCTCATGCGCCTGCTCACCAGGCCCGGCGACACGGTGCTGCTGGACGCACCGTGCTATTTCAACTTCCACGCCAACCTGGCCTTGCACGGGGTCAAGATCGTGACCATCGAGCGGCGCCCCGACGGCTTCGACTTCAGCGTTCTCGAGCAGTTGCTGGCCGAACATCGCCCCAGCCTGTACCTGACCACCAGCGTCCTGCATAACCCCACTGGCCACTCCTCCAGTCCCAGCCAGGCGTTTCGCCTGTTGCAACTGACCCAGCAGTATCACTGCCACATCATCGAAGATGACCTTTACGCCGACCTGCACCCCAACCCGCCGCCGCGCCTGGCCACTGTCGCCGGCCTCGACCAGGTCACCTACCTTTCGGGCTTCTCCAAAGTCCTCAGCGCCAACGCCCGTGTCAGCTATGTGGTGGCCGCACCGCAACTGGCGGCCAACCTTACCCATATGAAGCTGATGAGTGGCGGCGTGACCTCGGAGCTGCTTGAACAGATCGTCTACCGCACGCTCAGCGAAGGCAGCTACACCAAGCATCGCAAGCGCATGGTCCAGCGCCTGATGGAGGCCGGCGGACGTGTCGAACAGTGGCTGCGGCGTTGCGGCTGCGAACTGCCGATGCCCTATGAGGGCGGGATGTTTATCTGGGCGCGTCTGCCACCTGGGGTAAGCGGCGAGCAACTGGCCCAGGATGCGTTGAAACAAGGCATGGTGCTGGCGCCGGGTGCGTTGTTCGGTAATGACCCGGCGCACCGCGACTCGATGCGCTTCAATGTGGCCCACAGTGATGAGCCACGGGTGCAGCAGGTGTTTGCGGCGCTGTTGCAGGCTGCGGCCGATGGGGTTCCCCCGCCCCCCTAACATGAGACGGGTTTACTCCCGACGGCCGTGCGCCGGTGAGCTTCTGTGTTACCGAGCCGTCAGGGTCGGCCCCGCAGCCCACGCCGGCCACTACTGGAAGGCGCGTTCCATCTTGATGATCTCGATTGAAATCGCACTGTTGCCACGGCTGAAGGTGCCTTCGCCAATCTTGCGAAAACCGAACGCGGCATAGAATTTTTCGGCGGTAAGGGTGGCTTCGAGGTAGGCGCACCTATGGCCGGCAGCCTCGATAAGCTGCAGCGCTTTGGTCAGCAGACGGGCGCCGACGCCCTGCCCGGCCGCATCCCCACGAATGAACAGCTTGCTGACCTCATGCCCGTCCACCTCGACGAAACCTTGCACAGTGTCGGTGTACGCCAGCCAAAGGTTGCCGGCAGCGATGGCTTCGCGGTACGTGTCAGGCGAGCGTCCGTCCAGCCACATGGCAATCTGTTCGGTGCCATAGTCGGCCTTGCACAGGTGTTCGACAGAGTGTTTATGCACCAGGAAGAGGCTTTCAGCGTCGTCCTGGATGGCTGGGCGGATCAGCAGTTTTTTCATTCCCTTGAGATTCCGAGCGAGGCCAATGAACCCAGGCTTTATAGCCGAATGAGCGCCGGGGAGCGACCCAGGACCGCACATCTTGTGCGTTGACCATGCCCCCCACACACCATATAGTGTGCCCACAAACAGAACAGACCACTACATAGTGTGCAGTATCGGTAATCACCGACCACACTCTGCGCAGTATTTCAATGCCTGGCAGCCTGCAAATCGTATTTTTTTGGACGGGTTCACATGCCGTCAAACCAGAACAGAAGGGAGTATTTCAATGCTGAGTTGGGATGAAGTCGACAACGAGGACACCGGTGCAGCCGTGATCAAGGGCGCCAACGCCGGCCACGCCACCGAAGCCAACATGGACCGCCTCGACGGTGCCGGCGCCGCTGCCGCCATCGAAGCCCGCGCCGTCACCGCCAGTGACTCCGCCGCCATCGTGCGCGCCAAGGCCGCCCTGGACAAACTCGACGTCGCCGAAGGCCTCGCCGAACTCGAAGGCGCCTCCGCCCGCGTCGCCGTTGACGAAAAGCGCATGATCAACTGCCGCGCCGACCTCAACCAACTCGTGCCTTTCAAGTACGACTGGGCCTGGCAGAAATACCTCGACGGCTGCGCCAACCACTGGATGCCGCAAGAGGTCAACATGACCGCCGACATCGCCCTGTGGAAAAACCCCGAAGGCCTGACCGACGACGAACGCCGCATCGTCATGCGCAACCTCGGCTTCTTCTCCACCGCCGACTCCCTGGTCGCCAACAACCTGGTCCTGGCCGTGTACCGCCTGATCACCAACCCGGAGTGCCGCCAGTACATCCTGCGCCAGGCTTTCGAAGAAGCGATCCACACCCACGCCTACCAGTACTGCATCGAATCGTTGGCCATGGATGAAGGCGAGATCTTCAACATGTACCACGAGATCCCATCGGTCGCCAAAAAGGCAGCCTGGGGCCTGAAATACACCCGCTCGATCTCCGATCCGAAGTTCGAAACCGGCACCGTCGACACCGACAAGGAACTGCTGCGCAACCTGGTCGCCTACTACTGCGTGCTGGAAGGTATCTTCTTCTATTGCGGCTTCACCCAGATTTTGTCCATGGGCCGCCGCAACAAAATGACCGGCGTGGCCGAGCAGTTCCAGTACATCCTGCGCGATGAATCGATGCACCTGAACTTCGGTATCGATGTGATCAACCAGATCAAGATCGAAAACCCGCATTTGTGGGATGCCGAGATGAAGGAAGAAGCGACCCAGATGATCCTGCAGGGGACTCAGCTGGAGATCGAATATGCGCGGGATACCATGCCGCGCGGTGTGCTGGGGATGAACGCGGCGATGATGGAGGATTACCTCAAGTTCATCGCTAACCGTCGCCTGTCGCAGATTGGCTTGAAGGAAGAGTATCCAGGCACGACCAACCCGTTCCCGTGGATGAGCGAGATCATGGACTTGAAGAAAGAGAAGAATTTCTTTGAGACTCGGGTTATTGAATATCAGACCGGCGGTGCATTGAGCTGGGATTAACCCCGCAGCCCCATGGACCGTAGTATCACGGTCCATGGGCAGGGTTCAGTCCGAGACCTGCTCCAGAAAGATCAACTGCAAAGGCTCATCGAGCCAGTCATCCGCCGCTGCGGCGAAGCGCAGGAAGTATGGCGTCGCAAAATGCGCATCGAGTGCCGCCTGGTCCTTGAACGCCTCACGCATGTAGAACGTACCGGGTTTGTCCCGCTGCTCGAACAACACATAGTCAAGGTTGCCAGGTTCGGCGCGCGTCGGCTCGATCAGGTTCAACAAGCCTGCTTTAAGGGCCTGTTGCTTACCGGGTTTGGCCTTGAGTACGGCGAGGGAAACCAGGGGTTTGTGCATGGCAGTGACTCTTTCACGGGGTGGGCTGGTACATCCGGCAAGGGCAGCAACCATCAGGGCGCTTAGCCAATAACCTGAAGCGTTGATCGGGGTTTTCATGCTGGGTGCTCTCAGTGGACTGGGGTCATCGTTGTCCACCTGGCAATAAAGAAACACCGACAAAACCCGCTTACACTTTCTTCAAAGGCTTGAAAATGCCTCACACCATCAAGACCCCCTGCGTCGGCCTGTGCTCCACCGTTTACGGCGACCTGGTCTGCCGGGGCTGCAAGCGTTATCACCATGAAGTGATCCAGTGGAATGGCTACAACGCCGAGGAAAAGCAGGCGGTATGGCTGCGCCTTGAGCAATTGCTGGTGCAGGTCATGGCCAGCAAGCTGGAGGTGTCCGACCCGCAGCGCCTGCGCCAGCAACTGGAGGACCGCAAGATTCGCTTTATGCCGCACCAGTCACCCTATTGCTGGGCGTACCAACTGATTGCCCGAGGCGCTCGGGTGATTTCCAGGCTGGACGCCTATGGGTTGGCGTTGTTGCCGGAGTTTCGCGAGCGCAGCCTGGCGGATTTGCGCGATGCTATTGACCGGGAGTTTTTCCTGCTGTCCGAGGCGCATTACGAGCGGTATATCGCCCCGGGATTTATACGCGAAGTGTTTGGCCCGCCCCTCATCGCCAGCAGTATGTGACCGTCGCAGCTGTCGAGCCTTGGCGAGGCTGCGTCAGGCCCTCACCAACAGCCCAAGCAACTGCCACGGCGTCATCTTCGTCACCATGATCATCACGATCACAAACATCCCCAGGAACCCGAAAACGCCCAGCCAGAACCATTGCCGATAAACACCACGGTATCCATCCTCCAGTGCGGTGTCGGTCTGGACCGCCCGAGAGGCCATACGATGCAAGCGCTTCTGCAGCACCAGCACCGGCAACCACAGCGAGCCCACGCAGAGGAAGATGATCAACGCGGTCAGTACCCATTCGGTGGTCACCGGCAGCCCGGCCAGCCGGATCAGCAGCAAGCCCGTGATGATCTGGATGACGCCCGCCGGCGTGGTGATCCAGGTGTCGAACCGTACGACCATGCGCGCCACATGGGCGATCACCTGCGGATTGCCGGTACGACTGGCGGCGATCAGGTAAAGGTACGAGCCCATGCCGAAACCGAACAGGAAAATCGCCGCGATGATGTGCAGATACTTCAGGCACAGGTAGAGCATCGGTCAGGCCTGCCCGTCAGAGAAGCGCACCGCCAGGCTCAGCTTCGTCGGTTCGTTGATGGCGGCCATGTATTCGTCGACGCTGATTTCGCCTACGCACGGGCGGGCGCCGGGTCCAGGCACGTAGCCGTGGGCCATTTTGATGGCGAGGGCGACGGCCGCGCAGCTGGGGATTTCCGGTCCCTTGTCGTCCAGAGCCGTGAGTTGCACCGCCAGGGACAGCGGCTGGCCTTGCCTGCCCAGGCCCTGCACGTCGATGTACATCGCGCTTTTGCCATCCCCAAATCGTTCGAACCAGGTGCCCAGGCGATGCAGCCTGGCGGCCCACACAAGGTGGTCGCGCACGATGCCCATGCGTAGCGCCTGGGCCAGCAGGTAATTGGCGACGCCGCCCAGCTTGAGCCCCGCACCGGCCTTGAAGCGCAGGGTATGGGCGCCATAACGGCCGGCGAATATATCCATGTCGGGCACGTCCACATTGGCCAGCACCCGTGTGCCGAGCTGGGGCATCCTGCGCAGGGTCAGGTCCTGCCAGCCCAGCACGTCGTGCACTTGGCCCTGCTTGAGTTGCTTGATCGGTTTGCCCGCGTAGGCAAGCACACCTTCGATGGTCGACAGCCCCGGCATCTTCGCCGACGAGGAAATGCCATGCTCGATGGTGTCGATGCGCGTAAAGCGATCGCGGTACTGATCGATGAGGGCGGACGACAACGTCGGTACAGAACTGCAACCGCTGAGGACGGCCACGCCCGCCTGCCGGGCTTTCGCATCCAGCACGCCGACGCCATTGACGAAGGTCCGGCAATCCGCCAGGTCGCAGTAGTTCACGCCCGCGTCGATGCAGTGCTGGGCGACGGCATAGGACTGCCCCTGGAACGGGCCGCCGGTGTGGATCACCAACTGGATGTCCATCGCCTGCAAGACGCCAGCGAACCCGGCTGCCATGGCGTCGCCGCACCAGCTTTCGCACACGCGGCCGGAGGATGTTTTCAACCCATCGACTTTGCCCTGCAACTTGTGTGGGTGGCGGCCCGAGACCACCAGTTCAATGCCCGGCGCGCCCGCCAGGTGCCGGCAAATGATGCTGCCGAAGTTGCCGTAGCCGCCGATCACCATCACCCTGAGTGCCATTGCATGCTTCCCTGATCAATCATGTGTGCGCCGAGCCTGAGGCAGGCCGGCGGCTGAAACAGCTAAAGATACCCGATTTGCTTAATAGCCTGAGCCGGGTCGACACTCAGGCGACGCTACCCCCCGACCTCAGGGCTGCTTACGATAAAACCCGGTCAGGTAGTCCTGGCTGTCCGGCGCCGAGTTGTGCTCGATCACGGCAAAGCCCTTCACCAGTTGGATATGATACGGCCCGGCCCGAGGGGGCGCCTGGGGTGCGCGCACGATGATCAGGTTTTCGGTTTCCATCGGCACGCGTTGGTGCGTAGTGATGATGATCTTGTCGGTGCCGGTGTCTTTGAGCGTCACGCTGAGTTCCGCCACTTCCCTGCCCTGGGCGTCGCGTTCGGGAAGGATTTTCAACTCCAGGTCACCGTCGCGGCCGAGGAAGTCATCGCGCATCTGGTAATGGCCATCGCGCTGGTCGCGGGCCACGTCGCCGAGTTTGTCGTACTCAGGCTCCCGGTCCTGCCTGTGCAGTTGAATCTGCAGTTCGGGCTGGTCGCCCTTGGCGCCACTGACCCAGGTGCCCGAATAGTCATAAGGTTCGACGGTTTCCCGCGTGATGCGCCAGATGCCGGTTTGACGGCCATCATCGGCATATTCGTGCAGGTAGATAAACGACTGGTCGCCGTATTCACCCTGGTCGCCCACCAGCTTGATCGCCTTGCCGCTGCCGCTTTTGGTGTAGCGCAACTCACCGATCAGCACCGCGCCCTGTTGCTGGTACCAGAGCTGCACCGGGATCTTGCCGTTGAGGGTGCCGGCCAGGAACTCGGGGTCTTCGTTGACCGGCCCTTCCAGCCTGGGTGTTTCCAGCCACTGGCCGTCCTTCCACTCACCGGTGGTGCGCAGCATGTAGCCGCTGGGCATGCTGTTGTTGGCGTCATCGTCCGTCGCCGGCACTTCCGCCTGGGTGTACGCGCTGAGTCGCACCAGTTTGCCGTCGCGCATCTGATAGCGGCTGGCGCGGGTCCAGCAGCAACCCCGGTCGGTCTGCGAATGGATAATGCCGTCCTTGGGATTGATCGAAAACATCCCGCCGGAGGTCTCGTTGGCCAGGTCGGTCAAGGGGCCATTCAGCACCCAGTGGGGCGTGTGCGGGTCTTGCAGATACACGTCGTAACTGGACTGGAAGTCCTTGTCCGCACCGGTGCCATTGCGGATCGCCAGGTCCTGGCGGCCGTCCTGGTTGATATCGGCGAAGTACACCACGCCGTTCTCCCCCATCAGGCGCCAGTCCACGGTTCTGCCTTGCTGGTCCAGCGGCACCTGGGCATCCGGGGTCTGCAATTGCTGAAGGATTTCGAGGGAGCGTTTGTCGCGCAGGGTGATGAGTGCAGGAGCCAGGTGCTGCAAGTCCTGCGGCACCTCCGGGAACAACACTTCGACCAGGTATTGACCGCTGGGGTCATTGACCGAGAACGAACGGGGCTCGGCCATGACGGGAGCGGACAGGGCCAGGGAGAGGAGTACACCGCTGAGTCGCGTACGCATCCAACGCATCCTTGCTGAAATTCGGGGGCGGCAGTGTAAAGGCAAATGACGAAGGCATCGAACAAATCGCTGTTTAGGCCCATTCAATGGCTGCTATGTTTTGTGCCTCACGAGCCAAAGGACGTGCCATGGAACCGTTAGCCACCAACGCTGCATTGGTGATCATCGACATGCAGCAGGGCATGAATGACCCGAAGCTGGGGTGCCGCAACAACCCGCAGGCCGAGCAACAGTTGCAGCAATTGCTCGGCGCCTGGCGGCAGTCGGGGCGGCCTGTGGTGCACGTCAGGCACATCTCCCGTACCCCCGGCTCGGTATTCTGGCCGGGCCAGCCGGGCTGCGAATTTCAGCCTGCGCTGCAACCACTGGCCCACGAACACGTGGTGGAAAAGAACGTACCCTGTGCCTTTATCGCCACCGGGCTGGAACGCTGGCTGCACGCGCGTTCGATCAAGCAACTGGTGATCGCCGGGGTGATCACCAACAACTCCGTCGAAGCAACGGCACGCACAGGCGGCAACCTCGGCTTTGACGTGCTCGTCGCCGCAGACGCCTGCTACACCTTCGATCAAACCGATGGGTCCGGGCGCCTGTGGCCAGCGGAGGACGTGCACGCACTGTCGCTGAGCAACCTGGCCATGGACTACGCCAGGGTGGTCGAGACGGCCGGGATTCTCGGCGCTATGCGCTGAACACGCCGGCTTGCACCAGCATGTCAACCAGCGCTTCAGGCCAGACCGTTTCCTCGGTGGCACGCAACGCCTGGGCCGACCACCAATGATGGTCCGCCATCACCTGGGTCTCTTCCAGCGTCCACTCAGCCCTGGACAGTTCGGTGCTGGCGGTGTGCACCACAAAGTAGTGCTCGACGGCCGACACCGTTTCACCGCTGGGCAGCATCAGCGCAAACCGGCGCTCGGCGATAGGCGCGGCAACGGCCTGCACCTGGATACCGGTTTCCTCGCGCAGCTCGCGGATGGCAGCGGCCTCGAAAGTCTCCCCCGGTTCGACACCGCCGCCAGGGGTAGCCCAGTAATTTTGACCGGCCAGTGCGCCGTCTTTATGGATAAACCTGAAGAGCAGTACTTCGTGCGCGGGGTTGATCACCAGCAGTCGTGCAGCCTTTCGTTCACGCATGGGTGTATTCCTTGCTTAATTTTCCAGTAATTGCGCGATAGCCTTACGCAGCTCCCCATGCACGTCTTCCGCGTACGGCAACGCATTTTTCCAGTCATAAAACCAAACGGGCATCTTGCGCCTGCCATCCGGTTCCGAGGCGTAGCGCGGGAAAATATGGCAATGCAACTCCGGCTCCGAATTGCCCAGGATCTCGTAGTTCATCCGCAATGCACCGCTGGCTTGCAGCACCGCGTCGCCGATGCGCGCCATGTCGAGCAGGTAGATCGCGCGGGCGTCGGCATCCAGGTCGTTCAGGCTGGCGACGACCGGGTCGGGCAATAGCAGGCAGTAGCCAGGCAGGAATTGCACATCGCCCATCACTGCCCAGCCTGAGGGCATGCGGCAGATGACTTTGTCGTTAGTGCCGTTGCGGGCCTGTTCTACGCGTTCCATGATCAGCGGCATACCCTGTCCTTGCGTTAGGTGAGTGCGGGCTGCATCTTAACCATCGTCGACATTTTCAGCACTGGAAACAGCCCATGCGCATAGCCTGCCTTCATACCGCAGCCAGCAACATCGGCGTCTTTGAAACCGCCGCGAAAGCACTGGGTATCGGCGCTGATGTGCTACGCCATGAAGTACGCGCCGACCTGTTGGCTGCTGCCGAAAACGCCGGTCATCTGAGCGCCGACATCTGCGCATCCACCGCATCAGCCCTGCTTGCGCTGGCTGAACAGGCCGACGCCGTGGTGCTCACCTGCTCGACCCTGGGTCCGGTCGTTGAAGGTATCTCCAGCAGTGTCCCGATCCTGAGGACAGACGAAGCGCTGGCCGCCTCGGCGGTGCAGGATGGCGGAAAAATTGCGGTGCTGTGCGCGGTGGAAACCACCCTCGAACCTACCGCGCGGCTGTTTCAAAAGGCCGCGCTGCAATCGAACGCGGCCGTCGAAGTGCGGCTGGTTCCGGGGGCATGGCGCTTGTTCAAGGCAGGTGACATCGACGGCTACCTGGCGACAATCGCCAGAGCTGCCGATGCCGCCTATAGGGATGGAATGACACGGGTTGCGCTGGGCCAGGCGTCGATGAGCGCGGCCGCCGTGCAGGTAACGGCCGGCCCGCTGCCCCTCACCAGCGCAGCGGCCGGGCTGGCGGCAGCTATGCGGGCCGTTGCCCTCAGTGCGGTTGTGCAACCATTGCACGCCAGGCCTGAACGCTAGGTCGCTCGTTGACCCTGGCCTGCCAGGCGCGCAGGGCTTCACACGTCTGCGGCACCGGCAATTGCACCAGGTCCGCGAAGATCATGCCGCCGAGTAACGCGATATCGGCCATCGAGAAGGCATCGCCCGCCACAAAATCGCGGGTCTTGAGCACGTTATCGAAATAGTGCATCCCCCTGACCGCTTTGTCCCGCATGCGCATGCCCCATTCGGCGTTCTGATAAAGCTCTACCTCAGGCCCAAGCCCAGGGGTGGCATGATGGAAATACACGCTGACCGCATCCATCAATTCAATCTCTGCGCGCTTGGTCATCATGTGGATCAGGCCTTGCTCGGTCGGCGTCCTGCCGGTGAGGGTCGGGTTGCCATCGAGCGTGTCCAGGTACTGGGTGATAGCCGTGCATTCAGCGATGAACGTGCCGTCGTGCAGTTGCAGCACTGGCAAGGTGCCGGAGTAGTTGAGGGCCAGGAACTCAGATTGTTTGTGCTCCCCTTTCCATAGGTTGACCGACACGAACTCAACGCGCGGCAACAGATTTTTCTCGGCCAGCGCTATACGAACGCGCGCTGGATAGGGGCCGTTGTACCAATCATAAATCTTCATCAACGGCGGTTGGGATACGCGGGGTTGTGGTTGTTGGAACGTCATGATCCGCTCGCCTACCTGTCAAATGGTAGGTAGAGACTGAAGGTATTATTCCAGGCCGTCAAGCATTACCTACCAGTTGGCAGGTAAAACCTTATCAGCGTAGAATTCGCCCCTCCCCCCACTGAAGAGCAATCCACACGTGAGTGAAAATGCCCGCGAAGCGATTCTGGAAGCCGCCAGACTCGCCGCTCAGCACTACGGCTACAGTGGCATCAACTTCCGCAGCATCGGCGAAACGGTGGGGATCAAGAACGCCAGTATCTATTACCACTTCCCGAGCAAAGCCGATCTCGGCGCGGCCGTCGCCAGGCGCTATTGGGAAGACGCCGCCAACGCCCTCGCGGCGATACGCAGTGAGAACCCGGATCCGCTGCAGTGCCTGCGTGCTTATCCGAGCATCTTTCGAAAATCACTCGAAGACGGCAACCGCTTGTGCCTCTCCAGCTTTATGGCGGCCGAATACAAGGACCTGCCCGAGCCGGTGAAGGAAGAGATACTGACGTTTGCCAATATCAACGTAGCCTGGCTGGCGGCGTTGCTTGCTGAGCTCGAACCCGCCGGTGCAGAGGCATGCGAGCGTCGCGCGCGTGCCATCTACACCGCCATTGCCGGCGCGCAGTTGATTGCCCGAACCCGGGCCGATCTCGGTTTGTACGACGAACTGGTCCAGAGTTATCGGGACGCGGGGCTTATCCCGGCGTGACAAGCTGGAGCCCTGCCGGCGACAGGTAGCGCTCCAGCAATGGCCCATCGCTGTTGGCCCAACAACACTGCTTGGACAGCTTGTGCTGAATCAACACACGCCTCTTCCCCCAAAAATCCACATATCCCCTTGAAATAAAAGCATTTAATCCTCTGGCATGGCGCGTGCAATCGCCTTCGCATACTGACGAAGGATACCCCCATGCCCCAGACACTGCCCCAGGCGCTGTTGCGTCAAGCCCACACCCGAGGGTCGGCGATTGCCTTGCGCTTCAAGCGCCTGGGTATCTGGCATGAGCGCAGCTGGAGCGCGGTGGCTGACGAGGTCAGCCAGCTCGCCGCCGCCTTGCATCAGCGCCGCTTCGGGCCTGACGATAACCTGTTGATCCTCAGCCAGGCGCGCCCCGAAGCGTTGCTGCTGGCGCTGGCCGCGCAATGGCTGGGCGCCAGCGTCACGCTGCTGGACCCGGACCGCGACAACCGGGTGCTGCTGGCCGGGCTGCGACCGCGCTTTGTGCTCGTGCAAGACCTGGAAGCGCTGCAACAACTCGGTGAACGCGGGGTGGTGGTGTTTCTTGACGGGCGCGGCCTGAGCCAACTCGCAGACGCCGATTTGATCGACTATGCCGAGCTGCGTGCCGATGCACCGCCACCCGCCCACGCCCCGCAGCCGAGCGACACCGCCTTCGTCTTTCATGCCGACACCTCCCTGCACTTGACCCATGGGCAACTGCTCGCGGGCGGCCGGACGCTGGTCGACCGCGAACACCTCGGCGCCGACGACGAAGCCCTCGCCGCACGGGTGTTTGCCGCCAGCGGGCAGGCACGCTACCTGCTCGCGCCCTGGCTGCACGCCGGCTTTCGGCTGAACTTCCCCGAGGCCCTCGCCACCCGCGACACCGACCGCCGCGAGCTGGGCCCGACCCTGGTGCTGGGCACCCGCGAATCCTATGGGCGCCTGGAGCAATGGGTGCGTGAACGCCTGCCACTGCCGGGCAGCTTCAGCCATCGTTTATACGACTGGGCCATGCAGCCGACCCCCTCCCCCGTGCGCCGCTGGCTGGGCCATTGGCTGGTGCGTCGGCCTTTGCTGGATGTATTGGGCATGAGCCGCCTGCGCGTGCCCTTGCTGGTCGGGCCGCCGCTGCATCCGGAAAGTGCCGCCTTCTTTGCGGCCCTGGGCATTCGTCCCGGCCATTGGCAAGAGCCGTCCACCCGCCACGAACCCAGCGACCACTTGCTGCCTCAATCTGCCTGACGAGCCTTCCATGCCCACACCCACTGAAGCGGTATTACTGCGGCTCGATGACATTTCCCTGTCGTTCAAAGGCATCAAGGCCATCACCTCCATCAGTTTCGAGGTCAAGGCCGGTGACATCTGTGGCCTGATCGGCCCCAACGGCGCGGGTAAAAGCTCGCTGCTCAACGTGATCAACGGGGTCTACCACCCCCAGGGCGGCAGCATCCGCTATGCCGGCCAGACCCGGCGGCGCATGCGTGCGCACCAGGCGGCCGAGGGCGGGATTGCGCGGACCTTCCAGAATATCGCGCTGTTCAAGGGCATGAGCGTGCTCGACAACGTGCTCACCGGGCGCAACCTCAAGCGCCGCAGCAGTTGGCTGGAACAGATGCTGCGCCTGGGCCGTGCGCCACGGGAGGACGACGCCCACCGCCTGCACGCAGAAAAGGTGATTGCCTTCCTGCAGATCCATCCCTGGCGCCATGTGCTGGTCGGCACCCTGCCCTATGGCCTGCAAAAACGCGTCGAACTGGCCCGCGCCCTGGCCGCCGAACCGACCCTGCTGTTGCTGGATGAACCCATGGCCGGCATGAACGCCCAGGAGAAAGCCCAGATGAGCCAGTTCATCCGCGACATCAACCGCGAGTTCGGCACCACCGTGGTGTTGATCGAGCACGACATCGGCGTGGTCATGGGCTTGTGCGACCACGTGGTGGTCCTCGACTACGGTCGCAAGATCGGCGACGGCCCCCCGCAACAGGTGCGCGCCAACCCCGATGTCATCGCCGCCTACCTGGGTACCTGAATATGGAATTTTTCTTCGAAGTGCTGATCGGCGGGCTGCTGGCCGGCGTGATGTATGCCCTGGTAGCGATTGGTTTTGTGCTGATCTACAAGGCCTCCGGCGTGTTCAACTTTGCCCAGGGCGCCATGGTGCTGTTCGCCGCCCTGACGTTTGTCAGCCTGTTGGAGCGCGGCTTCCCGTTTGCCTGGGCGTTCCTGATCACCCTGGCGAGCATGGTGGTGCTGGCGCTGCTGATCGAAAAAGTGGTGCTGCGGCCCTTGGTCAATCGTCCACCGATCATCCTCTTCATGGCCACCCTCGGGCTGGCCTACCTGATCGAAGGCTTTGCGCAGTTCCTGTGGGGCGCGCAGGTGCACGGGCTGGACCTGGGCATCGCCGACGAACCGCTGGAAATCCGCGGCATGCTGCTTTCGCAATTCGACCTGTTTGCCGCCGGCACCGCCGCCGCGCTGGTGATCGTGCTGTCGCTGCTGTTCAACAAGACCCGGGTGGGCCTGTCGTTGCGTGCGGTGGCCGATGACCCGCTGGCGTCCATGGCCATCGGTATTCGCCTGCCGCGCATCTGGGCGTTGGTGTGGGCGGTGGCCGGGTTCGTCGGGCTGGTGGCCGGGTTGCTCTGGGGCGCACGCCTGGGGGTGCAGTTCTCGCTCTCGCTGGTGGTGCTCAAGGCGCTGCCGGTGCTGATCATCGGCGGGTTCTCGTCCATCGGCGGGGCGATTGTCGGTGGCTTGATCATCGGTGCGGCGGAGAAAGTCGCCGAGATCTACCTCGGCCCGATCATCGGCAGCGGCATTGAGAATTGGGTGTCGTACGTCCTCGCGTTGCTGTTCCTGCTGGTGCGGCCTGCCGGGTTGTTCGGCGAACGCGCCATCGAACGGGTCTGATTGTCCTTGGGGAAATGCCTGCATGTTGTATCAAGAAGTCGGTCAAATCAGTACCTCCTACGCGGCCGAGCGCCGCACCTTTCGCCTGCGCCAGGACCGCGTCGCGCTGTGGCTGCTGCTGGGCGTGGCGTTTTTTGCAGTGCCTTGGCTGGGCAACGACTACTGGTTCAGCGCGATCCTGGTGCCGCTGCTGGTGCTGTCGCTGGCCGGGCTTGGGCTCAACCTGCTGACGGGCTATGCCGGGCAACTCTCTCTGGGTTCGGCGGCGTTCATGGCGGTGGGCGCGTTTGCCGCCTACAACCTGCAGTTGCGGGTGCCCGGCCTGCCGCTGCTGGTGAGCTTTGCCCTGGGCGGCGTGATCGCCGCCGCGGTGGCGGTGTTCTTCGGCTTGCCGAGCCTGCGCATCAAGGGCTTTTACCTGCTGGTGGCGACCCTGGCCGCGCAGTTCGTGGTGGAGTGGGTGCTCACCCGCTTCAGCTGGTTTACCAACGACAACGCATCGGGCGTGATCACCTCACCGCCGCTGCTGATTGCCGGGCTGGATTTCAGCTCACCGTGCGGCCGCTACGTGCTGACGCTGGCCGTGGTGGTGACGCTGTTCTGGCTGGGCAAGAACCTGGTGCGCAGCGAACTGGGCCGCAACTGGATGGCGGTGCGCGACATGGACACCGCCGCTGCCGTCATCGGCATTCGCCTGTTGAAGGCCAAGCTGCTGGCGTTTGCCATCAGCGGCTTCTACCTGGGCATCGCCGGTTCACTGTGGGCGTTCGCCTACCTGGGCACGGTCGAGCCCCACGGCTTTGACCTGAGCCGCTCGTTCCAGGTGCTGTTCATCATCATTATCGGCGGCCTGGGCAGCGTGCTCGGCAACGTCCTTGGCGCGGCGTTCATCGTGTTGTTCCCGATCCTGTTGGCCAATCTCTTCGCGCTGTTGCCCGCTGGACTGATGGATGCCGGACAGCTGGAAAACATCCAGAAGATGCTGTTTGGCGCGCTGATCATCGCGTTTTTGATCAAGGAACCGGAGGGGCTGGCCCGTCTGTGGCAGCGCTTTCGTCAACGGGCCAGGGTTTGGCCGCTGCGTTACTGAACTCAATAACCCCCCAGGAATGACCTCCATGACACACCGCTTATCGCTGCGCCGCCTGGCCTTGGGCCTGGCCCTGATCACCGCCGGGCTCACGGCCGGCGCCCAGGCTGCCAACGAACAATACTTCCCGTTGCAGAGCTACCGGGTCGGTCCGTACGCCGCCGGTGGCACCGGTTTCTTCGGCGGCTTTATCGACTACCTGCAATACATCAATGCCAAGGGCGGTGTGAACGGCGTCAAGCTGACCTGGAGCGAATGCGAGACCGAGTACGTGGTGGAAAAAGGCGTCGAATGCTATGAGCGCCTCAAGGGTGGGCTCAACGGTGCACCGGCCGCCGCCACCAACCCACTGTCAGTCGGCATCGCCTATGCCACCCTGGACCGCTCCACCGCCGACAAACTGCCGCTGATCACCATCAACCATGGCCGCACCGACTCTACCGATGGCAGCGTGTTCCCCTACGTGTTCCCGCTGCAGCTCAACCCGTATTCGGAAGTCTCGGCGATCATCAACTACATCGGCCAACGCGAAGGCGGCGCCGACAAGCTCAAGGGCAAGAAAATCGCCGTGCTCTACCACGGCTCGCCCTACGGCAAGGAAACCAATGGCGTGCTCGAAACCCTGGCGAAAAACGCCGGCTTCGAACTGACCCTGCTGGAAGTGCCGCACCCCGGCAACGAACAGCAATCGCAGTGGCTGAACATCCGACGCCTCAAGCCCGACTGGGTGATCCTGCGCGGCTGGGGCGTGATGAACCCGGTGGCGCTCAAGTCCGCGCAGAAAGTCGGCTACCCGGCCGATCACATCATCGGCAACATCTGGAGCAACTCCGAAGAAGACGTGGTACCGGCCGGTGCCGCCGCCAAGGGATTTATCTCGATCACCACCCACCCGTCGGGCACCGACTTCCCGGTGCTGCAAGGCATCCAGCAAAGCGTGGTAGACGCCGGCAAGGGCAACCTGGCCGACCCCAAGCGTTTCGGCACCGTGTATTACAACCTGGGCGTGGTCAACGGCATCCTCAACGTCGAAGCCCTGCGCCTGGCCCAGGAAAAATACGGGCAAAAACCATTGACCGGCGAGCAGGTACGCTGGGGCTTCGAACACCTGAACCTCGACGACGCACGCCTGCAGGCCCTGGGCGCCAAGGGCCTGGTGCAACCGCTGAAACTGTCCTGCGCCGACCACGAAGGCGGCGGCGCCGTGCGCTTCCAGCAATGGGATGGCCAACGCTGGAACCTGATCAGCGACTGGGTACAAGCCGACCGCGCCTTGTTGCGGCCGATCATCGAAGCCTCGGCGGCGCAGTACGCCAAGGAGAAAGGCATCACTCCACGAGATTGCAGCAAAGAGCAGTAAAACGACCCAACTGTGGGAGGGGGCTTGCTCCCGATGGCGGTGGGTCAGCTAGTGAATCTGTTAGCTGACACACTGCTATCGGGAGCAAGTCGAATCGTCGCACCGCCCCTCCCACATTCAGACCGAGGTGTGTCAGCCCATGCCTATTTCCACCACGCCATCGTTCAACCGCACCGGCCATACCCGCAAGCGCTGGTGCGGTGCCTCCAGGCATTGGCCGTCGTGCAAACGGTAATGCTGCTTATAGATCGGCGCGGCCACCACCAGGTCGCCCTTGATGCTGCCGACCAGCCCGCGTCCGATCACATTTGCGCCGGATTCCGGGTCGTGGTTGTCGATGGCGTACAGCGTCTGGTCCTGGGCGCCGGGCAGGTAGAACAGCGCGACCTGGGCGCCGTCCAGCCACACCACGACGCCGGAATTACTCACCAGGTCGGTCTCGTTGCACACGCGTTTCCAGGTGGCAAGGTTGCGCTGCGTGTTGGACTGGCTCATCAGGCAAGCTCCTCGGTGACGGCAATCAGGTTGAGTTCGGCGGCCATGATCGGCCGACGCTGGCCGCGTTCCTGGACAAAGTGGATGTCCGGGTCGGGGCGTTTGTCGTTGACGAAGGTGCGGAAGCGCTTGAGTTTTTCCGGGTCCTTGAGGGCGTTGGCCCACTCGCATTCATAGCGGTCGACCACCCGTTGCATTTGCGCTTCAAGCTCGGCGCCCAGGCCCAGGCTGTCGTGCAGGATCACGTCCTTGAGGAAATCCAGGCCGCCTTCCAGGCTTTCGCGCCAGACCGAGGTGCGTTGCAACTTGTCGGCGGTGCGGATGTAGAACATCAGGAAGCGGTCGATGTACTGGATCAGCGTGGCGTCATCCAGGTCGGTGGCGAACAGTTCGGCGTGGCGTGGGCGCATGCCGCCGTTGCCGGCGATGTACAGGTTCCAGCCCTTCTCGGTGGCAATCACGCCCACGTCCTTGCTCTGCGCCTCGGCGCATTCGCGGGTGCAGCCGGACACCGCGAACTTGAGTTTGTGCGGCGAGCGCAGGCCCTTGTAGCGATCTTCGATCAGCAGCGCCATTTTCACGCTGTCCTGCACACCGTAGCGGCACCAGGTGCTGCCGACGCAGGACTTCACCGTGCGCGTGGATTTGCCGTAGGCGTGGCCGGTTTCAAACCCGGCGGCGATCAGCTCGGCCCAGATGTCCGGCAACTCGTGCAGTTGCGCGCCAAACAGGTCGATGCGCTGGCCGCCGGTGATCTTGGTGTAGAGGTCGTATTTCTTCGCCACTTCGCCAATCACGATCAACTTGTCGGCGGTGATCTCGCCGCCCGGAATACGTGGCACTACCGAGTAGGTGCCGTTCTTCTGCATGTTGGCCATGAAGGTGTCGTTGGTGTCCTGCAACGGCACCAGGGACGCGTCCATGATCGGCTGGTTCCAGCACGAGGCCAGGATCGACCCCACCGCCGGTTTGCACACATCGCAGCCGGTGTGGCCACGGCCGTGTCTGGCCAGCAGTTCTTCGAAGGTGGTCACCCCTTCCACGCGCACCAGGGCATACAACTCCTGGCGGGTATAGGCAAAGTGTTCGCACAGGCTCTTGTCGACGCTGACGCCACGGGCAATCAGCTCGTGCTCGAACACCTGCTTGAGCAACCCGGCACACCCACCGCAACCGGTGCAGGCCTTGGTCTGCGACTTGAGCAGGCCAAGGTCGCTGCAACCGGCGTCGATGGCCGAGCAGATCGCGCCCTTGTTGACGTTGTGGCACGAGCACACCGTGGCCGAGTCCGGCAAGGCGCCTGGGCCGAGGGTCGGTGCGCCGCTGGACGATGGCAGGATCAGGCTGGCCGGTTCGGCCGGCAGCGCGATGCTGTTCTGCATGTATTGCAGCAAGGTGTCGTAGTAGCTGTTGTCGCCGACCAGCACCGCGCCGATCACGTGTTTGCCGCTCGCATCCACCACCAGGCGCCGATAGCTGGCAGTCGCCTCGTCGATGAACTGGTAGCTGCGCGCACCCGGTGTATGGGCGTGGGCGTCGCCGATGGAGCCCACGTCCACGCCCAGCAACTTGAGCTTGGTGGACATGTCGGCGCCGACAAACGGCTCGGCGCTGTGCTCGCACAACAGCGCGGCGACGCCACGGGCCATTTGGTAACCCGGCGCAACCAGGCCGAACAGGCTGCCGTTCCAGGAAGCGCATTCGCCAATCGCATAGATGTTGGGGTCGCAGCTCAAGCACTCGTCGTTGATCACCACGCCGCCGCGCGGGCCAATGTCCAGGCCGGCCTGGCGAGCCAGGGCGTCCTGGGCGCGGATCCCGGCGGAGAACACAATCAGGTCAGTCTCAAGGAACTCGTCATTGGCAAAGTTCATGCGATAGCGGTACTGCTCGCCGGCACTGATCGACTGGGTTGCGCGGGACAGATGCACACCGACGCCCAGCCGCTCGATCTGGGCCTTGAGGGCCAGGCCGCCAAAATCATCCAGCTGCACCGGCATCAAGCGCGGCGCGAACTCCACCACATGGGCTTCCAGGCCCAGGCTTTTCAGGGCGTTGGCGGCTTCCAGGCCGAGCAGGCCACCGCCCACCACCACACCACGGCGCGCATTGGCGGCTGCGGCACGGATGGCGTCGAGGTCTTCCAGGGTGCGATACACCAGCCGCGAGTCGCCTTCGGCGCCCTCGATCGGCGGCACGAACGGATAGGAACCGGTGGCCAGCACCAGCTTGTCGTAGCCCACGCAGCCCTGGGCGGTGATCACTTCACAGCGTTCGCGGTCGATCTCCAGCACCGGTACACCCAGGTGCAGGGTCACACCCGGTGTCTGGTACAACGCAGCGTCCGACAACGCCAGGGACTCGGCATCGCGGCCGGTGAAATACTCGGAAAGATGCACGCGGTCATAGGCACGCATCGGCTCTTCGCTGAACACGTGCAACCGGTAGTGATCCAGCGCGCCGCGTTCGATCAATTGCTCCACGCAATGGTGGCCGACCATGCCATTGCCGACGACGATCAGGGTTTTCATCTGTTTGTTCATAGCAAGCACCCGACAACGTTCATCACGGTTTAAAAAGCAAAAAAAAAACGCCTGAAACCTTGCGGTTCCAGGCGCCTTTGCCTGTTCTTATGCGGGATCGGATCGGCGACTGCGCCGGATCTACCGCTTTATACCCCTGTTGTCGATCGTCGTTGACCGAGGTGGGTTGAGGGGGAGCTAGCAGGGTCTGTGCCAATTGGTCGCGAGCCTTACTGCGATGCCTTCCAGCGGCACTTATCGAGTCTGAATGCACACTTCAGCGCCTCCAACTGGTGCATCCCGCGACAAAAAAGTGCATTCCCGGATACAAATCAAAGGGTCACAGAAGTCTTTGCGGCGAGCGGGCTTGTTGTGGTGAGCGGGCTTGCCCCGCGCTGGGTGGCGAAGCCGCCCCATCACTGCCGCTGCTTACTTCCTGTAAGGACTGAGGCGCCTGGGTTTAGGGCTGCTGCGCAGCCCAGCGCGGGGCAAGCCCGCTCACCACAGCAAGCCCGCTCACCACAGTAATCCCGCTCACCACAACAAGCTGGCTTGCCACAATTTGCCCGTGCTTAAGAAATTGGCGCGTGACTTGCTAGGAACACACACAGAGCAGTCAACGCTGATTGCCCATTCACGACAAAGGCGCCGTGCAATCCCCGTTTCCAACGGAGGGTTGCAGGGCGCTTTTTTGTTGGCGGGCAGAAAAAGTTTCGAGGGTGACGGATGGCAAACCAAAGCGTACGCAGTGTGTGTCCCTATTGTGGTGTGGGCTGCGGCATCATCATGCAGGTCGAGCACAATAAGGTGGTCAAGGTCATCGGTGACAAGGCCCACCCCACCAACTTCGGCCGCCTGTGCACCAAAGGCACCACCTGCGGGCAGGCCATCGCCGAGTCCGGGCGGATGGAGAACGCCTACCTGCGTGAAAAGCGTGACCACGACCCGGTGCGCATCGCCATGGACACCGCCATCAGCGAAACTGCCGGGCGCCTGCGCGGCATCCTCGACAGCCACGGGCCGGATGCCCTGTCCTTTTATGTGTCAGGGCAAATGTCCCTGGAGGCCCAGTACCTGATCAATAAACTGGCCAAGGGCTTTGTGCGCACCCACAACGTCGAGTCCAACTCGCGCCTGTGCATGGCCAGCGCTGGCAGCGGCTACAAGCTGTCCCTGGGCTCGGACGGGCCGCCGGGCTCCTATGAAGACTTCGACCGTGCCGACCTGTTCTTCGTGATCGGCGCCAATATGGCCGACTGTCACCCGATCCTGTTCCTGCGCATGATGGACCGGGTCAAGGCCGGGGCGAAGCTGATCGTGGTCGACCCACGGCGCAGTGCCACGGCGGACAAGGCAGGCCTGTACCTGCCGATCAAACCCGGCACCGACCTCGCCCTGCTCAATGGCCTGTTGCACCTGCTGGTCAAGAACGGCCACACCGACCCGGCGTTCATTGCCGCGTTCACCGAGGGCTGGGAGGCCATGCCCGGCTTTCTCGAGGACTACCCGCCGCATACGGTCGCCGAGATCACCGGCCTGGCCGAAGCGGATATCCGCCAGGCTGCCGACTGGATAGGCGCGGCCGCCGAGTGGATGAGCTGCTGGACCATGGGCCTCAACCAAAGCACCCACGGCACCTGGAACACCAACGCCCTGTGCAACCTGCACCTGGCCACCGGCGCCATCTGCCGCCCCGGCAGCGGACCGTTTTCCCTCACCGGCCAGCCCAACGCAATGGGCGGCCGTGAGATGGGCTACATGGGCCCGGGCCTGCCGGGGCAGCGCTCGGTGCTGGTGGAAGCCGACCGCGCATTTATCGAAGACCTCTGGCAGATCCCCCCAGGCAGCCTGCCGCGCCAGGTCGGCGGCGGCACCGTGGCGCTGTTCGAGCAGATGAGCGCGGGGAAGATCAAAGCCTGCTGGATCATCTGCACCAACCCGGTGGCCAGCGCGCCCAATCGCCGCAAGGTCATCGAAGGCCTGCAAGCCGCCGAACTGGTGATTACCCAGGATGCCTTCCTCGACACCGAGACCAACCGCTACGCCGACATCCTGCTGCCCGGCGCGCTGTGGGCCGAGGCCGAAGGGGTGATGATCAACTCCGAGCGCAACCTGACCCTGATGCAAAAAGCCGTCGAACCACCGGGCCAGACCTTGCCCGACTGGCAGATCATCGCCAGGGTCGCTTGCGAGATGGGCTTTGCCGAAGCCTTCACCTATGCCAGCGCCGCCGAGGTCTTCGACGAGATCAAGCGCGCCTGGAACCCCAAGACCGGCTATGACATTCGCGGCGCCAGCCATCAACGGCTGCGCGCGCAACCGCTGCAATGGCCCTGCGCTTCAGACGCCGGCGCGGACCGCAACCCGATCCGCTACCTGAATACAGGCACGCTCAGATTCGCCACCGACAACGGCAAGGGCCAGTTCCTGGCGCGCCCACATATGCCGCCGGCGGAGATGCCGGATGAGGCCTTCCCTTTCGTGCTCAACACCGGGCGTTTGCAGCACCAGTGGCACACCCTGACCAAGACCGGCAAGGTCGCCACCCTGAACAAACTCAACCCCGGCCCCTTCGTCGAACTGCACCCCGAAGACGCCGCCAGCCTGGGCATCCAGGACAAGGACCGCGTGGAGGTGCGCTCCCAGCGCGGGCGTGCCGTACTGCCTGCGGTGGTCACCGACCGCGTGCGGCCGGGCAACTGTTTTGCGCCTTTCCACTGGAACGATGTATTTGGCGAAAACCTGGCGATCAACGCGGTGACCAACGACGCGGTCGATCCGATTTCGCTGCAACCCGAGTTCAAGTTCTGTGCCGTCGCCCTGGCCCGGGTCGAGTTGATCGATCACCAGTTTCTCGATAGGCCGGTCTCGCAAGACCTGCCCGCCTTAGCAGAGGACCTCACCCTGTCGCGCCTCGACGCCTTCGCCGATATTGCCGGCCTCCGTAACGTGCCAGCGCCGCCACTGAGCGACAGCGAGCGTACTTACCTGGCAGGTTTCCTCAGCGGTCTGCGCTCCGACGCCGGGCGCCAGGCAGCCGGTGTGCCGGTGATGCCAAGCAATGCGCCGCTGACCAAGGATTCCCGACTGTGGCTGGACGGTTTGCTCGGCGGATTGTTCAGCCGCGCAGACGTCAGCGCCATCGCCGCAACGCCCTCCCCGGCCGTCACCCTGCTATGGGCCTCCCAGACCGGCAACGCCGAAGCCCTCGCCGAGCGATTCGCCAAGCGCCTGCGCGACGCCGGTATCAGCGTCGAGCTCAGCGCGATGGCGGATTTCCCGGCCAGCAAACTGGCGAGCACGCAAAACCTGGCGCTGATCAGCAGCACCTTCGGCGACGGCGACCCGCCGGACAACGGCGAAGGCTTCTGGCACAGCCTCAGCACCGCCGAGATGCGCCTGGAGTCGCTGCGTTTTGCGGTACTGGCCCTGGGCGATCCGAATTACGACCAGTTCTGCAAGCACGGCCAGCGACTCGACCAGCGCTTGCTGGAGTTGGGCGCCACCCGCCTGCTTGAACGTGTCGACTGCGACACCGAATTCGAAGAACGCGCCTATGCCTGGCTGGCACAGTTGCAACACAGCCTCAACCCGGCCAAACCCGCGACGCTCGCCCCACCCGCCACACCGGCGGGCAAAACCAAGCTGCATGGCTCACGGCTGCTGCTCAACCGGCACCTGAACCCGCAGAGCACCCACAAGGAAACCCGCCAGTTCGCCCTGGACCTGACCGACTCCGGGCTGAGCTATGAAGCCGGTGATGCCCTGGGAGTGATGCCGCGCAACTGCCCGGAACTGGTCAGTGAACTGCTCGACCTGACGCGCCTGGATGCCAGTGCCTGCGTGAACATCGACACCTTCGGCGATGTACCGCTGCACCAGGCATTGACCCAGCGTTTCGAAATCGCCCGCCCCAGCAGCGACACCCTGGCCTTTATCGCCGAGCGCAGTGCCAACCCAGGCCTTAAGCGCCTGCTGAGCCCTGAACACAAGACCGAACTGCAGGCTTGGCTGTGGGGCCGGCAATTGGTGGATGTGCTGCACGAGTACCCCATCGATTGCTCAGCGGACGAACTGCTCGGCACCCTCAAGCGCCTGCAACCACGCTTGTATTCAATCGCCTCCAGCGCCAAGGCCTACCCGCAGGAAGTGCACCTCACCGTGGCCGCCGTGCGTTATGGCAAGCGCAAGGGCGTGTCCTCGACCTTCCTCGCCGACCGCGCCGCAGACAGTGAGGTGCCGTTGTTCGTGCAGCCGTCCAAACACTTCCGCACACCGGCCGACGGCGACGTGCCGATGATCATGATCGGCCCCGGCACCGGTGTGGCGCCGTTCCGCGCGTTTTTGCAGGAACGTCGGGCCCAGGGGCACCAAGGCCGCAACTGGCTGTTCTTTGGCGAGCAGCACGCGGCCAGCGACTTCTACTACCAGGATGAACTGCAAGGCATGCAGCGCGACGGCCTGCTCACCCACCTGAGCCTGGCGTTCTCCCGCGACCAGGCGCAAAAGATCTACGTACAGGACCGCATCCACGAACAGGGGGCCGAGCTGTGGCGCTGGTTGCAGGACGGCGCCAGGCTGTATATCTGCGGGGACGCCAGCCATATGGCCAAGGATGTCGACCAGGCGCTGCGCCAGGTCGCGCAAACCCACGGCGGGCTTGGCGTTGAGGGCGCAGTGGAGTACTGGCGCCAGTTGAGCGAACAGAAGCGTTACCTGCGTGATGTCTACTGATTGGATACAGAACAATAAGCACTTTGTATTGTGTACAAAAAACCCTAAAGATTTACCGGCACCGGGCCGAAACAGCGGTGATAGCAAATCGCCGCGCAGTTTTTCCTGAGCGGACGATTTGACCACCCTCTGCGCTGATGGTCGTCTCGATGAAAATAAAAAATAAGCTGGTGCTGGCATTTGTCTCTGTGGCGTTTATTCCGGTAAGCCTGGTGGCCGTGATCTCCGTGATGAACACACGGACCCAGGCGGTGGATCAGTTCATCGATGGCAGCACCCGGGAAATCCGCCAGATCGATGGCAATATCCGCCAGTTCTTCGACGGCACACTGCAGAACGTCGATCAAATGGCCACCGATCCTGTATACACCGCCGTGGACTCTCTGAAGAATTACCAGCCTGCCGATGCAGCCAGCCAGCCGATGCCCGCGGCGGCGCAGGATGTGATCAACCGCTTTGCACGCTTCGGCGCCACGCACCCGGCCGCCGCGATCCTGTCCATCGGCCTGGAAGACGGTACCTACGCCAAATGGCCGGATGACCCGCAGCTGGCCAAGTACGACCCACGCACGCGCCCCTGGTACAAGGCCGCGATGGCCAGCCCCGGCAAGACCGTGCGCACGCCGGCTTACTACTACGACAAAGACGATGTGGCGCTGGTGGGCACTGCCCGGGCGTTGCTGGATAACGCCGGCAAGGCCAAGGGCGTGTTCGTGGTCAGCGTGTCGCTGAAGAACCTCACCGAACTGGTCAAGAGCATCAAGCTCGGCGAAAGCGGCTACGTGATGCTGATCGAAGACGGCGTGGTGCTGGTCGACCCGCGCGACGCCGCCCACAGTTTCAAGCCGCTCAAGGACCTGGGCGCCGCCTATGCGCACCTGGCCGAGACGTCCCAGGGTTCTACCGAGGTGGAAATCGACGGCGTGCGCTACATGGCCAACGTGTGGACCTCTCCCGGCCTGGGCTGGCGCTATATCGGCCTGATCGAGCACCGCGAAGTGATGGCCGAAGCCACGCGCATGACCTACCTCACAGCGGTCATCGTCGGCGTGCTGGTGCTGATCTTCGGCGTGCTCGCGGCGGCGTTTTCCAAGGTGATCGTCAAGCCCATCGGCCAGGTCAGCAGCGGCTTGCAGTCGATTGCCGAGGGCGAAGGCGACCTGCGTCACGCACTGCAGGTGCAGGGCAAGGATGAAACCGCCGAACTGGCCGGCTGGTTCAACAAGTTCCTCGCCGCGATTCGCCAATTGATCCAGCACATCGGCGCGGCGTCGGCCAATTTGCACAACGCTTCCAAGGTCAACAGCGAAGTCGCACATAACATGAACGAAGCCGCCGGGCGCCAGCGCGAGGCGGTGGAACTGGTGTCCACCGCGTTCAACGAAATGGTCGCCACCGCCAACGAAGTCGCGCGTTCATGCAGCAGTGCGGCAGAGTCGGCGGAGAACGGCCATCGCCGCGTGGCCGAGGGCAAGCAGCAGATCGAAGTCACCACCGATAACGTCAACCGCCTGGGCCGCCGCTTGACCGAGTCGTCCGACGCCATGGTCGAACTCGAAGCCGGCAGCCGCAGCATCAACCAGATCATCGGCACCATCCGTGCGATTGCCGAACAGACCAACCTGCTGGCCCTCAATGCCGCCATCGAGGCCGCCCGTGCCGGTGACCAGGGCCGTGGTTTTGCCGTGGTCGCCGACGAGGTGCGCGCGTTGGCCAAGCGCACCTCCGACTCCACCGGCGAGATCGAGCAGCTGCTCGGCACCCTGGAAAACAAGACCCAGGAAGTCACGCAAAAAATGGGCAGTTGCCTGGACCTGTCACGGGCCAGTGTGTCGTCCATCGAAAGCGCGCGGGACAGCTTTGAAGGCATCCAGCTGTCGGTCAACGAGATCCGTGACCAGAACCTGCAAATCTCCGCCGCCGCCGAGGAACAACACAGTGTGGCCGAAGAGATCAACCGACATATCCAGCAGATCTACGACGAGGCACGGCTGGTGGAAAGCCTGGCCAACTCGGCGCAGGACGACTCGGGGCGCCTGTCGAACCTGTCGGATGAGTTGAATGGCCTGGTGGGGCGCTTCAAGTCCTGATGAATGCCGCGATCTGTTGCCACATGGCCTGCGGGTTTGAATACATCGGGAAGTGCCCGCACGTGGCAATGGGTGCCAGGCGCACGCCGTTAGCCTGGATGTGCGGCAGGTAGGACAGCCCGGCGTTCTGCTCGCCGTACATGAACAGCTTCGGGCATGGCAGGCCGAGGAACTTGTCCATCAGGTCGGCGTTATCGGAAAGCGTCACCATCGACTGGAAAATCCCGCGCACCGCACCGGCGCGGACCTTGTGGCGCAGGCTCGCTGAATACAGGGCGCTGGCATACGCCGGCGCCTGGCGGGTGCGTTCGATAAAGGCACTGAAAAACGCTTCGGGATCCTGCGCCGGGTAGTCGACAATCTGGCGACTGAGAAAGCAGTCTTCCCCGGCGATATTGCCTTCGATATCGATGAAGCTCAGGACACGGCCAGGGAAACCGTGCGCCAGCAGCAAGGCCGTCAACCCGCCCATGGAGTGGCCGACCAGGTGGAAACGTTCGACCTGGAAGTGCTCCAGCACCTGCAAGGCGGTTTCGAGCAGGAACGGGATGCTGATTGCCCCCAGGTCGGCGCATTCACTTTCGCCACAGCCGGGCGCGTCATACGCAACAAAGGGATGCCCGTCGAAAGCCGGGTGCAGGACGATATCGGCGTAGTCTTCCTTGGTGGAGCCAAAGCCGTGCAGGAACAGGATCGGCGCGTGCTCGCCGGAGCGATACAGGGCGGCGATATCCAGCGATACGCCATCTACCGTCAGCGGCAGACGGGTGTGAGTGAACGACATGGCGAGGGCTCCTTGAACACAAAGGCGGCCAATTTCAAGGGTTTCCCTACGCGTGTAAATGACCGATTGCAGAACGTTTTCATACGCCAATCGTATGAGCCTGGAATTGTGCGACCAGTTCTGTGACTAGCGGGTTTGGCCTTTGCGAGTTCCAGGCGACCGCCGTCGTCACGACGTTGAGCTTCTGGGTCAAGGCCCGCAGCACCACGTTATCCGGCGCGAGTTTTTTCAACGAAGCCGGCACCAGCGCAATGCCCTGGCCGCAGCTGACAAAGGCAATCTGCGAGGCCACCGAGCGCACCTCATGCAGCACCCGCGGCGAGAACCCGCTGGCGCGGCACGTGGCGATCAGGTTGTCGAAGTACACCGGGCTGACCTTGCGCGAAAACATCACCAAAGGCTCGCTGGCCAGGCTCGCAAGGCTGATGCGTGTGCGCGACGCCAGCGGGTGATCGCTGGGCAGCGCCACCATCAGGCGGTCCTCGCGCAACGGCAGGGACTGGATCGCCGGGCCGAGGTCGCCGTCCAATCGCGCAAACGCCAGGTCGATATCCCCCGCCTCCAGCGCCGGTACCGCCTCCACGCTGTCGATCTCGCGCACCGACACGGTGAGCTGGGGGTATCGCTGCTTGAGCAGGTCAATCAAGCCGGGCAACACATCAAACATCGCCGTGGAAATCGCACCGATGGTGAGCATGCCCGACTGCCCCGCCACCGCCTCCTCCACCGCCAGCTCCAGGCGCTCCAACTGCTCGGCGAACTTGCGCACTGCCGGGAGGATCGCCGCACCCACCGGCGTCAACTTGGCGCCCCGCCGCGAACGCTCGAACAACGTGACCTTGAGCGCCTGCTCCAGCACCTGGATCTGCTCGCTCAACGGCGGCTGCGACATGCCCAGGCGCTTGGCGGCACGGCCGAAGTTCTGTTCTTCGGCCACGGCGAGGAACAGCCAGAGGTGGCGAATAAGGCGGAAGTTGATCATGGGAGTTCCATAGGCTTGACGTATGAAAGGTCAGGTTTAACGCTAATAAACCTATCATCTTTGGATAAGCCATATGGCGCAAGCACAGCCCCACATTTTTAATCCGCTACGTACGTAGGACGGACGATGGGTGAAGCCATCCAATCCAGAAAAGCCCGAAGCCGCGTGGTGAAGTTTTCCATCGTGGCGCCAGGGTTCCTGGCCTCAAAGAGAAAGAACGCAAGGTGAGTGACCCGCTGCGGATACCCCCGGACGAACATCGCCACATGCTCTTCGAGGGTGCGGGGCCATGTCGACGCATCTTCCGAAAGCAATACATGGGTGGACCTGATCAGCTTGCGTGAAGCCTCGCGCTGCAAGCGAAGTCGCTGCGTCTCGGTGTCGGCGCACGCGATGCACGTGAGGTACGTGCTCAATACGGCGTGAAAATCACCATTTACCGCTAGCGCGATGTCACGGGATGGCCGAAACCGTTCGAAATGCACTGACAGATCATTGCCCCACAGGCAGCGGCACTGGTGTTTGAGCCAGAAGCCCCACCTGTTGCGGTTTTCCGCCGCCAGTACTTGCGCGCGGTGGCCGATATCGAAATCCACCTTGGTGACAAGGGGGTGCCGCTGCTCCAGCGCACGCCGGACTGCCTCCAGCCGGGCCAATAGCTCCGCGGTTGCCGGCTCGCGCAGCACCAAGGTGAGGTCGAGGTCGGAAACGCCGGGAGTGGCATCGCCCCTTGCGACACTGCCGTAGAGATAGAGGCCGTCCAGGCCCAGGTCGTCCCTCGAGAGCGACGCGCAGACGTCCGCCAGCAACGGCTGGTATTCAAGCTGCACGGCGGTGTCGGGGACGGTGAGGATAAAACCGTCCGCGTCGATGCCCGCAGAAGGCGTACTCATGGGTGATGCACCTCGATCACCAGCCCTTCCGCCTCGCTCGGCACGCAGAAATGCCGGGTGATCAGGTCGAACTCGGCATCCGTCGCCGCGAAATCATGATCGCCCCGGGCATTGCGCGCATGCAGCCTTGCGCGGCAGGTGGCGTCATCCAGCTCGAGGTAATGCAGGCGGTGCGGCACCTTAGCGGCCTGCGCCAACCCCAGCAGCCATTCGCGATTGGCCAGGGTATTGGCGGGAAAATCCAGCACCACGTTGACGCCGGATTCAAGCAGGTTGATCACCAGCGGGCCCAACACCCCGCGAATACGCTGGGCACAGCGCAGGTAGTCGGCGATCGAGAGGATTTCACCGGGGTACAACTGGGCGAGCCAGGTGTCTTCGCTGAGCAGGATGGCGGCGTGTTCGGCCACCAGGGTCTTGGCCAGTGTTGATTTGCCCGAGGCGATCTTGCCGCACAGCAGGTGCAGGGTTGGCATGGGGACGGCTCCTTATGTGAAGCCTTGAGCATGCCAGCTTTCCGGCTGGTTCTTAATATTTCGACACGAATTATGCTGAACTATCTGACAGGTAAGGCGTTCATTTCCTATGCGCAGCCCCGACCAGGGGCGTTGTACAACAAGGAGCCGCCTTACCATGACAACCCTTCCCGCCTACCGATACACGCCGGGGCCGCTGCATGCGACCTTGCTGGCCGGCACCGTGCCTCTGTTTCTTGGTGCCTTGCTCAGCGACATTGCCTACACCCAGACCTACCAGATTCAATGGGCCAACTTTGCGTCCTGGTTGATTGCCGGTGCTCTGGTGTTCTGTGGGCTCGCGTTCCTGTTTGCGCTGGTCAACCTGCTTCGCGCCGAGCGCAAGGCGGGGCAACCCACGCGGTATGTCCTGCTGCTGTTAGCCACCTGGGTATTAGGGCTGGTCAATGCCTTTCAACATGCCAAGGATGCCTACGCCTCAATGCCTGCCGGGCTGATCATGTCCGCCGTCGTCTTGCTGCTGGCACTGGCGGCCACCTGGACCGGCCTGCGCTCGGGAGGTGCCAAATGAAAACGTCCCACACACTGAGCGTATTGAGCGCCGCGCTGTTGCTGAGCGCCTGCGGCGGCGAAGGCGACAAGACCCAGGCCCGTGGCCCCGACCCCACGTTGCCGGAGCAACAAAGCAGCCTGTTGCCGAGCATGAAGATCGCCGAGCCTACCCCCTGGGGCGATCAAAAACCCAAGGTCCCCGACGGCTACAGCATCACGGCCATCGCCACCGACCTGGCCATCCCGCGCCAGACCCTGGTGCTGCCCAACGGCGACATCCTCATCGCCGAAGGCCGAGGCGGCAGTGCAGCCAAGCTCAAGCCCAAGGATGTGATCGCCAGCGTGATCAAGGCCCAGGGCAATACCAAGGTCAAGGGCGGCAACCGCCTGACGCTGCTGCGCGATGCCGACGGTGACGGCACCTATGAGTTGAAGACGGTGTTCGCCGACAACCTCAACGCGCCCTACGGCCTGGCGTTTGCCGATGGCAAGCTCTACGTGGCCAACCAGGATGCGCTGGTGCGCTTCGATTACACCGATGGCCAGACCAAGGCCAGCGGCGCACCGGTGAAAGTCACCGACCTGCCGGCGCAGATCAACCATCACTGGACCAAGTCCCTGGCGGTGAGTACCGATGGACGCCAGTTGTATGTGGGGATCGGCTCCAACAGCAACGTGACCGAACGTGGCATGGAAGTGGAAATCGACCGCGCCATGGTCTGGCAGATCGACGCCGCCACCGGCGCGCACAAGCCCTATGCCACCGGCCTGCGCAACCCGACGGCGCTGACCATCCAACCCGACTCCGGGCAACTGTGGACGGTGGTCAACGAGCGCGACGAACTCGGCCCCGACCTGGTGCCCGACTACCTGACCTCGGTGAAAGAAGGCGCGTTCTACGGCTGGCCCTACAGCTATTGGGGCCAGAACGTCGACCCGCGCGCGCAACCGCAGAACCCGGCCAAAGTCGCCGCCGCGATCAAGCCCGACTACAGCCTGGGCTCCCACGTGGCCGCACTCGGCGTGGACTTTTCCATCCCGGCCATGGGCGAGCAATTTGCCGACGGCGTATTCGTCGGCGAGCACGGCAGCTGGAACCGCGACAACCCGGTGGGCTACAAGGTGATCTTCGTGCCGTTCAGTAATGGCAAGCCATCGGGTGAGCCGATTGATTTCGCCACCGGCTTTCGCGGTGACGACGGCAAGACCCGTGGGCGCCCGGTGGGGGTGACGGTGGACCCGAAAGGCGCGCTGATCATCGCCGACGACCTGGCCAATACCGTGTGGCGGGTGACGCGCAAGCCATAGCGGCATATGACAGGGGCGGCGGCGCCCCTGTCAGACTTCATCCTGCAATTGCACCTCCAGCCAGTCGAGCAACGCCATGACTTCAGCGCGGATCTCCTCTCCCTGCTGCCGATAAATCGATAGCGCCTGGGGCAAATGCACACTCTCGACACAGGGCCTTACCAGCGCCCCGCTGTCAATCAACCCGCTCCCATGGCGCCGACTGGCAGCCCCCTGGCAGGCCTCACGACGAGCCTCGTGCTGTCGAACATCAGCAGTTTTCATCAACCTGCATTGGATGCAAGCGCCTGGTTCGCGGGGCTGGTTTTTTCGCCTGCTGCCGTTCATCCAGGCACTTGGCTTGTTCACGCTGCCGACGCTCGGCTTCGGCCTTTCCCAAGCGGGCCCGCTCTATGCCTGGGCCCTGATCATTGCGGTAATGTCGACCCTCGTCGGCGCCTGGGCCTGGGCGCGGTGCTGATCGGCGTGGTCATGGCGATTCGAATCATATTGACGAGCCCCCAGGCGACGGCCAGTGCAGGGATGAGGGTGACCGTCGAGCAAAGCCATTGACATGCTTGCCTAAGGCAACAATATAATTGCCTCAGGCAACCATTCGAGCATCCGCCATGTCCACTCCCCTGCTTGTGGAACGCGCCGGCATCGTGCGCGGCTTCAATCGCTTCTACACCCACCAGATCGGCGTGCTGCAGGAACACCTGCTGCACAGCGACTATTCCCTGACTGAAATTCGGGTGATGTACGAGCTGTCCTCCCGTGGCGACCTCACCAGCGCCGACCTGTGCCAGATGCTCAGCCTCGACGCGGGTTACCTGAGCCGCCTGACCAGTGGCTTCGAGAAAAACGGGCTGATCCAGAAGGTCCGCTGCGCCACCGATGCGCGCGCGGTGCAATTGCACCTCACCGATCTCGGTCGCGCGGTCCTGGCACCCCTGGAACAGCAGACCCAGGATGAAGTCATCGCCCTGCTCGAGAGCCTGCCCGAACCCCAGCAGCAGCAATTGACCGACGCCATGCAACGCGTCCAGGCCCTGTTGCAAGGCCGCCCGTCGAGCTACCTGCTGCGCGATCCACGCCCCGGGGATATGGGCCTGGTGGTGCAGCAGCAAGCCGCGCTGTATGCCCGCGAATACCATTGGAACTGGGAGTTTGAAGCGCTGGTGGCGGAGATCGTCGCCAAGTACCTGCGCGAGTTCGACCCGGCGCGGGAGCGCTGCTGGATCGCGGAGAAGGATGGCGAGGTGGTGGGTTCGGTGTTCGTCGTGCGCCATGACGATACAACCGCCAAGCTGCGCATGCTCTACGTGGATGCGAGTGCGCGGGGCCTGGGCATCGGCCGGCGCCTGGTGGACGAATGCCTGCGCTTTGCCCGCGATGCCGGCTACACCCGCATGATGCTGTGGACCATGAGCGCCCTGACCGATGCGCGCAAGCTCTACCAGAAAGCCGGTTTCGAGTTGGTGGAAGAAGAGCCCACCTCGAGTTTCGGCAAACAGCTGGTCAGCCAGACCTGGGCGCGCGCGCTGTAGAAAAGGCGCTTGAAGGAATGGGTTTCGACAAAACGTTATGGGTGATTCGACGGACCTGTGGCGAGCGGGCTTGTCCCGCGTTGGGCTGCGCAGCAGCCCCAATCAGGATCACTGTGTTCTGTCAGGTAAACCGCAGCGCCTGGTTTTGGGGCTGCTGCGCAGCCCAACGCGGGGCAAGCCCGCTCGCCACAGAGGCACCAGTTTGCTGCGCGACAGCGCGGCGGCCACGAGGTATTACAGGTCAGTGATTTCCTTGTGGCGCGGCACCAGGGTCTTCATCACGCTCCACGCCACCAGGTACGCCAGCGCACAGATCGCGAACATGATCATGTAGCCGGTATGGATGTCATTGATGGACTTGTAGTAGTCGAACACCCAGCCGCCGATCTTGGTCATCACCACACCGCCGATGCCGCCGGCCATGCCGCCGATGCCGACCACCGAGGCCACGGTTTTCTGCGGAAACATGTCGGACACGGTGGTGAAGATGTTGCACGACCACGCCTGGTGCGCCGAGGCGCCGACGCCGATCAGCAATACCGGGACCCAGAAGCTGATGTAGCCCAACGGTTGCGCCAGCAACACCACCAACGGGAACAGCGCGATTACCAGCATGGCTTTCATGCGGCCGTCGTAGGGGGCATCGCCACGGGCCATGAAGTAGCTCGGGAACCAGCCGCCGCCGATGCTGCCGACCATGGTCATGCTGTACAGCACGGCCAGCGGCATGACGATATCGGCACCTTTCATGCCGTATTGCGCCGACAGGTAGGTGGGCAGCCAGAACAGGAAGAACCACCACACGCCATCGGTCATGAACTTGCCGAAGGCAAACGCCCAGGTCTGGCGGTAGGTGAGCAACTTGAACCACGAGACTTTTTTCTGTACCGCGCCTGCAACCGGCGGGATAGAGGGCTGCTGCACCTGGTCGCTGCGGATATAGGCCAGCTCTTCGGCCGACAGGCGTTTTTGCTGCTCCGGCTTCTCATACACCGCCGCCCATACCGCCACCCACACAAAGCCCAACATGCCGATGACCATAAAGGCCGCTTCCCAGCCCCACATCCCGGCGATCAGCGGCACGCAGATCGGCGCCAGGATCGCGCCGACGTTGGCGCCGGAGTTGAAGATCCCGGTGGCCAGCGAGCGTTCTTTCTTGGGGAAATATTCGGCGGTGGCCTTGATCGCAATCGGGAAGTTACCCGCCTCGCCGATCGCCAGCACCGCCCGGGACAGCATGAAACCGGCGATGGACACCGGGATCACCGCCAGGCCGAGCGCGCCGCTGACCGCGGCGATGCCCTCGCCCATCGGCACCGAAAACGCATGCATGATGGCGCCGGTGGACCAGACCGCAATCGCGATCACATAGGCGGCCTTGGTGCCGATCTTGTCGACAAACCGCCCGGCAAACAGCATGGAAATCGCATACACAAACTGGAACACCGCCGCGATATTGGCGTAATCGGTGTTGCTCCAGCCAAATTGCGTCGACAACTGCGGCGCGAGCAGGCTGAGCACCTGGCGGTCGAGGTAGTTGACGGTGGTCGCGAAAAACAACATCGCGCAGATGGTCCAGCGATAGTTGCCTACAGCTTGGCCAACGCGCTGGGCGTTGATGGGCTCGATCAAGTTCATGGCATCACTTTTTATTTTTGTTAGGTAGGACATATGTAACGTCATATGTCGTCGTACAACTGTGGCTTTTATATCGGGCTACCTACCCGCTGTCAATCTGAAAGATTATGGCTTTTGCGGGCTATCTCACGGGTGTGAAAAGTGTCAGGCGCGGCTAGGTTGTAGGACGACAAGCGCGCATGACCGTGGCGAACAGGCTTTTTGTGGTGAGCGGGCTTGCCCCGCGCTGGGCTGCGAAGTGGCCCCAAAACCAGGCACTGCGGTTTGTCTGATGGAACACAGTGATCTTGATTGGGGCCGCTTCGCAGCCCAACCCGAGGCAAGCCCGCTCACCACAGAATGCCGGATCGCCACAGGGTAGATGCTCACCCCGAAACCCAGGCCATTGCACCCAAATTGCGCCCCAGGCAAAAAAACGCAAATAGCGGTGAATTATTTCATGTCCGCTTGTATCTGAACTGACAGAGCGGTGCCATCGCAACGATGGCACCTCCCCTGTTCTGTTTTAGAGTGGTCCGCATGAAATTACGTAAGAAAAGCGTCAAGCCCATCGGTTTGAAAGACATCACCATTGTTGACGACGCCAAGATGCGCAAGGCGATCACCGCCGCCGCACTGGGTAACGCCATGGAGTGGTTCGACTTTGGTGTCTACGGGTTTGTCGCCTATGTATTGGGCAAGGTGTTTTTCCCCGACGCCTCCCCCAGCGTACAAATGATCGCGGCACTGGCGACGTTCTCCGTGCCGTTCCTGATTCGTCCCCTGGGCGGCCTGTTCTTCGGCGCGCTGGGCGATAAATACGGACGCCAGAAAGTCCTCGCCGCGACCATTGTGATCATGTCGCTGAGCACCTTCGCCATCGGCCTGATTCCCGGGTACGCCTCCATCGGCATCTGGGCGCCGATCCTGCTGCTGCTGTGCAAAATGGCCCAGGGCTTCTCGGTGGGCGGTGAATACACCGGCGCCTCGATCTTCGTCGCCGAATATGCGCCGGACCGCAAGCGCGGTTTCCTCGGCAGCTGGCTGGACTTCGGCTCCATCGCCGGTTTCGTCCTCGGTGCCGGCGTCGTGGTGCTGATCTCCAGCGTGCTGGGCGAAGCCGACTTCGAGGCCTGGGGCTGGCGCCTGCCGTTCTTCCTGGCCCTGCCCCTGGGCATGATCGGCCTTTACCTGCGCCATGCGCTGGAAGAAACCCCGGCGTTCCAACAGCATGTCGACAAGCTCGAACAGGGTGACCGCGAAGGCCTGACCCATGGCCCGAAAGTGTCGTTCAAGGAGATCGCCACCAAGCACTGGCGCAGCCTGCTGACTTGCATCGGCATCGTCGCGGCCACCAACGTGACGTACTACATGCTGCTCACGTACATGCCGAGCTACCTGTCCCATAACCTGCACTACTCCGAAAACAGCGGCGTGCTGATCATCATCGCGATCATGGTCGGCATGCTGTTCGTGCAGCCGTTCATCGGTTTTGTCAGCGACAAGATCGGCCGCAAGCCCTTCATCATCGCCGGCAGCATCGGCCTGCTGTTCCTCGCCATCCCGGCCTTCATGCTGATCACCAGCGGCAAGACCGGCCTGATCTTCGCCGGTTTGCTGATCCTGGCGGTCGTGCTTAACTTCTTCATCGGCGTCATGGCGTCCACGCTGCCGGCGATGTTCCCCACGCACCTGCGCTACAGTGCCTTGGCCAGTGCGTTCAACGTCTCCGTATTGATCGCCGGCGTCACCCCTACCGCGGTGGCCTGGCTGGTGGAAAGCACCAACGACCTGTACATGCCCGCCTACTACCTGATGGTGTTTGCGGTGGTCGGCCTGATCACCGGCCTGACCATGAAGGAAACCGCCAACAAACCCCTGCGCGGCGCCGCACCGGCTGCGTCGGACATGGAAGAAGCCAAGGAGTTGCTGCAGGAGCATCACGACAATATCGAGCAGAAAATCGAAGACATCGACGCCGAGATTGCCGAACTGGAAGCCAAGCGCCAGAACCTGGTGCAGCAGCATCCGCGTATCAATTAAGACCTGACCAAGCGTGGTGGCAAGGGCCGCCACGCCAGTGGAGTGTTCAACCATGCTTCCAAGCTTCACCGCCGCACACGCGTTACTCAGCGCCGACGAACGCGCTGCCATCGCCGAAATCGAAGCCACCACCAGTATCCTGCAATTGGTCACCCGCCTGACGGGCATGCGCTTTGCCGGCATCGCCAAGTTCACTGACCTGGAATGGATTGTCTGTTCAGCACACGACCCTCTCGACATGGGCATTCATGCCGATGACGTGCTCGACCTGGAAACCACCCTGTGCAGCGAGTTCTGCATCAACCCGCAGACCCTGTTCATCCCGCAGGTCAGCGCCAATGGCCGCTTTGCCACGCGCCCGGTGGTCAAGCAATACGCCATCGAGAGCTACGCCGGGGCGCCGATCTTCCTGCCGGATGGCCGCCTGTTCGGCGCACTGTGTGCGCTGGATTCCCGGGCGATGCTGTTTGACGACCCCAACCTGCCGGAAACCCTCAGCCTGTTTGCGCGGCTGATCGGCTGCATCTTCTACGCTAACTTGACGCCAGCGGATCGCTGACCGGCGCTTTGCCGCGCAGCATGGCCATATCGCCATGCTGGACACGCGGCACTCGCTCGACATCAAGCGCCGCGCCTCGTTGAGGCGCAGCCATTCCTGATACTGCAGCGGCCTCGGTTGACGCCAACACCGAAGCACTAAGCTTTTTACCCGCACCGCCGATAACCCGTCATACCAATGACTTGCAGCGACGTCCTGCGGGAAACCATGCCGAACTCTCTCGCCCCTATCGTCCGCACCTTGTCCGACCGCAGCAGCCTGTCGCTGGCGCGCACGTCGCTGTTCAATTTCGTGGCGTTGCTGGCCCTGGTCTTTGTCGCCGCCGCCTATTCCCTGGTTTACCTCGCGCACGAACTGGATCACTCCGAACAGCAGGAAAGCGCGTTTTATACGCGTAAAGCCGTGCAATCCCTGGAGAAGTCCCTGCGGGTGACCGTCAAGGACTACGCCTTCTGGAGCGATGCCTACAAGCACCTGCACATGACCGTGGACAGCGACTGGGCCTACGCGCGCGGCAACGTCGGCGCCACGCTGTATCAGGACTTCGGTTTCCAAGGCCTGTTTGTGGTCGATAACGACAATCGCACGGTCTACTCGGTGATCAAGGGCGAGCTGCAAAGCATCGAGCTCTCGCAGTGGCTCGACCAGCCCTTGACCGAAATTATCGAGCAGGCGCGTGCCGGGGCTGAAAACGAAACACCGGTCACGGCGTTCATCAATGTACGCGGCAGCCCGGCACTGGTGGCCGCCGCCGCGATCACACCCGGCACCGACCCCACGGTAGTGCCCGATGGCCGGCCGGCCTCGGTGTTGATCTTCGTCGATGTCCTCAACAGCGCCAAGTTGCACGCAATCGGCGATGAATTCGGCGTGGGCAAGCTGCATGTGGCCACGCCCGATGACATCGGCCAGACCCTGGTTTTCCCCCTGGGCGACAACGGCGCCGCCGGCAGCCTGCACTGGGAACCGGCCCGGCCCGGCCTGCGCTTGATGGGCGTAGGCCTGCCGCTGCTGGGCCTGGCCGCGTTGCTGGTGTGCCTGATGACCTGGGTGATACTGCGCCGCACCACCGCCGCCGCCCTCGCCCTGGATGCCAGCCACACCTCGCTGCAAGACAGCCAGGCCGCCCTGGCCACCAGCGAAGCGCGCTTTCGTGACGTGGTGGAGGCCAGCTCGGACTGGGTCTGGGAAATCGATGTCGGCTGGCGTTTTACCTACCTGTCGGAGCGTTTCGAAAGCGTCACCGGCCTGACCCGGCAAGCCTGGCTCGGGGCGGCCATGAGCGACCTGCTGGACACCGAGGCCGACCTGCTGTCGCAGTGGCTGAGCACCCCGGGCCGGCGCGTGGACATCAGTGTGCAATGCCGCTATATCGATGCCCAGGGACAGGAGCGCACAACCCGGCTGTCGGCCCGGGAAATGCCCTGTGGCGGGTTTCGCGGGACGGCCACCGACGTCACCGAAGAAGTCGAAGCACGTCGGCGCATCGAGTACCTGTCTCAACACGACGCCCTGACCGGGCTGCCCAACCGCACGCGCCTGCAGGCATTCCTGGACGGCAAACTCAAGGCCCTGCCCAGCGTCGAGCAGCCGCTGGTGATGCTCAGCCTCGACCTGGACCGCTTCAAGCCGGTCAATGACCTGCTCGGCCACGCCGCCGGTGACCGGGTGCTCAATCAAGTGTCCGCCCGCCTGGCCGCCTGCGTGCGCCACGGCGACCTGGTGGCCCGCGTCGGCGGCGATGAGTTTGTGCTGATCCTCAGCGACGCCGGCAGCCAGGATGAAGTCGAAAGCCTGTGCCTGCGCTTGATCGAGTCCATCGAGCAGGCGATCAAAATCGACGAACAAGAGGTGTTTATCAGTGCCAGTATCGGCATTGCCCTGGCGCCCACCGATGCCCGCGATGCCACCGAACTGCTGCGCTACGCCGATATCGCGCTGTATGAGGCCAAGGCGGCCGGGCGCAATACCTGGCGCTTTTACTCCGGGGACATGAATACGCGGATCATCGAGCGGCGGCGCCTGGAGAGCGATCTGCGCTTTGCGATCAAGCACGCCGAACTGCGCCTGCACTTCCAGCCGCGCTATCGCATCGCCGATGGGCAGATGGTCGGGGCCGAAGCCCTGGTGCGCTGGCAGCATCCGGTACGCGGGCTGATCGCCCCGGACACCTTTATTCCGATTGCCGAAGAGTCGGGGCTGATCCTGGCGCTGAGTGACTGGGTACTGGCAACTGCCTGTGCGTGCGCGGCGCAGTGGCCCGACACGCTGTTCGTCTCGGTGAACCTGTCACCCACCGAGTTCAAGCGCGGCAACCTGGTGGAGCGCGTGCGCCACGCCCTGGGCGCCTCAGGTATCGAACCTGCGCGCCTTGAGGTGGAAATGACCGAAAGCGTCATGCTCGAGGACGCCGTCGGCGCACTTGAAGTGATGCGCACACTCAAGCAACTGGGCATCCGCATTGCCATGGATGACTTCGGCACCGGCTATTCGTCCCTCAGCTACTTGCGGGCGTTCCCGTTCGATGGCCTGAAAATCGACCGCAGCTTCCTCACCCGGCTGGAGGAAAGCGAGGATGACAAGGCGATTATCCAAGCCATTGTCGGCTTGGGCCGTGCCCTTGCCCTGACGGTCACGGCCGAAGGCATCGAAACCGCTGAGCACCTGGCCATGCTCAAAAGCGTGGCGTGTGAAGAAGGCCAAGGCTACTTCCTCAGCCGACCGCTGGATATCGACGCATTCAACGGCTTGCTGGACGACTACTGCGCCGACGTCAGCGGAAAAAATGACTCGGGGTCTTGCCAAACTGTTTCTTGAACATGCTGGTAAATGCGCTGGGGCTTTCGTAGCCCAGCTCCAGGGCCACGTCGATAATCTTCTGCCCCACCGCGATACGCTCCAGTGCCAGCAGCAGCCGCGCCTGCTGGCGCCATTGGCCGAAGGTCATGCCGGTGTCCTTGCGGAACAGGCGCTGGATGGTTTTCTGGTCGAGGGCCAGGCGCTCGCTCCAATCCGCCACGGTGGAGGCATCGCCCGGGTCCTCCTGCCACGCCAGGCAGATCTGCTGGATCCGCAGATCGGCGGGCTGCGGCAGCGACAGCGGCAAGGCCGGCAACAGCGCCAGCTCGTCGAGGATCAGGTGCATGATCCGCGCATCGCGGGAGTCTTCAGCATAGGGCGGTTTCAAGCTAACGGAGGCCTTGATCAGCTCGCTGAGCAGCGGCGAAATACTCACCGCCTTGGTCTCGGTCGGCAGGTTGGGGAAACTGTCGGGGCGCACGAACACGCTGCGCATTTTCAGGGCGCCCACGCAACGCAGGGAGTGCACGTGCCCGCAGGGCATCCAGAAGCCGCGATTGGCCGGAACCGTCCATTGGTTGTGCGCCGAATGCACCACCATCACGCCTTCGGTGGCGTAGAGTAATTGATGCTTTTCGTGACTGTGGTCGGGGATCACCCAGTTTTCCGGATAATCGGTGGCCGAACTGATGACGGCCCAGTCGCCCTCATCGATTTCCTGCAAAAATTTATCCAGTGATTTGATCATTTCGCCCTTTTTACGATGGTTGCCTCCCGAATTACGCGAGACAGGCATTCCTGGCGAATCTAGCATAAGCTCTGAAACAAATTGAAATGGGCAGCCTGCTCAAGTACTCGCTGCCCCTGTTCGCTGCCTTGTATGGAATGCCTGCATGTCGACCCTGACCGCATCACCTGCCGCCACCTCGAGTCCGCCCCACGTAAGCCCGTTAGTCCTGCGTATCCTCGGCGCCTGTGCCCTGGCGCACCTGATCAATGACCTGATCCAGGCCGTATTGCCGTCGATCTACCCGATGCTCAAGGCCAACTATGGCCTGACGTTTACCCAGGTCGGCCTGATCACCCTGACGTTCCAGCTGACCGCCTCGCTGCTGCAACCCTGGATCGGCTACCATACCGACCGGCATCCCAAGCCGTGGCTGCTGCCGGCGGGCATGGTCTGTACCCTGGTCGGTATCCTGATGCTGGCGTTTGTCGGCAGTTTCCCGGCGATCCTGCTGGCGGCAGGCCTGGTGGGCGTCGGCTCGTCGACCTTCCACCCGGAAACCTCACGCGTCGCGCGCCTGGCCTCCGGCGGGCGCTATGGCCTGGCGCAATCGACCTTCCAGGTCGGCGGCAACACCGGCAGCGCGTTGGGGCCGTTGCTCGCGGCGGCGATCATCATTCCCTACGGCCAGGGCAACATCGCCTGGTTCGGGCTGTTTGCCGTGTTCGCGATCCTGGTGCTGTATGGCTTGAGCCGCTGGTACCGCAACCACCTCAACCTGTTCAAGCTCAAGCAAGGCGGCAAGGCCACCCACGGCTTGTCCAAGGGCCGCGTGACGTTTGCCCTGGTGGTGCTGGCGGTGCTGGTGTTCTCCAAATACTTCTACATGACCAGCCTGACCAGCTACTTCACGTTCTACCTGATTGAAAAATTCCACCTGTCGGTATCGAGTTCCCAGATGTACCTGTTTCTGTTTCTCGGGGCGGTGGCCGTGGGCACCTTCGCGGGCGGGCCGATCGGCGACCGGATCGGGCGTAAGAAAGTCATCTGGTTCTCGATCCTCGGTGCCGCGCCGTTCACCCTGGCCCTGCCCTACGTCGACCTGTTCTGGACCGCCGTGCTCAGCGTGGTGATCGGCTTTATCCTCGCCTCGGCGTTCTCGGCCATCGTGGTGTTTGCCCAGGAACTGGTGCCGGGCAATGTCGGCATGATCGCCGGGATCTTTTTCGGCCTGATGTTCGGCTTCAGCGGGATCGGCGCGGCCTTGCTCGGACTGCTCGCCGACAGCCACGGCATCGAGTACGTCTACATACTGTGCTCGTTCCTGCCACTGGTGGGCATCCTGACGATACTGCTGCCGTCGACCAAAGGCGTCTAGACCGCCGATCATCGGATGGCTGTATGCCATTATCCTTTGGGCTCTGAAAAACCTGCGTGTGCGCTTACAATCCCCGGCTTCAACGCACACCCAGGCAGACCCGGCACGAAATGACGCTCGACCCTCCTACGATTTTGGCACTCACCGTTGCCCTGGCCGCTGCTGCTGCCCTGTACCTGGCCATAGAATGGCGCAGCGTACGCGAACCTTCGCTGCTGTTCTGGAGCGCCGGTTTCGCCACCATCACCGTCGGCTCCACCCTGGCCCTGCTGCGCATCAATGGCTACCTGCTCATCGGCATCTGGTTTGCCAACGGCTTGCTGGTGGCCGCGCACTGCCTGTTCTTGCTCGGGGTCGCGCGCTTTACTCAGGTACGCCTGTCGCCGCGATGGTGGCTGCTGCTGGCCGTGTGGCTGGGCATGCTGATGCTCCCGACCGACCTGCCGTGGTCCAAAGCCATGTTGGGCGTGCAGTCGCTGCTGGTCGCACTGCCGACCCTGCGCGCCAGTTTCCTGCTGCGGCCCCACGGCCGATCATTGAGCATCGGCGCGGTGCAACTGCGTTATGTGCTGCTGGTCCACGGCATGTTCTACGTGGCCAAGGCGCTGTCGGTGGTGATCCCCGGCACCTTGATCGACCTTGCGGCGTTCAAGGGCGAGATCATCCAGGTGTCCCTGGTGGAAGGTGCCATGGCGATCATGCTGATTGCGCTGTCGATGACCGGCTCGGAACGCTACCGCCGCGAACAGCAGATCGCCCGCCTCGCCGCCCGCGACCCACTCACCGCCCTCTATAACCGCCGCGCCCTCGACCTGCGCGCGCCGCGCCTGCTGGCCCAGGTGTCGGCGCAACAACCGGGCGCCCTGCTGCTGATCGATATCGACAACTTCAAGTCGGTCAACGACCTCCACGGCCATACCGCCGGCGACCGTGTGCTGATCGCCTTGAGCGAGATGATTCGCGCCGTCGTGCCCCGAGGCGCGCTGGCCGCACGTTTGGGCGGTGATGAGTTTGTGATCCTGCTCAACCCGGCCTCGACCGAGCAGATCGTCGAACTGGGCAGCAGCCTGCGCGAGCAGTTCCAGCAACTGGCCGCACAAACCTTCGCCACGCCCGCGCCGGTGACCCTGAGCATCGGCGCCACCCTGTTCGACCAGCCGCCGGCCAGCCTGGCGGCGCTGATCGAACAGGGCGATACCACGCTGTATGAATCCAAGCGTGGCGGGCGGGACAGCATTCGGCTGGTGGATCGGACCGGGGCCTACAGGTCGTAACTGACCGCTACACACCTCCCCGTCCTCACCGACTCCAACGCACAATCGGCCAGATACAGCGCATACAACCCGTCGCGCACACTGGTGGGCAGTGCCTGGCCGCTGTTCAGCGCATCGATAAACCGGGTCAGCTCATTGCGATAGGCATCGGCGTAACGCTCCAGGAAGAAATGCTGCAACGGTTCCAGCGCTTCGGTGTGGTCGGCGCTCCAGTGGCGCAGGGTGCTGGGGCGATGGTTGTCGGTGAGCAGCACGCCAAGGGCGCCGGAGACTTCCACTCGCTGGTCGTAGCCGTACACCGCCTGGCGGCAGCAGTTGATATGGCATTGCTTGCCGGAGGCGGTACGCAGCAGGACCATCACGCTGTCGTAGTCGTCGATCTGTTCCAGGCTCGGGTCCACCAGGCGGCTGGCAATGGCGCTGACTTCCACCGGTTCCTCGCCGAGCAGGTGGCGGGCGGTGTCGAAGTCGTGGATGGTCATGTCGCGCAGGATGCCGCCGGAGTGTTCCAGGTAATCCCGCGGCGCCAGGCCTGGGTCGCGGCTGGTGATGATCACCTGGCGCACCGCGCCGATCTGGCCGGCATCCAGGGCCTGGCGCAGGCGCAGCATGTCGGGGTCGAAGCGGCGATTGAAGCCAAGCATCACCTTGCCGCCCTGGCGTTCCACGGCCTGGGCGGCGCTGCGGGCCTTGGCGATGTCGAGGTCGATGGGCTTCTCGCAGAGTACCGCCTTGCCCTCGGCGACGGCGGCCAACAGCAGGTCGATATGGGTGTCGGTGGGGGTGCCGATGACCACGGCGTCGATGTCTTTGCGCGTGAGGGCGGCGGCACAATCGTAGGCCGCCTCGCAGCCCAGTTGGCGGCTGAGGGCATCGACGCCTTCGCGCCAAGGGTCGGCCACCAGCACCAGCGTGGCATTCGGGTGGGCGGCGACGTTGGCGGCGTGGATCCTGGCGATGCGCCCGGCACCTAGAACAGCAATACGTAGCATGGTTGAACTCCTGATGTTGTTGTTGGAGGGAGTACTCAGTCCGGCAGGTTGAACGGGGTGACGATCTGCACCTGTGACGGCGCAATCGGCCCGGCCTTCCACAACCGGTGGTAATGCAGGATGTGCAGGAACACGTGGCGGGCATCGATCTGCAGGTTGTGGTCGATGATCGCGGCGATTTTTTCGTCCAGCAGCAGTTGGCGGTTTTCTTCGTCGAGGTCGTGGCCGATAAACACCTCCAGCGGGCGACCCAGGGCGGCGAAGGCGTCGACAATCGCACGGTTGCCGCCGCCGACGCTGTACACCGCCTTGAGGCCGGGATGCTGTTGCAGCGCCTGGGTGACCCGCTCGAAGGTGCGCGGGTACACGCCATAGCCGCCGCTGACGTCCAGCACCCGCAGGTGCGGGGCACGCCCGCGCAGCCAGGCGCGAAAGCCCATCTCGCGCTCCTCCTCGCCCCGGAACAACTCGCTGCCGATCACCACCGCCACGTCCTGGGGCAACGCCGGCAGCCAGCGCGACATCAGGTAGGCGGCGGTCTGGCCGGCGGTGCGGTTGTCCATGCCGACGTAGCCGATGCGTTCGCTTTGCGGCAGGTCCGTCACCAGGGTCACCACCGGGATGCCCGCTGCGATCAGGTGCTTGACGGCCTGGTTCACCGCTGGTTCGTCGGCGGCCTTGAGCACCACGCCCTGGCTGCCGGTGTCGAGGCAGCGCAGCAACTGATCGTGCATGGCCTGGGGTTCGATTTCTTCGAACAGGTGAAAACGCGGGGCGATGCGAAACGGCGCCAGGCTGGCCAGTTGCGCGGTGATCGCCGCCTGCACCGCGGCGCTGAAACGCTGAGGGGTGTGCATGATCACGTCGACATGGAAGGTGCGCCCTACCGCCAGGCCGTTTTTCTCCTGGGACTCCAGTTCATCCAGCGCCTGCTCGATACGTCGGCGAGTCTGGGCGTGCACGCTGCCGCGCTGGTGCAGCACGCGGTCGACCGTGGCCTTGCTTACGCCCGCCTGGGTCGCGAGCTGCTTGATGGAGAAGTGTTTGGCGCGTTCGAGCATGGGTTTCGCCTGAGGTGTTTATGAGGTCTTTTTTAGGTATTACTGAGGTTTTGCAATGCTAGTCTCAGTTTTGTCCGGCGTCGAGCCGGGCAATCAAAACAACAACAATCCAGGAGAACCCCATGCCTCAAGCCGACCTCGCCAGTACCTTCAACGGCCAATATTTTGTCGTCACCGGCAGCACCCAGGGCCTGGGCGCCGCCGTGGCCCACACCCTGGCGCGACGCGGCGCCGCCGGGCTGATCATTTGCGGGCGCCGCCGCGCCCAGGGCGAAGAACAGGTGCGGCAGCTGGCGCAGCTGGATTGCCAGGCGTTTTTTGTCGAGGCCGACCTTGAACAGGTCGAGGATTGCCGCGCGATCATCGAGGCCGCGCGCACCCACTTCGGCACCTTGCATGGCCTGGTGAACTGCGCCGGGATGTCGGACCGCGGCACCATTGTCGACACCTCGCCGGAGCTGTTCGATCGGCTGATGGCTGTGAATGTGCGGGCGCCGTTTTTCCTGATGCAGGACGCGTTGAAATTGATGATCAGCCAGGGCGTGGAAGGCGCCGTGGTGAATATCCAGAGCATCACCGGGCATGGCGGGCAATCGTTCCTCAGTGCCTATGCGGCGTCCAAGGGGGCGCTGGCGATCCTGACCAGGAACGTGGCGTTCAGTGCGCTGCGCAACCGGATCCGCGTCAACGGCCTGAACATCGGCTGGATGGACACGCCCCATGAGGATCAGATCCAGCGCCAGTACCACGGCGCCCAGGACGGTTGGCTGGCTGAGGCGGAACGCGCGCAGCCGTTCGGTCGTCTGCTCAAGCCCGAAGAGGTGGCGCAAAGCGTGGCGTTCCTGCTGTCGCGCGAGTCGGGGATGATGACCGGCGCGGTGATCGACCTGGAACAAGGCGTGGTCGGCTGCACTGACAGCGGCAGCCCGCAGCCCTTCAAGGCCCTGAGCCTGGGAGGTGAGTAATGTCGGCATTTGCGACAGCGCAGGATGTACGCATTGAGGATTTCAAGCGGATTTGCGCGCAACAGGCGCGTGCCGAGGACTATCCCCTGGCTGCGGAAGTGCTCGGCAACGTGCCGGTCTATCAGGCCCGCACCTTGCGCAACAGCGACCGCCACACGGTGATGAATGAACTGCACCGCTTGTTTCGCGATGGACCGGGCGTGATGGTGGTGCGCCGCGCCTATGAGGACCTGGAAGTGGTGGATCGCCACAGCCAGGTGTTCGAGGCGATCTTCGCCCAGGAGGCCGCCCAAGGCGTGGCCGCCGACCATTTTGCCAAGGCCGGCAGTAACGGGCGTATCTGGAATTCATTGCAGAAGGCGGCGCTGCAGTCGCCGCAATCCTTTGTGGAGTATTACGCCAACCCGCTGCTGGGGCTGATCGCCGAGGCGTGGCTGGGCCCGAGCTATCAGGTGACGGCGCAAGTGAACGTGGTGCACCCCGGCGGCCAGGCGCAACAGCCACACCGCGACTATCACCTGGGCTTCCAGACCACCGAGGTGGTGGAACGCTTTCCCCTGCCCTTGCATGTGCTGTCCCAGTACCTGACGTTGCAGGGCGCCGTGGCCCACTCGGCGATGCCGCTGGAAAGCGGCCCCACCCAGCTGCTGCCGTTTTCCCAGCAATACGCCCTGGGTTACCTGGCCTGGAGGCGCCCCGAATTTATCGAGCACTTCCAGCAGCACGCCGTGCAACTGCCACTGGACAAGGGCGACCTGCTGTTCTTCAACCCGGCGTTGTTCCACGCCGCCGGCACCAACCGGACGGCCGGCCACCAGCGCATGGCCAACCTGCTGCAAATCTCCTCGGCCTTCGGCAAGCCCATGGAAGCCCTCGACCGCGACCGCATGATGCTGGCGGTGTACCCGGCCCTGCTGGCCAACACGGCCCTGGATGCCCAGGCAATTGCAGCGGTGGTGGCCTGCACCGCCGACGGCTATGCCTTCCCCACCAACCTCGACACCGACCCACCCTTGCAGGGCCTGGCCCCGCAAACCGGGCAACAACTCATGCTGCAAGCCCTCGACGAACGCTGGGCGTATGAGGACTTCGCCGCGGCCGTGGCGCAACTGCGGGCCAAGCGCCAGGCGTGATGCTTTAACAACAACAAAAACAACGGAGCACAACCATGAAGAAGCAATTCCTTGCGGCACTCTTGACCCTCGCCATCACCCCCTGGGCGCTGGCCGATATACGGATCGGCGTGAGCATCGCCCAGGTCGACGACGTGTTTCTCGCGCAAATGCGTGACTACATGGCCGCCCACGCCAAGGAACTGCCCGGCGTGACCCTGCAATTCGAAGACGCCCAGGGCGACGTGGTGCGCCAGCTTAACCAGGTGCAGAACTTCACCGCCCAGGGCATGGACGCGATCATCGTCAACGCCGTAGACACCGCCGCCACCCAGAAAATGACGGTCAATGCCCAACAGGCCAGGATCCCGCTGGTGTACGTCAACCGCCGCCCCGAGTTCAAGGAAGTACCGCCGGGGGTTGGCTATGTCGGCTCGGATGAGATCAAGGCCGGTGAAATCCAGATGCGCTACCTGGCCGAGAAAATGGGTGGCAAGGGCAACCTGGCGATCATGCTCGGGCTGCTCTCCAACAACGCCACCCACAACCGCACGCAGGGGGTCAAGAACGTGCTCAAGGACTATCCGGGTATCAAGATCGTCGAGGAGCAGAGTGCCGAATGGCAGCGCAGCAAGGCGATTGACCTGATGAACAACTGGATCGTGTCCGGGCGCAAAATCGACGCCGTGGCGGCGAATGCCGACGAAATGGCGATTGGCGCGGCCATGGCGATCAGCCAGGCCGGCATGCAACCGGGCAAGGATATTCTGGTGGCCGGCAGCGATGGCGGCGCGGCCGGGCTGGATGCGGTGAAGAAAGGCCAGTTGCTGGTGACGGCGTATCAGGACAACAAAGGGCAGGCCGTGGGCTCCATTGACCTGGCGGTGAAGATGGTCAAGAAACAGCCGTATGACGCCGAGCTGACCATTCCTTACCAGCAGATCACCAAGGACAACTACCAGGCATTCCTCAACCCATAAACTTCATCGTGGCGAGGGAGCTTGCTCCCGTCGGGCCGCGAAGCGGCCCCAGCTCTTTGTTTGAAAAAAACGGGACTGCTGCGCAGTCCAACGGGAGCAAGCTCTTATCAAGCTTAAAATAACTCACTGATTTTAAAGGGTTAAAGTTTCACGCTGAAGTCTTGAGTCCTGCACAAATAATTTCAGGCGAGCGCATTCTTGTGGTGAGCGGGCTTGTCCCGCGTTGGGCTGCGCAGCAGCCCCAAAACCAGGTGCAGAGGAGTGTCTGATACACCACATTTGTCTTCATCAGGGGCGCTTCGCACCCCAACGCGGGACAAGCCCGCTCACCACAGAGGTCCCAGTTTGCTGCGCGACAGCGCGGCGTCGAAGACGGGATGGGGCCTCCCTCGCCACAAGTAGACCCGTCAGCCCTGACGTTCCGCCCGTCGCACAACCCCATTTACGACGATATAAAGCAACGGCCCCACCGACACGAACACCGCCGTCAGCAAGAAATACGGCAGCACCGACGCCAGCGACCGCCCCCGCGCCCGTGCATCCTGGTACATCCACACACAGGCCAGCACGGCCATCAGGTAGAGGTCGATGACGACCTGCGCGGTGTCCGGGCGCGATATCAACTCCCACCCGAAGGCCAGCAGCGATTGCTCGGCCGTGAGCAGCGTGAACAGGGTGTACAGCGAAAAGCCCAGCAGAGCGGCGAGGGCCAGATAAGGTTTGTGCATGGTCGGCTCCTTGACGTGATCGAGGCTCACCCTAGTGATAAGGTTGCCCTCCTCGCAATGACCTCGGAGGTCATAGTCACGCCATGGATAACCCCGCTACTGCCGGCGAACACTTGCGCCAGCTACGCCGACAGGCTGGTCTGAGCCAACTTGACCTGGCCCTGATGACCGGCGTTTCCCAGCGCCACCTCAGTTGCCTCGAAACCGGACGCGCCAAGCCGAGCCCAGGTACGTTGCATCACCTGCTCAGCGCGCTGGAAACACCGCTGGAGCAATGCAACCGCGTGTTCCTCGCCGCCGGCTTCGCGCCCCGCTATACCGCTACCCCGCTCGCCTCCCCGGCCATGGCCGCAATTCGCGAGGCGGTCAACCATGTCCTGCACGCCAACAACCCGGCCCCGGCGATCCTGCTGGGCAGCCACTGGGAAGTGCTGGCCGCGAATGCGAGTACCGGCGTGCTGTTGGCACTGGCGGGGGTCACGCCGCCGATGGAAGGCCTGAACCTGCTGACCACCCTGCTGCAACCCGGCGGCCTGGGCGACCGCCTGGTCAACGCCGAAGAAATCCGCACCCTGGCCTGGCAACGGGCAAGCCGCGAGGCGCTGGGCAACCCTGTGCTGGCCGCTCTACTGGCGAGCCTGCCCGCCCCCGCCCATACCACGCCGCCGCCTGAAATGCCGCCGCTGGTGTTGACCCGCGTGCATACCAGCCAGGGCGAACTGAGCTTTCTGTCCACCTTCACCACCTTCGGCATGCCCCAGGACATCACCCTCGCCTCCCTGCGTATCGAGCATCTGATTCCCGCAGACGACGCCACTTGGCAGGTGATGCGTGCCGCCCATGGGGAAAATGCCGCACTGGTTTTGTGAAATATCTGTACGTAGACTGCCGCCATACCTCAACTTAAGGCGGCGAAGAAAACGTCATGCAAGTTACCGAAGTCTCCATTGCCCAATTGCGCGCGGCGCTCGAATCCGGCCAGACCACGGCCGTTGAACTGGTGCAGGCTTACCTGGCGCGGATCGATGCCTACGACGGTCCGCAGACCGCTACCGCACTCAACGCCGTCGTCGTGCGCAACCCCGACGCCCTGAAGGAAGCCGAGGCCTCCGATGCCCGCCGGGCCAAGGGCGAAACCCTGGGGCCACTGGAGGGTATTCCCTACACCGCCAAGGACAGCTACCTGGTCAAGGGGCTGACCGCCGCCTCCGGCAGCCCGGCGTTCGCCAAGCTGGTCGCCCAGCGCGATGCCTTCACCATCGAGCGCCTGCGCGCCGGTGGCGCCATCTGCCTGGGCAAGACCAACATGCCGCCGATGGCCAATGGCGGCATGCAGCGCGGCGTGTATGGCCGTGCGGAAAGCCCGTATAACGCCGACTACCTCACCGCGCCGTTCGCCTCCGGTTCATCCAACGGTGCCGGCACCGCCACCGCCGCCAGCTTTGCCGCCTTCGGCCTGGCGGAGGAAACCTGGTCCAGCGGCCGTGGCCCGGCGTCCAACAATGGCCTGTGCGCCTACACCCCGTCCCGTGGGGTGATTTCGGTGCGCGGCAACTGGCCGTTGACCCCGACCATGGACGTGGTGGTGCCCTACGCCCGCACCATGGCCGACCTGCTGGAAGTGCTCGACGTGGTAGTGGCTGAAGACCCGCACACCCGTGGCGACCTGTGGCGCCTGCAGCCGTGGGTGCCGATCCCCAGCGTCGCTTCGGTACGCCCGGCGTCTTACCCTGAATTGGCGGCGACGGCCGAATCCCTGGCCGGCAAACGCTTCGGCGTGCCGCGCATGTACATCAACGCCGACCCCGAGGCCGGCACCAGCGAAAAACCCGGCATCGGCGGCCCCACCGGGCAGAAGATCAACACCCGCGCCAGCGTGATCGACTTATGGAAGGACGCACGCCAGGCCCTTGAAGCCGCTGGTGCCGAAGTCATCGAGGTGGACTTCCCACTGGTGTCCAACTGCGAAGGCGACCGCCCCGGCGCGCCGACCGTGTTTACCCGTGGCCTGGTGTCCAGGGAATTCCTGCACGATGAACTGTGGGAGCTGTCGGCCTGGGCCTTCGATGATTTCCTGCGCGCCAACAACGACCCGGCCCTGAACCGCCTGGCCGATGTGGACGGGCCGAAAATCTTCCCCCACGACCCTGGCACCTTGCCCAACCGTGAAGACGACCTGGCCGCCGGCATGGACGAGTACGTGCGCATGGCCGAGCGCGGCATCACCCCGTGGAACGAGATCAGCACCGTGCCCGATGGCCTGCGCGGCCTGGAGAAAACCCGGCGGATCGACCTGGAAGACTGGATGGATAAGCTCGGCCTCGACGCTGTGCTGTTCCCGACCGTGGCCGATGTAGGCCCTGCGGATGCCGATGTGAACGAAGCCAGTGCGGACATTGCCTGGAGCAACGGCGTGTGGGTGGCCAACGGCAACCTCGCCATCCGTCACCTGGGCGTGCCCACCGTTACCGTGCCCATGGGCGTGATGGCGGACATCGGCATGCCGGTCGGGCTGACCTTTGCCGGGCGCGCCTACGATGATTCGGCATTGCTGCGCTTTGCGGCGGCGTATGAAGCCACCGGCAGCAAACGCCTGATCCCGCCGCGCACGCCGCCACTGGCCACAAACTAACTGATTCACTGTGGGAGGAGTGTCAGTTGATGCATCGGTGGCTGACCCACTGCAATCGGGAGCAAGCCCCCTCCCACAGCTCTAACCGCATTTCAAGTCAGGCCATATAGGGCATGGCAATCAGCAGGATTGCCGTGCCATGGCAGGCCGTCGCCGCCAACACGCCATGACGCATGCGCACCAGGTGCAGGCCGTAGTTGAGCAGGACGACCAGCCCTTGGCTGACCATCAGTCGTGCGCGACCGCGATCATGTCGATCTCCACCGCCGCCGACTTCGGCAGTTGCATCACCCCCACCGACGTGCGCGAATGCACCCCGGCACCGCCGAGGATCTCGTGCAACAGGTCTGACGCGCCGTTGGCCACTTCACTCTGCTGATCGAAGTCCTCGGCGCTGCGTACATACACGGTGATACGCGGGATGGCCTTGACCCGGTCCAGCGAACCGAGCGCTTGCTTGAGCAGGCCCAGGCAGCGCAATGCACTGATGCCGGCGGCGATTTGTGCCTGGCCCAGGGTCAAGGTGTCACCGACTCTGCCCGGCAGCATGATCGTGTCGCCGACGCGAGGGATCTGCCCGCTGATGTACAGGTGGTTGCCGTCGCGCACCAGCGGCGTGTAGTTGCCGCCGACTTTGAATTCATCCAATTGATAGCCGAGGCGTTGTTGCACGGCTTGGTATTTTTCATCGGGCGTCATGGGCGTGCTTCCTCGTTGTGTCGTTGCCATTCATCCACCACGTCGCCCATGGTCTTGGGCGTTGCGTTGCGAATCCAGGCCATGAAAGGCCGGTCGAACTTGAACCCCGGCCCACAGTGTTCAAGCATGAAGCGTCGCACGTTCTTGGTGTTTTTATAGTGTGGGGTCACGGGAGTGGCGCGGGTGATGGGGTCGCTGTGCCAGTCAACATCCATTTTGTCTCTCCGGGATCTGGGGGGCGGGCAGTAGCATAGCGATGTGCTACTTGCACCGGAAGCGGGGTTTAAGCCAAACGAGGTGTTGAGACATCGTATAAGAAACTCAGATGTCCACCCCCCCTTAAACGCCAATCCTTTCGAGATATTTCAAATTTTTCTTTCCTTCCCAGGGGAAAATATTGCATGGTTGTACGATGACTTAACGAGTCATATCCGCCCCCAACAACAATAAGGAAACACCCATGCAAAACGTCAAAGTGCTGATCGGATTTCTGTGCCTGTTCAGCGGCTATGTGGCCGCCGCCCCTGCCGCCGACAAAGACGTCGCCCAAGCAGTCGACCACCTCACCCAGGCCATGCTGCATAAAGACCTCAAGCAGCTCCAGAGCCTGACCGCCGAGAACCTCACCTACGGCCACTCCAGCGGCAAGATCCAGAACAAGCAGGAATTCATCGCCGACATCGAGACCGGACGCAGCGGCTTCAAGACCCTGGAAATGCAGAAACAGACCATTACCCTGAGTGGCGATACCGCCCTGGTACGCAACCACTTCTCCGCCCTGGCGGTGAACAGCGGCAAGGAAGTGCCCACCGAAATCGAGAACTTCCAGATCTGGCAAAAACAGAAAGGCCACTGGCTGCTGATCGGGCGCCAGGCGTTCAAATTCTGATGGCTAGCGGTGGGCCATCGGGCTCACCACTGCACCACCTTGCGCACCTTCAGCAACGCCTCGCGCAGCGCCGGCATGTCCACCGAGCCCAAGGCCAGGCGCAACGCATGGGGCACGTGGGCCGAGACGGCGAAGGGCTCGGCGGTGGAGACGGAAATGCCGTCGCGCTGCAAGGTCATGGCGACTTGATCGGCGCGAGCCTCTTCCGCCAGGGGCAGCCACAAGAAATACGATGATGGGTGGCTGGTGTAGGCCAGCCCCTTGAGCACCTGCGCCGCCAAGGCTTGCCGCGTCCGCGCATCCTGGCGCTTTTGTGCTTCAAGTTGCGCCACCGTGCCATCCTCGAGCCAGGCCACCGCAATCGCACTCATCACCCCCGGCACGTTCCAGGTGGTGGCCATGATGGTGCGTTCCAGTGCTTTGACCCAACCCGAAGGGGCAGCGATAAACCCCACGCGCAGGCCGGTCGCGACACTTTTCGACAGCCCGCCCACGTAGACCGTGCGCTCCGGCGCCAATCTGGCCACGGGCAGCGGCACGTCCTCGGCCAGGAACGCGTAGGCCGCGTCCTCAATAATCATCAGGTTGTGCTCACGGGCAATCGCCACCAACTGCTCGCGCTGCGCCAGGCTCAGCACCCACCCCAACGGGTTATGCAAGGTTGGCATGCTGTACACGGCACGCACCGGGCGCTTGCGACACAGGCTGTGCAGGTAGTCCAGGTCCGGGCCGTCGGCGGTGACCGGGATGGCGACGATCTCCAGGTGCAGTGTTTCGGCCAGCACCTTGAACCCCGAATACGTCAAGGCGTCGACGGCAATCACATCACCGGGCTTGAGCATGGCCATCATGGTCACGGCCAACCCGTGCTGGGCGCCGCTGACCACCAGCACCTGTTCGGCCTTGACCGTCAGCCCTCGACTCAACAGGTGCCGCGCGACAGCGGCGCGCTCATGCAGGCGACCGGCGTGGGGCTGGTAACGCAGCAGCGCGTCGAGGTCGCCGGACAGCGCCAACTGGCGCAATGCGGTGCGCAGCAAGTCGGCCTGGCCCGGCAAGGACGGGTAGTTGAAATTCAGATCGAGCATGCCCGCCGCCACACTCATCTGCCCGCTGCCCTGCCCCGGCGGCAGCGAGATTTCGCGCACGAAGGTGCCTCGGCCCGTTTCGCCACTGACCAGGCCCATGGCCTCCAGCTCGGCGTACACCCGGCTCGCGGTGACCAACGCCAGGCCATGCTCGGCGGCCAGTTGGCGGTGGGTCGGCAGTCGCGTGCCGGGGGGCATGCTGCCTGAGCGAATGGCCTCGGCGAAGCTGTCGACCAACGACTTGTAGCGGGCACGGGGCATAAGCGATGTATCCATGACAATTTTTTGATTGTCTTTATCTTCAACCCTAGGATGCCTGCCACGCAACTCCTCCTTTCGGACGCCCCTTATGGAACGTACAGCTCCCCTCAGCAACCTCGACACCCGCACCCAAGGCTGGATCAACGGTTTTATCGGCGTGGTGATCTTCAGCGGCTCGTTGCCGGCCACGCGCCTGGCGGTGATGGAATTCGACCCGGTGTTCCTGACCATGATCCGCGCCGCCATTGCCGCGCTGCTGGGGCTGGCCTTGCTGGGGCTGTTCAAGGAGCAACGTCCCGCACGCCAGCAATGGATGCCCCTGGCCATCGTCGCCCTCGGCGTGGTGATCGGCTTTCCGTTACTCACCGCGCTGGCGCTGCAATACGTGACCTCCGCCCACTCCATCGTCTTCATCGGCCTGCTGCCGCTGGCGACCGCCGTGTTTGCTGTACTGCGTGGCGGCGAGCGTCCACGCCCGGTGTTCTGGCTGTTTTCGATCCTCGGCAGTGCGTTGGTGATGGGGTACGCCTTCGCCCAGGGCTTGAGCGCCGCACCGGCGGGTGACGTGCTGATGCTGCTGGCAGTGCTGGTGTGTGGCCTGGGGTACGCCGAAGGCGCCACACTGTCGCGCAGCCTGGGCGGCTGGCAGGTGATCTGCTGGGCGCTGGTGGCGTCGTTGCCGGTGGTGGTGCCGTTGAGCCTGGTGCTGGCGCCGTCGAGCATCAGCGGCATCAGCCTGCCGGCCTGGCTGAGCCTGGGCTATGTGTCGCTGTTCAGCATGCTGATCGGCTTTGTGTTCTGGTATCGCGGCCTGGCCCAGGGCGGCATCGCCGCCGTCGGCCAATTGCAACTGCTGCAACCGTTCTTCGGCCTGGCGCTGGCAGCGGGCTTGCTGCATGAACAGGTCAGCCTGGGCATGCTGCTGGTGACGGTCGCGGTGATCGGCTGCGTGGCCGGGGCCAAGCGGTTCGCGCGCTAACGCTGGGGCGCGACCATCTTGAACTTGATGTTGATGTCGTCGGACACCACGCTGTTGCCGGCCCATTCGCCTTCGCCGATCCTGAAGTCGCCGCGCCTGAGGATCAACTCACCGTCGAACACGCCAATGCCATCCAGCTCCTTGAGCACCACGTTGACCGCCACCGGGCGCGTGGTGCCCTTGATCGTCAGGTTGCCGCTGATGTTGAAGCGGTTATCCCCCAAGGCCTTTACAGCGGTGGACTCATACACGCCCACCGGATAAGTCGCGGTATCGAACCACGAGGCCCGTTGCAACTCGTCGTTGGCATCGGGGCTGCCGGCATCGATACTCACCAGCTGGATCTTGAGCAAGGCATGTCCGCTTTCGGGCTTCTGCGTGTCAAAGCTCAGCGTGCCTTCGAAGTCGCCGAAGGTGCCATACACCCGCTGCCCCAACTGCTTATAGGTAAAACTGATCTGGCTGGCGGTGCGATTGACGTCGGTGTACTCCGCCGCCTGGGCACAGCCGATAGCACCCAGGACCAGGACCAACGGGAGAATTCGACGCTTCATGCCACGCTCCGCAAAAAAAGGATGTATTCCCATCAGGTGCCTGTGCTGCTAAACAGATTAGCCGCTCACAACAATAAGGACGCTGCATGCCCACCCCTTCTCTACAGGACATCACCGCGCCGGAAGGCATCTGCTACGGCTGCGGCGGCAGTAACCCCCATGGCTTGCATATCAAGAGCCGCTGGGATGCCGATGGTGTCCATCTCATCGCCGAACATCACCCCGAGGCAAAATACAGCGGCTGGCCCGACCTGGTCTACGGCGGCCTGATCGCCATGCTGGTGGACTGCCATTCCAACTGGACCGCCATGGCCTACCACTACCGTGCCGAACAACGCGAACCCGGCAGCCTGCCGCGCATCGACTGCGTTACCGGCAACCTGGGGATCAAATTCATCAAGCCGACCCCCATGGGCGTGCCGCTCACCTTACGTGCGCGGGTCGAGGGCGACGTGGGTCGCAAAAGCCGCGTGGTCTGCGAGGTGTACGCCGGCGAGGTGCTCACGGCCATCGGCGATTCGCTGTTCGTGCGCGTCGACACCCGCGAACTGGCTGCGGCCGCCCATGGCCGTGACGGCTGATCCTGGTCTACATTGACTGGCACCGCTAATCGAGGACCGAACCGATGACTCGTCTCACCGCGAAAGACTTTGCCCCCGAACTGCTGGAACTCTACGACGGCTACGCCCACGGCACGCTCAACCGCCGCGAATTTCTCGACCGCGCGGCGCTGTTCACCTTTGGCGGCCTGACCGCCTCGGCCCTGCTGGCGGCCCTGAGCCCCAACTATGCCCTGGCCGAGCAGGTGAAATTCACCGACCCGGACATCGTTGCCGACTACATCACCTACCCCTCGCCCAAGGGCAACGGCACCGTGCGTGGCTACCTGGTGCGCCCGGCCAAGGCCACCGGCAAGCTGCCGGCCGTGGTGGTGGTCCACGAAAACCGTGGCCTCAACCCCTACATCGAAGACGTCGCCCGGCGCCTGGCCAAAGCCGGGTTTATCGCCCTCGCGCCGGACGGCCTGACCTCGGTGGGCGGCTATCCCGGCAACGATGAAAAAGGCGTGGCGCTGCAACAGACAGTCGACCCGACCAAGCTGATGAACGACTTCTTCGCCGCCATCGAATGGCTGATGCACCACGACAGCAGCACCGGCAAGGTCGGCATCACCGGCTTCTGTTATGGCGGCGGCGTGACCAATGCGGCGGCGGTGGCTTACCCGGAACTAGGCGCGGCGGTGTCGTTCTATGGGCGCCAGCCGGAAGCCAAGGACGTGCCGCGCATCAAGGCACCGATCATGCTGCATTACGGCGAGCTGGATACGCGGATCAACGAGGGGTGGCCGGCGTATGAAAAGGCCCTGAAGGCCGCCGGCACGACTTATGAAGCGTATATCTACAAGGGCGCCAACCATGGCTTCCATAACGATTCGACACCGCGTTATGACGAGGCCGCGGCGAATCTGGCGTGGGAAAGGACGCTGGGCTGTTTCCGCAAATACCTGGCCTAAGTGCAGTCCAAATGTGGGAGGGGGCTTGCCCCCGATTGCGGTGTATCAGCAACCATTGAGGTGACTGACCCGCCGCTATCGGGGGCAAGCCCCCTCCCACATTGATCGTCACCTCATTCCAGCTCAGTGTTCCAGCGCATACCGGCGGCAATGGTTGAGGTAGCCCTGCTCATGGCTGCCCACCAACTGCACCACGCTGGTCCATAACCACGACGGCGCATCCAATTGCCTGGAGCGGTTTTCCTGCAGCACCGCCATCCAGCCCTTGCGCGTCGCCCGGTCCATCTGCCGGGCATGGGCGATACCGACCACGCGCGCCAGGTAACCGGCGGCGTGCATGGCATCGAGTTCACTCAGTTCGTCCAGTTCCAGCTTCATGTCCTGGGGCAACAGTTCGCGGATGAAAAAGCCATGGTCCAGAAACCGTGTCGCCACCATGCGTTCACCCAGGCCCGGCGACAGCTGGCGGGCGCCCTCCACCACTCGGCGGCCGTTGTCCCTGGGCATCTTCGCCCGTGCCGCGCGCGGTGCGGCGGCGCCGACGGCTTCCTTGATATCGATCAGGCAGTATTCCTCATCGTCCTTGTCGCCCACCCCCAGCAAGACGGCGTAGCGCAACAGGCCGAGGGAGCTGCAGCCCTTGACCCAGTAAGCCGAATCCAGCAGTTGGACCTTGGCGTCCTTGGGACGGCCCTTGAGCGAGGTGACCAACTGATGGATGTCATCCGACGCGCAGACGCTTTCCAGCGCACTTTTTTCTGCCCGCGACAGCGACCAGAAATGCTTGCCCAGCGGGATCGTCGGCCGCACGTTGTCGATGCGTTCACGGGCCAGGCTTTTCCAGGTGCGCTCGACGGCGCTGCGCATCCCCGCCTTGACCTGGGACGGACGCGGCGGTACCTCGTCGGGCTTGTCCTTGAACGCCTGTTCATAGCCCACCATCATTTCTTCAAGCATGCGCGCGGTGGTCACGCCCGGCAGGTCCGAACCGCGCGCGGCGGTGGCCAGGGACAGCGCCAGGCGCACCAGGTCGTGGGCCGGGTTGCCGATCACGGCCTGGTCAAGGTCGCGGATATGCATATCGATGCGACCCTTGTTGTCGCCGGTAGGCCCCAGGTTGCCCGCGTGGCAGTCGCCGCAGATCCAGATCGCCGGGCCTTGAGGCAGACGCCTGCCCATCTGGCTGTGCAGCCACTCGTAGAATTGCACGGTGCTGCCGCGCACATACGCGTGGGCGGAGCGTGCCATCTTCAAATTGCGCAGTTGGGTGAGGTGTGGCATGCGAGCGGAGGGGCGCGGTGTTTTCATGGAATAACTCAGTGCAGGTGTAGCGGTAGAACGCCGGCCCTAAGCAAATGTTTCATTATGTTTCAAAAATAAACTCAGACCCGCCCACTCTCCTCCAGCAACCATGCCTTGAAGGCCTGCATGGCCGAGGTTTCGGCCCGCGACTGCAGGCGCGTCAGCCAGTAGCTGCCGGTGCTGATGCCGACGTCGAAGGGCTGGCGAATCACATCACTTTCCAGTTGCCGCGAGAACATCATCGCCGGCGCCAGCGCCACGCCGCTGCCTTGCAGTGCCGCCTCCATCATCGCCAGCGACGAGTCGAACACGATGCTGCGCGGTACCAGGGTATCGGCGGGCAGCCCGGCGGCCTGAAGCCACAGGCTCCACTCATCCGCGCGGTAGGAGCGCAATAGCGTGTGTTTCAACAGGTCGGCCGGCGTGTGCAACTGCGCGGCGAGTGACGGCACACACAGTACCGTCAGCGGCGCTTCCAGCAACTCCAGCGCATCCGTGCCGTGCCAGGCACCGGCACCGAAACGAATCGCGTAATCCAGGCCTTCGGCAGCCACGTCGACACGGTTGTTATGGGTGGACAGGCGCAGGTCGATGAACGGGTAGCGGCTCTGGAAGTCCGCCAGACGTGGCAGCAGCCAGCCGACGGCAAAGGTGCCGACCGCGCCCACGGTGAGTACCTCGCGGTAATGCCCGCCCTCGAACTGGCCCAAGGTGTGGGCAATGCGGTCGAACGACTCGCGCACCACCGGCAGCAGGGTTTCGCCCTCGCGGGTGAGCATCAACCCGCGGGGCAGGCGCTTGAACAAGGTGACAGTGAGCTGCGCCTCCAGGCTCTTGACCTGATGGCTGACCGCCGCCTGGGTCACGCATAACTCGATGGCAGCGCGGGTAAAGCTCAGATGCCGGGCGGCCGCCTCGAAGGCGCGCAAGGCGTTCAACGGCAAGTGGGAGCGGAGCATATTGACCCCAATATTTCTAATGGCTACTGCGAGATATCATCGTTTGCCCAGGACCGGCGAACGGCCTACATTTGCCTCGCCCGCGCAGGCTCTTCATTCAATCGATCATTCTCATGGAAGCGTTATCATGCCCCAACATTTACTGTCTGGCGTGCGTAATTTCACCGCCCTCGCGGTGTTTATCGCCGCCGGCAACTGCCTGGCGGCCACCGACCTGCAGGCGGTGGTGGATGCCAATGTAAAACCGCTGATGCAGCAGCAGTCGATTAACGGCCTGGTGGTCGGCGTGGTGCGGGACGGCAAGGCGCAATACTTTAACTACGGCATCGCCGCCACCGATACCCGCCAGCCGGTCAGCGAAAACACCCTGTTCGAAGTGGGCTCAGTGAGCAAAACCTTCACCGCGACCCTGGCCGGTTACGCGGTAGCCAGCGGCAAACTCACGCTTTCCGACCCGGCCAACCATTACCTGCCGGCACTGGGCGGCGGCAAGTTCGACCACATCAGCGTGCTCAACCTCGGCACCTACACCGCCGGGGGCTTGCCCCTGCAATTCCCCGCCAACGCGGATAACAGCCAGCGCATGATCAGCTACTTCCAGCAGTGGCAACCCGACTTCGCCCCTGGCACCCAGCGCCTGTATTCCAACCCAAGCCTGGGGTTGTTCGGCTACCTGGCGGCGCAGAGCCTCAAGCAGCCGTTCGATCAGGCGATGGAAAAGACCCTGTTGCCCGCACTCGGGCTCAAGCACACCTTCATCAAGGTGCCGCAGAGCCAGATGAGCTTGTACGCCCAGGGCTATGGCAAAGATGGCAAACCGGTACGCGTCGGCCCCGGCGCCCTGGACAGCGAGGCCTACGGCATCAAGACCAGTGCTGCGGACTTGCTGAAGTACGTTGACGCGAACATGCACCCGGCGACGCTGGATAAAACCCTGCAGCAGGCGATCAGCGTGACTCACACGGGTTACTACAACGTGGACGGCATGACCCAGGGACTGGGTTGGGAAATGTACCCCTACCCCATCCCGCTCGATAGGTTGATGGCCGGCAACTCCACACCCATGGCAATGGAACCGCATGCGGTCAACTGGCTGACCCCGCCCCAGGCGCCCCACGCCGACACCCTGGTGAACAAGACCGGCTCCACCAATGGGTTTGGCGCCTACGTGGCGTACGTGCCGAGCAAGGGAGTGGGCGTGGTGATATTGGCGAACAAGAACTACCCGAATGCCGAACGGGTAAAGGTCGCCCATGCGATCTTGAGTGCGCTGGACCACTAACGGTGGAAGGGCTGGTGCGACGATTCGACTGGCCCCCTCCCACCTATTGACCCGCGCTACATCCCCAGCCAATGCGGCAAGGCCAGCGAGATAAACGGCAAGTACGTGACCATGATCAGGAACACCAACAGGATCATCAGCCACGGCAACGCCGCACGAATGGTCTGCCCCAGCGTCAACCCGGTCACCGCCGAGGTCACGAACAGGTTCAGCCCCACCGGTGGGTGCACCAGGCCGATTTCCATATTGACCACCATCACGATGCCCAGGTGAATCGGGTCGATGCCCAGCTTCATGGCGATCGGGAAGAAGATCGGCGCCAGGATCAGCACGATGGCCGAAGGCTCCATGAAACTGCCGGCGATCAGCAGTACCACGTTGACCATGATCAAAAAGCCAATCGGCGTCAGGCCCTCGGACAGCACCCAGGCGGTGATTTCCTGAGGGATCTGCTCGGTGGTCAGCACATGGGCGAAGAGCATGGCATTGGCGATGATAAACATCAGCATGATCGCCAGGCGCCCGGACTCCAGCAGCACCTTGGGGCAGTCGCGCAGCTTCATGTCCTTGTAGACGAACAACGCCACGAACGCCGAGTACACCGCCGCCACCGCCGCCGCTTCGGTGGGGGTGAACATGCCGCTGTAGATGCCGCCGAGGATGATCACCAGCAACAACAGGCCCCAGAACGCGCGGCGCGCACAGCTCAGCCACTCACGAAACGTCGCCCGTGGCTGGGCCGGCAGCTTCTTAATGCGCGCGACAATGTAGATCGCCACCATCAGCATCAGGCCCAACAGCAAGCCCGGGATCACCCCGGCCATGAACAGCTTGCCCACCGAGGTTTCCGTCGCCGCCGAGTACACCACCATCACGATCGACGGCGGAATCAGGATGCCCAGGGTGCCGGCGTTGCAGATGATCCCCGCGCCGAATTCCTTCGGGTAACCGGAACGCACCATGCCCGCCACCGCTATCGAACCCACCGCCGCCACCGTCGCCGGGGATGAGCCGGACAGCGCCGCAAACAGCATGCACGCCAGTACCGCCGCAATCGCCAGGCCGCCACGGATATGCCCGACACAGGCGTTGGCAAAGTCGATCAGCCGCTGCGCCACGCCGCCGGTGGTCATGAACGCACCGGAGAGCAGGAAGAACGGGATCGCCAGGAAGGTATAGGCGTCGGAGGTTTCGAACAGCTTGATCGCCAGGGAACTGACCGAGTCCGGGCTGAACATCAGGATCGACACCGCGCCCGACAAACCCAGTGCAATGGCAATCGGCACGCCGAGGAACATGAACACGAACAACAGCAGGAACAGACAGAGCACGGCCATCAGTGACGCTCCCCATGGCTGCCGGCCAACTTGCTGGCCTCACCGGCCTCGTCGGCCAGCCCCAACCCGACCTGACGGCGGGTAAAGATGCGGTAGAAAATTTCCAGGTAGCGGATAAACACCAGGGCAAAACCGATGGGCACGATGATCACGATGTCACCCACGTCGATGCCGAACTGGTCAAGGTCTTCGGCGCCGATATGGGCGGTCATCACCGCGCTGACCCACTTGTAGCTGGCGACCATGAACAGCCCGGCATAGGCCAGGCAGCACAGGCAGGCGAGCATGCCCAGCACGCGCTGCACCGGACGCCGGGTCAGCTTGACCAGCGCGTCCACCCCCAGGTGGCCGGCGGTGCGCACCCCATAGGAAATGCCGAAGAAAATCAGCCAGCCGAACATGGCCTTGGTCAGCGCCACGCTCCAGGTCATGTCCTGGGCCCAGGTCATGGTGCCGTCGCCCAGGGCGCTGAAGAAGTTGCTGCTGAAGGCCCACTTGTCGGCCAGGGCAAAGAACAGCGTGTAGATGTTGTTGAGCATGACGTAGACGAATGTCACCAGGGTCATGGCCGCCAGCAGGAAGGCAATAAAGCCTTCCTCCAGGTGCTCCCAGACGCGCCTTAGCGTTTGCATGGCAAAACCTCGCGAAAGCAAAATGAGATGTCAGGGCGGAAACCGGCCTTTACTGGTTGGCGGAATCCGCCGCCTTGATCAGATCAGCCCCGATCTCGCCTTCGAACTTCTGCCATACCGGGCGCATCGCGTCGCGCCACAGCTGGCGTTGCTCGGGGGTCAGCTCGATGATTTCGCTGGTCCTGGCGTCGATGATCTTCTGCCTGGCCGACTGGTTCAGGGCTTCGGCCTGTTTGTTCACCTCGACGGTGACCTCGACCATGACCTGCTCCAGGGTGCTGCGGATGTCGGGCGGCAGGCCGTTCCAGAAGGTGGCATTGGTGATGACCATGTAGTCGATCAGGCCATGGTTGGATTCGGTGAAGTACTTCTGCACTTCGTTGACCTTCTGGCTTTCATAGTTCGACCAGGTGTTCTCGGTGCCATTCACGGTGCCGGTCTGCAAGCCCTGGTAAACCTCGGCAAAGCTCATCTTGCGTGGGTTGGCGCGGATCGCCTTGAACTGCTCCTCCAGCACGCTGGAGGCCTGCACGCGGAATTTCAGGCCACGGGCGTCCTTGGGTTCATGCAGCGCCTTGTTGGCGGAGAGTTGCTTGAGGCCGTTGTGCCAATAAGCCAGGCCGAGGATGTTCTTGTTCTGCATCGAGGTCAGCAGTTGCTTGCCCTCGGCGGCCTGGAAGCGGTCGACGGCGGCCAGGTCGTTGAACAGGAACGGCAGGTCATAGATCTGCACTTGCCGGGTGTATTGCTCGAACTTGGCCAGGGACGGCGCCAGCATCTGCACGTCGCCCAGCAGCAGCGCTTCCATTTCCTTGCCGTCACCGAACAGTGACGAGTTGGGGTACACCTCGACCTTGACCTTGCCCGGCAAGCGTTCTTCGGCGAGCTTCTTGAACAGCAACGCGCCCTGGCCCTTGGGGGTGTTTTCAGCGACCACGTGGGCGAACTTGATCACGATCGGGTCCGCCGCCTGGGCCAGGCCTGCGGCAAACAAGGTGGCGGCGCAGAACAGCGCCCGAGAAAGCTTGAGCATGGAAATCACCTTCTTATTGTTGTGGTTAGGGCAAGGTGCCTGATATGACGCGTGTAGTGAATTTCGAATTTTTGATACCTGCGTTCGGCCACGCCGAACACCAACCTCAAGAAAAATGCAGTTCCCCCTCCCACATTTGATTCGGTTCCGTCAGCTATGACTGTGCGAGCAACCGCTGCGCCCGCAACAACACCGGCGCATCCACCATCTGCCCATCAATCTGGTAAGCCCCCGCCCCATGCGCCCCGGCGTCCACCACCCGCCGCGCCCAGGCCAGGTCTGCGGCGCTGGGCGCCAACGCGTCATGGATCACCGCCACCTGCCTGGGATGGATACACAACGCGCCGGCAAAGCCCATTTCATAGGCATGCCGGATCGAACGGCGCAGGCCGTCGGGGTCGTCGATGGCCGGGTGCACGCCATCCAGTGGCGCCACCAGGCCAGCCGCGCGGGAGTGCACGATCAGCGCCAGGCGTGCCTGGTCGAGGGCGAACTGCGCGGCCGGGGAGTTGCTGCTCAGGTTGAGGTCCAGCGCCAGGTCCAGGCCGCCGAATGACAGACGTTCGACCTGCGGCGCCTGGGCGATGTCGGCCAGCGCCAGCAAGCCGCGGGCGCTTTCGATAATCGGCCAGATCAGCTTGCCAGCCGTGGCGACCACCACCACCTGGGCCGCACTTTCCACTTTCGGCAGGAGTACACCCGCCACGTTGGCGTAGGCTTTGCAAAACGCCACATCGTCGAAATGCCCGGCATGTTCCGGCGCATTGATGCGCACCCACACCCGGGCCTGCGGGTGACTTTGCAGGAACGCCCCGAGGTTATCCCGCGCCTGGCGCTTGAGCGGCTCTTCCACCGCGTCTTCGAAATCCACGATCACGGCATCGGCGCCACTGGCCAGCGCCTTGGCAAAGCGTTCCGGTCGGCTGCCGGGAACAAACAGCGCAGAGCGCACAAGAGGGTTAGGCATAACGGACTTCCTTATTAGATAACGCCGCGCGCACGCAGGCTGTCGATGGCATCGCCGGAGTAACCGAGCTGCTCGAGGATGCCCTGGCTGTGCTGCCCCAGCGCCGGTACGGCGTCCATGCGCGGGGTAAACGCCCCATTGCGCGCCGGCGGCAGCAGCGACGGCAGCGGCCCGGCAGGGCTTGCGACTTCACGCCAACTGTCGCGGGCCTTGAGCTGCGGGTGGTCCCACACGCCTTGCATATCGTTGACGCGGGCGCTGGCGATCTGCGCGTCCTCCAGGCGCTGGATCACGGCCTCGGCATCCAGTTGGGCAAAGCTGTCGACGATGATTTGGCGCAGCACCTCGCGGTTGGCCGAGCGCTTGAAGTTGGCGCTGAAGCGCTCATCCGTCGCCAGCCCAGGCGTGAGCAGGACCTTGTCGCAGAACGCCGCCCATTCGCGCTCATTCTGCAAACCGAGCATCACCGTGCTGCCGTCGCCGGTGGGAAACGGCCCGTAGGGGTAGATGGTCGAATGCGCCGCGCCGGCACGCGGCGGCGGCGGCGCACCGTCGAAGGCGTAGTACATCGGGTAGCCCATCCATTCCACCAGGCTTTCGAGCATGCTCACGTCGATGCGGCTGCCCTGCCCCGTCTTGCCGCGCAACAGCAGCGCGGAAAGGATGCCGCTGTAGGCGTACATGCCGGCGGAGATGTCGGCGATGGAGCAACCGGCCTTGGCCATCTGCTCGTCACCCGGGCCACCGGTCACCGACAGAAAGCCGCCCTCGCTCTGGATCAGCAGGTCATAGGCTTTCTTTTTCTCGTAGGGCCCGCCTTCGCCATAGCCGGAAATGTCGCAGACGATCAGCCGTGGAAAGCGTGCATGCAGCGCCTCGAACGACAGGCCCATGCGCGCCGCCGCGCCCGGTGCAAGGTTCTGCACCAGCACATCGGCATCGGCCAGCAGGCTGTCGAGGATGGCGCCGGCGGCGTCCTGCTTGAGGTCCAGGGTGAGGCTTTCCTTGGAGCGGTTGGTCCACACGAAATGCGAGGCCAGGCCACGCACGCGCTCGTCGTAGCCACGGGCGAAGTCACCGGCACCGGGGCGTTCAATCTTGATCACGCGGGCGCCGAGGTCGGCCAGTTGACGGGTGCAAAAGGGCGCGGCGATCGCGTGTTCCAGGCTGACAACGGTGATGCCGTCCAGCGGTCGTGGGTCAGTCATAACAGTTCCTCAGAGCCAATGGGCCATGGACGCGGCGTTGCGCACATCCCAGACCTTGGCGATCAATGTGTCGGCCTGGGCCGGTGTGCAGGCGTGACTGAACCGGGCGAGGCGCTGGAATTTATCCGCCAGCTCTGCACGGCTCAGGGTGTTGCCCGGGTCGCCCTTGGGCTCGTCGATGGCGCCGTGCAGGGTGCGGCCGTCAACCGTGGTGACGGTGACGCGGCCGAGCCAGCGCTGCGGGTAGGCGCCATCGACCTCGGGGTCGAGGGTCATGCTGACCCTGTCGCGAAAGGCGGCGACGGCAGGATCGGTCAACGCGTACTCATGGAACTCGGTGAGCCCGGCCTTGCCATGCACGGCGATCAACCCCAGCACGGTGCCCATGGAGAACTTGGCCTGATGCACGCTGGTCGGCACGCTTACCCGTCCCAGCACATCGATGGCGCCTTGGTGCACACGGGTTTCCACACCGGCGATATCGACGGCCTCCAGGCCTTCGCGTTGCATCAACGCCAGCAACGCATCGGCGGCCGGATGGGTATGGCGGCACGACGCATGGAACTTGAACGAGGTCTCCAGCAGCGCCCAACGGCTGCCAAGGCCAGCCGACAATTTGCTCGGTTCGGCATCCGTGGACATGCCCGCCGCCAGGCCCTGGTCGCCTTCGAGGATATTGCGCGCACCGGTCAGGCCATCCGCCGTCAGGTACGCGGCGAGCAAACCGTCCGCGGCCGCCTTTGCCGTGTGCAGTTGCTTGGAGTCGGCGGCATCGCGCAGGAATTCCCACAGCCCGGCGGCCTGGGTGCCGGCGCTGCCAAGCAGATGGGTGAACTGGTCCTGATTGAAACCCAGCAACTTGCCCACCGCCACGGCCGCCGCCAGGGTGCCCACCGTGGCCGTGGTGTGGAAGATGCGGTAGTGGGAGCGCCCCATGAATTCGCCGATGCGGATCCCCGCCTCATAGCCGGCCACCGAGGCCAGCAACACGTCACGGCCGGATTTACCGAGGTCCTGGGCGGCGGCCAAGGCAGCGGGAAACACCACGGTGGCCGGGTGCAGCACCGAGCTGTTGTGCAGGTCATCCTGCTCCACCAGGTGGGACGAGGCGCCGTTGACCAGCGCGGCGAAATACGCGCTGCTGCCGGTGCCATTGACGATCACCTGGGCCGGGCCGCTGCTCGGGCCCATCTTCTGGGCATAGCGCTCGAACAATGGGATCGGGTGCGCGCCCTGGCTGGCCAACGCGGACGCCAGCCAATCCAGGAACAGGTCTTCGGTGCGCGCCAGCACGGGTTCGGGCAACTGCTCGTAGGCCAGGTCGGCCAGGAACCGACACAGGGTTTGGGTATGGCTCATGGGCAGGCCCTCAGAAGCTGCGTGGCAGCTCGAGCAGGTGCTCGGCCACGTAGGACAGGATCAGGTTGGTGGAGATCGGCGCCACCTGGTACAGGCGCGTCTCGCGGAATTTGCGCTCGACGTCGTACTCGCAGGCAAAGCCAAAGCCGCCGTGGGTCTGCAGGCAGGCATTGGCCGCTTCCCAGGACGCCTTGGCCGCCAGGTACTTGGCCATATTCGCGCTGGCGCCGGCATTCGCGCCGCTGTCGTATTCCGCACAGGCGCGCCAGCGCATCAGGTCGGCCGCTTCGACTTCGATATGGGCTTCGGCAATCGGAAACTGCACGCCCTGGTTCTGCCCGATGGGCCGGCCGAACACCACGCGGTCGCGGGCGTAGGCGCTGGCCTTGTCGATAAACCAGCGGCCGTCGCCGATGCATTCGGCGGCGATCAGGGTGCGTTCGGCATTGAGGCCGTCGAGGATGTATTTGAAGCCCTTGCCCTCCTCGCCGATCAAGCTATCGAGGGGCAGTTCAAGGTTGTCGAAGAACAATTCATTGGTCTCGTGGTTGACCATGTTCGCGATAGGCTGCACGGTCAAACCGTTGCCGATGGCCTCACGCAGATCGACCAGGAAGATCGACATGCCTTCGGACTTTTTCTTCACCTCGGTCAACGGCGTGGTGCGCGCCAGCAGGATCATCAGGTCGGAATGCTGCACCCGCGAGATCCAGACTTTCTGGCCGTTGATCAGGTATTTGTCGCCACGCTTGATCGCGGTGGTCTTGATCTTGGTGGTGTCGGTGCCGGTGGTGGGCTCGGTGACGGCCATGGATTGCAGGCGCAATTCGCCACTGGCGAGCTTGGGCAGGTAGAAGCGTTTTTGCGTTTCGCTGCCGTGACGCAACAGGGTGAACATGTTGTACATCTGCCCATGCACGGTGCCGGAGTTACCGCCGCAGCGGTTCACCTCCTCGAGGATCACCGAGGCTTCGGCCAGGCCCAGGCCGGAGCCGCCGTATTCCTCGGGAATCATCGCCGACAGCCAGCCGGCGTCGGTCAGCGCCTTGACGAAGGCTTCGGGGAAGCCCTTTTCTTCGTCGATCCGGCGCCAGTAGGCCGCGTCGAATGCGGCGCACAAGGCGCGCACGCCGTCGCGGATGGCATTGAGTGCTTCGTTGTCATTCGGGTTCATCTCACGGCTCTCCGCCTGTTGTTCTTGGCTTATTCGAAATGCACTTCAGCGGTTTGCGCCAGGCCATCGGTATTCCCGGCCCACAACGCCGCCACCCCGGTGTCACTGATGCGACCGCCCACTGCAAACGGCTGCGGCGCAATCAACGGGCGCACGCCGCGATAGGCAAAGCGCCGCACGCTGGCTTCGGGATGGGCGCGGCAAAACGCGCGCAGGCTCAAGGTCGCGATCAGCGGGCCATGCACCACCAGCCCGGCGTAGCCTTCGGTGCCGGTGACATAGGGGTAGTCGTAGTGAATGCGGTGACCGTTGAAGGTCACGGCGCTGTAGCGAAACAGCAGGGTCGGCGTGGGGTCGATGGTTTCCTGCCAATCGCCCTGGGCCTGGGCCTCGCCGCTGCCCGGCTTGGGCGGCGTCGGCTCGCGGTAGACGATGTCCTGTTCTTCGCGGATCGCCAGGCGACCGTCCTGGGCATAGTCATGACGCACGGTGACAAACAACAGCGAGCCGCTGCGGCCGGTCTTTTCTTCGACCTGGGTGATGGTCGACACGCGGGTTGCCGCCTCGCCGGCCCGCAGCGGGTGCAGGAACTCGATACGCCCGCCCGCCCACATGCGATTGCGGTTATCCGCCGGCGGCAGGAAGCCGCCACGGGCCGGGTGGCCGTCGCCGCCAAGGGCGCTTTCCGGCAGCGGGTCCTGGAAGAAGCACCACTGCCACAGCGGCGGCAGGTCCGCGCCCAGCTCGGGGACGGCTTCGCCAAAGGTGGCGGCAATGCGTTTGAGCAGGTTATGGCTCAGGTGGTCGTGGGCGGTTTCGCTTCGGCCGATCCAGTCAGTGGCGCTCATCGGGTACAGGTCCTCGGGCAGTGAGTGTCTGCCCCGGATCATGCAAGCGCCGGCCCGTTCTGAGAATTTGCATTTCAATAAACCAGCGTTCGGTTATGCTGAACGCCGCAATCCAAACCGTACCATTTGTGGCGAGGGCGCTTGCTCCCGCTGGGCTGCGCAGCAGGCCTGGTTTTTTGCGGCCGCTTCGCGCCCCAACGGGAGCAAGCTCTCCCTCGCCACAGGTCTTCGCAAGCCTGGAGTTTTGCATGCACTTCGACCTGGCCGACCTGCGCCTGTTTATCCATATCGCCGAATCCCCCAGCCTCACCCAGGGCGCCAGGCGCGCGTTCCTCTCGCCGGCCGCCGCGAGTGCGCGGATCAAGGCGCTGGAAGGCCAGCTCGACACACGCCTGCTGTACCGTGACAGCCGTGGCGTAGAGATCACCCCGGCGGGCGAACGGCTGCTGCACCATGCGCGGTTGATCATGCGCCAGGTGGATTACCTCAAGAGTGAGTTCACCCAATACGGCGTGGACTCCGCCGGGCATATCCGCATCTTCGCCAACACCACGGCGGTCACCGAGTTCCTCCCGGAGGTGCTGGCCGGCTTCCTCTCCCAGCGCCCTGGCGTGACCGTCGACCTGCAGGAGCGTTTGTCCCGCGATATCGTGCGCGGCGTGCTGGATGGCACCAGTGACATGGGCATCATCGCCGGTCCCGTGGAGGCGGCGGGATTGCAGGTGCTGCACTTCAGCACCGACAAACTGGTGCTGATGGTGCCCGTCGGCCACGCCCTGGCCGATCAAGCCTCGGTCACCCTGGAGCAGACCCTGGCCTATCAGCATATCGGCCTGCATGAGGGCAGCACCTTGCTCAGTTTCCTGCGTGAACACGTTGAGCGGCTGGGCAAACAGTTGTCCCTGCGTATCCAGGTGTCGAGCTTCGAGGCGATTTGCCGGATGGTCGAAGCGGGCGTGGGCATCGGCATCATCCCCGAGTCCGCCGCCGTACGGCACAGCCGCACCATGCAACTGGTGGCGGTGACGCTGGATGAGCCGTGGGCGATTCGCGAGCGCAGTATTCTGGTCAGGGAGCTTGAGGCACTGCCCGGCACCATACGGGCATTGATTGCCACGTTGATGCCGGAAAGCACCTAAGCTCAGAAGTCACCTTGCCAGAGGAAACCTCCCATGCAGCTTGAAGGATCCTGCCACTGCGGCGCCGTGACGTTCAGCCTCACCAGCGCCCACCCGTACCCTTACCAGCGTTGCTATTGCTCGATCTGCCGCAAGACCCAAGGCGGCGGCGGTTATGCGATCAACCTGGCCGGGGATGCCAACAGCTTGCAAGTGCGCGGGCGCAAACAGATTTCGATCTACCACGCCCGGCTCAAACCCGAGGGCGCCAGCCGCGCCCATTCGAGTAGCGCCGAGCGGCATTTCTGTTCGCAGTGCGGCAGTGCGCTATGGCTGTTCAGCCCGGAGTGGCCGGAGCTGATCCACCCGTTTGCCTCGGCCATCGACACGCCGTTGCCGGTGCCGCCGGCGCATACGCACCTGATGCTGGGCTCGAAGGCACCGTGGGTCGAGGTCAGCGTGCGCAAGGGCGACCTGCAGTTTGATGAATACCCCGAAGAATCCATCGCGCAGTGGCATGAACGCCATGGGCTAAGCCGTTAACAGTCTTTGACAGTTTCCCGACAAAGCTCGCAAAGATTGTTGGACGGCCCTTCCCTAGCATTCGAGCATCCAAACAGCCATTCGGGTGCTCCTCATGTTTCGCAGATTGCGCGGTATTCCGCTGCTGGGTTGCCTGCTGGGCAGCCTCGGTTGCCATGGGCAGCCGCCGGCACCGCCGCCCATTCAGAAGGGTGACTACGGCGCGATCATCCGCTACCTGCAAGCGCGCATTCCCCGGGCGATTGCCCAAGAGCATATCGCCGGCCTGTCGATTGCCCTGGTCAATGGCCAGGAGCTGATCTGGGCCCAGGGCTTCGGCCTGGCCGACAAGGCCCGGGGCGTGCCGGTCACGCCCAACACCGCGTTCCGTGCCGGTGGCATTTCCAAGCTGCTCACCGCCACGGCCGCGCTGCAATTGGTGGAACAACAACGGCTGGCGCTGGATGCGCCGATCCAGCAGACCCTGCGCGAGTTTTACGTGCGCTCGCGCTTTCATGACGACCAGGCCGCTGCCGACCGCGCTGTCACCCTGCGGCGTTTACTCAGCCACCAGTCCGGCCTGCCCAGTGAACACCTGCGTGACCTGCGCAGCACCTACGCCATGGGGCAGATGCCGATGCGCGTGTCGGGGGTTTGGCTGAGCAGCCCGCCAGGCTCGCAGGTGGCGTATTCCAACCTCGGTTATGCCCTGGTGGGCGCGGCCATCGAGCGCAGCAGCGGCAAAAGCTTTGAAGCCCAGTTGCAAAACAGCCTGCTCAAGCCGCTGGAAATGAACCAGTCGAGTTTTGTCGGCACCGCCAGCCAGCAGGCGTTCCGCGCCCTGGGCTATACGGACGGCGTTGCCAGTACCGATGCCCCGGTGCGCGACCTCGCCGCCAGCGGCCTGTGGGCCAGCCCGAAAGACCTCGCGCATTACGTGCATATGCTGTTCGCCCAAGGCGTCTACAAAGGCAACCGCGTGCTGGGCAGCGCTTCGATTGACGCGATGTTCACCCAGCAGAACACCGGCAATGCGCTGGACTTCGATTGCCAGATGGGCCTGGGCTGGTTCCTCGCCCCCTGCGGTGACGAACCCGTCGGCCCCGGTATACGCACCTACCAGCACAGCGGTGGCGGCGACGATTTTGCCGCGCAGTTGAGCCTGCTGCCTGACCAGCAACTGGCCGTGATCATCATGGCCAATGACAGCAACGCCGAAGACCTGGTGGCCGGCCTGGCCACCGACACCCTGCGCCTGCTGCTCCAGGCGCAAACCGGCCACGCGGTCTGCGCCGACGATTGCCAGGCGCCGAGCCACGGCCTGAAATTGCGCCACGTGCCGGCCGCCATCGACCGCAAGCGCCTGGCCGGCTTCTACGCCACCGCCTGGGGCGTGTTCCGGATCAAGGATGACGATCAGCGGCTGTCGGGCGAGTTGGCCGGCTACACCTTCGAATTATTGCGCGACGACGACGGCTGGTTGCGCGCGCAGAAGAAAGTGCTCGGCTTCTGGTTCAAGGACCTCGGCGAACTGGGCCGCGTGCAACTGGACGTGATCAGCGTGCAAGGCCGCCAGATGCTCACCGCCCGCAGCCACGGCCAGCGCGTGGCTATCGGTGAGCGCGTCGAGCCGCCGCCCTTGCCCTCGGCCTGGGCCGACACCATCGGCACCTATCAAGTTCTCAACACCCATGAGCCGGACGCCCCCCTGAGCGGCATCAGCGTGCGCCTGGAAGACGGCTTCCTGGTGATCCGCGGCCAACTGCACGACGAACCGCTGACCGACTACATCCTGCTGCCGATCGACAACGCCCATGCCGTCCTCGCCGGTAACGGCTACGGCCTGGGCGATACGGTGAGCCGCCAGATCAACGGTCTCAGCGCTTCGGGCTACGCCTTCAAACGCACCCGCTCCCCTCATAACCCCTTGGTCTTCTAACCCCCATATGGAACCCTTTATGCGCTCAACCCCCCTGTACCTGTCGCTCTCCTCACTGTGCCTGCTGGCCGCTGCCGACCGCGCCATTGCCGAAGACTGGCAATACAGCCTCAAGGCCGGCATGGCCAACGTGCCCCGCTACAGCGGCAGCGATGAACGCATGACCGCGCCGGTGCTGGGCGGCAAAGTCGTCAGCCCCTGGGGGATATTCCTCGACACCGACAAAGGCCTGGGCTGGGGCTATGAAGGCAACGCCTTGAGCTTCAGCACCTACATCGGTGCCAGCCATTCACGCAAGGACAAGAATCAAAGCCTGCACGCCGGCTCGAAGCGGCTCAAGGGCATGGGCGAGATCAAGGCCCGCCCGCAAGTGGGGTTGAGTGCCAGCTATAACCTGGGTGGCGTGATTGCCGGCGCGACCCTGGAACACGCGCTCAAGGAAGATGACCACAAAGACAGCGGCAAGGCGTTCACCCACCTGGAGCTGAGCCTGGGCACCACGCTCTACGACGGCCGCTACGGATCGGTCGATGCCAGCCTCAACAGTCACTTTGGTGACCGCAATTACCTGCAGACCTGGTACGGCGTGACCACCGACCAGGCCGCGCAAAGTCGCTTCAAGGCCTACAAGGCCGGTGCGGGCAACATCAGCAATGGCATGAATCTGGTGTGGAGCCTGCCGATCAGCGAGCACACCCAGTTCTCGACCCTGCTGGATGTGCAATACCTGGCGGATGACGCGGGCAAGAGCCCGATTGTGGAGCGGCGCTTGCAGACCTCGGTGATGGGGGTGTTGGAATACACCTTTTGACCGGGTAAGCCTGTCAGAAAATGTGGGAGAGGGCTTGCCCCCTCCCACATTTGCCTCCCATTATTCTCCGGATACCTATTCGGCATACGCCCACGTCATGCGAAACGACGCCCCGCCCCACTCCGAATCCATCACGTGCACGTGCCCGCCATGCCACTGCGACACCCGCTGCACCAGCGCCAGGCCGAGGCCGAAGCCGCCGGTGCGGCGGTCGCGGCTGGCATCCAGGCGCATGAAGGGCTGGAAGATCCTGGCCCGGCCTTCCTCGGGCACGCCGGGGCCGTCGTCACACACACGCACTTCGTAGCCCTCGCCGAACTTCACCAGCGACACCTCGACCCGGCGCTCGGCATAACGGATGGCATTGCGCAGCAGGTTGATCACGGCGCGGGCCATGAAGCGCGGTTCGATCTGGATAACGTCGACCTCGCAGGTGCGCAGCGACAACTGGATGCCGGCCGCCTCCGCCTCCAGCGCGACGCTGCCGATCACGCTGTCGAGCCAGCTGTGGGCCTCGATGCGCTCGCGGGTGACCTGGGTGGCGCCGCGCTCCAGGCTGGCGTAGGTGAGCAGCTCGGACACCATCTCCTCCAGCTCGCCGAGGTCGGCGTACATATCGGCGATCAATTCGCCCCGCTGGTGCGGGTCGGCCTGTTGCTTGAGTTGGTCGAGTTCGAACGATAACCGTGCAATCGGCGTACGCAGCTCGTGGGACACCGCATTGGTGAGTTCGCGCTGGTTGGCGATCAGGCTTTCGATGCGCTCGGCCATCTGGTTGAAGTGCCCGGCCAGCGCACGCACGGTGGAGCTGCGCGGCAGCAGGATGCGTGAGCCGAGGTCGTTGTCGCCGAAGCGCTGCGCGGCCAGGCGGATATGTTCCAGGTCGCGCCAGTGCGGGCGCACCCAGAAATACAGGACGATGGCCAGGCACAGCCCGAGAAAACCGTAGGCCCACAGGTATAACCATTTGGGCTCTTCCGGCAGCTTGATTTCCAGCAGTTGCGCGCCACCGTCGATGCCCGTGAGAAACTCCATGAAGTCGCCGCGCACCACCAGCAAGCCCTGCTCCAGAAGCTTTTGTTCGCGCTCGGTGAGGGCCTGGGCATCCTTTTGCACCAGCTTCAGGCGCAGGCCGTAGTGGGACTGCAACTCGGCCAGCCGGGCAGCGCGCTGCTCCACGGGCAATGGCCGCAGTTGCTCCACCAAACCGTATGCCGGGCCACGCATGGCTTCGCGGTTGTAGGTCTCGTTGGCTTCGGGGAGCAGTTCGTCGAAGGTGTAGTTGACCAGCCAGATCGCCCCCGCCAGGCCGATCGCCAGAATCACATACAGGCGCAGAAACAGGCGCAGCATCTAGACCTCCCACGCAAACGGATTGAACAGATAACCCTTGCCCCAGATGGTCTTGATGCACACCGGCTCACGGGGGTTGTCGTTGAGCTTGCCGCGCAGCTTGCTGATGTACACGTCGACGCTGCGGTTGAGGCCGTCGAAGGCGATGCCGCGCATGCGGTTGAGAATGTCGTCGCGGGAAAGAATCTTGCCTGCGCTGCTGGCCAGCAACCACAGCAGTTCGAACTCCATGGTGGTGAGGTCGATCTGCTCGTCCCCCAGGCTGACCACCCGGCAACTGCGGTCAATCGCCAAGCGGCCGAACGCGAGGGCGCCGCGCACCGTCGGCTCGGGCGCCTGGCGACGTTGCAGGGCGCGCAGGCGTGCGAGCAGTACCGGCGGCTTGATCGGCTTGATCACATAGTCGTCGGCACCCGACTCCAGGCCGAGAATGTGGTCCAGGTCGTCTTCCTTGGCAGTGAGGATCACAATGGGGGTATCGGACACCGTGCGGATTTCGCGGCACACATGCAGGCCACTCTGGCCCGGCAGCATCAGGTCGAGCACGACGATCTTGGGTTTGAAGTCGAGGAACGCCGCCAGGGCTTCATCGCCACGGTGCACCACGCGGACCTCAAAGCCATGCTGTGACAGAAAATGCGCGATCAGCCCTGCCAGCTTCTCGTCGTCCTCAACGAGCAGGACCTTGCCCAGACCCAGGTTTTCCATAAGTTCTCAGTGTGCAAAGGCGGATTGAAGAGCGGGCATTATAGGTGGCAAGCTGGGCAACTAAAGCAACTGGCCAGTGGGTGCCGACGAAGCTTCATGCTTTTAAGAGTTTTTAACAAATAGCCCGCACTTTTTAACGCCATCCACAGGGAGTTGTATGCGCAAGGATTACCTGGCGTTCTTCGTTTCGCTGTTCCTGTCGCGGCTGGCGGACCAGATCCTGTTGTTTATCGTACCGCTGATCGTGTTCCAGACCACCCACAGCGTGTCCTGGGCCGGACTGGCCTTCTTTGTCGAGTCACTGCCGCGCTATCTCGCGTTTCCGGTGTGCGGGGCGTTGTGCGACAAGTATTCGCCGGTGCGCATCCTGCATATCAGCCAGGTTTACCGGGCACTGTCCTGTGTGGTGGCGGTGGCGTTGTATGGGATGTTCGACGGTATCTACTGGCTGGTGCTGCTGTCGGCGTTGTGCGGCGTGCTGACGACCCAGGGCATCATGGCCCGCGAAGTGCTGATGCCCCATGTCTTCCAGCAGTACAGCTATGCCAAGACCCTCTCCTACTCGCAGATCGCCGACCAGAGCGGCCTGGTGCTGGGGCCGCTGGTGGCTGCGCTGATGCTGGAGGTGTGGGCCTGGCATTGGGTGGTGCTGGGGATTGCCGGGCTATTTGTGCTGGCAGACCTGGCGATGCTGGCCTGGCAGCGTAAAACCACGGCAAGCCTGGACACCCATCGGCAGCACCGGGACATCTGGCTGCAACCGCTGCGCATCGCCTTCGGGCATATCCGTAACCTGGCGGACCTGAAGCGGATCATTACCCTGGCGGTCGGTGTGAACCTGATCATCGGGGTGACGCTGGCCACCTCCGCCGCCATGGTCACCGGGCTGTACGCCGCCGACAAGGACACCTATGCCCTGCTGCAGGCGGCCGGCGCGGGGGTGACCATTGCGATTCTGTTTTACCTGGCGCGCGCCGCCCTGCCCTTGAAAGTGCTGGGCGGGCTGTCTTACTCGATGATCGGCGCCGGCGCGTTGATCATGGCGGTCAGTCCCAACCTGTGGGCATACACCCTGGGCTTCCTGCTGGTCACCGGCTTCGACAAGATGTTCAACGTGTACCTGCGCAGCACCCGCCAGCGGGTCATTCCGGTGCAGGACTTCGGCAAGACCGTGGGCGTGATCACCTTGCTCAACAACCTGCCGCAGCCGCTGGCCGGCCTGGCGATTGCACTGCTGGCGGCGCCGTTGGGCACGCAAACGGTGATCCTGCTGCTGACCGGGATCACCGCCTTGATCGGCGTGGCCGTGGCCTCAGGCTGGCACGCCACTGTGAAAGCGGAACTCGATATCGGGTGATTCGATCAGTTCCTGCTCGGCCGCCCTCACCCGCTCGATCACCTGGGCGATGTCCTTGGCGTCGCCGTACTGGTAGGCCAGCTTCAGGTAACCCTGGAAGTGCCGCGCCTCGCTTTTCAGCAGGCCGAAGTAGAACTTGCCGAGTTCTTCGTCCAAATGCGGCACCAGGGCTTCGAAACGCTCGCAACTGCGGGCTTCGATAAAGGCGCCGACCACCAGGGTATCCACCAGTTTGACCGGTTCGTGGCTGCGCACCACCTTGCGCAAACCGGAGGCATAGCGCCCGGCGTGCAGTTGGCGCAATTCGACCTTGCGCTTCTTGATCAGGCGCATGACCTGCTCATGGTGCACCAGTTCTTCCCGGGCCAGCCGCGACATCATATTGATCAGGTCAACATGGGCGTGGTACTTGGCGATCAGGCTCAGGGCGGTGCTGGCCGCTTTGAATTCGCAGTTCTTGTGGTCGATCAACAGGGTGTCCTGATCGGCCAATGCGGCCTGCACCCAGGCGTCGGGGGTTCGGCAACCGAGGAATTCGTGGATTTCGGGCAGGTTCATCGGGCTCACGGGCAAAGGATCACAAAAGGCCGCCGATTATACCCACCGCACCGCAGACCACCAGCCACCGGCCTTGATGTGCATCAACATGACGTCTGGCGGGCAGCAACTATAGTTGTTCCACGCCCACCCTTTTGGAGATCCGATCATGCAAGCCATTCGCAGCATCCTGGTGGTCATCGAGCCCGCGCACTCGGAAAGCCTGGCCCTCAAGCGCGCCAAGCTGATCGCCGGGGTTACCGGCGCGCACCTGCACTTGCTGGTCTGCGACAAGAAACACGAGCATTCGGCGCTGTTGAGCCTGCTCAAGGCCGGCTTGCAGGAGGACGGTTACAGCGTGACCACCGAGCAGGCGTGGAATGAAAGCCTGCATGACACCATTATCGACGTGCAGCAGGCCGAAGGCTGTGGGCTGGTGATCAAGCAGCACTTTCCCGACAGCCCGCTCAAAAAGGCCCTGCTGACGCCGGCGGACTGGAAGCTGTTGCGCTTGTGCCCGACGCCGGTGTTGCTGGTCAAGACGTCCACGCCTTGGGCGGGCGGGGTGATTCTGGCGGCGATCGATGTGGGCAACAACGACGGGGAACACCGCGAGCTGCATCACGCGATCATCGACCACGGCTTCGACATCGCCAGCCTGGCCAAGGCGCAGTTGCATGTGATCAGCGCCCATCCGTCGCCGATGTTGTCGGCGGCGGACCCGACGTTCCAGCTCAAGGAAACCATCGAGGCGCGTTATCGCGAGCAGTGCAAGGCGTTCCAGGCGGAATTCGATGTGGATGACGCGCACCTGCATGTCGAGGAGGGCCCGGCGGATGTATTGATCCCCCACCTGGCCCACACATTGAAAGCGGCCGTGACCATCATCGGCACCGTGGGGCGCACCGGCATTTCCGGAGCGTTGATCGGTAATACGGCGGAGGTGATCCTGGACGCGGTGGACAGTGATGTACTGGTGCTCAAGCCGCAGACATTGATGGATCACCTGGAGGAACTGGCGACCAAGGCCTGACGCCGATCCCCCTCCCACAGTTGGATGTGTGTTGTCAGTCAGCCAGCGCGTCTCTCAGGAACCCCGGGGCGATATAGCGCTGGTAATGCGCCTCGGAGAGGATAAAGAACTCACGGTCGATGGCATCGCGCAGTTCCGGCAAGGCCCAGTCGCGAAACTCCGGCAACAGCACCATGCCGTACGCTTCCAGGTTATTGATCACCCGCGCGCCGCGGGCAATCAGCTGGTACGCCCAGCAGTACTCGGACTGGTGCGGCACGAAACGGATCTTGCGTTGCTCCAGTTGGCCGCGCAGGGTCTTGGGGTCGAAAATTTCGAGCTTGCCGGCCATCACCTGCACCAACAGTTGCTCCAGCCGCAGCCAGACCGCGCGTTTTTCTTCTTCGTTATAGCCATTCCACTGGATCACTTCGTGGTGGAAACGCTTGCAGCCACGGCACACGAGATCGCCGTAGACCGTGGAGCACAGGCCGACGCAGGGGGTCTTGATGGTTTGGTTGGACATGGGCAACGACACGCAAATCAGCGAAACAGTGCGCCATGTTAGCCCTTTGTCTAAGGTTGATCACCCAGCAAACTTGGTGATGCAACTTACCTTTAGAAATTTTTTGCCGTAGAATCATCCGGCCTTGTAAGGCGCCAATAATCCGCTGGAAGCTGTTTTCAAAGCGTCACGAGCACAGTCGTTCCTTCAGAACGGTGTTGGCGATGGTTATTACCCGGTAGGTAATGATCAGCGCCAACCCTCATCAGCTCCGTTCTGCAGGCGTAAAACTTTGAAAGCAGCTTCTGTAAGGAATGCCGGCAGCGCTGGCTTTGCGGCCCAAAAAGCCCCCGAGCGCATGCGTGCCGTTCATTTCTGGATGAGCGTCCCGTGGGACCACTGATGAGGGTAATAACTGTGCTTGAAGCCTACCGCAAACATATCGAAGAGCGTGCAGCACTGGGTATCGTTCCCCAGCCGCTTAATGCCGAACAAACCGCAGGCCTGGTTGAGCTGCTGAAGAATCCTCCGGCTGGCGAAGAAGAATTCCTCGTTGACCTGATCACCAACCGCATTCCACCGGGCGTTGACGAAGCTGCCTACGTCAAGGCCGGTTTCCTATCTGCCCTGGCCAAGGGCGAAGCCACTTCCCCCCTGATCGACAAGAAACGCGCGGTTGAACTGCTCGGCACCATGCAGGGCGGCTACAACATCGTGACGTTGGTCGAGCTGCTGGACGACGCCGAGCTGGCGCCTGTCGCGGCTGCCCAACTCAAGCACACCCTGCTGATGTTCGATGCGTTCCACGACGTTGCCGAAAAAGCCCGCAACGGCAACGCGCACGCCAAAGCCGTGATCCAGTCCTGGGCTGACGGCGAGTGGTTCCGCAACCGTCCGACCCTGGCCGACAAGATCAGCCTGCGCGTGTTCAAGGTCACCGGCGAAACCAACACCGACGACCTGTCCCCTGCCCCGGACGCCTGGTCCCGCCCTGACATCCCGCTGCACGCCCTGGCCATGCTGAAAATGGCACGTGAAGGCATCGTGCCGGACGAGCAAGGCAAGACCGGCCCGATGAAGCAGATCGAAGAAATGCGCGGCCAAGGCTTCCCGATCGCCTACGTCGGTGACGTGGTCGGTACCGGTTCTTCGCGTAAATCCGCGACCAACTCGGTACTGTGGTTCTTCGGCGACGACGTTCCCTACGTGCCGAACAAGCGCGCCGGCGGCTTCTGCTTCGGCAGCAAGATCGCTCCCATCTTCTACAACACCATGGAAGATGCCGGCGCACTGCCGATCGAATTCGACGTGACCAACATGAACATGGGCGACGTGATCGACCTGTACCCTCATGCTGGCAAAGTCTGCAAACACGGCACCGACGAAGTCCTGACCACCTTCGAAATGAAGACCCCGGTCCTGCTCGACGAAGTTCGCGCCGGCGGCCGTATCCCGCTGATCATCGGCCGTGGCCTGACCGACAAGGCGCGCGCCGAGCTGGGCCTGGGCCCTACCGACCTGTTCAAGCTGCCTGAAGCACCGGTCGACACGGGCAAGGGTTTCACCCTGGCCCAGAAGATGGTCGGCAAGGCGTGTGGCCTGCCGGAAGGCAAAGGCGTTCGTCCAGGTACCTACTGCGAACCGAAGATGACCACCGTGGGTTCCCAGGACACCACCGGTCCGATGACCCGTGACGAACTGAAAGACCTGGCGTGCCTGGGCTTCTCGACCGACCTGGTGATGCAGTCCTTCTGCCACACCGCGGCGTATCCAAAGCCGATCGACGTGACCACCCACCACACCCTGCCTGACTTCATCATGACCCGTGGCGGTGTATCGCTGCGTCCAGGCGACGGCATCATCCACAGCTGGCTGAACCGCATGCTGCTGCCGGATACCGTCGGTACCGGTGGTGACTCCCACACCCGTTTCCCGATGGGCATCTCGTTCCCGGCCGGTTCCGGTCTGGTCGCGTTCGCCGCAGCCACCGGCGTCATGCCGCTGGACATGCCGGAATCGATCCTGGTGCGCTTCAAAGGCAAGATGAAACCTGGCATCACCCTGCGTGACCTGGTTCATGCCATTCCTTACTACGCGATCCAGGCTGGCCTGCTGACCGTAGAGAAGAAAGGCAAGAAAAACGCCTTCTCCGGCCGCATCCTGGAAATCGAAGGCCTGAACGACCTGACGCTGGAGCAGGCTTTCGAGCTCTCCGACGCCTCGGCCGAACGTTCGGCTGCCGGTTGCACCATCAAGCTGTCGAAAGAATCCGTCACCGAGTACCTGAACTCCAACATCACCCTGCTGCGCTGGATGATCGGCGAAGGCTACGGCGATGCCCGTACCCTGGAACGTCGTGCTCAAGCGATGGAAGCCTGGGTCGCCAACCCGGAACTGATGGAAGCCGATGCCGACGCGGAATACGCCGAAATCATCGAGATCGACCTGGCCGAAATCAACGAGCCGATCCTCTGCGCACCGAACGACCCGGACGATGCCCGTCTGCTGTCCAGCGTTGCCGGCGAGAAGATCGACGAAGTGTTTATCGGTTCGTGCATGACCAACATCGGTCACTTCCGTGCTGCCGGTAAGTTGCTGGAGCAGGTCAAGGGTCAGTTGCCAACTCGTCTGTGGCTGTCGCCGCCGACCAAGATGGACGCTCACCAGTTGACCGAAGAAGGCTACTACGGCATCTACGGCAAGGCTGGCGCGCGCATGGAAATGCCGGGCTGCTCGCTGTGCATGGGTAACCAGGCACGTGTAGAGCCGAACTCGACCGTGGTATCGACGTCGACCCGTAACTTCCCGAACCGCCTGGGTGACGGCGCGAACGTCTACCTGGCTTCGGCTGAGCTGGCGGCAGTCGCCTCCACCCTGGGTCGCCTGCCGACCGTCGAAGAGTACATGGGCTACGCAGCGAAACTGGACACCATGGCCAGTGACGTCTACCGCTACCTGAACTTCGACCAGATCGCCGAGTTCCGCAAAATCGCAGCAAGCGCCAACATCCCGGTGATTCAAGCTTAACGGTGTGTTGATGTGAAGGACGCCGCGTATCGCAAGGTACGCGGCGTTTTTTATGCCTGGAATACCAACACATTCAGTTGATCCCTTTGCTACTGACCCACCGCTATCGGGGGCAAGCCCCCTCCCACAGTTTTGACCGCGCCAAGCGACCTTATACCTTCAACCACACCACCGTCTGATCCTGAGAATAAGCTGACTGATGTACACCGATCCAAATGTGGGAGGGGGCTTGCCCCCGATGAGGGAGTGTCAGTTGATGCATCTGCCACTGACCCACCGCCATCGGGAGCAAGCCCCCTCCCACAGTTTCGACCGCGCCAGGCGACCTTATACCTTCAGCTGCGCCACCGTCTGATCCTGGGCCTGAGAATGAGCCGACTGATGTACATCGCTCCAAATGTGGGAGGGGGCTTGCCCCCGATGAGGGAGTGTCCGTTGATGCATCTGCCACTGACCCACTGCTATCTGGAGCAAGCCCCACGCGTCACGCTTTACCCACCTCAAGCGCCAGCTGCACCGCACCATCAACGCTCAAGCCACTAAGCAGCACATGGGGCGCGAGCGCTTCGGGCAACCGCTGCAACACCTCGCGGGCCTCATGCCGCACACGGGCCAACACCAGGCGCTTGCCCTCCCCGCGCACCTGGGCAAAAAACGCCGCCAGGGCTTCGATGCTGGTGCCGTCCAGGTCCGGGGATTCTTCCAGGCTCAACACCACCGCCTCGACCGGCGACTGGCGCATCAGGCGCAAGGCCGCGCCCAGGATGCGTTCGGCATTGGCAAAAAACAGCGCCTCGCTGGGCCGGACGATCAAGACCCCCGGCACGGCCAGGGCATCGGCATGGTGCTGGCGGTCGACAAAGTCATGGCTGTCACCCAGGCGTCCCAGTACCTGGATGTCGGCTGACGACATCTGGCGCAGCATCAACATCACGCTGATCGCGACCGCCACCAGCAAACCATCCAGCACGCCCAGCACCAGCACCGCCGCCACCGCACAGATCACCAGCACGCGATCGCGCCGCCACAGGAAATAACGCCCCAGCGGCTGCACGCTCAAGCCTCGCCCCAGGGCATAGATGACGACGGCCGCCAGCACCGGCTCCGGCGTGAGCGCGACATAGGGCAGCACCGTCAGCACAATCAGCAGGATCACCAGCGCCGCGACAATCCCCGCCAGGCGCGAATAGGCGCCGGCCGCCTCGTTGGCCGACGTCGCCGAATACCCGGCACCGGCCGGCATGCCGTGGAACAACCCGGAAACCAGGTTGGCCGCGCCCAGTGCAAGCAGATCCCGGTTGGATGACACGCGGTCGCCATGCTTGAGCGCGAACGAACTGATAGAGCCGTAAGACTCCGCGTACAGGATCATCACCAGCGCAAACGCCAATTCCCCCAGGCGCAGCCAGTCGGCAAACGGCAGCACCGGCAAATGCCCCAGCTCCAGGCGCAGGTCGATCATGCCGATCTGCGCCACCCCATAGGCCTGCAGGTCCAGGTACTGCCCGGCAACGATGCCGAGCACCACGACCACCAGGCCACCGGGCAGGCGCGGGAGGCGTGCGCACAGCCACAGCACCAGCAACGCCAGCGCCGCTACCAGTGCCGCAGGCCAGTTCCAGCGCGGCAGCTGCTCCAGCAACTGCGGCAGAAAACGGATCAGGTTGTTATCGGTCAGGTGCACACCCACCACACCGGCCAATTGCTTGAGGATGATGGTCAGCGCCAGGCCGAAGGCGAAGCCACGCAATACCGGTTTGGCGATAAACGAGGTGACGCCGCCGAGCTTGAACAGTCCGGCCAACAGGAAAAACACCCCGGTGAGCAACACCAGCCCGAAGGCCAGGGACAGCCTCAATGCCGGGTCGTCACCCGCCAGGCTCGCCGTGGCCGCCGCCAGCACGGCCGCCGACGACGAGGTGGCCGAGACAATCGCAAAACGGCTGCTGCCGAACAGGCCATAGCACACCAGCCCGGCAAACAAGGCGATTACCCCGGCCTGGGGCGGCAGCGCGGCAATACTGGAATAGGCCACGGCCTCCGGCAGCAGCAAACCGGCAATGGATAAGCCGGCCAGCAGGTCTTGGATGCGGTTCGAGGGTACGGCAACGGGTGCATCGGTTTCAGTCTTCAAGCGGCCCAACCCATCCTGGCAAAAAGCGTGGGTAAGCTTAGCCCTCATTGCCCGGCGGCGGTTGCGCCGCGTCAGCTTTTGCGCAGGCAAAAAAAAGCCGATTCGCGGTGTGCGCGAATCGGCTTGCGGGCGTGAGCCCCGGGGTCAGGACAGCAGCGAGTAAATCAATGCGGTAATCGCCACCAGGCCCACCGCCGTGACAAACACGTTGGACGCCTGCCCACGGTACTTGGCCATGGCCGGCACCTTGCGGATCGCGTACATCGGCATCAGGAACAGGATCGACGCAATGATCGGCCCGCCCAGGGTCTCGATCATGCCGAGGATGCTCGGGTTCAGCGTGGCAACGATCCAGCACACCACCAGCATGAAGGCGGCGGTCATGCGGTCCAGAGTCTTGGCGGCCGGGCGGCGACCGCTTTTGAGCACCAGGCCCTTGAGGCCTTCGCTGGCGCCGATGTAGTGGCCCAGGAACGACTTGGCAATCGCCACGAACGCGATCAACGGCGCGGCAAACGCGATGGTCGGGTTGTTGAAATGGTTGGCCAGGTACGACAGGATCGACAGGTTCTGCGCTTTCGCTTCACCCAATTGCGCCGGCGACAGGGTCAACACGCAACTGAACACGAAGAACAGCACCATCACCACCATCAACAGGTGCGCGCGGGACAGGATCTGCGAACTGCGCTCATCGGCGTGTTCGCCGTACTGGCGCTTCTGGTCGACCGCAAACGCCGAGATGATCGGCGAGTGGTTGAACGAAAACACCATCACCGGAATTGCCAGCCACAAGGTGTTGAGCAACGCCGACGGCGCCGGCACCACACTGGCGGTGCTGAGGATGCCGCCGTTCCAATGGGGGATCAGGTACACCGCGAGGAACAGCAAGGCGACGATAAACGGGTACACCATCAGGCTCATGGCCTTGACGATCACCTGCTCACCGCAACGCACCACCGCCAGCAGGCCGAGGATCAGCACAAACGCCAGCAACGCCCGTGGCGGCGGCATGATGTGCAACTGGTGCTCCATGAAGCTGCTGACCGTGTTAGTCAGGGCCACGCTGTAGATCAGCAGGATCGGGAAGATCGCGAAGAAGTACAGCAGCGTGATCAACGCACCGGCCTTGACGCCGAAATGCTCTTCGACCACATCAGTGATGTCGGAACCCGCACGACCGGAGAGTACGAAACGGGTCAGGCCACGGTGGGCAAAAAACGTCATCGGGAACGCCAGCACCGCCAGGATCACCAAGGGCCAGAAGCCGCCCAGGCCGGCGTTGATCGGCAGGAACAAGGTGCCGGCGCCAATGGCAGTGCCGAACAGGCCAAGCATCCAGGTGGTGTCCTGGCGGCTCCAGCTTGAGAGGGTTGCAGGTGTCGTTGCATAGCGTTCGTCGACGCTATTGGCCTGATCATTCATCCGGTCGGATCTCCGCATTTACACGGCCGGGACGAGTCAGAAAAACCTGACAGGCAGCGCCCCGACCATAGAAGGGGCCGGATTGTCCGGGATTCTCGTGAATAAGCAAAGACTTAGCTGAGGAACGGTTATGCGGTGCAGAGGCTCAAGCGCGGCCCTGGGCAGTGGTTTCGGGGGGCTGCCGCGGGTTTCTCGAGTGGCTGCCAGGCGCCATTGACGAGGGCGATCCAGGACTCTAGCCAATAGACTCCCCATACTTTTAGAGAAGTCGCCTACAGCAAAACCAGAACCCCCTCATATCTAAATAAAAGTTTAACCACAACGCCTTTGCAATTGTTACATAACCCTACATAGCCATTGAGCAATCGCCAAAAACCCAACTAACATCGCCCCGCTCCACTCGAAGAACAACATGCTTATTTAAAATAACAAGGATTCCAATATGCGAAGACTCACTGTTGTTTTTGCTGGTTTGTTGATCACGGGCCTACTCTGCTCGTCTGAAAGTTACGCCAGTCAAACCGCGTCTGAACCTGACGCTCAAGCACTGGCTTCCTCGCCTCAATGGCTGACCACCAAGGTTTATATCGAAGGCGAGCCGGACACCGACGTCAAGGCCAGCTACCCCGGCGTGGTCGGCATATCGATGTGGGACCCGCAGCGCAATCGCTATGAGTTCTTCTACACCGATACCGGCCGCTCGAAACACGCCGATGGCGGCGGCGGTTACTTCCTGGTCACCGGCGATAAAAAGACCCATATCCTGGTCCCTGACGTTGGCCCGACCAGAACCATTGTCAGAAGGCTCGAAAAACTCGACAGCAGCGAATTCACTTATTCCCGCGAAGTGCCGCGCGATATGGTCAGCACCAACCCGCCCGTTCGAATTTATGTGGTACACGCCCCCTACACCGGCCCCATAAATACAGTCATGTCGAACTGATTAAACATTCATGTTTAGTGATAAAACCGAATAACAAACAAGGCACCTGACAATGAATATGCGCAAACTGTTAATACCCGCACTGCTGGCCGCGACACTGTTACCCGGTGTAGCGACTGCGCAAACTTCAACAACCTTTCCTGCAAAAAACGCTGCTGCCACAGCGGACAACGCCGTCATGTTGACCGTATTTCTTAAACACGATCAATCACGCCCGTTGAGCGAACTGAAACAACAACTGGCCAAGCAGGAGTTTCACAAGGTGTTCCCGCCTGCCGGGGTGGAAGTGCTGAGCTGGAACATCACCATGGGCATCGGGCAGGTCGTTGTGCTACGCCTGCCGGCGTCGCGCCTGGCGGAAGTCAACCTGGCGATTGAAAACACCGCATGGGGGGTCTACACCACGGAATTCTTCCCGACCTACAATTTCATGCCCATCGCTCAGGCCGAGCAGGAAAAGGCACGACGTAGCCCCCCGCAGTGATCTTCTGCTGGCAGCAGCGCCCCTGTTCCGGCTGGGGCGCAACTTTTTCGGCACCTGATGCATTTGACAGCCTCGCCCCTGTCCCAGCATGATCGAGGCATGACCTTTTTCCAGCAGCTCCTCACCCGCACCACCACCACGACCGCTCCAGGCGGGTCGTGCGGTTGCCGTGGGTGCTTGAGCTAGACACTTCACGAATTCAACCCAAGGCCCCGCCAGCAATGGACGGGGCCTTTTTATTGCTCCGTCGACTGGCACTCACAAGGAGCAATACCATGGCTGATGCCCTGTTGATCATCGATATGCAAACCGGCTTGTACGATGGCCCCGACAAACCCTTTGAACGGGAGCGCGTGCTTGGCACCATCAACTCGTTGATCGGCCGCGCCCGTGAAGCCGGCGCGCCGATCCTGGTCGCCCGCCATACCGGCCCGACGGGCTCGCCGATAGCTGCGGGCAGTCCGAATTGGCAACTGTGGCGAGGGCTGCACGTAGACGAGACTCACGACCATCTGTTCGACAAAACCCGCCCCAGTTGCTTCCTGGGTACCGACCTGGCCCGACGACTGCGCGCCCTGGGGGTTAATCAACTGGTGATCGTCGGGATGAAAACCCAGTACTGCATCGACACCACCTGCCGCGTGGCGGTAGAGCTGGGCTTCTCGGTGATCGTGCCTGAAGACGCCCATACCTGCATGGACACCCCGGCGCTGAAGGCCGAGGCGATCATCGCGCATCACAATGCCACGCTGGCGGGGGCGTTTGGGCTGAGTGGGAAAGCGGCTGACGTCCGGTTCTGACCGGTACAGACTGTAGGAGCAAGCATGCTTGCGCCTGCAGTCGTAGATTTTTTCTACCCGGGCAAAACGCGCCCTCCTGCAAATCCCGCATACTGATGCCCTCAAACCCTTCAGGAAGAGCCTTCCGATGACCACCACTGTTCTGGTTCTGGTTGAAACCATCAATGAATACTTGCAAATCATCGAGAGCAACGACTTTCATGTGATCCTGGCGCCCACACCCAGCGAGCGCGCCCAGGCGATCAAAACCCACGGCGGCCAGATCAAGGCCGTACTGACCCGTGGCCCGTTGGGCCTGTATGCCGAGGAAATCGCCGCCCTGCCACTGCTGGAGATCATCTGCGTGATCGGCGCCGGTTATGAGCATGTCGACCTGCAGGCGGCGAGCAATCGCGGCATCGTGGTCACCAATGGCGCCGGGGTGAATGCGCCGTCGGTGGCCGACCACGCCATGGCGCTGCTGTTGTCGCTGGTGCGCGGCATTCCCCAGACGGACGCAGCGGTACGCCGCAGCGAATGGCCCAAGGTCATGCGCCCGTCCCTGGGCGGCAAGCAATTGGGCATCCTCGGGCTCGGCGCGGTGGGCCTGGAGATCGCCCGGCGCGCGGCCCTCGGCTTTGGCATGGAAGTGAGCTATCACAACCGCCAGCCGCGCGATGATGTGGACTACACCTACTGCGCCACGGCCGTGGAGCTGGCGCGCAGCTCGGATTTCCTGATCCTGGCCACGCCCGGTGGCGTCGGCACGCGCCACTTGATCGACCGCCACGCCCTGGACGCCCTCGGCCCGAACGGTTACCTGGTGAATATCGGCCGTGGCAGCGTGGTGGTCACCGACGACCTGGTTGCCGCCCTTGAGCAACGCCGTATCGGTGGCGCCGCACTGGACGTGTTCGACGATGAACCCAAGGTACCGGATGCCCTCAAGCGCTTGAGCAATACCGTGCTGACGTCCCATGTGGCCGGCCTCTCGCCGGAAGCGGCCCACGATACCGTGCAACGGGTGGCCGACAACCTGGTGGAGTACTTCGCCGGCCGACCGGTACTCACTCCGATCGCCTTGCCCGCGCCCGTAAAATGACCGATCAGGCACGCTGATCATCGTCCAACACGCTAACCTATTAAGCCGCCCCGACCTTGTCGCTGGGCGGTGGTGCGCATTAGATTAGGAAATAGTCCGACGCCTTTAGAATAAGCAGAAGGGATAAGCATGGCGCTTAACGACCAATCAACCCAGATTCGCCCAGGCGAAGAACTTGAAGCCAATCTGATCGATCCCTACCTCAAGGCCCATATCCCGGGCCTGAGCGGCACGCCCACGATCAGCCAGTTCCCCGGTGGTGCGTCCAACCTCACCTACCTGCTGGAATACCCCGGCCAGGAATTCGTGCTGCGCCGCCCGCCCTTTGGCCACAAGGCCAAGTCCGCCCACGACATGGGCCGCGAATACCGCATTCTCAACCAGCTCAAGGATGGCTTCCCGTATTGCCCCAAGGCCTATGTGCACTGCACCGATGAGTCGGTGATTGGCGCCGAGTTCTATGTGATGGAACGGGTCAACGGCATCATCCTGCGCTCCGACCTGCCCGCCGAACTGGGCCTGGATGCCACCCGGACCGAGGCGTTGTGCAAAAGCTTTATCGACAAGTTCGTCGAACTGCACCAGGTCGACTACCGCGCCTGCGGCCTGGCCGACCTGGGCAAACCTGAAGGTTATGTGGCACGCCAGATTGGTGGCTGGAGCGACCGCTACGAAAAAGCCCTGACCCCCGACGCCCCCAACTGGGAAAAGGTACGTGCCTGGCTCAACGACAAGATGCCCGCCGACCATCCCACCTCGAGCATCGTGCATAACGACTACCGCTTCGATAACGTGATCCTCGACCCGCATAACCCGATGCAGATCATCGGCGTGCTGGATTGGGAACTGACCACCCTCGGCGACCCGCTGATGGACCTGGGCAACACCCTCGCCTACTGGATCGAAGCCGACGACCCGGCGCCGGTGCAACTGATGCGCCGCCAGCCGAGCAATGCCCCCGGCATGCTCACCCGCCGCCAGTTCGTGGATTACTACGCTGAGCGCGCCGGGATCCAGATCGACAATTTCGACTTCTACTACACCTACGGCCTGTTCCGCCTGGCCGGCATCGTGCAGCAGATCTACTACCGTTTCTTCCACGGCCAGACCCAGGACAAACGCTTTGCGCAGTTCATCCACATGAACAAGCTGCTGGAGCAGATGAGCCTGAATGTCATCGGTAAATCAGCCCTCTAAGGAATCGCTAATGTCCAAGACCCACCTGTTCGACCTCGACGGCAAGATTGCCTTTGTGTCCGGCGCCAGCCGTGGCATCGGTGAAGCCATCGCCAAGCTGCTGGCCCAGCAAGGCGCCCACGTGATCGTCTCGAGCCGCAAGCTCGAAGGCTGCCAGCATGTGGCGGACGCGATCATCGCCGACGGCGGCAAAGCCACGGCGATTGCCTGCCATATCGGTGAAATGGAGCAGATTACCCAGGTGTTTGCCGGCATCCGCGAGCAGTTCGGCCGCCTGGACATCCTGGTCAACAATGCCGCGACCAACCCGCAGTTCTGCAACGTGTTGGACACCGACCTCGGCGCCTTCCAGAAGACCGTTGACGTGAACATTCGCGGTTACTTCTTCATGTCGGTGGAAGCCGGCAAGCTGATGCGCGAGAACGGCGGCGGCAGCATCATCAACGTCGCTTCGATCAACGGCATTTCGCCGGGCGTGTTCCAGGGCATCTACTCGGTGACCAAGGCCGCCGTGATCAACATGACCAAGGTGTTCGCCAAGGAATGCGCCGAATTCGGCATTCGTTGCAACGCCCTGCTGCCGGGCCTGACCGACACCAAGTTCGCCTCGGCGCTGGTGAAGAACGACGCGATCCTGAAAATGGCCCTGGCGCAGATCCCGCTCAAGCGCGTGGCCGACCCGAGCGAGATGGCCGGTGCGGTGCTGTACCTGGCCAGCGATGCGTCGAGCTACACCACCGGTGTGTCGCTGAATGTGGATGGCGGCTTCCTGTCCTGAACACGTGCCTGGGAGCAAGGGCGCTTGCTCCCAGGCATACCGGCACGGCTAGAAGTCCACGGGGCTCATGTCAATCTTGAACATGACAAGTTTGCCCTCCTTGGACGTCGCGCCTAATAACTTGAATAACTGGCCACGCCACAACGCGTCGGAAACGCGCCTGGCCGCCGGCGTATCGGGCTGGGATAACGCCAGCACTTGCCGCACCCAACTGTCGGTCATTTGACGTGAGCTTGTCGTCCCTCCCAGGCTGACGTTGGCAAGCTCGCCGGCGGAGGTATGACTGACATGCTTGGCTTCCAGAATGTAGATATCGCCTGCCGGGCCTTCAAACACCCGATCAAAGCCATTCTGTCCGCCTCCGTAGGTTCCGCCGGGAAGTACCGTATAGCCATCTTCCGTCAACCGGGCCTCATACATCGCTTCATTCACTTCGCCCTTGCGCTTGTTGTCCCGGGCAGCGTCTTTTTCCCGCCACGTCTCAAGTAATTTCTCTTCGGCCAACGACCGTCTTCTGTCGGGATAGTGCAGTTGCATCGTTCGGCTGATACGCGCCACATTGAAGTTTCCGTCTTTTGAGCAACTGACCGTGCCCAAACCTTGAAACCCATCGAATACCGGCATCCCCGGCGGCAATGGACGTCGGCTTTCCAAGGCACTGCAGATGGAAGCCAGACAGTCATACGGGTAACCATTGCGCCAGATATAGGCATCGATCAGTCGACCTTTTTGCGCGGTTGGCGCACTGCGGACAGTCGGCTCGCAAAACCCGACTATTTGCCGCAAGTAGCCCTGCATGTAGTGATAAACCCGCTGGTCGATACTGCTGTTGCGCAGATCGACCGCCCCCACACGCCCGGCATAACCTTTGATATTCCGGGCCGCTTGAAAAAGATTCGAGAGTTGATCCACAGCCAGCATCGGCACCCAGCTATCGGGCGCGCCACCCATTTCAATAAAAATCCCTGCCCCGCCATGCCCGCCTGCGTCCATCACCTTCCAACGCAGCCTTGCACTATCGAAGCTCACGGGGCAAAAACCTGTGTCCACCGGCAAATAATGTCGGTTGTCGTTTAACCTGAACAGGCCTTCCGGTTCGATACGCCCGGCGTTTACCAGATTGCCTCCCGCCCCCACAGCAAACAGATGGGGTAGAGCATTCGGCACGGCACCTGATGGGTTGCCATAATTGGCATCCATAAAATACTGCTCAGCCCCGATCATGAAGGCTTTCTTGCCCGGGAACGCCAGGGTGTTGGCGGGGGCCGGACTCACCGGCAACGTGTAAAGCCCCAGGTCCCATACCGGATCAATACGCTGGGTCGCCGACAAGCTCACACTGCTCAGTGGGGCGGTCAGCGAGGAAGACGAAGCACTGTGGCTCAGTGACGACGCCGATGAGCTATGACTCAGGCTCGGGGAAGACGAGGACGAACTGGCCGCAGAGTGACTGCGCCAGGTGTTCGTCTGCGGCACCCGGTGCAGTGCCGGGCCTTGTGGCAAGCGCGAATCCGGCGGTCTTTCACGCCATTCCCCGGTCTGCGGATCGCGCACCGCCAGAACGGTGGTGCCGTCGTCCAGGTTCAAGTAAGTGCGCAAATCATATTCACGCAAACCCGTAGCGGGATCAGGAGCCGGTATGGGGTCACCCAGGGCGGCGAAAATGGCCTCTCGGGTGACGGCGGGGGGCGTGGGCAGATCAGTCATGCGCTGATAAGTCGCGCTCGGAACCACTGCGGATGGCGTGTTGCGCACGGGTATCGCTTCAGGCGGCAGGGGCCCGCCGGCAAAATCAACCACAGGAAACGCGGTACGCGCGCTGGGTGCCGCGCCGCTGGGACGATCGACCGGACGCCCTGTAACCGGTGGCACGGAAGGGGAAGTAAATTGCTTCATAGAATGTCCTTGGACTATGTTGTTCAGCCACCCGTAAGAACCACCTCGGCTGCTGATGGGTTCAGGTTGAAACAGCCAGCTCCTCACTGGATAGCCGCCGATGCCTGTCAGCGTCCAGCCTCCAGCAATCCGCCATGACGTCGTAGTAAACGGTGCCCGTTGTCCCATCGGCCATGCCGATGCCGGTCACGTTGATGGTTGGCGTAAACACCGAGGCTCTTTGCCGGTGGTGACGCAAGGACTTCAACAGTTGCGCAATCGAACTATTGCCCGAGGCAGCGACGCTGGCCAGGTACACCTTGCCAAGGTCCAGCCTGACGTCGAAACGCCCGCCGTCCTTTGAATGAATCCGGATGTTTTCCAAGGGAACGTCGGGGTCGTCATACCGGGGGACCCGAATCGACACACTGCCCACCTTGATGTGACCGGGGCTGACAACAATGCTGTCGAGCCGGATATCTTCCGCCAGCGCTGTACAAAAGAAGTCCCAGGTCGATGCATCGGACTCTTTACTCAGCGCCTGCGGTGTTGACAGCTCAACGATCGCCCAGGACGTCAGATAGATTTCGTACACCCCGCCCCGTCCGCATAACACACAGGTTGCCAGGTGAGGGGCCGCGCCCAGGTGCACCCGTTGTGAGTGAGCGGTCAGATTCAGGCTTTTAGGCCTGCGCGGCCTCAAGAACGGGTAATGCCCGTACCTCAGGTTCAGCGAAGCCATTGCGTCCTTGATTTTGTAACCCGGGCTGGCGAAATCACTGACGTAAGACTGCACCGGCGGTAATAGCCGGTACGAAACACCGTCGCGCATCACCACGACAAATTCAGCCTTCAACTTCAAGGCTGACGCCTGTAATGAACCGCCCACGCTCGTCCACGTCGCTGAGGGTTGCGCTGCGTATTCGTCCAGATACAGCGTGCGGCCATCAGCCCACTCAAACTTTATCTTCGCGCCCGTGTAATCCAGGTAGTCGAAGTGGCTCTGGCGTCGCGTGGCCACATGATAGGTCGTATACACCCCTGCCAATTCCTGACTGTCATAGTCCACATACACACAGCATCGGCCCTGCTCCTGGCTTGCATGCGCATCAATGGCCGTCATCCCGTGGCCGCGGCTGACAAAGTAGCTGGACGTGCCTGCCGCCAAGGCAACCGACTGACCGGGTCCCAGAATAATCGGGGAGATCCTGGGGCCGGGAGGCGCCAGCACTTCCATGCTCACCTGCGGCTCCCCGGTCGGGTCCAACGTTTCAGGCAACAAGGGCGCTATTCGATAGCCGTCCTGGGTGAGAAAGCTGAAAAGCGCGTTGGCCAGGTGGCGTTTACCCTCGCGTAGCGTGTAGACATTTTCGATCCCGACACAAGGGCCCGGCAGTTCACCGTCCAGCCCCAGGGTAGACGCCACCTTCAGAGCGTTGCCCGAGATCCACCAGCGTTGAATCCGGCTGAAGGGCCAGTTGAGCATGATGAGGCTGCGCTGCTGGCCGTCCTCCTCGATAACCACGTCCTTGGCGCTCTCAAGAATCTCGAAGTAATCGGCACCTGGCCCGCCATTCACCCTGGCGCTGCCCCGCTGTATCAACAACTGGTCGTCTCCGGCCATTGCGTGGGCCTGGTCGTACTCCCCCTTCAGGACAATACGGTTGGCCTCGTTACTGCCGGTAATCACGCTGGAAGCGCCGGCAAGGGACGCAACATTTTCAATACTCCACAACCCCATGCACTTGAGACCGTCGCGGCCATTGTCGGTCATCAACGTTACGCTGCCCGCCCCCAGGTTGACGTTGAAGCCTGCTGCACGCGGCCCCGGCGTCTCGCCGAGAAAGCTCAGAGTGTCAGCCCCGGTACCGCCCACCAACACCGAGATCGGCACCCGCCCTTCTGCGCCAGAAAAAGTATCCGGCGGTACCTCGAACATGAATTCGTCGTCCTGACTGCCGCCCACCAGGTGCTTGCGACCACCGCCATAGCGAAAGTGGTTCGGGCGATTCGGCACGCCCAACACCGAGTCATCCCCGCCACCCAGCAGCCAGAGCACACCTTTTTCGGGGCCCTTCGCCCCCCAGGTGGCCTCGGGCAATAGATCGACGGCCCCCTCCTTGCTCGCGTCGAAGTAGTCATCCACCTCATGGATGACCGGTTCACGCACCAGCGTGTGAGGGGACTCACCCGCCTGCTCATCCCATTGATGTTTCCAGTGCCGTATCGTCTGCAGGCGGACCTCGAACCTGCCATTGACGATGGCCTGCACACTGTTCTTCATCTCTGCGCCAAGCAATGCCCGGGCTTGGGCCTTGAGGCTTTCTGCGTAGGCACTGCGCGCGCGGCTGGTCTTGTAGCGCTCGAGTACGCTGTCATCCAACTCCACACCGGCAAACGCGAACCAGCCAGTGCGCAGGCGCTCGAGGGTGCTCAGCTCGATGTAATCATCGATCTCATCCACCACTCGACACGCGGCATAAATCCGCGCGCCGACAATCAGCACCGCTGCGGCGATAAGGCCCACGGGCCCGGCCGCGCCGAAGCCCGCCAACGCCGAGACGCCCAGTGCAAGACTGAGGGTTGCGCTGACGAGACTGAAACCGGCCTCGACGTAGAGATCCTGCGCCTGTTTGCCTTCTGCTTTCAGCGCGTTCGAAAGCGCGATGACCGCCTGGGCAATGTCAAAAGGCACGGTCAATACCGAGGCGATCAATCCGGCACCACGGCGCAACAGCAACCCCGCGCGTGATGCGCAGAACCCGCGATAAACCGTATGGCCGGCGCTCATCATTTTCTGGCCGATACGCTCCAACGCCAACTCCAGGCCTAGGGACGCCACTTCTGCGGAAAAGGCGCCGCCCTCGAACAACAGCTCGCCCGTATCCCCCGTTCTGAGCGCTTCGCCTATGCCTCGAATGGCACTGTAAAAACCGTAGAGCTGCAGCCCGGCACCCAAGGTTTGCGCACTCCCGCTCCTGAGCGTATCGGCCCAGCCGGGCAGGCTTTCCGTGGCACTCACGTCGTTGAGGTTGACGCTCTGTACCCGCTGCAGCAGTCGATCGAGTTTGACAATCGCCCCGTCCGAAGCATCAGGCGGGCTCAACATGCCGGGCGCCCACTCCGAACGCAATGACGCCAGTTCAAACAGTGCGGTGGTGGCCTGGTCACAGCTTTCACCGCTGGCGGACGTCAGATACGCCTTAAGGTGCACGGCAGAAAACGTGATCTGATCGATCAATGCCTGATCAGCTTCCTTGACGCGATACCGCTCCACATCAAGTTCCCCGCCCTCCAGGCGCGCGCCCATGTTATCCAGGGCCATGCGGCCAACCGAGATTTCACCGATACCCATCGGCCCCCATGCTGCGTCCAGATCCATCAAGGTCTGTTGACGCAGCGGTAAGACCGACGCGCCGTCGTCCTGCAACTCTTCCATTACGGCACTCCAGTCACTGACGAAGCACGCTTCGTCGTTATCAACGCGAACACCCTGTGCGCGCACTGCGTCGATACTGAAGTGTTGAGGCATGAACCTGGGGTGCATAGGTAGAGCGCGGGTGAATATCCCGCTCAAGCATTCGGCGGTTGCTGGCGAAAACTCACCGCCAGGCGGTTCCAGCCACTGATGCTGGAGACCGCCATGGTCAGGTCCACCAGTTCCTGTTCGCTGAATTCCTCGCGCACGGCGCTGAAGAGTTCGTCCGAAACACTGGAAGTCGGCAGCATCGCCACCGATTCGCACCAGGCCAGTGCCGCCTTCTCCCGCGGCGTAAAGAACGGCGAGTCACGCCATACGCACAGCGCGAACAAGCGTCGCTCCGTTTCGCCGCGCTGGCGCGCCGCCATCGAATGCATATCGGTGCAAAAGCCGCAGTGGTTGAGCTGCGAAACGCGGATCTTGATGAGTTCCAGCAGCGCCCGCTCGATGGACAGGCCAAAGGTGTTCGCCTCCAGCAGCAACATGCCCTTGAGCGCTTGCGGTGACGCGGTGTAGTAGTCCAGACGGGATTCCATGGGCAGCTCTCGGGGCAATGACCGTTCAGCCTAGAACTCTCACGGTGTAAGCCCTATAGCCAATCCGACGGTTTACCCAGGGACCATTTTGAGCGCACCTCGCGAGCGAGTAACCTTGGCGCAGAGCGAAGACCCCGGGATAAAACATGGAACTGCACGTCGTCATCAATGGCCGCAAGGATCTGGCCGAACAGCTGTACCAGCAGTTGCGCGAGGCCATTGGCTCCGGGCGCCTGGCCGCCGGTGCGCAACTGCCGCCCAGCCGCTTGCTGGCCGAACAACTGGGGGTATCCCGCAAGACCGTATCCGACACCTACGCGACCCTGACCTACGAAGGCCTGCTGGTCGGCAAGACCGGCCGCGGCACCTTCGTCAACGCCCGTACGCCGCAGACCGAGCGCCTGCAAACCGCTACCGACCTGGCCTGCGCCGCCAACCTGGCGAAGTGGCAGTCACTGCCTTCGCCCATGCGCCACCCCACTCGCGACAGCACGTTGCGCTACGAATTTATCGGCGGCGCCACCAGCCGCAACCAGTTCCCCCAGGATGAATGGCGGCGCTGCACCCAGGACGCGTTGCGGCGCATCGCCCGGGACAGCGGGTTCTACAGCCAGCCGGAAGGGTTGCCGGCCCTGCGCAGCGCCATCGCCGGGCATATCGCGTTTTCCCGTGGGGTCCAATGCCGCGACAGCGACATCGTGGTCACCAACGGCGCGCAGCAGGCCCTGGACCTCATCGCCCGCGTGGTGCTGGAACCGGGCAGCATCGTCGCCATGGAAGACCCCGGCTACAGCCCTGCACGCCAGTTATTCATGGCGATGGGCGCGCGGGTCATCGGTGTTCCCGTCGATGAGCAAGGCATCCAGGTCGACCGGATCCCCGATGGCGCACGGCTGATCTACGTCACGCCCTCCCACCAGTTCCCCCTTGGCATGCCCATGAGCCTGCCACGTCGGGAAGCGCTGCTGGCGCGGGCCTTCGAGCTGGGTGCGATCATCATCGAGGACGACTACGACAGCGAGTTCCGCTACGAAGGCCGGCCCACGGATTCCCTACAAAGCATGGACAGCCGTGGCGTGGTCACCTACGTCGGGACGTTCTCCAAGACCCTGTTGCCCGAACTTCGCCTGGGCTATGCGGTGCTGCCGCCGGCGATCTACGGCGCGGTGCTCAAGGCCAAGCAATTGACCGACCAGCACAGCTCCACGTTGCCGCAATGGGCGCTGGCCAAGTTCATCAGCGAAGGTTATTTGCTCAAGCATATTCGCCGCTGCCACACCGTGTACGCCGGGCGCCGCGAGCGCATTTTGCAGCGCCTGGCGGGCGACCTGTCGCCGTGGTTCGAAGCGGTGCCCACCGTCGCCGGGTTCCATATGGCGGCGTTGTGCAAAGTACCGGTGAATATCCCGTTGCTGATGGAATTGGCACGCCAGGTGGAAGTCGGCCTGTACCCGCTGGATGTGTTCTTCCACGACACGCCGGTGCGCCCAGGCCTGATCATCGGGTTTGGGGCCATCGAGACCCTCGACATCGACCCGGCGCTGGACAAGGTGCGCGATATTCTCCAGCAGATTGGCTAGGGGGTTTTCCGAAGGATTGGTCATTGGTCCTGGCGCGTCGAGGCTCTAGCCTGTGCGCTGACACCTGACCTAGGAGACCATCGCCATGCCCGACCGTGCCTTCAACACTGTTCACGTCCGCGCGGCTGCCGGGCGCTCCAGGGAATTGGGCGAGCGCCTGCGACAGATCGCCGAGCTCGTGCGCACCACCCCAGGCTGCCTCGAATACGCCGTACAGCGCAGCCCGGTGGACCCCGACCTCTGGACCGTCAATGGCTGCTGGGCCGGTGCCGAACCGCTCAACGCACACTTCGGGCTGCCGGTCCTGCAAGGCTTTATCGAGCTGGCCTCGGCAAACCTGGCGAGCCGGCTTGCGTTCGACCATTGATGGGATTGGCCTCATCACCAATCAGCAGCATGGGTGAAGCCCCCTCCCACCGTCAGCGGCTCACGGGCGCTTGAACTGGCGGCGCAGTTCTTCGATCTTCGGGCGGCACACGCACCCATCAAGGTGATCATTGACCATCCCCATCGCCTGCATCAGCGCATACATCGTGGTCGGCCCCACGAACGTCCAGCCGCGTTTCTTCAAGGCCTTGGACAGGCGCACCGAGGCCGGCGAGGTGGGATTGCCCGTCCAGTAAGCCAGGTCCACCACTGCCGGGCGCTCTTCAGGGCCGGGTTCGAACGCCCACAACCACTGCGCCAGCGAGCCGGTTTCAGCCACCAGCTCACACGCCCGGCGGGCGTTGTTGATGGTGGAAACGATCTTCGCCCGATTACGCACGATGCCCGGGTCCTGCATCAACCGCGCGATATCCGCCTCGCCGTACTGCGCCACCCGGCGAAAATCAAAACCGTCGAATGCCGCCCTGAACGGCTCGCGCTTGCGCAGGATGGTGATCCAGGCCATGCCGGCCTGGAAGCCTTCCAGGCAGATCTTCTCGTACAGCTGAACATCATCCGCCACCGGTACCCCCCATTCGTGGTCGTGATAACGGGGGTATTCCGGCGCGGTCGAACGCCAGGCGCAGTGGGTCAGCCCGGTGTCGTCAGTGGTCAGTCCTGGTTTGTCCATCCATCACCTCATGTGCCAGGCGGCGGATGATAAGCGAAAAAATTTGCGCCCCGCCAACCGCTCAAGCATCAACCTTCGCGACCAACTGGTCAGACCGGGACCTGCCAACCGCCGATTTTTTACTTGTGATTTCAAAAATACCTGGCCTAGACTGGCGACGCACTGGACTTACCGGTATGACCACAACAATTAAGCCCTGGAACCACCAGGGCACCGAATAGAGATCCCTCCCATGCTCAGATGGTGCTCGCGTTCGATTTTCCTGCAAGTCGTGATTGGCCTGATGCTCGGCATTGTGTGCGGCCTGGCCCTTCCCGAATTCTCCTCGCAACTCAAACCCCTGGGTGACGGCTTTATCAAGCTGATCAAGATGCTGATCGGCCTGATCGTGTTCTGCGTGGTGGTCAGTGGTATTTCCGGGGCCGGCGATTTGAAGAAGGTCGGGCGCATCGGCCTCAAGTCGGTGATCTACTTTGAAGTGCTCACCACCATCGCCCTGGTGATCGGCCTGGTCATGGCCTTCAGCACCGGGATCGGCACCGGCGCCAATATCCATCTGGAACAGCTCTCCTCCGCCGGTCTCAATGAACTGGCCGACAAGGGCCAGCACATCAAGGGCACCAGCCAGTTCCTGATGGACCTGATCCCCAACTCGGTGATCGGCGCCTTTGCCGACAACAATGTCCTGCAAGTACTGCTGTTTTCGGTGCTGTTCGGCAGCGCCTTGAACCTGGTGGGCGAAGCGGCCTCCGGTATCACTCGGCTGATCAATGAGCTGAGCCATGTGATTTTCCGCATCATGGGCATGATCGTGCGCCTGGCGCCCATCGGCGTGTTTGGTGCGATCGCCTTCACCACCAGCACCTACGGGCTGGACTCCCTGCAACACCTGGGCAGCCTGGTAGGCCTGTTCTACCTGACCTGCCTTGCCTTCGTCGCGCTGATCCTCGGCGTGGTAATGCGCCTGTCGGGCCTGCGCATGCTGCCGCTGCTCAAGTACCTGCGTGAAGAACTGCTGATCGTGATGGGCACCGCCTCCTCCGACGCGGTGCTGCCGCAGGTCATGCGCAAACTCGAACACCTGGGCATCGGCAGCTCCACCGTCGGCCTGGTGATTCCCACCGGGTACTCGTTCAACCTCGACGGTTTCTCGATCTACCTGACCCTGGCCATCGTGTTTATCGCCAATGCCACCGGCACGCCACTGTCGATGACCGATCTGCTGACCATCCTGCTGGTGTCGCTGATCACCTCCAAGGGCGCCCACGGGATTCCCGGCTCGGCCCTGGTGATCCTGGCGGCAACGCTCACGGCAATCCCGGCGATTCCAGTGGTTGGCCTGGTGCTGGTGTTAGCGGTGGACTGGTTCATGGGCATCGGTCGCGCCTTGACCAACCTGATCGGCAACTGCGTCGCCACCGTGGCCATCGCCCGCTGGGAAAAAGACATCGATATCCAACGCGCCAACAAGGTGCTCGACGGCCAGCAAGGCTATGCCTTCCAGGCCAGGAAGCCGGTAGTGCCGGTCCACCAGGAATTCTAACGCTGTCTCATGGGCAACACTGGCTAATGTGGGAGGGGGCTTGCCCTCGATGAGGACGGTCAGTTGATCTATCTGTAACTGATCCACCGCTATCGGGGGCAATCCCCCTCCCACACTGGATTCGCCCCATCAAGGAACCATCGACGTGATCAGCACCTCAACCGTCGTCAATTCAGTCGTAGAAAAACTCCGCGCCGCACTCAAGCAAGGTCAGTGGCGCCGGGGCGAAATGCTCCCGGGCCAGCGCGAACTGGCCGAACAGCTGGGCATCAGCCGCCCCAGCCTGCGCGAAGCGGTGATCGTGCTCGAAACCCTCGGCCTGGTGCGCTCCATGCCCGGTAAAGGTGTGGTCGTGCTGGAAACCAGCGTCAGCGAACCACAATCGAGCGACGCCGTGGCCGATGCCAGCCTCGAAGACATCCTGCAACTGCGCTACACCCTCGAACCCTTTATCGTCGGCCTGGTAGCCCAGTCCATCAGCAGCAAGGAAGTCGGCCAATTGCGCCTGACCCTGATGGACATGCGCGAAGCCCTGGATGCCGGTGACGCCGAAGCCGGCATGAACGCCTACCTCGATTTTCACGAAGAACTGTTCGCGCTCACCGCCAACCCGATCTTCCAGAACGTGGTGCAGCAAACCAGCACCGCCCTCAAGCAAAGCGCCCAGGTACTGCGCAATTCCCCCGAGCACCTGGCGGAACGCCTGCAGGAAAATGAAGCGGTGGTACGCGCCATCCGCAACAAGAACAGCGCCCTGGCCAGTGCCGAGATGCGTCGGCACATCCTCCAGGAAGGCCTGCGCATGGGCATTCACTTGAACATTCCGGACGACCATCTCGGCAACTGATTTTTTGGAGACAGGCCATGACCGCCCACGCCCTGCAACGCGATCCGATCATTCCTGCCCTGCGCCTGGTGGCCGGTAAAAAGCCTTCGGTGGACGACATCTACCCACGGTTGTTCGACGCCATCCTCGAACAGCGCATCGCCCCGTCCAGCCGCTTTACCGAAGAAGGCCTGGGCGAAACCTTTGGCGTCAGCCGCAGCGTGATTCGTCGGGTGCTGGCCAAGCTGTCCCACCAGCAAGTGGTCATCCTGCGCCCCAACCAGCGTGCCCAGGTCGCGGCGCCGGATGCCCAGCAGACGCGGCAGATTCTCGAAGCGCGGCGCATGACCGAAATCACAGTGGTGCAATTGGCCTGCGCCCAGGCCACGCCCACGCAGATACGCCAGCTGCGCGAGCTGATAGCACGGGAACGCGACGGTAGGGAACGCAACCAGCGTGGGCCGGCGATTCGGTTGTCCGGGGAGTTTCACCTGCAATTGGCGCAGATGGCGGGCAACGCGCCATTGGCGCAGTTTCTCAACAGCCTGGTGCCGTTGACGTCGCTGATCATTGCCCAATACGAAGCGAAAGCCTGCACGTATTGCGCGTGGCAGGAGCATGTGGCGATTGTGGATGCGATTGAGCAACGCGACTCAAGCACCGCAGTGACCCTGATGACCCAACACCTGGATCACCTGGAAAGCAAATTACTCAAACACCACTGACCACCAGATAAATAAAGATCCAAATGTGGGAGGGGCGGTGCGACGATTCGACTTGCCCCCGATAGCAGAGTGTCAGTCAACACATACATGACTGACCCACCGCTATCGGGGGCAAGCCCCCTCCCACATTGGTTTCACCCAGGCATCAAGCCGGTTGCAGCACCGACTGACCACTCAACGCCAGGTCCAGCAGTTCACGGTTTGCCACCGCGTACATGGCGTAGTCCGTGCCGACCGCAGCACGGATTTCCACCATCATTGCGACCCAACGATCAGCCATGTCCTTGTGCTGCTCAAGCCACAGGGCCACGCGGGCTTCCATGTCCTGTGGCGCGTCGGCCATTTGCAGGACGGAAATGGTGATCGCCCGCTGCTGCCAGTCCACATCGTCGCGGAACGCTTCGCGGGCCTGGGCCTGCCAGTTGTTGGCCACGGGCAGATCGCTGATCTGCTGCAGGTACCACGGCAGGTCCAGGGCGCTGCCGACGGCGAAGTAGGCCTTGGCCACTTCGGCGGCGTCATGCCCGGTCACATCAGCGGCTTCGATGATCGGCAGCAAGGTGTACAGGTGGGTCGTGCCTGCAACCATGCGCGCCAGCAACTCCGGCACGCCGGCTTCGGTGTAGGCCTGGTAGCGGGTCTGCCAGCCTTCGCGGGTCGGACCTTCCAGCAGTTCGTCGAGCTTGAGGCCCAGCGCGGCCAGGTGCGGACCGAAGTGCGCGGTGTCACGGCCGGCGTCCTGCTCGTTGCGACGGCTGCGCAGGAACCAGCGCGTGGCACGACGGCCCAGGCGCATCAGCTCATCCATCAACTGCAATTGCACGTCAGCGGAGACCTGGTGGTCCAGGGCTTCGATCTGGCGGAACCAGTGCGGGAGGTGGAAGATGTCGCGCACGATCACATAGGCGCCGGCCACGTTCGCCGGGCTCATGCCGGTCGACTCCTTGAGTCGCTGCACAAAGGTGATGCCCATGTGGTTGACCAGGTCGTTGGCGATCTGGGTGCTGACGATCTCGCGCTTCAGACGGTGGCGACGCATGGCTTCGCCGAACTTGGCCACCAGGCTCGGTGGGAACGCGGTCTCCATGTCGCGGGTCAGGTAGTCGTCATCCGGTACCAGCGACTTGAGCAGCGCTTCCTTGAGGTCGATCTTGCTGTAGGAGATCAGCACCGACAGCTCCGGACGGGTCAGGCCCTTACCGGTGGAAGCGCGCTCGGTGAGCTGCTCTTCGGTCGGCAGGTACTCGATGGCGCGGTCCAGCTTGCCACGGCCTTCCAGGTCGCTCATCAGGCGCTTGTACTCGGCGGCACGCTCGTAGGCACGGCGCGCAGCCAGGGACAGGGCCTGGGTCTGCTTGTAGTTGTTGCCCAACACCAGGCTGCCGACTTCGTCGGTCATGCTCGCCAGCAACTGGTTGCGTTGCTTGTCGGTCATATCGCCGGCCTGCACCACTTCGTTGAGCAGGATCTTGATGTTCACTTCGTGGTCGGAGCAGTCCACACCACCGGCGTTGTCGATGAAGTCGGTGTTGGAGCCGCCGCCATTGAGGCCGAACTCCACACGGCCCAGCTGGGTCATGCCGAGGTTACCGCCCTCGCCCACCACCTTGCAGCGCAGCTCGTTGCCGTTGACGCGCAGCGCGTCGTTGGCCTTGTCGCCTACATCGGCGTGGCTTTCGGTGCTGGCCTTGACGTAGGTGCCGATACCGCCGTTCCACAACAGGTCCACCGGTGCCTTGAGCAAGGCGTTCAGCAGTTCGGTCGGAGTCAGCTTGTCGGCCGAAATGTCGAAGCGTTCCTTCATCTGTGGCGAGATAGCAATGCTCTTCGCGCTGCGCGAGAAGATACCGCCGCCTTCGGACATGATGCTGGTGTCGTAGTCGGTCCAAGCCGAACGCGGCAGCTCGAACATGCGCTGGCGCTCGACGAAGCTGGTGGCCGGGTTCGGGTTCGGGTCGATGAAGATATGCAGGTGGTTGAAGGCCGCGACCAGTTGCAGCTTGTCGGACATCAACAGGCCGTTACCGAACACGTCACCGGCCATATCACCGACGCCCACCACGGTGATGCTGTCTTCCTGCACATTGATGCCGCGCTCACGGAAGTGACGCTGCACACCGACCCAAGCGCCCTTGGCGGTGATGCCCATTTTCTTGTGGTCGTAACCGGCGGAACCACCGGAGGCGAACGCGTCGCCCAGCCAGAAGCCGTAGTCGATGGCGATGCCGTTGGCGATGTCGGAGAAGGTCGCGGTGCCCTTGTCCGCGGCTACCACCAGGTACGGGTCATCGTCGTCATGACGCACGACGTTGGCCGGCGGCACCAGGGCGCCGTCCTTGAGGTTGTCGGTGATGTCCAACAGGCCGGAGATGAAGATGCGGTAGCAGGCGATGCCCTCGGCCGCGATCTCGTCGCGGCTGCCGCCCAGTGGCAGGCGACGCGGCAGGAAGCCGCCCTTCGCACCCACCGGCACGATCACCGAGTTCTTCACTTGCTGGGCTTTTACCAGGCCGAGCACTTCGGTACGGAAGTCTTCTTCACGGTCGGACCAGCGCAGGCCGCCACGGGCCACGTTGCCAAAGCGCAGGTGCACGCCTTCGACGCGGGGCGAGTAGACGAAGATTTCAAACTTCGGCACCGGCTTGGGCAGCTCGGGGATCGCGCGCGGGTCGAACTTGAAGCTGAAGTACGACTTGTTCTGGCCGTTTGCGTCGGTCTGGTAGAAGTTGGTGCGCAGGGTGGCCTTGATCAGGTCCAGGTAGCGCCGCAGGATGCGGTCTTCGTTGAGCACCTGGACGTCGTCCAGGGCCGTGAGGATCGCTTGTTCCAGGCGTTGCTGCTTGTCTTCCAGGTCATCGGCAGTGAGCTTGCGCGCCAGGTAGAAGCGGGTCTTGAACAACCGGGTCAACTCGCGGGCGATGTCGGTGTGGTTGTTCAGGGTGCTGGCGATGTAGCCGAGGTCGAAGCCCAGGCGGATCTGCTTCAGGTAACGGGCGTAGGCACGCAGCAGCGCGACGTCGCGCCATGGCAGGCCGGCGGTAAGTACCAGGCGGTTGAACGCATCGTTCTCGGCGTCGCCATGCACGATATGCACGAACGCATCCTGCAGGGTGTCGTTGAGCTGCTGGATGTCCAGGTTCACGCCTTCGGCGGCGATGAACGCAAAATCATGGATCCAGAACTCGCGGCCGTTGGCATGACGCAGGCGGTACGGGAACTCACCCAGCACGCGCAGGCCGAGGTTTTCCAGGATCGGCAGCACGTCGGACAGTGCCAGTGGGGTATCGGCGTGATACAGCTTGCAATGCAGCTCGCGTTGGCCGGAGACCTGGCCCAGGGGCTGATAGAAGCTCATCACCAGCGGGTTGGCTTCGGTGAGACTGAGCAGGTGCTGCATGTCGACCACGGCCGAATGCGCAGCGAAACGCTCGCGGTAGCCGGCCGGGAAGCCTTTCGGGAAGTCCGCCAGCACGTTGGTGCCGTGGGCTTCGCCGAAGCTTTCCACAACGAGGCTGGAGTAGTCGTCCTGCCAGCTGCGGCAGGCCTGCACCACTTCTTTTTCCAGTTGCAGCGGGTCGATGTCCAGGCGGTTCTTCGGGTCGACCCGCAGAATCAGTTGCACGCGCGCCAGCACGGATTCGGAGAAGAAGGTCCAGAACTCGCAGTCCGAAGCTTTCAGGCGATCCATCAGCACTTGCTGGATCTTCTGGCGCACTTCGGTGGAATAGATGTCGCGCGGCACGTAGGCCAGGCAGTAGCAGAAACGACCGTACGGGTCTTTGCGCAGGAACACGCGGATCTTGTTGCGTTCCTGGATCTGCACGATCGACATCACGGTGCTGAACAGCTCGTCGACCGGGGTCTGGAACAGGTCGTCACGGGGCAGCACTTCAACCACCTGGGCAAGCTCCTTGCCCAGGTGCGCCTTGGCCTGGAAGCCCGAGCGGCGTTCGATTTCTGCGACCTTGCGGCGGATATACGGGATCACGCGCACGCTTTCGCCGTACACCGACGAGGTGTAGAGGCCCATGAAGCGGCACTCCTTGATCACCTTGCCGTCGGCATCGATCTGGCGGATCGACACGTAGTCCGGGTAAGCCGGGCGGTGTACACGGCTCGGGTGCGCGGCCTTGGCGAACGACAGCACGGTCGGCTCGCGCAGGTACGACACGGCGTAGTCTTCGATGCGCAGGTCGTCGGCAGTGAGGCCGGCGCGCAGCAGCTTGGTCAGACCGAGGAACGAGCCGGCGTCATATTCGATATGACCACCGTCCGCCTCGTCACGTACCACAAACTCTTCATAGCCGAGGAAGGTGAAGTGGTTGCCCACCAGCCATTCCAGGAAGTTCTTGATCTCGGCTTTTTCTTCGCCGTCGATGCCGAACGGGCTGGCGTCGATACCGTCGAGCAGCTCCTGGACCTTGGCCTTCATCGGTTCGAAATCGGCCACGGCCACGCGCACTTCGCCCAGCACCTGCTCAAGCTCTTTGCTCAGCACGTTGAGTTCGGCGGCATTGGCGCAGCGGTCGATTTCCAGGTACATCAGCGATTCTTGCTCGATGCCTTCGCCCTGGGTGCCCTTGGGCAGGATTTCCAGCAACTCGCCCTTGCTGCCACGGCGCACGCTGAGCACGGTGGTCTGCAGGGTGTGGATACTGTAGCCACGGCGGTTCAGCTCGGTGCGTACCGAGTCCACCAGGAATGGCAGGTCATGGTGCAGCACTTCGACCGCGGTGTGGGTCGATTGCCAGCCATGACGTTCGTAATCGGGGTTGTAGACCCGCACTTGCGGTTGGGTGTGATCAAAGCGCTCAAGCAGGCGCCAGGCGGACAGGGTGCAACCGGCCAGGTCGGAAAGGCGACGCTGGGTCAGTTCGTCGAGGGAAATGATGCCGAAGAATTGTTCAGCGAACAGCGCCACTTGTGGCAGTGCCTGTTCACTGATGTGCTGCGCCAGTGCCGCTTGCAGTTGATGCTGGAAGTCGGCCTTGCTGGCTGCGGTGAAGAACGCCATCTGTGGTACTCCGCTTGGGCTTGTTATTGATGGAAGCGTCGCGTGTTATCCCCTGGTGGGGAGACCGTCAGCTCTGTTCGCAGGTAACGAGTTAAGCACCATAAACGAATCAGAGTGACAGGTGGGTGAAGCTGGACAAGACAATGAGGTCACATACAACTTCCATAAGATGCGCACCTTGCCGGGTGACGGTACGACGGGCAGGTCAGGCGCCTGGCACGTGCACATCCGTTGCGCAGCTTAACGAGTGTGGGAAGCCGGGTGCTTGCGGTGCTGCGACATATTCGGTCATCGGTACGCAGGCTTGGGGTTGCGACTTGGGCAACCCGGAATTCCCGGTGGAAAAACCGGCTACTTTCCCGCCCCGGAGTACCGAAAATGACTGGTATTGCCCGTCAGGTCATGCGCTGGGTCTGACACAGGAAGCAGCACAAAATTCGCCGCAATGGCACAATTGCCTACGCAACGCCCTACCCCAGACAGGATTCCCCATGCTGCAACTGAAAACCGACGCCCTGATGGCCACCCCGTGCGACGACGAAGAAGACAACATGGCCATGCTCTGCTGCCACGGCAGGAACGGCGAGATGTTCATGCTCACCCGCTACCCCGACGAAGACGAAGTGGAGCTGACCTGGGACTACGAGCCGTCGACCCTGGACGGGCTGAAAGTCACCCTCAGCGACACGACATTGCGGGTAGAGCTGGCGGCGGGCGATGCCGATGCACTGGGCGGCAAGGACCAATTGGAGATAACCCACGCCACCGCCGCAGCGGAGATGGCAGAAGTGGAACAAACCCTGCAGAACATTCTCAAGGGCACCGGCACCTACATCCGCGCCTGAATCGCACTGGCGCAGCCTTCACCGATGCACTCGACCGTTGGTCGGTACTGTTATTTCTAACAGTACCCGGCCCCGTGTTTCCGGTCTTAGCTGAGCAAAGCAACGGTGACTGCACGGGTGCCTTGATGAAATCCCTCAGCAAGTTTCTGGCCATTGGCCTTTTGGCTACGGTTTCATCAGCGCTGGCGGCATCCGCAGCCAACACTGACTATTCACACTTGATCCTGCTGATCAAAGACGACGGATCCAGGTCGCGAAATCTTCAGGACCTCGTCGACCCCTCCAGCACCTTCCAGCACCGCGTGCCCAACATCAAGCCGCTGGTAACGCCGAGCAAGACCCGCACGCTGGCGGATGCAGAAGCCCTGCGCAGGCATCGGCTGGACCGCTACTACATCGTCGACACGCGCCACTTGAGCCACAGGCAGGCTGACGCACTGCGCCAGCAACTCAAGCAAGACCCCGCCATAGAAGACGTCGACTTTGAACCCGTGGTGGAGGGCATGCACGAGGACAAGGCCGACCCCATCCCGGGCAGTGCGCGCGGCAGCATACCGGACCATACCGGACGCCAGCACTACCTGCTCGGCCGACAAGCCGTGCCGCCCTACAAGATCGGCGGCGTGAATGCCGTGCAGGCCTGGAAGGTTCCCGGTGGCAAAGGCCAGAACATGCGGGTGGTCTCTGCGGAAATAGATCATTGGGCCTACAACCACGTGGACCTGCTCAAACCTTTCCTGGAAGTCGATGCAGGGGCTCTCACCGGCCACCACGACACGGCCAGCGTCGGCACCATCGGCTCCAGGGAAAACGGCTTCGGCACCACCGGCATCGTGCCCCATGCACAACTGGGCTATTCGCAATATGGCACCAGCCGCCTGATGCAGACCGCAGAACTGCTGAGCCCCGGCGATGTGGTGCAATTAGGCGTGCATCTGGCTTACACGTCCTTTCCAGCAGCCGTGTGCACCCAGAGCTGCTTTATGCCCATCGAGTACAACCCCACAGTACGGGACATCATCACCTACATGACGATGGAAAAAGGTGTGCATGTCGTACTGGCTGCGGCAAACGGCAATATCAATCTGGATCACCCCTACTTCAACGGCTACTTTGATCGCAATAAATTCGATTCCGGCAGCATTTATGCTGGCGCCGTCACACCCACCACCGGCCTGAGAGCCTATTTCTCCCAATATGGCCGACGCGTCGACCTGTTCAGTTGGGGCGGCTCCGTCACCACGACGACCTGGAGCACCGCCAACCCCACCAGCGCCTATACCCACACCTACAGCGGCACCTCGTCCGCCAACCCGATCATTGCCGGGGTGATGGCATCGCTGCAAGGTGTGGCGCGGGCCAATGGCCTGGGCAACCTCGCACCCAAGGAGCTGCGCAGAATCCTGGTAGAAACCGGCTATCCACAAGCCAACGGCAACCGCACCGAGATTGGCGTGCAGCCGGACCTGGAGGCCGCCATCCGCAAACTGCTTGCCGACGGCGTCGGCCAACCGCCCACGGGCCGGCTGGCCATCCCCGAGCAAGCCAAATCGGGAGAGACGTTCAACGGCCATGTCTATGCTGAATCGCCCACGCAAAAACCGTTGATCTATCGCTGGAATGCCGACGGGTTTACCCCTCCGGACGGGGATGGGCCGACCTTGTCATTGACCGCCCCGCCCGTAACCGCCGATACCCCGACCTCGATTTCCGTGGCGGTCTCCGACGGCACCCACACCCTCAACCTGAGGGAAAACATGACCATCAAGGCCCCTGACGCGCCTCCGGTCGGCGACTGCGCCGCCCCCTGGATTGCGAGCAAGGTGTATGCCGTGGTCGGCGAAAAAGTCTCCTACAGCGGTTACAACTACCAAGTGGCGCACTGGACGCAAAACGCTCGCCCCGATCTGAACTTTGTTGAAACCGGCTCCGCCAAGCCCTGGCGGCGCCTGGGCACCTGCGGCAGCGGGCTGCCGGTCGCCAGGATCACCGGCCCTTCCAGTGTTGAAGCCGGCAAGGCGGTGCTGTTGTCGGGGGCCTCCTCCACGGGCCAAGGCTTGCGCTTCGCCTGGGCGGCCACTGGCTTCAACCCGGACTCTTCGGCGCAAGCATCCAGCAGCTTTATTGCTCCGAATACGGCGGGAACACGCGTCATCACTCTGACCGTCACCGATGAACGCGATCGCCGCGCGACGGCCAGCCACACCCTCACGGTGACCGCCGGCACCCCCGCCAACCGTCCACCCGTCGGCAGCCTGCAGGGCAGCGAAACGGTCGATTCGGGCAAGGCCGTGACCTTCATAGCCAACGTCAGCGACCCTGACGGCGACCCGATGAGCTACACCTGGACGCGCCCGGCCGGCTTCACCGGCACCATCGGCAATACCCGCAGCATCACCCTCACCGCCCCTGCCGTCAGCGGCGATACCCGCGTTACCGTCAGTGTCGTGGTCAGTGACGGGCGCGGCGGTACGCTGCGACTGGAAAAACCGATCACCGTCAAGGCCCCGCCACCTTCGGGCAGTTGTGGCGATATTCCGGCGTGGTCGCCCACCAAGGTGTATTCGACCTACGCAGAGTCGGTGTCGTACAACGGCAGGGTCTACAAACAGAACTTCTACAGCCGCGACAAACGCCCGGATCTCAACTCTGCCGAGCACAGCCAGCCTTGGCATACCGGGGTGCCCTGCCGTTGAAGCAAAGGCGGTGAGCGGGCACGCCTGCTCGCCGCCCTTTGGGCCTCTCACACAATTTTCCTACAAGTTTTGCTAAAAATACCCCGTGTGCCGTTAGTCGCCACCCCCCGCCATGCATTAAAGTAGGCGCCCCAGGCTGTCGTTTGTTACATGACGCACAGGCTCATCTCTCCAGGAACCGTCATCGATGGAACATCGTGAAGCGCTGCTCGCGCTGCGAACCTTTCTTTCTACGCAGATTCTCGGCCAGGAAAAACTCATCGATCGCCTGCTGATCGCCCTGCTCGCCGACGGCCATATGCTGGTGGAAGGCGCGCCGGGCCTGGCCAAGACCAAGGCGATCAAAGAGCTGGCCGAAGGTATCGAAGCGCAGTTCCATCGTATCCAGTTCACCCCCGACCTGTTGCCCGCCGACATCACCGGCACCGAGATCTATCGCCCGGAAACCGGCAGTTTCGTGTTCCAGCAAGGGCCGATCTTCCACAACCTGGTGCTGGCGGACGAGATCAACCGCGCCCCGGCCAAGGTGCAATCGGCGCTGTTGGAGGCCATGGCCGAGCGCCAGGTCAGCGTCGGGCGCAGTACATACGACCTGTCCCCGCTGTTTCTGGTGATGGCCACGCAAAACCCCATCGAGCAGGAAGGCACCTACCCGCTGCCCGAGGCCCAGCTCGACCGTTTCCTGATGCACGTCAAGATCGGTTTCCCCGACGCCGCCGTCGAACGGCGCATCCTGCAACAGGCCCGTGGCGAAGCCCTCAATGGCGAAACCAAGCCCGAGCGCCGCGTCAGCCAGCAGGCGATCTTTGCCGCGCGCAAGGAAATCCTCGGCCTGTACATGGCCGATGCGGTGGAGGAATACCTGGTGCAACTGGTCATGGCCACGCGCACCCCGGCCAAGTTCGACCCGGAAATGGCCGAGTGGATCGCCTACGGTGCCAGCCCCCGTGGCTCCATCGCCCTCGATCGCTGCGCACGCGCCCATGCGTGGCTGGCCGGTCGCGACTTTGTCAGCCCGGAAGACATCCAGGCGGTGCTGTTCGACGTGCTGCGTCATCGCATCATCCTGTCGTTCGAAGCCGAAGCGGCCGGGATTGACCAGGACCGTGTGGTGCAACGCATTCTCGACGTCGTTGCCGTCGCTTGAAGTCGATGAACGCAAGCGATGGGGTGCGCGTCACGCTCAGCGAGCTGATCGAGATGCGCCACCGCGTGCGCGAAGTGCAGCTGTTTTCCACGCCAAGCCAGCGCAGCCCGCTGATCGGCCTGCACCACTCCAAGCTGCGCGGGCGCGGTGTCGACTTCGACCAGGTGCGCGTGTACCAGGCCGGCGACGACGTGCGCACCATCGACTGGCGCGTCACCGCGCGCACCCAGGAGCCGCACACCAAGCTGTTCCACGAAGAACGCGAACGCCCGATTTTCATCATGGTGGAGCAAAGCTGCCGGCTGTTTTTCGGCTCGGGGCAGATGTTCAAGTCGGTGCTCGCCGCTCAAGCCGCCAGCCTGATCGGCTGGGCCGCGTTGGGGCACAACGACCGCGTCGGCGGGCTGGTGTTCGGCGACAACGAGCACTACGAAATCAAGCCGCGCCGCAGCAAGCAAAGCCTGCTGCAATTGCTCAACCGCCTGGTGCGCGTCAACCAGAGCCTGGACACCGAAAGCCGCCCGGAGGCCGACGCCCTGGGCATGGCCCTGCGCCGTGGCCGCGAAGTGCTGCGTCCCGGCAGCCTGGTAATCGTGATCTGCGACGAACGTGCCCTCACCGAGGGCGCCGAGCAGCAATTGAGCCTGCTGTCACGCCATTGCGACTTGCTGCTGTTGCCGATCTCCGACCCGCTGGACCACGCCCTCCCCGCCGCAGGGTTGCTGCGTTTTGCGCAACGCGGGGCGCAATTGGAACTGGATACCCTGAACTTCGATTTGCGCCAGGCCTACAAGGCCCAGGCCGAAGCGCGCATCGCCCGCTGGGAACTGCTCGCGCAGAAACTGCGGATCCTGCTGATGCCCCTGAGCACCCAGAGCGAAATGGTCGAACAACTGCGCGAATACCTCAACCCGCAACGCCCGGTTAAAAAGCAATGAGCAGCCTCGACCAACTGCAACCGCTGATCGCCCCGCCGCCCATCGGCTTCTGGCCGCCCGCGCCGGGCTGGTGGCTGTTGCTGCTGGTCATCCCGTTGCTGGGTTGGGGGTTGTGGTCGCTGCGCCGCTTCTTGCCGACTCGACGCCCCCTGGCCCGCGCCGAACAACCGCTGGACCCGCTGCGCATCGCCGCCCTGGCGGAATTGGCGCTGATGCCCAAACCCTACGATGGCGCGCCCGCCGGTGCCTGGCTGCAACAGCTCAATGGCCTGCTCAAGCGCCTGTGCCGCAACGACTATCCCTATAGCCAGAGCCATACCCTCAATGGCCGCAAATGGCTGGCATTCCTCGACAACCGTTGCCCGGCCGCCGGCCTCACGCGCTGGATGGTGCTGGTGGAGGGTGCCTACAAACCCGAATGCAAACTCGACGACAAGGCCATCGCCGGCCTGACCCAAGCGGTCGACACCTGGATTCGCAAACATGTTTGAGTTCGCCTGGCCATGGATCTTCGTCCTGTTGCCCTTGCCCTGGGTGATGCGGTTCATCCTGCCGGCGGCCGACAGCGGCGAGCCCGCCCTTAAAGTCAGCTACCTCGGCGATCTCGAAAGCCTGGCCCGCCGCCGCGCGCGGGTGAACCTGCCGGGCTGGCGCCAACAGGCGCCCTTCGTGGTGCTGTGGCTGCTGCTGCTGAGCGCCGCTGCGCGCCCGGAATGGCTGGGCGAACCACTGCCGATTGCCGCCAGCGGCCGCGATTTGCTGGTGGCGGTGGACGTGTCCGGCTCCATGGACTTCCCCGACATGCACTGGCAGGACGAAGACGTCAGCCGCCTGAACCTGGTCAAGCACCTGCTCGGCGACTTCCTTGAAGGCCGCGAAGGCGACCGCGTGGGCCTGATCCTGTTCGGCAGCCAGGCCTACCTCCAGGCGCCGCTGACCTTTGACCGCCGCACCGTGCGCACCTGGCTGGATGAAGCGCGCATCGGCATCGCCGGCAAGAACACCGCCATTGGCGATGCCATAGGCCTGGCGCTGAAACGCCTGCGCCAGCGGCCTGCGCAAAGCCGCGTATTGATCCTGGTTACCGATGGCGCCAACAACGCCGGGCAGATCAACCCACTGACCGCCGCGCGCCTGGCGGCCGAAGAAGGGGTGAAGATCTACCCCATCGGCATCGGCGCCGACCCCGAGCAAACCGGTTCCCTGGGCATCCTTGGCGTCAACCCGAGCCTGGACCTCGACGAGCCGGCACTCAGGGCGATTGCCGAGGCCACCGGCGGCCAATACTTCCGTGCCCGCGATGGCCAAGAGCTGGAAGCGATCAAGCAGACACTGGACAAACTCGAGCCTGTCGAACAACAACCGACCCAGGCGCGCCCGGCGCTAGCGCTGTACAGCGGACCGCTGGCCCTGGCGCTGATCCTGAGCATGTTGCTGGTGATCCAGGAACGCTGGCCGAACAACGCCCTGCAACGCGGGTTCAACAAACTGTCGAGCAAGGGGATTTTCCTGCAACAGCATCCGGAATGGCGCCAGCGCCTTAAACGACTGCGTCTGCGGAGGCGTCGATGATCGACCTGTGGCCGCATTGGTTCCGCCCCTGGTGGCTGTTGCTGCTGCCGCTGCTCGGCTGGTTGCTGTGGCAGCTGTGGCACCGGCAAAAGCGCGCCGGGCGCTGGCAGATGATCCTGCCGCCGGCCTTCCACGCCGTGCTGCTCAGCGGTGGCAACGGGCGCGAAAGCAAATCGCCGTGGGTGTTGCTGGGCCTCGCCTGGCTGTTGGCCGTGCTGGCGTTGCTGGGTCCCAGCTGGCAACGGGTTGAACAAACCAGCCAGAAACCCTCCGACCCGTTGGTGGTGCTGCTCGAACTGACCCCGGAAATGCTCGCTACCGACAGCCCGCCCAACCGCCTCGAACAGGCACGGCGCAAACTCTACGACTTGTTGCAGGCGCGCAGTGATGCGCAAACCGCCATCGTCGTCTATGCCGGCAGCGCCCACACCCTGGTGCCGCTGTCGGACGACCTGGCCACCAGCCGCAACCTGCTCGAAGCCCTGCGCCCCTCGATCATGCCGGAGTCCGGCCATCGTGCCGACCTGGCCGTGGAGAAAGCCCTGGACCTGCTCAAGCATGGCGGCCTGGGCCAGGGTCGCCTGCTGCTGGTCGGCTCTTCGCTGTCCAAACAGGAACGCCAGGGCATTCGCCTGCTGCTGCAGGGCAACCAGGCGCCGAGCCTGTCGATCCTGGGCATCGGCAGCCGTGAAGGCACGCCGGTGACCCAGGAAAGCGGCGAATTCCTCAAGGACGAACAAGGCGCGATCCTGGTACCACGCCTCGACAGCCCGACGCTCAAGGCCTTCGCCAGCGAAATGGGCGGCCGCTACCGGGCCGCACGCCTGGACGATAAAGACCTGCGCCAGCTCGGCGTGCTGGATCCGCCCCAAGCCCTGCGCAACGACGGCCAGTTGCTGCACCTGGACACCTGGGCCGACCAGGGTTACTGGCTGCTGCTGCCGCTGTTACTGCTGGCCGCCTGCGCCGGGCGGCGCGGCTGGTTGTTCTTTTTACCGCTTCTGCTGTTGGGCACGCCGCAACCCAGCTATGCGTTTGAATTCCAGGATTTGTGGCTGCGTCCGGACCAGCAAGGCCAATACCTGCTCAAGCAGAAACGCCCCGCCGAAGCCGCAGAGCACTTCCAGGACCCGCAGTGGCAAGGCGTCGCCCTGTACGCGGCCGGCAACTATGCCGAGGCCATCAAGCGATTTGCCGAGGGCAATGACGCCTATTCCCACTACAATCGCGGCAACGCCCTGGCCAGGTCCGGTGAACTCGAAGCGGCCATCGACGCCTACGAACAAGCCCTGGAAGCCCAGCCCGACCTGCAACCGGCGCTGAAAAACAAGGCCCTGGTAGAAGCCCTGATCCAGGAACAGACAGAACCCGAGCCGCAAACGCAGGCAAAAAACGAGGATGACGAAACCACCCAACCCGGCCAAACTGCGCAACCGGGCGCCACTGGGAAAAATGCCACAGGTGGCGAGCAGTCGTCCAAAGGCCAGGGCGAAGCCGGCACCAGCGATACCCAGACCGGCACCCCGCCGCCAGCCGCTGGCAACGACGTGCCAGGCAGCGAGTTGGGCGATGAGCACACCACCACCCCGCCGCTGCTTGCTGCCGACGCCAACCTCGACGGTGAACACCGCCAGGCCCTGGAACAATGGCTGCAGGAGATCCCGGACAATCCCGGCGAACTGCTGCGACGCAAATTCTGGTACGAACAGCAACAGCATCAGGACAAGACTCGATGAGCCGCCGCACCACCCTTCTGCTTCTGCTCGCGTTGTCGGCAGGCCACGCCCAGGCGGCCAGCCTGGTCGCCAGCGTCGACCGCAACCGCCTCAATTCCGGGGAAACGGTGGAACTGACGGTGGAGTCCAGCGATGTCACCCAGTTCGGCAAACCCGACCTGTCGCCCCTGGATGCTCAGTTCGAAGTCAGCGGCACGCGCCAGCTCAACCAACTCACGACGTTGGGTGGCGATAACCATGCGACGACCCGCTGGATCATTACCCTGCTGCCCAAGCAGAACGGCACGGTGGTGATTCCGCCGCTGCAAGTGGGTGAGTACACGACCCAGCCGATCAGCCTGCAAGTGCTGGAAACCACCAGCCAGGACACCAACGCCGAACTGGCCCCGGTGTTTGTCGAAGCCAACCTCGACCAGACCAGCGTGTACGTCCAGGCCCAGGCACTGTTGACCGTGCGCGTGTACCACTCGGTGTCGCTGTATGACGACAGCAGCTTGACGCCGTTGCAGATCCCCGATGCCCGTGTCGAACAGTTGGGCGAGTCGCGTACCTATGAAAAGGTCATCAACAGCATTCGCCATGGCGTGATCGAAACCCGCTACGCGATCTACCCGCAGCACAGCGGCACCCTGGAGATTCCCTCGCAGACGTTCAGCGCCACGCTGGTGGAGTCGCGTCCGCCCCAGGAAAACACGCTGCAGGGCACCAAGCCCGGCAAGCTGATCCATGTGAGTTCGGCGGCGCTGCCACTGGCGGTCAAGCCCAAGCCTGCGCTGTACCCCGTCGATGCCCCCTGGCTGCCGGCTCGCAGCCTTACGCTCACCGAGAGCTGGAACCCGGAGCCGGAACATGTACAAGTCGGCGACTCCCTGACCCGCAGCCTGACCGTCAAGGCCGAGGGCCTGTCCAGCGCCCAACTGCCCGCCCTGCCCAGCACCGACATCAACGGCCTGCGCCGCTACCCGGACCAGCCGGTGCTCGGCAACCAGACCAGTGACCGTGGTCTGATCGGCAGTCGCGAAGACCGTGAGGCCCTGGTGCCCAACCGTGTCGGCGCCCTGGAACTGCCCGCCGTCGAGGTGGTGTGGTGGAACACCCACGAAGACCACCTGGAGCGCACCAGCCTGCCGGCCCGCACCCTGCAAGTGGCCAACAACCCCAGCCTGGCGGTGGACACGCCGGCCACGCCGACCATCATCACCGCACCGGACGACAGCCGCCTGTGGCTGTGGCAACTCAGCACCCTGCTCCTGGCCTGCACCACCCTGCTGGGCTTCGGCCTGTGGTGGCGTGCCCGCTGGCAACCGGCGGTACTGCGCGCCGCGCAAACCGGCCCGAGCCCGCGCACCCTGCTCGACGACCTCAAGCGTGCCACCCAGGCCAACGACCCCCAGGCCACCCGCCAGGCGCTGGATGCCTGGGCGCGGCAACAGCCGGAAACGTTGGCGGATATGGCGGCGCGGTTTGTGCCGCTGTCGGATGCATTGGATGGGCTCAACGGCGCGCTCTACAGCGAGAGCGGTCAATACTGGCTGGGCGAAGAGCTGTGGCGTGCGGTCAAAGCCATCCCGATGACCGAGCGCGAGCAGGACCCGACGACCGATACCACCAGCTTGCCGCCGCTGTATCCCAAATAAGCCCTGCTGCCTCCAGCGATGGAAACCGTCCCAGGGCCGGCGCGACCGCCCACTTGATCGGCGCCTGCAGGTCAACCCCGGCAACCACTCGTCGCCACTGTCAATTCTGACAGCTAGACGCCCCTCCCCACCGGGTGTCTGATTTTCCTTGCCTGAACGCGTCCTTTTACTCGCGCACGCCCTCCAGCAAGGAGTCTCTTTCATGTCCGACCGACCCGTAGATCCAGCCTGCGAGTGTCATTCGATGGATGACACCCCAACCCCGGCGACCGCCCAAGAGCTTGTTCCCTTTACGCCTGCCGCGGTGCAGACGACAGGCCCCCAGCGGGTCGAAAACCTCGACGAGCCGTATTCCGCCTACCCGTCAATTTCACTGCACGCCTCCCTGTACCCTGAAAACGCCCCCATCGGCCTGGGCATTCGTCATGTGCGTCCTTACGCGCATTTCATCTTTGAAAAGTGGCGCCTCTGGTCGGAGTACGACTATTACGCCCTCTACCTCGATGACCTGCTCAATGCCGTGGCCGCAGACATCGTCCTCGACGACCTGCCCCGTTACGAGCTGTTTGTGCCAGAGGAGCATGTACCTGAAGGCGAAGTGCCGATGTACGGCCGGGTATTGCGCGCAGGTACCTTCCAGGAAAGCACCTCGCCGCTGCAGACCCTCCTGATCAAGACCACTCGTCCCGGCGGCACCGATCGCGACCCGGGCAGCGCCTGGCACACCGGCCTGGTCATGACGGTCGAGGGCCTGCCCGAAGGTTCGACGATCGATCGATTGATTGTCGGTGCTGGCGTGTGGTGCCTGATTGAGCGGTATGAACATATCCGCCAGAACGACCGCATCGAGCTGTCCTGGGATG